>NZ_JBVHTO010000006.1:207491-500373 GCF_055565855.1 Streptomyces sp. NPDC028308
TTTTGCGCCCATCCCGGCATTTTTTAGCTGCTTCTTTGCCCACCCTCCGGCTCGGCCCTCAACCCCCCGCCCGGCGGGGGGGGGGGGGGGCGGGGGGGGGCCCCGGCCCCCCCCCCGCGGCCCGCTTTCGTTCCGCTCCCCCGACACGCGGGGTGCTCTACAGCCGCTGGCCGCGCAGCAGGAACCATGCCGCCACGGCCGTGGCGAGCAGTACCGCCGCGCCCACGCCCGACGCGAGCGCCAGTCCCTCGACGAAGGCGCCCCGGGCCGAGGACAGCATGGCCTCGGCGGTGTCGGCCGGCAGTCCGGCCGCCGCCTCGACGGCGCCGCCGAGGGATTCACGCGCCGCCTCAGGGGTGCCCGCGGGACCGGCGAAGTCCCGGTAGACGCCGGTCACGATCGAGCCGAGCACGGCGATGCCGAGGGCCGCGCCGAGTTCGTACGCCGTCTCGGAGACCGCGGACGCCGCGCCCGCCTGCTCCTTGGGCACGCTGGAGAGGATCACGTCGGCGGTGACGGTGAACGAGAAGCCCGCGCCGATGCCGACGACCAGGAGCGCGGCGCCGATCAGCGGGTAGCCGGTGGACTCGCCGAGCAGGGTGAGCACCGCGAGCGCCGCGCCCACGGCGGCCAGACCGCCGGAGACGACCGCGCGCACCGAGAAGCGCCGGGCGACCGTGCCCGCGATCAGTCCCGCCGCGACCGCCCCGACCGCGGCCGGGATCTCGGCGAGCCCCGCCTCGAACGGCGCCCGGCCCTGCACGAGTTGCAGGTACTGCGAGAGGAAGAAGACCAGCCCGGACAGTCCGAGGATGGTCAGCAGGTCGGCCAGCACGGCCCCGGAGAACCCGCGGTGGCGGAACAGCCGCATGTCCAGCAGGGGTGCGGGCAGCGTGAGTTGGCGGCGCACGAAGCCGAGGAGTGCGGCGGCGCCCAGCAGGCCGACGCCCGACGACGTCCAGGTGGGCCCGTGCGTGGCGGCCTCCTTGACGGCGTACACGATGCCGATCATGCCGACCAGCGAGAGGACGACGCTGATCAGGTCCCAGGGACCCGGGTCGGGGTTGCGCGACTCGGGCAGCAGCTTGATGCCGACGAGGACGAGCACCGCCATCACGGGCAGGTTGATGAGGAAGACCGAGCCCCACCAGAAGTGTTCGAGCAGGAAACCGCCGACCACCGGGCCGACCGCGGTGCCGGCGGAGGCGGTGGCGCCCCAGATGCCGACGGCGAGACTGCGTTCGCGCGGGTCGTGGAAGAGGTTGCGGATCAGGGCGAGCGTGGCCGGCATCAGGGTCGCGCCCGCGACACCGAGGAGGGCCCGCGCCAGGATCATCATCTCCGGTGACGTGGCGTAGGCGTTGAGCACCGAGATCGCGCCGAACGCCGTGGCGCCGACGAGCAGCAGGCGCTTCCTGCCGATGCGGTCGCCGAGGCTGCCCATGGAGACGAGCAGGCCGGCGATGACGAAGGAGTAGACGTCGCCGATCCAGAGCAGCTGGGTGCCGGAGGGCTGCAGGTCCTCGCTGATGTAGGGCGTGGCGAGGCCGAGGACGGTCGCGTCGACGGCCACCAGCAGCACAGCGAGGACGAGGACGGAGAGGGCGAGCCAGCGCCTGGGGCGCCGCTCCACCTCCGCCGCGACGGTCCGCTGGTCGGTGCTGGTCATGGTTCCACTCTCCGTAGTGCGCCGCCGAGCAGCAGCTCGACGATCATGAATTGGAAGTCGTTGGCGGCCACCCGGCCGTCCATCACGGCCCAGGCACCCGAGCCGATCAGCCCGTAGAGGGCCTCGGTGAGCCAGGCGGGGGTGAGGTCGATGCGGAACTCGCCGCTGTCCTGGCCGCGCCGGAACAGCGCGGCGATGCGGGCGTCGAGCCGGGCCCAGCCCTCGTGCTGGGTGTCCCCCTCGAACAGCTGGTTCTCGGTGACCAGGAACGCCAGCAGGCCGGCCGCCGGCTCGATCTCCCGCACCAGCCGGCGTACGGCCTCGCTGGCGGGCCCCTCGTCCAGCCGGGCCGCGTCGAGCGCCGCCTCGCACTCCCGGATGCCCAGGTCCTCCAGCGCGCGGACCAGGGCGTCGCGCCCGGCGAACTGGCGGTGCAGCGTGGCACGGCTGATCCCGGCCGCCTTGGCGACCTCGTCCATGGTGGAGGTGGCTTTGCGGGTCAGCAGGGCTGCGGCGCTGCGGAGTACGTGGTCACGGTCGACGGCCATGAGACAAGGGTAGACCATATGAGACAACTTTGTCTCACTGGAGGCATGCGGAGCTCACCGTCGCGGGGTGCGGCGGTGAGTCCGGTGCTCAGTGCCAGGGCAGTTGGGCGCGGCGCTCCCAGTAGGCGTACGGGTCCTCGGCGAGCGCGTTCAGCCGGGCGGACTGTCCCTCGTCGAGGGTGACGACGGCCGCGTGCAGGTTGGAGGCGAGCTGGCCGGTGGTGGCCGCGCCGGACAGGACGACGTCGGCCCAGGGCCGGTGCAGCACGGCGGCGAGGGCGACGGCGTCGGCGGTCAGCCCCGTCTCCCGAGCGATGTCCTGGACCGCGCCCGGCGCGTGCGGGGCAGCCAGGCGCCCGTTCGCCATGCCCTCCTTGACGATCACGCCGAGCCCCGCGGCGTGCGCCTCGGCGAGCGCGGGCCCGGCCGAGGTCTCCAGCACGTTGTACGTGGCCTGGACGGTCCGGAAGAGGGGCTCGCCCTCCACCGTGACGGCGAGCGCGGCGCGGATGGCGTCGGCCTGGGCGGGCCCGCTGGTCGAGAACCCGACGGACAGGCCCCCGGCCGCGGCCTCGGCGAGCCGCGCGTGCAGTTCCTTGTCGGTGAGGGCCGGGCTGTCCGGGGTCACCGAGTGGATCTGGTAGAGGTCGAGGCGGTCGCCCAGCAGCGCGGCGGTCTCGGCGCGCTGCCTCTCGTAGGTGGCGAGCCCGTGGTCCTTGACCTCGTGCGCCTCGGCGTCGGTGCGCCAGCCGGCCGTGTAGGTGTAGCCCCACTTGCTGCCGACGACGACGTCGTCGACCTCGGGACGGGCGCGCAGCCAGTCGGCGAGGAACTCCTCGGAGCGGCCGTAGGAGCGGGCCGCGTCGAAGTAGCGCACGCCCTGGGCGTACGCGGCGTCCAGGAGTTCGTGGGTGCGCTCGCGCAGGGCGTCGACGCTGCGCTCCGCCGGCAGGTCGTCCTCGCGGCCGAGGTTGATGTAGCCGGGGCGGCCGACGGCGGCGAGGCCCAGGCCGATGTGGGCGGTGGGCGTGGTCGCCGAGGCGAGTCGGGCGAAGGGCATCGCGGGCTCCGTTGGGGTCGGCTCCTTGACGGCTTGCGACCAACGTAACCCGCGACGCCCTCGCGGACGCGGGGTGCTACTTCTTCGCGGTGGCCCAGGCGTGCTGCGCGGCCAGGTCCGCCTTGACCTCGGCGAGCTGTACGGCGACCGCGCTCGGCGCCGTGCCGCCGCGGCCGTTGCGGGAGGCCAGCGCCCCCGGCACGTTCAGGACACCGCGCACCTCCGGCGTCAGGTGCGGGGAGATCTTCGCGAACTGCTCGTCGGTGAGCCCGTCGAGCTCGACGCCGTCGGCCTCGGCGACCTTCACGCACTCGCCGGCGACCTCGTGCGCGACGCGGAACGGCACGCCCTGCCGCACCAGCCACTCGGCGATGTCGGTGGCCAGCGAGAAGCCGGCCGGGGCCAGTTCCTCCATGCGCTCGCGGTTGACGGTCAGCGTGGCCATCATGCCGGTGAAGGCGGGCAGCAGGACCTCCAGCTGGTCGCAGGAGTCGAAGACCGGCTCCTTGTCCTCCTGGAGGTCGCGGTTGTACGCCAGCGGCAGGGCCTTGAGCGTGGCCATCAGGCCCGTCAGGTTGCCGATGAGGCGGCCCGACTTGCCGCGCGCCAGCTCCGCGATGTCCGGGTTCTTCTTCTGCGGCATGATCGACGAGCCGGTGGAGAAGGCGTCGTGGAGGGTGACGAAGGAGAACTCCTTCGTGTTCCAGATGATGATCTCCTCGGCGATGCGGGAGAGGTTGACGCCGATCATCGCGGTGATGAAGGCGAACTCGGCGACGAAGTCCCGGGAGGCGGTGCCGTCGATGGAGTTGCCGGAGCTGCCGTGCTCGAAGCCGAGGTCCGCGGCGACCGCCTCGGGGTCCAGGCCGAGGGAGGAACCCGCGAGCGCGCCCGAACCGTACGGCGACACGGCGGTCCGCTCGTCCCACTGGCGCAGCCGCTCGGCGTCCCGGGACAGGGACTGCACGTGGGCGAGCACGTGGTGGGCGAACAGCACCGGCTGGGCGTGCTGGAGATGGGTGCGGCCGGGCATCGCCACGTCGGGGTGCGCCTCCGCGAGGCCGACCAGCGCGTCCTGGAGGTCGGCGATCAGGCCGCCGATGATCCGCGCGTGGTCGCGCAGGTACATCCGGAAGAGGGTCGCCACCTGGTCGTTGCGGGACCGGCCGGCGCGGAGCTTGCCGCCGAGGTCCGGGCCGAGGCGCTCCAGAAGGCCGCGTTCGAGGGCGGTGTGGACGTCCTCGTCGGCGATGGTTCCGACGAACTCGCCGGAGGCCACGTCCTGTTCGAGCCGGTCCAGTCCGTCCAGCATCCGTCCGAGCTCGTCGGCAGTGAGCAGGCCCGCCTTGTGGAGCACGCGCGCGTGGGCACGGGAACCGGCGATGTCGTAGGGCGCGAGCCGCCAGTCGAAGTGGACGGACGCGGACAGCTTCGCCAGGGCCTCGGCGGGACCGTCGGCGAAACGACCGCCCCAGAGCCGTACGTCACCGCTGTTGCTGCTCACTTGCTCTGCTCCTCAAGGCTGTGGGTGTGCCGCCGCCTCCCCGCGCGTGCGGGCGGGCGGTGGTCTTCACGCTGTCGGTCGGGCGAGGTCCCGCGTCGCGGCGAGCTTCGGCGACAGGGGTCTCCCGGTGCGCCGGCCGGGGGCGACGGTGGTGCCGGGGCCACCCGGGCGGGCGGTCGCGGCGCGCTCCGTCACGGTGTTCCCTTCGTCGCGCGAACCCTGTCATGCATGAGTATGCAGAACTCTGCATGATTCGTCAATCGAGCACCCGGGAGGGAGCCCGCGCCCTGGTGAACGACGCACCACGGTCTCTCGTATGCCTCATCGGGCGCAGGCGCCACGTTCACACCTCCCGTCGGCCGGGAAGACGGGGCTCCGGCGCCGACGGCTCCGCCACCGCCGCCGGATGCCACCGAGCCCCAGGGACCGGCTCCCTGGCCGCCCGCGCTCCCGACGGGCGCGGGCGCCGTGGCCGCCCCGTGCGCCGGCCGGGGCGGCCACGGAAGGGCCCGGCCCGCCACCACCGGCGCCGACGACCGCCGTTCGCACCCATCGGAGTCGACGCCCGCCACCACCCACGTCGGCACGTCACCGGCCCGAGCGGTCGCCTGACCCGCGGAAACGTAACCCTCAATTCCTTAGACAGGCAAAGGATCGTGCCCGATAATCGTTAGACATGGGAAAGACTTACGAACGCATAGACGGCAGACTGCGCACCTTCATCGAGGCGCAGCCCATCTTCTTCACCGCGACCGCGCCCCTGTCCGGGGACGGCACCGTCAACCTCTCGCCCAAGGGACTCACCGGCTCCTTCGCGGTGATCGACGAACTGACCGTCGCCTACCTGGACTTCGCCGGGAGCAACGCCGAGACCATCGCGCATCTGCGGGAGAACGGTCGCATCACCCTCATGTGGTGCGCCTTCCAGGGCCCGCCGAACATCGTGCGCGTGCACGGCCGGGGAGAGCCCGTCTTCCGCGACGACCCGCGCTTCCGGGAGCTGTTGGCGCACTTCCCGCACATCGACCCGGCGCAGCACGGCCTCCGCGCGGTCGTCGTGGTCACCGCCGCCCTGATCCGGGACACCTGCGGGTACGCCGTCCCCTTCATGTCGTACGACGAGGACCGTGATCTGCACGCCAAGCGCTTCGCCCGCGAGGACGACGCCTCGCTGGACGCGTACTTCCACAAGAAGGACCACGTGGCGACCAGCCTGGACGGCCTACCCGGGCTGCCGTTGCCGCTGCCCCCCACTACCGTCTGAGCCATGCGCCTCGCTGCCGCCGCACTCGCGTCCGCGTCCCTGTTCGCCCTGGCCCCGAGCGGCCCGCCCGCGCTTCCGGAGCTGATGGCGGACACCGGCGGCGGCAGCCAGCTCATCACCGCCCGGGCCGCCCGGACCTCCGCCACGACCGGCACCGTCATCTGGTGGGAGCGGCGCCGCGGGCGCTGGGTCGAGGCCGGTTCCGCGCCGGCCCGCTTCGGCGCCGCCGGGCTGACCGAGGGCGCCTCGCGTCGGCAGGGCACGAACACGACCCCCACCGGCCTGTACGACCTGCCGTACGCGTTCGGGATCGAGGCCGCGCCCGGCGGGACGGCCACCCCCTACCGCCGGGTCCACCGGAACTCGTGGTGGTGCCAGGACAACGACTCCCGCGCCTACAACCGCTGGACCGAGCCCCGCCCCTCCGACTGCCGGGCCGCGGAGTCCGAGCACCTGATCTCCTACCGGGACCAGTACGCGTACGCCTTCGTCATCGGCTTCAACTACGAGCGCCCGGTGCGGGGGCGGGGCGCCGGCATCTTCCTCCACGTCGACGGGCGCGGGGCGACGGCGGGCTGCGTGTCCGTGCCAGCGTCGGCGATGCGGCGGATCCTGCGGTGGGCGGACCCGGAGCGGGAACCGCACATCGCGATCGGGACGGCGGGCGGGGCGACCGCGATCACGCGGTACTAGCGAGCCGTTCGGACGCCCCCGCGGGTGTGCCACGCGCCGGTCCTCGTACCGGACCGGCCCCCGGCGCCGCAGTTGGGCGCGGGACCTCTGAACGGACCGCCGTCGTGGGCCGTATCTCTGGGCCAGGGGGCCACTCCCCTCGCCCCGTCCCCACGGAGGAACACGGAGGAACCGTGTCCACGATCGCCGGTGGTCGCGCCGCGCGGCGCCAGACCATGCGCCGTATCCGCCCTCGACGCTCGCCCGCCGTCCCGTTGCTGATCGCCGTCTGGGCCGGTGCGGCCGGGGTGATCTGGCTGTGGTGGAGCAACACCCCGTCCATCGCGGACGGCAGCGGGAAGGTGCTCAACGCCGGCCGGATCACCGGGCTGCTCGCCGGGTACCTGATGGCGCTCGTGGTGCTGCAGATGGCCCGGGTGCCCGCGCTGGAGCGCCGCGTCGGCTCGGACCGGGTCGCCCGGTGGCACGCGATGAGCGGCCGCTACACGCTCTGCCTGGTCGTCGCCCACCTGGTGCTGATCATGTACGGGTACGCGCTCCAGGCCGGCCGCACCTTCACCGGGGTCGTCCAGCAGACCGTCGACTCGGTCCAGCAGCTGCCGGACATGGGCAAGGCGGCGATCGGCACGGGCCTGCTGCTGTTCATCGGGCTCATCTCGATCGGTCCGGTACGGCGCAGGATCCCGTACGACCTCTGGTACCACGTGCACCTGCTCACGTACGCGGCCGTGTTCCTGACGTTCTGGCACCAGCTGTCCACCGGCAACGAGTTCGCCGTCGAGCCCACCGCGAAGACCGTCTGGTACGGGCTGTACGGGTCGGTGACCGCCCTGGTCCTCTGGTACCGCGTCTTGGTGCCGGTCCGGCTGAACCTGCGGCACCGGATGCGCGTCGAGGCGGTCATCGAGGAGACGCCCGGCATCGTGTCGGTGCTGATCCGGGGCCGCCGGCTGCACCGCATGGGCGCCGAGGCGGGGCAGTTCTTCCGCTGGCGCTTCCTCGCGCCCGGCATGCGGCTCAGCTCGCACCCGTACTCCCTGTCGGCGGCGCCGCGCCCGGACATGCTGCGGATCACCGTGAAGGCGATCGGCGACCACAGCGCGGCGCTGCGCGATCTGGAGCCCGGCACCCGCGTCTGGGCCGAGGGACCCTACGGGGCGCTGACGGCGGCCCGGCGCAGCCGCGGCAAGGTGCTGCTGGTCGCGGGCGGCGTGGGCATCACCCCGATGCGGGCGCTGTTCGAGACGCTGCCCGGCGCGGCCGGCGACCTGACGCTGCTGTACCGGGCCAACAGCACGCAGGACCTGGCCCTCTGGGACGAGCTCGCGGCGATCGCCGAGGAGCGCGGGGCGCGGCTGATGTACGCGGTGAACAGCCCCGACGGGGAGCGCCCGGACATCTCCGCGGAGACCCTGCGGCGCAAGCTGCCGGACATCGAACGCCACGACGTCTTCCTGTGCGGCCCGCCCGGCTTCGCGCAGCAGGTGTACGAGGCACTGCGCGGCGCGGGGGTCCCCGCCCGCCGTATCCATCACGAGTCGTTCGAGATGTGAGCGACGGGAGTCAGGAGCGATGAAGAAGAGCCACCCCATTCGGCGCGTCGTGCTCGCCACCGCCGCCACCGTGTCCGGGATCGTCCTGCTGCTGTCGCTGAAGCCCGCGTCCGATCCGGCCGCCGCGTCGGCGGGCGGGGCGCCCCAGCAGTCGGTGGCGGGGCAGGAGTCGCCGCAGGGCGGCAGCTCCCAGCAGTCGTCGCAGGCCCGTACGGTCACCGGCGCTGTCGCCAGCACCCAGTACGGGCCCGTGCAGGTACGCCTCACCCTCGCCGGCGGCAAGATCACCAAGGCCGAGGCCGTCCAGGCACCCAGCGGCGGACGCAGCACCCAGGTCACCGACGACGCCGTACCCCGCCTCAACCAACAGGCCGTCACCGCCGGAACCGCCGACATCGACACCGTCACCGGCGCCACCTACACCAGCGCCGGATACAAGCAGTCCCTCCAGTCCGCCCTGGACAAGGCCGGTGGCTGACACGGTGGCCGAGCCGGCACGGACCCCCGCCGTGGTGCGGCACGCGGAGGAGGTCATGGGGACCGTCTTCTCCTTCGACGTCCGCGGTGGGGAGCCCGCCGCCGTCGAGGCCGCGCTGCGCGAGGCCGTGGCCGGGCTGCACCGGGTGGACGAGCTGTTCAGCACGTACCGCGAGGACAGCCAGGTCTCCCGGCTGGCCCGCGGGGAGCTGACGGAGGCGCGGTGCGATCCGGTGGTCGCCGAGGTGCTGGAGCTGGGCGCCGAGGCCGAGCGCGCGAGCCACGGCTGGTTCAGCCTGCGGTACGAGGGACGGCTCGACCCGACGGGGATCGTCAAGGGCTGGGCCGCCGAACGGGCCGCCCGGTGTCTCGCGGGGGCCGGGGCGAGCGGGGTGAGCGTCAACGGCGGCGGGGACGTGCAACTGCTCGGCGTGCCCGGACCCGAGCGGTCCTGGCGGGTCGGCGTGTCGGACCCGCTGCGGCCGGGCGGGCTGGCGGCCGTGATCTCCGCCGCCGCCGCGGACGAACTGGCCGTCGCCACCTCCGGCACCGCCGAGCGCGGCGACCACATCGTCGATCCCCGGACCGGCCGGTCCGCGGTCACCGACCTGGTCGCCGTCACGGTCGTGGCACCCCGCCTGACCTGGGCGGACTGCTGGGCCACGGCGGCATTCGCGATGGGCTCGCGGGAGGGCCTCGGCTGGCTGGAGTCCCTGCCGGACGTGGAGGCGCTGCTCGTCACGGCGGGCGACGAGGTGCGCTGCACCAGCGGGCTGGCCGGGCGCCTCGGGTGATCCCGGCCCCGCCGCCTCCCGTTCCGGCCCGGCGGCTGTCGCGCGTCGCGTCCGCCGGCCCCTCTCCCCTGAGTGCGAGCGGCCGGCGGCCCCGGAGTCTCCCGGCCCGGGCTCGGGCAGACGCCCCGCGTCTACTGCCCTCGGCGGCGGCGCCAGTAGTCGCGCGCGCTCGCCGACTGGGCCCACATGGCGAAGGCCGCAACTCCTGGGACCGCGATGATGAGAAGACCGTAGGCCCACTGGTTCATGGCTCCCCCTCCGTTCCGGCTGAGGACACCGGCTTCCTCGTCCGGGACGAGCACGCACCTCTGCCGGCGGGGATCGCCGTCGAGCCCCGTGCGAGCAACTGCCCCCGCTCGCGCCGCCCACGCGGGGCACGGCCGCGTCGCGAAGGGGCCGCCGGGTCAGTGCCCGTTCTGGGCCAGCCGCAGCAGATGGTCCGCCAGGGCCTGCCCGCCGCTCGGCTCCCGGCTGATCAGCATCAGCGTGTCGTCGCCCGCGATGGTGCCGAGGATGTCGTGCAGTTCGGCCTGGTCGATGGCCGAGGCGAGGAACTGCGCGGCACCGGGCGGAGTCCGCAGGACCACGAGGTTCGCGGACGCCTCCGCGGAGATCAGCAGCTCGGCCGAGAGCCGCCGCATCCGCTCCTCCTTCGCCGACTCGCCCAGCGGCGCGCGCGGGGTGCGGAATCCGCCCTCGCTCGGTACCGCGTAGATGAGGTCGCCGTCGTTGTTGCGGATCTTGACCGCGTTCAGCTCGTCCAGGTCCCGGGAGAGCGTCGCCTGGGTGACGGTCAGCCCGTCGTCCGCGAGAAGCTTCGCCAACTGGCTCTGCGAGCGCACCGGTTGCCGGTTGAGGATGTCCACGATCCGGCGGTGGCGTGCGGTGCGGGTCTGCGGCACGGCGGGCCCCGCGTGCTCGTGCTCGTGCTCCTGCGCCTGACTCATCGTCGTCTCATTCTCCGGATCGTCCGTCCCCGTCGAGGGCGTCGAGGACACCGGGCAGGGCCCGGAGGAACGCGTCCACGTCGTCCTCGCCGAGGTTCAGCGGGGGCATCAGCCGTACGACATCGGGGGCGGGCGCGTTCACCAGGAGGCCGGCGTCCTGAGCCGCCTGCTGCGCCTGGGACGCGAGCGGCTCGGTGAGCACGATACCCAGCAGCAGGCCGGCGCCCCGGACGTGGTCGATCAACGGGTGCCCGAGGGACTCGATTCCGTCCCGGAGCCTCTCGCCCGCGCGCTTGACGTTCTCCAGCAGTCCCTCGGACTCGATGGTGTCGAGCACGGCGAGTCCGGCGGCGCACACGACGGGGTTGCCGCCGAAGGTCGTGCCGTGCTGACCGGGCTTCAGCAGCTCGGCCGCGCGGCCGAAGGCGACGGTCGCGCCGAGCGGCAGTCCGCCGCCGAGGCCCTTCGCGAGGGTGACGACGTCCGGCAGGACGCCCTCGTGGGCCTGGTAGGCGAACCAGGAGCCGGTGCGGCCGATGCCGGTCTGCACCTCGTCGAGGACCAGCAGGCTGCCGGTGGCGGCGGTGATGGCGCGGGCGGCCTTCAGATAGCCGGGGGGCGGCACGACGACGCCGTTCTCGCCCTGGATCGGCTCGATGATCACGAGCGCGGTGTCCTCGGTGACCGCTTCGGCCAGGGCCTGCGCGTCACCGTACGGCACGTGGGTGACGTCGCCGGGGAGCGGCAGGAACGGTTCCCGCTTGCCGGGCTGGCCGGTGAGGGCGAGCGCGCCCATGGTCCGGCCGTGGAAGCCGCCGTCCGTCGCGACCATGTGCGGACGCCCGGTCAGCCGGCCGATCTTGAAGGCGCCCTCGTTGGCCTCGGCGCCCGAGTTGCAGAAGTAGACGCGGCCCTCCCGCCCGAAGAGCTGGAGCAGCCGTTCGGCGAGCGCGACGGGCGGCTCGGCGACGAAGAGGTTGGAGACGTGGCCGAGGGCGGCGATCTGGGTGCTCACGGCCTCGACGACCGCCGGGTGGGCGTGCCCGAGCGCGTTGACCGCGATCCCGCCGACGAAGTCGAGGTACTGGTTGCCGTCGGCGTCCCACAGTTTGGTGCCCGCCCCGCGGACGAGGGGCAGGCGCGGGGTGCCGTAGTTGTCCATGAGCGCGCCCTGCCAGCGCTGTGTCAGGTCCTCGTTGGCGGTCATGCGGCGTCCCCCTCTTCCTCGTCCGGCACGACCATCGTGCCGATCCCCTCGTCGGTGAAGATCTCCAGCAGGATCGAGTGCTGGACCCGGCCGTCGATGACCCGGGCGGTGTTGACGCCGTTGCGTACGGCGTGCAGGCAGCCCTCCATCTTCGGCACCATGCCGCTGGCCAGCTCCGGGAGGAGTTTCTCCAGCTGGCTCGCGGTGAGCCGGCTGATCACCTCGTCGGAGTCCGGCCAGTCCTCGTAGAGGCCCTCGACGTCGGTCAGGACCATCAGGGTCTCGGCACCAAGAGCCGCAGCGAGTGCCGCAGCCGCCGTATCAGCATTGACGTTGTAGACATGTCCGTCGTCCTGGGAGCGGGCGATCGAGGAGACGACCGGGATCCGGCCGTCGGCGAGCAGTGCCTCGATCGCGCCCGTGTCGATCTCGGTGATCTCGCCGACCCGGCCGATGTCGACGGACTCACCGTCGATGCGCGGCCGGTGTCTGGTGGCGGTGATGGTGTGGGCGTCCTCGCCGGTCATCCCGACGGCGAACGGCCCGTGCTGGTTGAGCAGTCCGACCAGTTCGCGCTGCACCTGCCCGGCCAGCACCATGCGGACGACGTCCATCGCGTCCTCGGTGGTGACGCGCAGGCCCGCCTTGAACTCGCTGACGATGCCGTGCCGGTCGAGGGCGGCGCTGATCTGCGGTCCGCCGCCGTGCACGACGACGGGCTTGAGGCCGGCGTGCCGCAGGAACACCACGTCCTGGGCGAAGGCGGCCTTCAGCTCGTCGTCGATCATGGCGTTGCCGCCGAACTTGATGACGACGGTCCGGCCGTGGTGCCGGGTGAGCCAGGGCAGCGCCTCGATGAGGATCTGCGCCTTGGGCAGGGCGGTGTGCTTCCGCGTGGTGCTCATGAGGAGTACGCGCTGTTCTCGTGGACGTAGTCGGCGGTGAGGTCGTTGGTCCAGATGGTGGCGGTCGCGTCGCCCGCGGCGAGGTCGGCGACGACGTGCACCTCGCGGTAGCGCATGTCGACCAGTTCGCGGTCCTCGCCCACGCCGCCGTTCTTGCAGACCCACACGCCGTTGATGGCGACGTTCAGACGGTCCGGTTCGAAGGCGGCCCGGGTGGTGCCGATGGCGGACAGGACACGGCCCCAGTTGGGGTCCTCGCCGTGGATGGCGCACTTGAGGAGGTTGTTGCGGGCGATGGAGCGGCCCACCTCGACGGCGTCCTCCTCGCTCGCCGCGTTCACGACCTCGACCTTGATGTCCTTGCTGGCGCCCTCGGCGTCCCGGATCAGCTGCTGGCCGAGGTCGTCGCAGACCGCCCGTACGGCCTCCGCGAACTCCTCGTAGGCGGGCGTGACTTGGGCGGCGCCGGACGCGAGCAGCAGCACGGTGTCGTTGGTGGACATGCAGCCGTCGGAGTCGACCCGGTCGAAGGTGACCCGGGTGGCGTCGCGGAGCGCCCGGTCCAGGGTCGCGGTGTCCACGTCGGCGTCCGTGGTCAGGACGACGAGCATGGTGGCGAGGCCGGGGGCGAGCATGCCGGCGCCCTTGGCCATGCCGCCGACGGTCCAGCCGTCGCCCTGGCGCACCGAGGTCTTGTGGACGGTGTCGGTCGTCTTGATGGCGATGGCGGCCTTCTCACCGCCGTGCTCGGAGAGTTGGGCCGCGGCCAGCTCGACTCCCGGGAGGAGCTTGTCCATCGGCAGCAGCACGCCGATCAGACCGGTCGAGGCCACGGCGACCTCGCCCGCGTTCACGTCGAGCGTCTCGGCGACCTTCTCGGCGGTGGCGTGCGTGTCCTGGAAGCCCTGCGGTCCCGTACAGGCGTTGGCACCGCCGGAGTTGAGGACGACCGCGGAGACGAGTCCGCCCTTGAGGACCTGCTCGGACCAGAGGACCGGCGCGGCCTTCACGCGGTTGGAGGTGAAGACGCCCGCGGCGGCGAGGCGGGGCCCGTTGTTGACCACGAGGGCCAGGTCGGGGTTGCCGTTCTCCTTGATCCCGGCGGCGATGCCCGACGCCGTGAACCCTTGTGCTGCCGTGACGCTCACGGTGCGACTCCGATCGTGGAAAGACCCGTGTCCTCGGGAAGCCCGAGGGCGAGGTTCATGCTCTGGACGGCACCGCCCGCGGTGCCCTTGGTCAGGTTGTCGATGGCGCTGATCACGATGATCCGGTGCGCGGCGGCGTCGAACGCGACCTGGATCTGAACGGCGTTGGAACCGTGGACGGACGCCGTGGCGGGCCACTGCCCCTCGGGCAGCAGGTGCACGAACGGCTCGTCCGCGAACGCCTTCTCGTACGCGGCCCGTACGGACTCGGCGGTGACGCCGGGCAGGGCCTTGGCGCTGCACGTGGCGAGGATGCCGCGCGGCATCGGCGCGAGGGTCGGCGTGAAGGAGACCGAGACGGGCGAGCCCGCGGCCGCGCTCAGGTTCTGGATCATCTCGGGGGTGTGCCGGTGGCCGCCGCCGACGCCGTACGGCGACATGGAGCCCATGACCTCGCTGCCCAGCAGGTGCGCCTTGGGCGTCTTGCCGGCGCCGGAGGTGCCCGAGGCGGCGACGATCACGGCCTCGGTCTCGGCGAGCCCGGCCACGTACGCGGGGAAGAGCGCCAGCGAGACGGCCGTCGGGTAGCAGCCGGGCACCGCGATGCGCTTGGACCCCTCCAGCGCGGCGCGGGCACCCGGCAGTTCGGGGAGGCCGTACGGCCAGGTCCCGGCGTGCGCGGAGCCGTAGAAACGCTCCCAGTCCGCGGCGTCCTTGAGCCGGAAGTCGGCGCCCATGTCCACGACGAGGACGTCGGGACCGAGCCGCTCGGCGACGGCGGCGGACTGCCCGTGCGGCAGCGCGAGGAAGACGACGTCGTGGCCGGCGAGGACCTCGGGGGTGGTCTCCTGGAGGACGCGGTCGGCGAGGGGCAGCAGGTGCGGCTGCAGTGCGCCCAGGCGCTGGCCCGCGTTGGAGTTGCCGGTCAGAGCGCCGATCTCGATCCCGGGGTGGACCAGGAGCAGACGCAGCAGTTCCCCGCCCGCGTATCCGCTCGCTCCCGCCACTGCCGCACGTACCGCCATGAAACCCTCCTCTTGGATGGCATGACTATACGTTTCGCTGCACGTTTATGCAATCCGTTCCGGTGCACGCCGGCCGCGAGACGCACCGGGGCGCGGGAGCCGCCCGCCGGTTCCGCCAGCTCCCGTGGCACTGGGCGCCCGGTGGATTCCGTCGGCGATCACGCGCCGTATCTCGCACGCCTGCACGAGCCCGGCACCCTACGATCACCCGGGAGGGCAGCCGAAGGGGTGGAAATGCCGGAAGACGTGGGTGACGAAGACGGAGCGGCGGCGGCGGTGCGGTTGTCGCACGGTGTGCCGCTCGGGGACGCGCTCGCCGTCGCGGACCCCGGCGCCTGGCTCGCGCTGGACGCGGGAGTGCGCGCGCTGCCCCGTCACCGGTTGCGGCACCTGTCCTGGTGGAACCGGTCCGCGTCGCAGCTCTCCGGCCGGCCCGGGCTCGACGAGTCCCGGCTGGCTCTCGCCCTCTGCCACTGGGACGGGCGGGTCCGTCAGGAGGCGGTGCACCAGGCGGCCGGGTACCCCGGTCTGCTGCCCCTGGTCGTGATCCGCTGCGCCGACTGGGCGGCCCCGGTCCGCGAGGCCGCCCGGCGGCTGCTGCGCGAGGCGCTGGACCTGGACGCGGCCCTCGCCCTCGCACCGCTCGTCCTCCGTGTCGGTCGCCGCGACAGGGGTGCCTTCGGCGTCGACGTCCTCGGCGAGGCCCTGCGCCGGGCACCCCTGGATCGCCTCGAACCGCTCTTCGCCGACCACGACCGGGCCGTGCGGAGGTTCGCCTACGGGCCGGCCGTGGAGGGCCGGCTGATCGGCCCCGCCGAGCTGGCCCGCGTGGCGGCCGAGGACGAGGACACCGTGGTCCAGGATCTGTGCGCCTCGGCGGCGCTCACGGCCGTGGGGGACGAGGACGTGTACGAGGAGGTGCTGCTCCCCCTCTTGTCCGCGCGCAACCCGCGTACCCGCTCGGCCGGGGTCACCGCGCTGCGGCGGGCGGGGCGTCCGGCTGAGGCGGAGGCGTTCCTGGCTGACCGGTCGGCGCTGGTGCGTGCGTGCGCCCGCTACGTCGTACGGCAGCACGGAGGTGACCCGGCCGCCTGGTACCGGAAGCGGTGCGCGGCGCCGGAGGGTCTCGGTCCGCCGCCCGGTGCGGTCAGCGGGCTCGCCGAGTGCGGGGAGGGCGCGGACGCCGGCCTGCTGTGGCCGCTGCTCGCGCACCCGGCGGACGGGGTGCGGGCGCGGGCGGTGGCGGGGCTGCGGGCGCTGGACCGGGTGGACACGCACCGCTTGCGCCCGCTCCTCGACGACCCGGCCCCCGGGGTCGTCCGCGAGACGGCCGTCGCTTTGCTGCCCTACGTGGCGGAAATCCCCGCCGACCTGCTGCTGGAACGCACCGGTTCCGCATGGCCTCGGCACGTCCGCATCGGTGCGCTGCGACTGCTCGACGCGCTGGGCGGCCTCGCGGCGCTGCGGGCGGCGGTCGGTCTGCTGGAGGATCCGGACGAGACGGTACGCACCCGGGCCGGGCGGTCCGTACAGGGCTGGCGGCCGTCCGCGCACCTCCGGTTCCGTGACCCGGAGGTGGGCGAACTCCTGCAAAGAAGCCGCCACTTGATGAGCGAGGCCGCGCTCCGCCGCCGCAAGTGGGAGGCCGGGGTTGGCAGTTGAGTACGGCCACCGGGCGCACCAGGGCCGTCAGCCTCATCACCGGGTGACGCGGGAGACCGGCGGGGACGCGACC
Source organism: Streptomyces sp. NPDC028308 (assembly GCF_055565855.1). Classification (NCBI taxonomy): domain Bacteria; kingdom Bacillati; phylum Actinomycetota; class Actinomycetes; order Kitasatosporales; family Streptomycetaceae; genus Streptomyces; species Streptomyces sp. NPDC028308. The sequence goes on from NZ_JBVHTO010000006.1 coordinate 224,021, forward strand.
GCCGACGGCGCCTGCGGGGACCGAGACCTCTGAAGTCCCGTTCCGTCAAGGCCTGTCAGGCAGGGGCCGGGGGTTCCGCGCCGGGTCCCGCGTGCAGCCAGACCCGGAGGGGGCCGACGGGTTCGAAGCCGTGGCGGAGGGCGGCCGTGAGGTCGTCGCCGTGCTCGTAGCCGACCACCGGCAGGCCGGGATGCAGCCGGTGCAGCGCCTCCAGGACGAACGGCCAGGCCGCGTCCGGGCCGCCCTCCTCGGCGAAGACGTTGGAGACACCGACCACCTGCTCACTCCGGCCGGCCACCGCGCCGGCGGTCACCCGGCCGTCCGGTGAGACCCCGGCCAGCACGTGGACGGCGGGGTCGTCGAGGAGTCCGGGACGGAACACGTCCGCATGCCCGTCGCCGTCGTCCCAGGCCAGCGCCCAGGCGCGCAGGGTGGCCGGGTCGCGGACCACGTGCCACACGGGGCCCGCGACGGGCTCTGCCGGGGCCGTCGCCGGGCGGTGGATCCACTGCGCCTCGAACAGCACCCGGAAGCCCGCGGCGCCGAGGTCGAGGTCGGCGAAGGAGTCCTTGACGGAGGCGCCGGGCGCCGTGGTGTCGATCCGGGCCGTGAGCGCCTCCGGGTCGGCGCCCGGCACCAGGGTCACGGCATCCGGGTAGTACGGCGGCGTACGGGACGGTGAGGCCCACGCCTGTGCGGTGAACTCGCCCGCCAGGCCGTGCGCCCGGCTCATGGCCGCGCACCACTCGGCGTTGTTGCGGGCGGCGGACTCGGCGAGCAGCGGTTTCGGCATCGTCACAAGGGCGGATCCTCGCCCGTTCCGGCCGGACCCGTCCAAGGGTTTTCGGGGACGCCCGGGGTCCCGGGCTTGCCGGTTCACTGGCCGGGGCGACTGGCGGACGGCTTGCGGGTTCACTGTCCGGGGCCCTCGGCGTACGGGACCGGCCAGTTCAATGGCGGCGACGCTCGGCTTGCGGGGCTTGCGTGTTCACTGTCCAGGACACCCGGCGAACGGGACCGGCCGATTCTCTGGCCGGCGCCCTCGGCGTGCGGGACCGTCCGACCCTCTGGTCGGGACACCCGGCTTACGCGGCTTGCCAGTTCACTGTCCGGGCCCCGCGTGCGTCCCGGTGGCGTCCGAGATCACGGGCGCCCGGTGACCAGCCGCGTACGCCACGCCTCATGGCGGCCCCGTGCCCCGAACGCCGGGATCGTACGGCCCACGGTCCCGGCCCGCCGTCGGTGGCGGGCCGGGGCCGTGGGGTCAGGCGTCCAGGACGGCCAGGTCGACCTCGCGGAGGCGGTCCGGTTCCGCGATCACCTCGATCTCGGTGATCCCGCCGTCGGTGACCGTGAAGGCGAGCATGAGGCGAAGCCGTCCGAGCGGAGCCATCGCGAGGCCGACGCGTCCGCCGACCAGCGCCGGCTCGGTGGCCAGGGCGCGCTCCATGGCGGCCATCGCGCCCTTGGCCACGACCTGCGCGCCGCTGACGACGATCGGCTCCGGGCTGGGGATGACGGCCTTGTCGGCCCGGAGCACCACATCGGGGTGGAGCAGGCTGACCAGCGCGTCGAAGTCGCCGCCCCGGGTGGCGGCGAGGAACGCCCCGACCACTTCGCGCTGACGGGCGAGATCGGCCGCGGGAACCGTGCCGCCGCCCCTGACCCGGCGGCGCGCACGGCTGGCGAGCTGCCGCGTCGCGGCCGGCGAACGCTCGATCATCGGGGCGATCTCGTCGAAGGGCACGGAGAACATGTCGTGCAGCACGAAGGCGAGACGCTCGGCGGGCGCCAGTGTGTCGAGCACCACCAGCATCGCGAGCCCCACCGAGTCGGCCAGTTCCGCCTCCCGCACGGGGTCGCCCCCGGACTCCGGCTGGACGACCGGGTGCGCCACCTGCCCGTCGAGGGGGTCCTCGCGGCGGTGTTCACGCGACCGCAGCATGTTCAGGCAGACCCGGGCCACCACCGTGGTGAGCCATCCGCCGAAGTTCTCGACCTTCGTGACATCGGCGCGGCCGGCCCGCAGCCAGGCCTCCTGGAGGGCGTCGTCGGCCTCGCTGAGCGAGCCGAGCATCCGGTACGCCACCGACCGCAGATGGGAGCGCCGCTCCTCGAAGCGCTCCGTCAGCGATTCGTGTCCGTCCACCGTGTCACATTCCTTCGTCGCCGGGTGTCAGAGCAGTAGATCCGCACAGCGCAGTCGAAAGTACCGGGAGAACGGCTCCCGGACCGAACAGTTCAGGAGTTGCCATGACGACCTCCCCGATCCTGGTCACCGGCGGTACGGGCAACCTGGGGCGCCACGTCGTCCCGATGCTGAGGGCGGCCGGCCGCGAGGTACGGGTGCTGAACCGCAGCGGCGGCGCGTCCGGCGACGGCGTCGAGTACGTCGCCGTCGACCTGCTCACCGGCGAGGGCCTCGACGCGGCGCTCGCCGGGGTGGAGACCGTGCTGCACCTGGCGGGCGGCAACAAGGGCGACGACAAGGTGGCCCGGAACCTGGTGGGGGCCGCGCGGCGCGCCGGAGTGAAGCACCTCGTCCACATCTCGGTCATCGGGGCGGACACCGTGCCCCTGGGCTGGTTCAGGACCCAGCGGGCGGCCGAGACGGCGATCATGGACTCGGGTGTGCCGTGGACGATGCTGCGGGCGGCCCAGTTCCACGACCTCGTCCTCATGATGGCGGAGAAGATGGCGCGCATGCCGGTCGTGCCGGTGCCCGGCGGGCTGCGGTTGCAGCCCGTGGACTCGCGCGAGGTGGCGGCCCGGCTGGCGGAGCTGACGCTCGATCAGCCAGCCGGTCTGGTGCCCGACTTGGCGGGTCCGAAGGTGTACCCGCTCGGCGACCTGCTGCGCGGCTATCTTGGCGCGCGCGGCAAGCGCCGCCCGCTGATGCCGGTGCGGATGCCCGGGAAGGCGGGCCGGGCCTACCGCGCGGGCGAGAACCTCGCGCTGCGGGGCAACGACGTGGGCGAGCGGACCTGGGAGGCCTTCCTCGCCGAGCGAGTGGGCTGACACCGCGGGACCGGGCTCCGCGACGGGAACGCGAGCCACCTCGCCCCGGGACTGACGCGGACGCGCGCCTCTCCGGGCGGCACATACGCAGTCACCTCACCCCGGCCCGGGACCGACGGGAACGCACTCCACCCCGGCCCGCCGCCGTCTGGCGGCCGGCCGGCGCCCTGCCACCCGACGGCACCCGGAGGGCCACGCCGACTTCCACGGCTACCGCGTCCCGCCGAGTGGTTCGATGGCACGGACGTCGACCAGCACTTCGAACGGCAAGATAGGGAGGGGGCGGAAGCGCGGTAACAGGGGTTCACCCCCTCGCGCCGTGCCGCCGGTACGCGGGTCGGATGTGACGGAGAGCGGGACGGGATGGGCGAGTTCAGGCCGGTGGCCGACGTGCTGGCGTTTCTGGCCGGAAGCTGGCGGGTGGAGCGCCGGGTGGTGGACCTCGCGGCGGGCACCGAGGGACGGTTCACGGGCACGACGGTCTTCTCGCCCCTGGAGGACGGCGGGGACGGTCTCCTGCACCACGAGTCCGGCACCTTCGTGTGGCAGGGCACGCCCCGGCCCGCGGAGCGGACGCTGTGGTTCCTGCCCGGGGGCCGGGCGGGCACCGCGGACGTACGGTTCTCCGACGGACGCCCCTTCCACGACCTCGACCTGTCCACGGGCCGCCATGTCGCCGTCCATCCCTGCGCGGCGGATCACTACCGGGGCGAGTTCACGGTCGACGACGCCGGTCGCTGGCGCACGGTGTGGCGGGTGGGCGGCCCCGCCAAGGACCTCGTCCTGACCACCGACTACGTCCGGCCGGACCAGGACACCCTCGGCCAGGGCCACGGTCACTGACCCCGGGCTGCCGCGACCGGAGCTACGACACGTACGGCCGGCAGGGCTTCAGACGCGTTGCAGTCCGGACTCAAGACGCAGGTTCCATCGTCCGTTGTGCCCGGTCAGGGTGACCGTCGACAGGGGGCGGACGTCGATGTTCCAGTACGTCGCCGGCTGGGCCTTCAGGGCGTAGACGAGCGCGGCCCGCACCACCGAGGGTTCGGCGACTGCGACGATGCGGCTGCCGTCGTCGGCGGGCCGGGTATCGAGCCAGCCGCCCACCCGGGAGATGAAGGACATCAGGGACTCGCCGCCGTGCGGGGCGGAGCGCGGATCGGCGAGCCAGGAGTCGACTGCCTCGGGTTCGCGCGCCATCGCCTCGCCCAGGGTGAAGCCGCGCCAGCGCCCCATGTCGCAGTCCCGCAGCGCGAGCTGCACCAGCGGCGCGTAGCCGAGCGCGTCGCCGGTCGCCCTGCTGCGCGGGGTGGGCGAGCAGTAGCGCAGCTCCGCCGCGGCGAGCGGCACCAGCTCGTGCGCGGCACGCTGCACCTCGTCCCAGCCGGCCTGGTCCAGCGGCCGGTCGTCCTCGAAACGCTCGGCGAGCAGCGAGGAGCTGCGCGCGGCAGCGACGAAGGTGACCCGAAGATGCATGCGGCGATGGTGGAGTGCGAAAGTCCGCAGGTCAATAGGTGTAACTGAGGGTACTGACGAGAACACGCCACTCTCCCGGGGGCGGTCGGGGCGCCCTCGTGGAGCCACCTCGGCGCCCGGCACGGGTCCGCCGGCCGGAGGGGACCTACAGCACTTCGTCGCAGGCCGCCCGCAGCCGTCGTACGCCCTCGGCGATCTCGCCCGTGCCCGCGACGGCCGCGAAGCTCAACCGGACGTGTCCGGCGGGCGGTTCGGCGCTGAAGTAGGGACGACCGGGCGTCACAGCCACGCCCGCACGTAGGGCGCCCGCGACGAGCGCGGCCTCGTCCGCGCCGTCGGGCAGGCGCAGCCAGAGCTGGTAGCCGCCCAACGGGATGTGCGGCAGGGCGAGTTCGGGCAGGTGCAGGCGCAGCGCTGACGTCATGGTGTCCCGGCGGGTCTTCAACTCGGCGGAAACGGACCGCAGATGGCGGGGCCAGGCCGGGGAGCCCACGAGTTCCAGTGCCGCCTCCTGGAGGGGCCGCGGCACGAAGAAGGTGTCGACGACCTGAATCGCGCGCAGTCGCTCCAGGACCGGGCCGCGGGCGGCGAGCGCGCTCACCCGGAAGCTCGGCGAGGTCGCCTTGGTCAGCGAGCAGACGTGCACCACGACCCCGTCGGTGTCGTCGGCGGCGAGCGGTCGCGGCAGCGGTCCCGCGTCCTCGTGGACCAGCCGCCGCACGAAGTCGTCCTCGACGACGAACGCCCCCGCCGCGCGGGCGATGCGCAGCACCTCACCGCGGCGCTCCGGTGCGAGCACGGCGCCGGTCGGGTTCTGGAAGAGCGGCTGGCAGACGAAGACCCGGGCGCCGGTCGCCCGGAACGCGTCGGCCAGCAGCGCGGGCTGCACCCCGTCCCGGTCCACCGGCACCGGCACGGGTCGCAGGCCGGCGGCGCGGGCGATGGCGAGCATGCCCGGATACGTGGGCGATTCGACGAGGACGGGGGCGCCGGGCGGCGCGAGCGCGCGCAGGGCGGTGGTGAGGCCCGACTGGCCACCCGCGGTGATCAGGACCTCCGCCGCGGAGACGGCTCCGCCGATGCCCCGGGCGAACCACTCCCGCAGCTCGGTGAGGCCCTCGACGGGCGGTCGCGCCCATGCGCCGGGCCGCCGTCCCGCCCGTGACAGGGCCGCGCCCATGGCCCGCTCGGGCTGCAACGAGGGGTGGAGGTAGCCGCCGTTGAACTCGATCACGCCGGGCGGCGGCGCGGCCAGCGACACCAGCACGCCGGAGGCGTCCACGGTGCGCGGGACGAGTTCGGTGGCGGCGTCGGCGCTGAGCGACACGGTCTGCCAGGCGGTGTCCCCGCCGGCGGCGGGGGCGGTGCGCGGCTGCGCCCGGAAGGCCCCGGCTCCCGGCCGCGTGACCACCAGTCCCTCGGCGGCCAGCTGCGCCAGCGCCCGCGAGACGGTCACGGGACTGACCCGGAACCGCTCCACCAGGGCCCGGCTCGACGGCAGCTTTCCACCGGGAGAGTAGCGGTCGAGCTCGCTCCGCAGCCTGCTCGCCAGATCACCCACACTGCTACGCTCTTGCATGACAGCACAGGATAGCGCTACTGCCCCGACATCGATAGCGGTCAGCACCCCCGGCGACACCGAGACCGGCACACTCGGCGCAGCTCGCGGCGCGGGCCCGGAGCACCGGAGCACCACACCCGGCCACGGCGACGCTCGCGCCGACGCCCGCACCGGCACCTTGCTGGCCGCCCTCGGCGTGACGGCGTTCTCGCTCACCTTCCCCGCCACGGCCTGGGGCCTGGAGGGGTTCGGCCCCTGGTCACTGGTCGCCGTCCGCAGCGTCCTCGCGGCGCTGGTCGCGGGCGGCTGCCTGCTGGCGCTGCGGGTGCCGCCGCCCGGCCGCCGACACTGGGCGGGGCTCGCGGTCGTCGCCGGAGGCGTCGTGCTCGGGTTCCCGCTGCTGACGACGCTCGCGCTGGAGACGGCCACCACCTCGCACGCGGCCGTCGTGGTCGGACTGCTGCCGCTGACGACCGCGCTGCTCTCCGCGCTCCGCACCGGGGCGCGGCCCTCCCGCACCTTCTGGGCCGCCGCGCTCGCCGGGGCGGCCGCCGTGATCGCGTTCACCGTGCAGCAGAGCGGCGGCACCCTGACCGGCGCGGACGCGTACCTCTTCGGCGCGCTGCTGGTCTGCGCGGCCGGATACACCGAGGGGGGCCGGCTGGCCCGGCTGATGCCGGGCTGGCAGGTCATCGGCTGGGCGCTGGTCCTGTGCCTGCCGCTCTCCGTCCCCGGCGCCCTGGTCGCGCTGTCGTACGAACCCGTGCGGCTCACCGGGCACAGCGTGACCGGGCTGCTGTGGGTGGCGGCCGGTTCACAGTTCCTCGGGCTGGTCGTCTGGTACCGCGGCATGGCCGCCATCGGCGTCCCCAAGGCCAGCCAGTTGCAGCTGGCACAGCCGCTGCTCACACTGGTGTGGTCGGTGCTGCTCCTCGGCGAGCACCTCACACCGGCCGCGCCGCTGACGGCCGCGGCCGTCCTGGTCTGCATCGCGGTCACCCAGCGGACGCGGGGTTGACCGCCGCGCACGGGCCGGTCCAACCGGCCCCGACGGCCGTAGACTTGCGGCATGGACCGCTACTCCCGCACGTGACGAGGAGGCCCTCACATGCGTGCAACCGTGGGCGACCAGCTGGTGACGCACGGCAGGATCGTCGGCCAGCACGACAAGGTCGCAGAGATCACCGAGGTCATGGGTACGGAGGGCACCCCTCCCTACCGGGTGCGCTTCCAGGACGGGCACGAGGCAGTGATGTCCCCGGGACCCGACTCCGAGATCCGGCACAAGGACTCCATGAACTGACCGGCGGCGCGGCGCCGCGCCGGTCCGCTGCCGGCGCCTTCGGCGCCGGGCCGATCCGGTCCTGCGCCGGGCTCTCGACGTAGGTGCCGTTCCCGTCTGCGTCGCTTCCGCCGGCGCCGGACCGGCCGCTCCCGCGGCGCCGCCCGCATCGACCGTCACCGCGCCCGGGAGGCCCGGGCCCGGCCGCCGTCATGCCGGGATCCGCGGTCCCCCCACCCGCCGGACCTCCCTACCCCGGCGGCTCCGCCGGGCGCCCGTAGTGGTCGGCGACCACCCGGGCCATCGCGCCGATCCGGTCCACCGCCACCTCCTTCGCCGAGAAGAAGACGTGCCCGCGCACCTGCGGAAGCCCGGCGGCGAAGGCGAGGTGCCGGGACAGCTCGGCCGGGTCCTGCCAGGCGGCGGGCTGCGCCGGGTCACCGGCCTTGTAGAGCGCCTCCCCCATGTACAGCCGCACGCCGCTGCCCCTGACGACCTCCGCCCACCAGGGCACGAGCTTCGCGTAGTCGGCGGCGGCGAAGCCGATGTTCCAGTACACCTGCGGGCAGATGTAGTCGATCCAGCGCCTGCGCACCCAGCCGCGGGTGTCCGCGTACAGGTCGTCGTACGTCTGCACCCCGGCGCGGGTGTCCGAGCCGAGCGGGTCGGTCGCCGCGTTGCGCCAGACGGCGAAGGGGCTGATCCCGAACCGGGTCCCGGGCCGGACCCGCCGGATGCCGGCGGCCGTCTCCCGCACGAGCAGGTCGATGTTGTGGCGCCGCCAGGCCGCCCGGTCCGGGAAGCCCGCGCCGTGGGCCGCGTACGCCGCGTCGTCGTCGAAGACCTGGCCCGCGACCGGATAGGGGTAGAAGTAGTCGTCCCAGTGCACGGCGTCGACCGGGTACCGGCGCACCGCGTCGAGCATCGCGTCCTGCACGAACGCCCGGACCTCCGGCAGCCCGGGGTTGTAGTGGAGCCGGCCGCCGTACGGCACGACCCAGTCGGGGTGCAGCCGGGCCGGATGCGAGGCGACGAGCCGCGACGGGTCGGTGTGGTTGGCGATCCGGTACGGGTTGAACCAGGCGTGCAGTTCGAGCCCGCGCGCGTGCGCCTCGGCGACCGCCGTACCGAGCGGGTCCCAGCCGGGGTCCCGGCCCTGGACGCCGGTGAGGTACTGCGACCACGGCTCGTACGTCGAGGGCCACAACGCGTCGGCGGTCGGGCGCACTTGGAGGATCACGGCGTTGAGGCGGCGGCTCACCGCCGTGTCGAGGTGGGTGAGGAGTTCGGCGCGCTGCTCGGCGGCGGTGAGGCCGGCCCGGGAGGGCCAGTCGCGGTTGGCGACCGTCGCCAGCCACATGCCGCGCATCTCGCACGCGGCCCGCGCCTCCGCGCCGGGACCGGCGGTGTCCCGCGCGCGGGGGACGGCTCCGGCGTCCCCGGCCGCCGGCAGACCCGCCAGTGTTGCCCACGCGGCCACCGCGAACGCCCGGCGTGACACCCGTCCCATCCGTCCACCCCCATACGCTGCGGATCCGCTCGGTCACGGATCGTCCCGGCGCCCAGCATGCCCGACCCGGACGATCGATCACCGGGACTTCCGGAGTAACGTGCTCGATCGGAGCAGGCACCGAACAACGGGGGTCCTGCGGGCCCGATGATCAGCGAAAGGGACGATGTGACCGACATCGAACGCGTCGGAGTGGTGGGCTGCGGCCAGATGGGGGCGGGCATCGCCGAGGTGTGCGCCCGTGCCGGCCTTGACGTCAAGGTCGCCGAGACCACCGGCGAGGCGTTGGAGATTGGCCGTACCCGCCTTTTCAACTCCCTCTCCAAGGCGGCCGACCGCGGAAAGATCTCCGCGGAGGAGCTGCAGGCGACCCAGGACCGGCTCACCTTCACCACCGACCTCGGCGAGTTCGCCGACCGTGACCTCGTGATCGAGGCCGTCGTCGAGAACGAGCAGGTCAAGACCGAGATCTTCCAGATCCTCGACCAGGTGGTGACCCGGCAGGACGCGATCCTCGCCTCCAACACCTCCTCGATCCCGCTGGTGAAGCTGGCGGTCGCCACCTCGCGTCCCGACCAGGTCATCGGCATCCACTTCTTCAACCCGGCTCCGGTGCAGCAGCTCGTCGAGCTGATCCCGGCGCTGACCACCTCCGAGGGGACGCTCAGCCGGGCGCAGGCGCTCGTCGAGAAGGCCCTCGGCAAGCACGCGATCCGCGCCCAGGACCGCTCGGGCTTCGTGGTCAACGCGCTGCTGATCCCGTACCTGCTGTCGGCGATCCGGATGTTCGAGTCGGGCATCGCGAGCCGCGAGGACATCGACAACGGCATGGAGCTGGGCTGCGCCCACCCGATGGGCCCGCTGAAGCTGTCCGACCTGATCGGCCTGGACACGGTGGCCTCGGTCGCGTACTCGATGTACGAGGAGTACAAGGAGCCGCTGTACGCCGCTCCCCCGCTGCTCCAGCGCATGGTCGACGCGGGCCGCCTCGGCCGCAAGACGGGCTCCGGGTTCTACACGTACTCCTGAGTCCGGCACCCGGACCTCGGCCGCCGTCGCCTGCGGCCCGTCCGCCGGCCGGACGGCGAGCGCCCGAACCGGCCACGTACGTCCCCGTATTCGGTCACGGCGGCCTGATGACTGCGGCCGTCGACCGCTTTCGGCCACGCTCCGTGACATAGGGGCGTCCGCGGGCCCGGCTCTCTTCCGAGGGCCGGGCCCGTTCCATTCACACACCGTGTGCGCGCCGGGCCCGCATATGCCCCTCGCACACGCTCCCCACGCACCCACCAGGCGAGTTGACTTTCCGTGCACATGTAAGGGATGTGATGACTACGGAAAGGAGCGGTTCTGTGACCGTCGACCCCGAGCATCCCGTGGTCCAAGGGGAACTCGCAGAGTTACGGCGCCGTCTCGACGTGGCACACGCGCGCGTCGAGGGAGGGCTGGCTCTGCTCAGCCACCGCGTCGAACAGACCGCCAAGGAGCTCGACGACCTGAGCGCACGGGTCGTCGCTCTGGAACACACCCGCTGGCCCTTGCCCGCGGTGGCGGCCGTCACGGCCGTGGGCGCCCTCGTCGTGGCGATCTGGCAGGCTCTCGGGCACTAGCCGTCCAGGGCCCGTCCAGGACGCCGGGGGCGATCAGGGCAAGGCGTCCTGCCCGAGCCTGAGGTGGTGCAGGAGAAGCAGCGCGGCTGCCATGTTGGCGGCCGGGACCTCGCCGCGGGCGACCATGTCCGGGACGAGTTTCAAGGGAACCCATTCCCGGCGGTCCGACTCGAAGTCGTCCACGGGATGCCCGATGTACGCGCCTTCGTCCGCCCAGTAGATGTGGTGCCTGGCGTCGGTGAGCCCGTTGCAGGGCTCGACGGTCATCAGCGGGCGCAGGGGTCCCGGCCGCCAGCCGGTCTCCTCCTCCAGTTCGCGGGCCGCCGCGACGGCGATGTCCTCGCCGTCCTCGACGACCCCCGCCGCCAGTTCCCATCCCCAGCTGTCGGTGATGAACCGGTGCCGCCACAGCAGCAGGACCTCGTTGGCCTCGTTCACCACCGTGGCCACCGCCACCGGCCGCAGCCGTATCAGGAAGTGATCGAGATGCCGGCCGTCCGGCAGCTCGACATCTGCGAGATTGACGCTGAACCAGCGGTTTACATACACAGTTTGTTCGTTTCGTTTCGTCCACTGCACGGTTCTGCCACCTTCCGCCGAGTAGATGGCAATATCGCAGCAGGAGCGTCGTGGTAGCAGGCTCACGGCGGTCCGCTCGCAGCGCAGCGGCAGGCTCGGTGGTGCGCACGGGGACGGACGCACGGCCGCCCCGGCTCGGTGGGGTGCTCCCCGGTGATCTCTCCCGCGGACGCGAAGACGGGTCCGCCCGGGTCCTCTACAGCGGTACGCGCAGCGCCCCGTCGATGAGCTCGGCGGCTTCGGACGTACCCGCGCAACCGCTGGTCACCAGGTGTTCGCGTACCGCCCTCAGTCTGTCGCGCAGTCGCTGCGACTCCATCCCCCGCGCCTGCTCCGCCATCTGGACGGCGGTCGCGACCGCCTTGTCCGCGTTCCCCTGGCGCAGCTCGATCTGGCTGAGCATGGCGAGGCGGTGCACCCGGCCCCGGTCGTGCGCCGGTGTGTCCACCGCCGCCGCCGCGTGCTCGGCCGCCGCCACCAGGTCCCCGAGGCTGAGCAGCGCCTCCGCCACCTGTACGTTCACCAGGCCCGGCTGGACATAGCCGGTCTCGTCCGGCTCGTAGCCCCGCCGGATGCGCTCGGCCGCCTGCTCGGCACGCCGGATGCAGGACAACGCGCTGCTGCCGTCGCCGAGATGGGCGTACGCCTTGGCCTGCATCGCGTAGAGGTCGGAGGCGAGGGCCGGGGTGATGTGCCGGCCCGCGGCACGCAGCGCGGCCTCGGCGAAGGCGACGGACTGCCGGTACTCCCGCATGAACAGCGACTGGTTGACGAGCAGCGCTATGACGTAGGCCCCAAGCCCCCTGTCCCCGCTGGCCTTCGCCAGGCGCAGTGCCTGGTGGAAGTAGCGCTGGGCCAGTCCGTGCGCGTCGGAGTCGTAGGCGCAGATGCCCGCGATGGCGACCAACCCGCCGGTGGCGCGGTGGAGTTGGCGGCCGGTCTCGTCGGTGTAGCTGCCGCGCAGCAGGGGCGCGGTCTCGGAGTTGAGGAAGCCGACGATCCGGGTGCGCGTCGCGATCCCGCCCGCCTTGCGGTACATCTGCTCGTAGTGCGCGCGGGCCGCCCGGAGCATCTCGATGTCGGCCATCTTGACGCGATGGCGGCCGCCCCGGGAGACGTCGACGTCCTCGGGCGGGTTCTCCCACTCCCACACGGGCATCACGGCGGGCGTGCCGGTGACGGCCGGGGCGCCGAGGATGTGCGGACGCTGCTGCTCGTCGGAGCGCCACAGTGCCGTGGCCCGCTCGACGAAACCGGAGAGCGAGGTGCCGTGCGGCACGGAGGGCTCACCCGGTACGCCGAGGCCGATGTCGTCGAGGGTGACCGGCCGGTGCAGGCGCCCCGCGAGTACCTCGCAGATCAGGTCCGGTACCTGGCCGCGCGGGCGCTGCCCCTTCAACCACCGCGCCACAGCGGTGTGTTCGTAGCGCAGGGCGAGGCCGCGCGCCCGGCCCGCCTGGTTCACGTGCGCGGCCAGTCCCGCGTGCGAGATCCCCGCCTCGTCGAGGATCGCGTCGAGCAGGGTGTTGGGCTGCATGGAGGCCCTCCGGTGGCTCGGTGCCGACAGCGTAGTGCGGTCGGCTTCACACGGGGTGTGAAGGGAATGCCCGAATCCGCGGAGTACACGCGCTGTCGCGGAGCGTTTCGGGCCGGTTGACTGAAATGCCTCGCAAGAGGCCGGTCGGGCCGCCGGCTCCCCCTCGTACAGTGCGGCGGCCCGGCTCCCGCGCCGTCCGCCCGGCCGCCTGCCCGACACTCCGTGGCGGGGCGGACGGCGCGCCGACCTCACACGACGGGGTGCGCGCGCTGCCCCACGCGCTCGCCGCGCGGCTGGACGGGCCGGCGGGCGTTGCGGAGCACGAGCAGGGCGACGTCGTCGGCGGGGGTGCCGCCGGTGTGGCGCAGCAGCCGGGAGAAGACGGTGCTGAGGACGGTCTGGGGTGAGAGGGGGTGCGTACGGAGGGATTCGGTGAGCGCGGCGGACAGCGAGAAGAACCGGCCACGGGTGTCCCGCGCGTCCTCGACCCCGTCCGTGTGCAGGACGAGCGCCTCCTCGGGCAGGAGACGGCCGTGCCGGACCGGCGCCAGATCGGCGGGGAGCGGGAACGGGCCGAGCGGTGGCAGGGGTTCACCGCACGAGAGCGGCTCGACACGGGCGGGCCCGCCGACCGGCCCCGAGTCGCCGCGCAGGAGATACGGCCAGGGATGACCGCAGTTGAGGACGCTCATCTCGCCGTCGCAGCCGATCTCCAGGAGCAGCACGGTGACGAACTCCTCGGCGACCGGGTTGTCCGGTTCCGCGCCGACGGCGGGGTGTTCGGCCCGCGCCCGCTCCCGCAGGTGCCGGGCCAGGGCGCGGTCGAGCCGGGTCAGCACCCGGGCGAGGTCCGGTTCGTCGTACGCGGCCTCGCGGAAGCTGCCGAGGACGGCGGCGACGGTGGCGATGGCGGCGAGGCCGTGCCCGCGGACGTCGCCGATCACGGCCCGCACCCCGTACTCGGTGGCGACCACCTCGTACAGGTCCCCGCCGACCACGGCGCCGCGGTCGGCGGAGAGCTGGGCCACGGCGATGTCGAGGCCGCCGATCCGCGGTGGCAGCGGACGCAGCAGGACGCTCTGCGCGGCCCCGGCCACCTTGCGGATCTGCCGGAGTTCCCGCAGCAGCGTCTGCCGGACGTGGACGATGAGCCCGGTGCCGACCGCGAAGAACACGGCGCTGGTGACGATGCGGGCACCGAGCCCGTTCTGCTGGGCCAGCGGGCAGGCCAGTTTGTACGTGATGGCGCCGGCGCCCCACAGGGTCGGAAGCCCCAGCGACAGGGCGCGGCGGAGGGGCTGCCGGTCGGCCCGGCGCACCGCGCGGGCGAGCCGCCTCCGTAACACTCCCCCGTGGCCGCCGGACTGGACGGCCGCCCCGGCAGACGGCCGGAAACGCCTGCGAGGCCACACCCTGCGGACAGCCCCAGCCTTGGTACGGATCATGCCGACGGCCCCCCATCAGGCCCTGACTGCGCAGAATGGCCCGCGACGTCCGCCGACGCCTCCTGGGCCGGTCCGATTCTGTCGACCGCATGCCCCGAACGGACCAGATCGCCCGGAGTTGTCACCCGAACGAGTGAGGGGCACATCCGGCAATCCGGACGTGCCCCTCATTCGTCACCTCAGGGGTCACCTCAGGCGACCCGGGACGCTCACGCCCCGCGCAGCACCGCCCCGGTGCGGTCCGCCGCCAGGGCGACGGCCGCGTCACGGGCCGCGGAGGCCTCGTCGACGGTCAGGGTGCGGTCGGCGGCCCGGAAGCGCAGCGCGTAGGCCAGGGACTTCTTGCCCTCGCCGAGCTGCTCGCTCTCGTAGACGTCGAACAGCCGGATGGACTCGAGGAGTTCACCGGCGCCGTCACGCAGCGCCGCCTCCACGTCCGCGTGCGGGACGAACTTGTCGACGACCAGCGCGACGTCCTGGGTGGCGACCGGGAACGCCGAGATGTGCGGGCCCTTCGGCAGGCCCGCGCTCGCCTGCTCCAGCGCGTCCAGGTCGAGCTCCGCCGCGCAGGTGCGCGCGGGCAGCCCCAGCGCCTTGACGACCCGGGGGTGCAACTCACCGGCGTGGCCGATGACGCGCTCGGCGCCGTCGATCACCACGGCGAGCTCGGCGCAGCGGCCCGGGTGCCACGGCCCGTACTGACCGGTGCGCACGAGCAGTTCGGTGCCCGACTCCCGTGCCAGCGTGCGCGCCGCCTCGATCGCGTCGGCCCAGTCGGCCGGCCGGCCCTTGCCCCACCAGCCGGCCTGCTCGCGGGCGCCCGCGAGGACGACGGCGGCGTGCCGGGGCTGGACGGGGAGCGCGGCGGTCAGCGACGCGATCTCCTCGTCGGTGGGACGGCGGTCGACGGGCAGCCGGACCGCGATGCGCTGCTCCTCGCGCGGCTGGAAGACCAGGCCGGTCTCGAACAGCGCGAGGTCGTGGCTGCCCCGGCCGTCGTTGCGGCGCAGGGCCGCGAGCAGGCCCGGCAGCAGCGTCGTACGGAGGGCGGGCTCCTCGTCGGAGAGCGGGTTGGCCAGCTTGACGACCCGGCGCTTAGGGTCGTCGGCCTCCAGTCCGAGCTGGTCGAAGACGTGCTCGCCGAGGAACGGGTAGTTCAGCGCCTCGACGTAACCGGCGCCGGCCAGCGCGCGGCCGAACCGGCGGTGCAGCCGCTGCCGGTCGGTCAGGCCCCGGCCCACGGGGGGCTTGGGCAGGGTGGAGGGCAGGTTCTCGTAGCCCTCCAGCCGGATGACCTCTTCGGCCAGGTCGTTCGGGTCCGTGAGGTCGGGCCGCCACGAGGGCACGGTGACGATCAGCTCGTCCTGCCCGTACACGTCGCAGCCGACCTCCTGGAGGCGGCGTACGACGGTCTCGCGGCCGTACTCGACACCCGCGACCCGGTCCGGGTGGTTCGCCGGGAGGGTGATGGTGTGCGGCGCGGAGGGCGCGACGACCTGGGTGACCCCGGCGTCGGCGGTGCCGCCGGCGAGGAGGACCAGCAGGTCGACGGTGCGCTGGGCGGCGGCCGCGGCGGCCTCCGGGTCGACCCCGCGCTCGAAGCGCCGGGACGCCTCGGACGCCAGCTTGTGCCGGCGCGCGGTGCGGGCGATCGAGATCGCGTCGAAGTGCGCGGCCTCGACGACGACCTCGGTGGTGGTGCCCTCGGTGTCGTCGATCTCGGTGTCGGCACCGCCCATGACACCCGCGAGGCCGATCGGCCCGCGGTCGTCGGTGATGACGAGGTCACCGGAGTCGAGCGTGCGCTGCACGCCGTCGAGCGTGGTGAGCTTCTCGCCCTGCTCGGCCCGGCGCACGCCGATCGCGCCCTGGACACGGGAGCGGTCGTACGCGTGCAGGGGCTGGCCGAGCTCCAGCATCACGTAGTTGGTGATGTCGACGGCGAGCGAGATCGGGCGCATGCCAGCCTTCTGCAGACGGCGCTGCAGCCAGATCGGGGAGCGCGCCTCGGGGTCGAGGCCGGTGACGGTGCGGGCGGTGAAGCGGTCGCAGCCCTGCGGGTCCGAGACGCGCACCGGGTGGCCGAAGGCGTTCGGGGCCGGCACGTCGAGCAGCGCCGGGTCGCGCAGCGGCAGGCCGTACGCGATGGCGGCCTCGCGGGCCACTCCGCGCATCGACAGGCAGTAGCCGCGGTCGGGCGTGACGGCGATGTCGAGGACCTCGTCGACGAGTTCGAGCAGCTCGACGGCGTCGGTACCGGGCTCGTACTCCGGCGGCAGCACGATGATGCCGTGCGAACCGTCGTCGCCCATGCCCAGCTCGTCGCCCGAGCAGATCATGCCGTGCGAGGTGCGGCCGTAGGTCTTGCGCGCGGCGATCGCGAAGTCGCCGGGCAGGACGGCGCCGGGCAGCACCACGACGACCTTGTCGCCGACGGAGAAGTTACGGGCGCCGCAGACGATCTCCTGGGGCTCACCGGTGCCGTTGGCCTGGCCGACGTCGACGGTGCAGAAGCGGATGGGCTTCTTGAAGCCCTCCAGCTCCTCGATGGTCAGCACCTGGCCGACGACGAGGGGGCCCTTGAGGTCGGCGCCGAGCCGCTCGACCCTCTCGACCTCCAGGCCGGCGGCGACGAGCTTGGCCTGCACGTCGCGGCCGGTCTCGGTGGCCGGCAGGTCGACGTACTCCCGCAGCCAGGAAAGCGGGACCCGCATCAGATCTCCATCCCGAACGGCCGGGTGAACCGGACGTCACCCTCGACCATGTCTCGCATGTCTTCGACGTTGTGGCGGAACATCAGCATCCGCTCGATGCCGAACCCGAAGGCGAATCCGCTGTACTTCTCCGGGTCCACGCCGCAGGCGACGAGGACGCGCGGGTTGACCATGCCGCAGCCGCCGAGCTCGATCCAGCCCTCGCTGGAGCAGGTGCGGCAGGGCCGGTCGGGGTTGCCGACGGACGCGCCCCGGCAGACGTAGCAGAGCATGTCCATCTCGGCGGACGGCTCGGTGAAGGGGAAGTAGTTCGGGCGCAGCCGGGTCTTCATGTCGGCGCCGAAGAGCGACTGGACCATGTGGTCCAGGGTCCCCTTGAGGTCGGCCATGGTCAGGCCCTCGTCCACGGCCAGCAGCTCGATCTGGTGGAAGACCGGGGTGTGCGTGGCGTCCAGCTCGTCCGTGCGGTACACGCGGCCGGGGCACACGACGTAGACGGGGGGCTCACGGTCGAGCATGGCGCGGGCCTGCACCGGCGAGGTGTGCGTCCGCAGCACGACACCGGACTCGTCGCCCGAGCCGCCCGCGGGGCCCTGGACGAAGAAGGTGTCCTGCATCTGCCGGGCCGGGTGGTCGGGCGTGAAGTTCAGGGCGTCGAAGTTGAACCACTCCGCCTCGACCTCGGGGCCCTCCGCGATCTCGTATCCCATGGACACGAAGACGTCCGCGACCCGCTCCATGAACGTGGTCAGCGGGTGGCGCGCGCCCGCCGGTACGCGGTCGTACGGCAGCGTGACGTCCACCGCCTCCTCGACCAGGACCCGGGTGTCGCGCTCGGCCTCCAGCTCGGTCTGGCGGGCGGCGAGCGCCTTGCTCACGGCGCCGCGGGCCTGGCCGACGCGCTTGCCGGCCTCGGCCTTGGCGTGCGGGGGCAGAGCGCCGATCTCGCGGTTGGCGAGGGCCAGCGGCGAGGTGCCGCCGGTGTGGGCGACCTTGGCCTCCTGGAGCGCGTCGAGGTCGCCGGCGGCCGCGAAGGCGGCGAGCGCCTCGTCCCGCATGCGCTCGATCTCTTCCGGTTTCAAGGCCTCGACCTCTACAGGGTCGTACGACTTATTCGGTGCCGACATCTCTTCCCGTGCTTCCGGTTGGCTGGCGGATGGTCCCCGTCCCGACTCGGGGGACGCATCGTCCCTGAAACGGGGACGCAAAGGTGCCAAAGGCCGAGTCTAACGGGGGTGGGAGCCTCGCCCCGACTGGGCGTCCGGGCGGGCTCGGGTACGACGGCGCCCGTGGGGCCCGCTCGGCGCTACAGGAGGTACGCCGGGGTGCCCACGGGCAACGTAAATCGGAACTCGGCGCCGCCGCCGGGGGCGCGGCCGACCGTGATGGTGCCGCCGTGGGCCTCGACGATGCCCTTGACGATGTAGAGCCCGAGCCCGGTGCCGCCGCGCTTGCTGCCCCGCCAGAAGCGGGTGAAGACGCGGTTCATGGACTCCTCCGGGATGCCGGTGCCCTCGTCGCTCACGGTGACCGACGTGGCTGCGTTCGCCGTGCCGTCGTCGTCCGCGCGGTCGCGCGGGGACGCCGAGGGCGTGACGTCGATGGTGACGGTTCCCTCGCCGTGGCGCACCGCATTTTCCAGGAGGTTGCTCAGCACCTGGTCGACCTTGTCGGGGTCCGCCCACAGCTCGGGGAGCGGATGCTCGATCCGCAGCAGGAAGCGGTCGGCGGGCTGGCCCGCGGCGACGTACGCCTGGATGTGGCGGCCGACGGCGGCGCCGATGTCGACGGGCTGGCGGCGCACCTCCAGGCGCCCGGAGTCGATGCGGGAGATGTCGAGCAGCTCGGCGATGAGCCGGGTGACGCGGTCCGCGTCGGCGTCGACGGTCTCCAGCATCAGCTTCTTCTGGTCGTCGGTGAAGCGCTCCCACTTGGCGAGCAGGGTCGCGGTGAACCCCTTGACGGAGGTGAGAGGCGAGCGCAGTTCGTGGGCGACTGTGGCGATCAGCTCGGCGTGGCTGCGCTCGGTGCGGCGGCGGGCCTCGGTGTCGCGCAGGGAGACGATCACGCGGCGGACGGGACCGGTGGGCCGGGTGCGCACGTAGCGGGCGGAGACGAGCACCTCGCGGCCGCCGGGCAGCAGCAGGTTCCGCTCGGGCTGGCCGACCCGGATCGCGAGGCCGCCGTACGGGTCGGTGAGCTGCCACCAGCGGCGGCCTTCGAGGTCCTCCAGCGGGAGCGCCCGCTCCAGCCGGCGCCCGAGGGCCTCGGCGGCGGGCACCGCGGTGATCCGGGCGGCCGCGGCGTTGAAGCAGATCACGCGGCCGTGCTCGTCGGCGACGACGAGTCCGTCCGGCAGGTCGTCCGGGTCGATGCCCGGCTCGGCTCCGAGTTCGGCGAGATCACCGTGCCGGGCCGCGGGCGTGCCCCGCACGTCCCGTGCCCCCGGTGCTCTCCTCGTGCCGACACCCATCCCCGTACCCCACCTCTCGTCTGGCGCAGTGGGCCCCCGAGCCCGTCACCCTACTAGCTCTCGGTGACGGAGCGGCACCCTCCGGAGGCGCGCTGTGCACGGGCGGACGCGTAGAGACATACGGCGGCGGCGGTCGCGAGGTTCAGGCTCTCGGCCTTTCCGTGGATCGGGACGCGCACGACGGCGTCCGTGAGCGCGCGGGTCTCCTCCGGGAGCCCCCAGGCCTCGTTGCCGAAGACCCAGGCGGTGGGTCCGCCCATGGTGCCCTTGTCCAGCTCGTCGTCGAGGTCGTCCTGCCCGGCCCCGTCGGCGGCGAGGATGCGCACCCCGGCGTCCCTGAGTCCCTGGACGGCCCGCTCCACGGGCACGCCCACCGCGACGGGCAGGTGGAACAGCGAGCCGACCGAGGCCCGTACGGCCTTGGGGTTGTAGAGGTCGACGGAGGCGTCGGTGAGCACGACGGCCTCGGCGCCGGCCGCGTCGGCGCAGCGCAGGACGGTCCCGGCGTTGCCCGGGTCGCGGACGTGGGCCAGGACGGCGACGAGCTTCGGCCGGGCCGCGAGGATGTCCTCGAAGGGGGTGTCCAGGAACCGGCAGACGCCGACGAGCCCCTGCGGGGTGACGGTGGTGGAGATGTCCGCGATCACGTCCTCGTCGGCGAGGTGCACCCGGGCGCCCGCGGCCCGGGCGTCGCCGACGATGTCGGCGTACCGCTCGGCCGCCTCGACGGTGGCGAAGAGCTCCACGAGGGTGGCGTCGCCGCCGGCCCGGTGCGCGGCCGCCTCGCGCACGGCCTGCGGTCCCTCGGCGAGGAACAGCCGGTCCTTGCCCCGGAAGTTCCGCCTGGCCAGCCGCCGGGCGGCGGACACGCGCGGCGAGCGCGGGGAGATCGTCTCGGGGGCGGCGGGCATGGGTTCACCTTCGGGGTTCACGGCACGACAGGGAGGGTGGCGGAGTCTCACCGGCACGGCGGGTCCGCCTGCCCGGGACAGCCGAGGCGTCGTCCCGGCGCGGGGGCGGTGCGGGGCTGTGCGCCCGGGGCGCGGGGCTCCGGACGCAAGCGGACCCGCAGGCCGTGACGGCCTGCGGGTCCGATGCACTACCGGTTCGAGCCGGCGTCGAGCGTCAGGCGGCCTTCGGCGCGTTGACGTCCGAGGGAAGCGCCTTCTGGGCGACCTCGACGAGCGCGGCGAACGCGTTGGCGTCGTTGACGGCCAGCTCCGCGAGGATCTTGCGGTCCACCTCGATGTTGGCGGCCTTCAGACCCTGGATGAAGCGGTTGTAGGTGATGCCGTTGGCGCGGGCAGCGGCGTTGATGCGCTGGATCCACAGCTGACGGAAGTCGCCCTTGCGCTTCTTGCGGTCGTTGTAGTTGTAGACCAGCGAGTGGGTGACCTGCTCCTTGGCCTTGCGGTACAGGCGCGAACGCTGACCGCGGTAGCCGGAGGCCGCCTCGAGGATCGCCCGGCGCTTCTTGTGGGCGTTGACTGCCCGCTTGACGCGTGCCACTTGTTTAACTCCTTGTAGCGGGGCCGTGGATGTGGTCACACGGCCCGAAATCGATGGGGTCCCGGTCCAGACGTACGGCGCGTGGGCGCCGCCGCGTCACTTGCCGAGAAGCTTCTTGATCTTCTTGGCGTCGCCCGGGGCCATCTCGGCGTTGCCGGTGAGGCGGCGCGTCAGGCGCGACGACTTGTGCTCGAGCAGGTGGCGCTTGCCGGCACGCTCGCGGAGCACCTTGCCGGAGCCGGTGATCTTGAAGCGCTTGCTGGCACCGCTGTGCGACTTGTTCTTCGGCATAGCGCCGTTCTCTCCTCGTCAGTGGCGTTCCGGTGCCCGGTCGTGAAACCGGGCACGTCGGAACGTCATGTGTATGGGTTGGCATCCCTGGACCGCGTCCCGGGGCTCCCGGACTCTCGTCCTGGGGGCTCCGGGGCCGTCGCCCCGGGGATCAGGCCTCGGCGGACGCCTCGGCCGGTGCCTCGGCGGTCTCGGCGCCGGCGGTGGTGTCCTCACCGTCGGCGTCGCTCTCCGCGGCGTTCTGCGACTTGCCCGGGTTGGCCTTCGCTTCCGCCTTGCGAGCCGCCTGGGCCTCACGGGCCTCGGCCATCGCCTCGGTCTTCTTCTTGTGCGGACCGAGAACCATGATCATGTTTCGGCCGTCCTGCTTCGGGCTCGACTCGACGAACCCGAGGTCCTCGACGTCCGAAGCGAGACGCTGCAGCAGTCGGTAGCCGAGCTCCGGCCGGGACTGCTCGCGACCACGGAACATGATCGTGATCTTGACCTTGTCGCCCTGCTTGAGGAACCGGACGACGTGACCCTTCTTCGTGTCATAGTCGTGCGGGTCGATCTTCGGCCGGAGCTTCATCTCCTTGATGACCGTGTGCGCCTGGTTCTTGCGCGCCTCACGGGCCTTCATGGCCGACTCGTACTTGAACTTCCCGTAGTCCATGAGCTTGCAGACGGGCGGGCGAGCTGTCGCCGCCACCTCGACCAGGTCGAGGTCGTACTCCTGAGCAAGCTCAAGGGCCTTGGCAAGCGGAACAATCCCGACCTGCTCGCCGCTAGGACCGACAAGTCGCACTTCGGGAACGCGAATCCGGTCGTTGATGCGGGGCTCGGCGCTGATGGATCCTCCTCGGTAGCACCACACGGCGGTCTGGCGGACAGCCGCGTATGTCTCTGATGACACTTCGACCAACCGCCGTGGGGCATGAAAAATGCCCCGGACGGGACACAGGCGGGGCTCCAAGGGTTACCGGAGCACCGCCGCGGTCGACCGCGGGGCGCACTTCGGGCGACTCCATCGTCCGTACGGAACGATGGGGACCGCCTGACCGGGTGACCCGCCGTCCCGGAGGACAGTCGGGTGGGAGATCGGAGCCTCCACTTGTGGGCCGGAGCACAGGAGTGTCCGACCGGTCGTTACACAAGGTTAGCAGCTTCGGCCGGGCGCGGCTAACCGAGGCGGTCCGGGCCGCCCGCCGCGGCATCGGCGGGCGCCGGAGCGGGCGGGACGGGGCTGGGTGGGGAACCGCGCCGCCGTGGACCTATCGTGGGTGCCATGAGTGACACCCCTCCCCAGAACCCCGACTTCGACACCATGACCCGCGACATCGCCGAGGTCCCCGCGGTCGAGGTGATCGTGACGGTCGCCGTCAACCTGATGAGCGCCGCCGCCGTGAAGCTCGGTCTGACGGAGGAGGGCGAGGAGCACAAGGACCTGGACGAGGCCCGCAAGCTGGTGCACGCGCTGGCCGGGCTGCTCGACGCGAGCACCACCGAGATCAGCTCCTTCCACGCGGCTCCGCTGCGCGACGGCCTGAAGTCGCTCCAGCTGGCGTTCCGCGAGGCCTCCCTCGTCCCGGACGAGCCGGGACAGGGCCCGGGCGAGAAGTACACGGGCCCGGTCTACGGCTGACTCACACCTCGCGTACGTACAGGGGCTCGCCCGGCGGCGTCGCCTCGGCCGGCAGCAGTGCCAGGTCGAGGCCGCGCACCAGGCGGGCCCTCAGTGTCTCGTCGCCCGCCAGCCGCCCGGCGATCGCGCGGACGGCCTCGGCGGGCGCCGCGGACGGGTCGAGGACCAGGGCGAGGGTGCCGTCCGCCCGGCCCGGGCCGAGATGGGCGCGGAGCACGGCGGGCTCGGCCGCGAGGGCCGTCCGCACGGCCTCGGCGACGGCCGGGTCGCGCAGGGGGTCCGTGCTGGTCCGTCCCTCGGCGAGCGCGAGCAGCGCGGGGCCGGTCAGCTCGTAGGGCACCGGCCCGGCCAGGTCCAGCAGCAGTGTGTCCGCCTTCTCGTGCGCCGCGGCCTGCAGGGCCTGGTGCAGCGGTACGGCGACGGGGCGTGCCTGCGGGTCCCAGCGGGCGAGGGATTCCGTGGAGGTGAACGCGGGCAGGGCCGTGCGGTTGCCGGCCTTCAGGGTCGGCACCGCCATGTCGCTGGTCTTCTCGTGGCGCAGTCCGTTCTCGTCCTCCTCCACCTCGCCGAGGACGGCGACGACGGGCACCAGCAGCCGGGCGCCCTTGAGTGCCTCCAGGACCGGGGACTCCGCGCCGCGGTCCTCCGCCCAGGCCGCGAGTGCCGCGCTGAGCCGGGGATCGGCGGAGCCGTCGTCGTCGGGGAAGCCGGAGTCGGGAATGTTCTTGTTCGCCACGGTCACCGACCCTATCGGTGGGCCGCCGGCGCGCTTCCGCGGCCCTGGAAACCCGGTGTTCACACCCCTCACCGGTTTCTCAGGATTCCCTTACACACATCTGACGTCCCGCTGACGGTACGCACAGTCGGCGCGGCCAGCATCGCGGGCATGAGGTCTCCCCGCTCCCGCCCTCGTGCCCGTGCGCCCCGGCGCGTCCTGCTGTACGCCGCGGTGGCCTCCGCCGTGGTCGTCGGCGCCACGGGGGCCGGGACCGCCTACGTGAAGGCCGGGGCGCACGCGGGCACCGGCGCCGTATCGTCCCCGGCGGTGGCCCCGGCGTCGGCGGCGGCCGGTGAGGAGGCGTCGGTGGAACCCGTGGCGGAGCCCTCCGCGGACCGGGACGCGCTGCTGGCCGCGGCCATGCGGGCGGTGAGCGTCGAGGAGGGTGCCGACGTGTCGGTGGCCGTGCTGGACCTGGAGTCCGGTGAGAGCGCGGCGTACCGGGACGGCACCTTCGACACGGCCAGCATCGTGAAGGTGGACATCCTGGCGGCGCTGCTGCTCCAAGTCCAGGACGCCGGACGGCGGTTGACCCCGACGGAGCGGGCGTACGCCGCCGCGATGATCGAGCACAGCGACAACGCGTCCGCGACGGCGCTGTGGGACGCGATCGGCGGAGCGGCCGGGCTGGACGCGGCGAACGAGCGCCTCGGGCTGACCGGGACGACGGGCGGGGACGGCGGGCTGTGGGGGCTGACCCGGACCACGGCGGCCGACCAACTCGTACTGCTCCGGCAGGTGTTCGGGGACGACTCGGAGCTGAGTGACGCGTCGCGGACGTATCTCCGGAAGCTGATGGGCTCGATAGCCGTCGGCCAGGACTGGGGTGTCTCGGCGGCCGCCTCCTCCACCTCCGGGTCGGGCTGGGCGCTCAAGAACGGGTGGCTGCCGCGTGGTTCGACGGGGCGATGGGACATCAACAGCATCGGGCGGATCACAGCCGGCGGGCAGGAGTACCTGGTGGCGGTGCTGTCGGACGGCAACACCACGAAGGAGAAGGGCGTTTCGCTGGTCGAGGCCGCGGCGAAGGCGGCGGTCTCGGCGCTCCGGGAGACGGGCGCGTAGCGCGTACGGTGTCCGCTCGGGCCCTAGGGTCTGTCGTTTGGATCAGGTCGGCCGTGACGGACGGTTCGTCCCGGCCGACCCGAGCGGGGTCTGGTGCGTGCAGCTGCAAGGCGGAGGAGGGAGTCGAAGCGATGGGGGTCCCCCCGCTCGAGCGGAGCCGAGAGTGGGGGAGTCGGCGACCGACGACAACGCCGCAGATGTGCGTGCCAGACCCCGCGACACCGACCTGATCCAAACGACAGGCCCTAGGAGTCGTACCCGTGGGTGGTCCTGCGGCCGCGCCACAGGACGACCGCGGCGGCGAGCAGCACCGCGCCGAGGCCGCCGGCGAGCGGTCCCGCCCAGCCGGAGGAGTCGTCGTCCTCGGCGGCGTCGGGGCCCGGGCCGAAGTACCGCTGTCCGTACGCCGCCGAGCGCAGCCCCTCCGGTTTCAGCCGGCCGCCGGCCTCGATGGCGGCGGCGGGGTCGATGAAGCCGAAGCCGCGGGAGTCGTCGCGGCCGCCGTCGGGCGCGTTGCGGGCGGTGTCCTCCAGGAGCTGCTTGATCTGGGCGGGGGCGAGCCCGGGATGGGCGGCCTTGACCAGCGCGGCGGCTCCGGAGACGAACGCCGAGGCGGCGCTGGTGCCCCAGCCCTCGTAGTACCTGTCGTCGGGGTCCGCGATCACGACGTCGACGCCGGGGGCGCTGACGGTGGCGTACCAGCGGCGGGTGGAGAACGGGGCGCGGGTGCCGACCCGGTCGACGGCGGTGGCCGCGATCACGCCGGGGTAGGCGGCCGGGTACGAGATGTGGTCGCCCTTCTCGCCGCCGTTTCCGGCCGAGGCCACCACCACGGCGCCCTTCTTCAGCGCGTACTGCACCGCCTCGTCCTCGGCGGGTTCGGGGTGGGCGGACTTGGAGTCGTCGCCGAGGGAGAGGTTGATGACGTCGGCGCCGTGGTCGGCGGCCCAGCGGATGCCCTCGGCGAGGGCGTTGCCGCGGGTGTTGCGGGCCTTGCCGCGGGCGGAGTCGCCGTCTTCGAGGATGACGCGGACGGGGAGGATCTTCGCCTCGGGGGCGATGCCCATCACGCCGTCGCCGTTGCCCGCGCCGTGTCCGTGGCCGGCGATGATGCCGGCCATGGCGGTGCCGTGCCGGGCCCAGGCCCGGTCGCCGCGGCGGGCGCCGAAGCCGACCATGTCCTTGCCCGTGAGCACGTTGCCCGCCAGATCCGGGTGCCGGGCGTCGACGCCGGTGTCGAGGACGGCGACGGTGATCCCGGCGCCCCTGGTCGTGCGCCAGGCCTGCTCGGTGTGCAGGGCGTCGAGGGCCCACTGCTGGGCCCGTATGCCGTCGGCGTGGGCGCCGGTGGACGGCAGCAGGGCCAGCGAGCCGGCGAGGAGCAGGGTGAGGAGGCGGCCGGAGGCGCGGTTCACGACGGCCTCCTGGTGACCGTGGTGACCTTCTTGCGCAGGGCGCGCTCGACGCGGTCGGCGAGGCCCTGCGCCTCGTGGCCGAGGCCGGCCTGGGCGGGGGCCGTGGTGGCCCCGGACCGGGTGGCGTCGGGCGCGGGCTGCGGGGTGGCGACGGTGCGGCCGTCGGCGAATCCGGAGACCGCGTAGACGACGACGGGGGCGTCGGTGAGCACCGACACCGTCCAGGAGGCGCGCTGCCGGTCGCCGAAGCCCTCGGCCGGGGTGCCCTTCGCGGCGTACGGGCGGGGCATCAGGTCGGTGCGCCGGTCCAGGCGCTCCCGCCGGAAGCGGTTCTCCAGGGAGGTCATGCCCGCGGCGTCGGCCTTCGTGAACAGCAGCCCGACGGTGGTGACGTGGCTGCGGGTGGCGTCCGTGTAGGTGGCGCGCAGGAGCCGCAGGCAGCCGACGGGGGCGAGGGCCTTGCGCAGCAGCGGGTCGAAGGCGTCCTTGCAGCCGCTGTCGGGGGCGACGGCTATCCGGGTCCACGTGCGGTCGGCGCCGCCGGGTCCCGCGCCGTCGCCGTCGACGGTGGGCGGGAAGAGCGCGTCGACGGGGATGCCGTGCCAGAGGTTCCCGGCGGCCGCGAACGCGCCCGGCGATCCGGCCTCCGCAGCGCTGTCCCCGGTCAGCCAGCTCCCGGTCGCGGCACCGCCGATGAGCCCGAGCCCGAGGACGACGCAGGCGAGGGCCGTGAGGGTCCGGGGCCGAGTGCGGCCCTGCGGGCGCGCGGTGTCGTCGTACGTCTCGGGCTCCCCGAACGACACGTGGGGGCGCCCCTGCGCGGGGTCCGGACGGCGGGCGGCGGGAACGGCCCCGGACGGGGCGGTGCCGTCGCCGGGCCCCTGGTCGCGCAGGGGACGCAGGCGCCGGGTGGTCTCGCCGGGGGCGTCCTCGGGTACGGCGGTACGCCGGGGCGGCGCGGCGGGGGCCGCCGGCATGCCGTTCCGGCGGAGGCGGGGGTCGCTCCCGGCGGCGGCCGAGGGGGGTGCGTCGGGGAAGCGTGCGGAGGCCGGCGGAGGGGGCGGGGTGGTCGGGGTGCCGGTCGACGCGGTCTCCGGACGGCTCCGCGGCGCCCGCGGTCCGTCGGCGGAGGCGGGCCGACGGGCGGCGGTGTCTCCCGCGGACGTCCTCCCGGAGGCGGGCGCCCGGTACGGGGACCCCGGGGCGGGCGCCGGGCGCCTGCCGGGACCGGACGGGTCTCCCGGCGCGGGCGCGGGTCGGTGGCCCGGCCCGGGTCCGGACGGGTCTCCGGGGGCGGGGGCGGGCCGGTGGCCCGGCTCGGCGGTCCCGCCCGAGGCGGGTGCCGGGGTGCGGGGACGGTAGGGAGGCGGGGGCGGGGTCGCCGCCGTGCCGGGGCGGCGCGGGGCGCCGGGGCGGGAGGAGGGCATCGGCGGGACGGCGGAGTCCGCGCCGGGCGTCGGCGCCGGGGTGTCGTCCGCGGTGAAGTCCTCGCCGGGAGGCGCCGGCGGACGGGGCGGCGACGGCGGGCGCGGCGGAATGGACGCGCGGCGCGCTTCCGTGCTCATGCACCCCCCGTTCCTCGTCCCGGGCCATCGGCCCGCGGCGGAGATCGTGCGGGTCGCTTCACACGTGCCGGGAGGAGCCCGTCCGGCACGGTCAGGCATACCCGTGCGGACGCACCGTCACCCCGGCCGCGACCGGCCCGGGCAAGGCCGTTCCTCCCTGCGTGCGCGTCACTCTACGGGTTGACGCGGGCCCGGCGGGAACCAGTCCGCAGGCCCGGGGCATCTGCCCGGAACGTCCCCCTACCCTGCGGTAATCCTGTCTGGCAGGCTTCCTGCATGACCGTCCGCGCCGCAGACCGGGCCCGCTACGACCGGGCCACCGCTCACCTCGACGCCCCCGTCGCGATCGTGGACCTGGAGGCCTTCGACGCGAACGCCGACGACCTCGTCCGCCGGGCGGCGGGCAAACCGATCCGTGTCGCCAGCAAGTCCGTGCGCTGCCGCGGCCTCCTCGAACGGGTCCTGGCACGGGACGGATTCGCGGGCCTCATGTCGTTCACGCTGGCCGAGTCCCTGTGGCTCGCGCGCTCCGGCTTCGACGACGTCCTGCTCGCCTACCCCTCGGCCGACCGGAAGGGCTACGCCGAACTGGCGGGCGATCCGAAGCTCGCGGCGGCCGTCACCGTCATGGTCGACGACCCCGCACAGCTCGACCTGATCGACGCCGCGCGGCAGGGCGGCACCGAAGTCGTCCGGGTCTGCCTGGAGTTGGACACCTCGTTCAAGCTGCTCGGCGGCCGGGTCCGGGTCGGGGCACGCCGCTCGCCGCTGTACTCGGCCGCCCAGGTCGCCGAGATGGCCCGCGCGGTGGTCCGGCGGCCCGGCTTCGAGCTCGTGGGGATCATGGCGTACGAGGGGCACATCGCCGGGGTCGGCGACTCGCTCGCCGGGCGGCCGGTGCGGTCGCGCGCCATCCGGCTCATGCAGGCCGCGGCCCGCAGGGAACTCGCGGAGCGGCGCGCCGACGTGGTGCGGGCGGTGCGGGCCGTCGCGCCCGGCCTGGAGTTCGTCAACGGCGGCGGCACGGGCAGCGTGCAGCACACCGCGGCCGAGGACGCGGTGACCGAGATCGCGGCGGGGTCGGGACTGTACGTGCCGCGTCTCTTCGACAACTACACGTCGTTCAGCGGTCGTCCGGCCGCCCTGTTCGCGCAGCCGGTGGTCCGCAGGCCGGGCGTCGGGATCGTCACGGTGCTGGGCGGCGGCTATCCGGCGTCGGGTGCCCCCGGCGCCGACCGGCTGCCGGTCCCGTACCTGCCCGAGGGGCTGCGGTACGACCCCCAGGAGGGACCCGGCGAGGTGCAGACGCCTCTGCTGGGCTCGCCCGCGGACGATCTGCTCATCGGCGACAAGGTGTGGTTCCGGCACGCAAAGGCCGGCGAACTGTGCGAGCGGTTCGCGGAGTTGCACCTCGTGGAGGGCGACTCCGTGACGGCGACCGTCCCGACGTACCGCGGGGAAGGGCAGACCTTCCTCTGACCTGACGCGACTTGGTGATGTGACTAGGCGTCATGTGACTTGGCGTGATGTGACTTGGCGTGATCTGGGCCCGGGCGCACCCCCGGCTCGGACCGGCTCTGTCCGGCACGGCCAGGGCTGGTCAACTCGGCGTACCCAACGGGCACTTGACTAGACCCGCCGAGCCCTACCGGCCCGGTCCGATGCTGCTGCCCACTCCCCCGCCGGTGTCCGCGTCCCCGACCGGCCGGATTCCCCTGGTGATCTCGTCCATGTCGGAGACGGGCGGTCCCTCGTCCCCGGCGTCGAAGGCGAAGCGGACGATGACCGGCGACTGGGAGCCGGTGCTGGAGGGGAAGGCCAGCGACTCCACGTAGCCGCCGGGGCCCACGCCGGTCCTGACCCGCCAGCGCACGAAGTACCCGGCCCGGCCCGCGACGGCGACCGAACCGGCCTTCACCAGCTCGTGCGACGTGATGCCGCGGAACGGGCGCTTGTCCAACTGGTCGCGGTCGTAGGCGTTGTTCGCCGCTTCCTCGATGTCGTTCTCCGCGAGCGCCTTGGGCGACTTCTCGTCGTTGGAGGTGACCGTGCGCGAGACGACGCGGCCGTGCCGGCACAGACCGGGGTCGCCGGGGCAGTCGTAGGTGCCCGGGGTGGTCATGACGACGTCGTCCTCGGACACGTTCTCGGCCTTCACCCAGCCGTCCACCAACGGCAGGGTGATGCCGTTGAGTTCGTCCACGACGACGGTCGGGTCACCGGCCGTGCTCGCGGAAGGGCTCGGGGAGGTGCCGGTGGGGGCGGGGGTGGGCGAGGCGCTGCCCGGCGCGGTCCTGCTCTGCGTCCCGCCGCCGTCGTCGTCCCGGCCGAGGAGCACGGCGCCCGTCACGATCGAGGCGACCAGGACGGCCCCCGCCGCCGTGAGCGCGACGACCCGGCCACGGCGCGAGCCGCCGCCCGGGGCCGGCAGCGGCCGGGCGAGCGCCTCGGGGAGGGCCTCCGGCTGACGCCGGTGGTCGGTCCACGCGGTCCCGTCCCACCAGCGCTCGGTGAGCGGGTAGGACGGGTCGCGGTACCAGCCGGGCGGGGGCGTCATGCTCATCCCGGCACTCTAGGACGTGACGCGGACACCGGTACACGGGGCTCAGTGGACGGTGTCCTCCTGGTCGGGCACGACCGAGCCGTCGTCCCGCAGGACGGGTCCGCGGCTGCCGTCCGGCCCGTTGTACGCGCTCGTCGAGCACGGGTAGGGGTCCGGCTTCGGCGGAAGGGGGTCGATGAACATCGGGTTCACCACCCAGCGCCCGTCGGCGTCGTCGTACGCCCGGCACATGACCTCGCTCTTGTTGCGGTTGAGGACGAGGTGCGCGCCGGTGGCGTCGCCGACGAAGGTGACGTCGGTGTCGGCGTCCCCGCCGGCGACGGCCGGGCGGTGCCGCCGGTCCTGGCGCTCCCAGGCCGCGGCGCCCTCGACGCCGTAGATCTCCTGGTTGATCCAGCAGCGCTTGCCGTCGATGTACGGGATGGCCTCGCCCCGGTTCTCCGGTACGTCGCCGCAGCCCTGGTTCCAGGTGGTGATCCGCCCGTGCCGGTCGAGGACGGACCGGATGGCGATGGTGTGCCGAGCGTCGACGCCGACGCCGCGCGACCAGACCTCGGTGACGGGTTCGGAGCCGGCGGAGACGATGTAGACGTCGAATCCGGCGCGGCGCAGGGTGCGGATCAGGTCGCGCTGCTGGTCGTAGTAGCGGACGTAGGCCGGGACGGTGTGGGTGCCCAGGGTGCGGGTCGCGCCGACGGGTGCCGCGAGCGCCTCGGCGCGGGCCCTGCGGGCGTACGAGGAGAGTTCGGCGACGGTGTGCCCGGCGAACAGCTGGGGCACCCAGGCGTACTGGGGCACGGTGCGCCGGTGGTTCCAGTGCCCGGCGAAGGCGGCGGCGCCGCTCATGGTCCTGCCGCCCTCGCGGATCTCCAGGATCTCGTCGGTGCAGCGGGGCCGGGTGGAGGTCGGCAGGGGCGCGCCCACCGGCACGTCGGTGCCGCAGGCCTCGGTGAGGGCGCTGTCGGCCGCGTCGGTGAGCCACGCGCTGGTGTCGTGCCAGCTCTCCGGGCGCAGGATCCGGTCGTGCCGCAGGGCCCAGGAGATGGTGGCGTCGGTGACGTCGTTCTTGGTGACCGTGTTGTCCCAGTCGAAGGCGGCGACGGGGTGGCCGCCCCGCCCGGCGCAGCTGCCCCGCTCGTCGACGACCTGCTGGAGGTGGGCGCGGTTGTCGCCGTACCAGGGCAGGTGCCGGGAGAGCTGCGGGCAGGCGGGACGCGGGTCGGCCGGTGCCGCGCCGGCGGCGGGCGCTGCCGCCAGCGCGGCGGCCGCGACCATGGTCCACGCGAGGACGTGTCGGTATCGCATGGAATGTGGACCGTACACCGGCCGGGCGGCCCGGTCAGAGAGGCGTGACGTACGCGCCCGAGATACCGCCGTCGACCAGGAAGTCGGTGGCGTTCACGAAGGAGGAGTCGTCGCTGGCGAGGAACGCGACCGCCGCGGCGATCTCGTCCGCCTCGGCGAAGCGTCCGACGGGGATGTGCACGAGCCGGCGCGCGGCCCGCTCCGGGTCCTTCGCGAACAACTCCTGCAGCAGAGGGGTGTTGACCGGGCCTGGGCACAGGGCGTTCACCCGGATGCCCTCGCGGGCGAACTGCACGCCCAGTTCGCGGGACATGGCGAGGACGCCGCCCTTGGACGCGGTGTAGGAGATCTGCGAGGTGGCCGCGCCCATCCGGGCCACGAAGGACGCCGTGTTGATGATGGAGCCCTTGCCCTGGCGGCGCATGTAGGGGATGGCCGCCTTGCAGCAGAGGTAGACGGAGGTGAGGTTGACCTCCTGGACCCGCTTCCAGGCCTCCAGGCCGGTCTCCAGGATGGAGTCGTCGTCCGGCGGGGAGATGCCCGCGTTGTTGAAGGCGATGTCGACCGAGCCGTAGGTGTCGAACGCGGCCCGGAACAGCGCCTCCACCTCGTCGGGGTCGGTGACGTCGGTCTTCACGAAGATCCCGCCGGTCTCCTCGGCGGCCGCCTTGCCGCGGGTCTCGTCGACGTCGCCGCAGACGACGTGGGCGCCCTCGGAGGCGAGCCGGCGCGCGGTGGCGAGTCCGATGCCGCTGCCGGCGCCGGTGACGACGGCGGTACGGCCGACGAGACGGCGGCAGACGGGTGCGTCAGTCGATGCGGTCACTGTGCGGGGCCCTCCGTGCTGATGAAGACGTTCTTCGTCTCGGTGAAGGCGGTGAGGGCGTCGGGGCCGAGTTCACGGCCGATCCCCGACTGCTTGAAACCGCCGAAGGGAGTCCAGTAGCGGACGCTGGAGTGGGAGTTGACGGACAGATTGCCGGCGCGGACGGCCTGCGAGACGCGCAGCGCCCGTCCGACGTCCCGCGTCCAGACGGAGCCCGCCAGGCCGTAGTCGGTGGCGTTGGCGAGGCGTACCGCGTCGACCTCGTCCTCGAAGGGCAGGACGACGGCGACCGGTCCGAAGACCTCCTCGACGGCCACCCGGGCGTCCGCGGCCACGCCGGTGAGGACGGTCGGCGGGAACCAGAAGCCGGGGCCCTCGGGCGCCTTGCCACGGATGCCGGGGGCGTCGGCGGGGACGTAGGAGCGCACGCGGTCCAGCTGCGTCCGGGAGATCAGCGGGCCCATCGCGGTCTGCTCGTCGGCCGGGTCGCCGACGGTCACGGATTCGACGGCTGGGGCGAGGAGTTCGAGGAACCGGTCGTACACGGAGCGCTGCACGAGGATGCGGGTGCGGGCGCAGCAGTCCTGGCCGGAGTTGTCGAGGAAGGACATGGGAGCGGCGGCCGCGGCGGCCTCGATGTCGGCGTCGGCGAAGACGATGTTGGGGCTCTTGCCGCCGAGTTCGAGGGTGACGCGCTTGAGGCGGGCGGCTCCCTTGGCCAGCACCTGTTTGCCCACGGCCGTCGACCCGGTGAAGACGACCTTGGCGACGCCCGGGTGCTCGACGAGTGCGTTGCCCGCGACCGGGCCCCTGCCGGGGAGGACCTGGAAGAGATGCTCGGGCAGGCCCGCCTCCAGGGCGAGTTCGGCGAGCCGCAGGGCGGTGAGGGGGGTGGTCTCGGCGGGCTTGAGGACGACCGCGTTGCCCGCCGCGAGCGCGGGAGCCGTGCCCCAGGCGGCGATCGGCATCGGGAAGTTCCACGGCGCGATGACCGCGACGACGCCGAGCGGTTCGAGGATCGTGACGTCCAGGCCGCCGGGCACCGGGATCTGACGGCCGGTCAGCCGCTCCACTCCCCCGGCCGCGTAGTCGAGGAGGTCGCGGACGTTGCCCGCCTCCCAGCGGGCGTTGCCGATGACGTGACCGGCCTCGCGGACCTCCAGCCGGGCCAGTTCCTCGAGACGGCCGTCGACGACCGCCGCGAACCGGCGCAGGAGGCGCGCCCGTTCGCCCGGCGCTAGGGCCGCCCAGCGGGTCTGGGCGCGGGTGGCCCGCGCGACGGCCGCGTCGACGTCCTCGGCGGTGGCGGCCGGGACGGTGGCGACGACCTCGGCGGTCGCGGGGTTCAGGACCTTCAGCGTGTCGCCGGCGCCGTGGCCCGCGTGCTGGTCGGACGTGTGGGACAAGGCGGGCCTCACATGCGTTCGAAGGAGCGGCGCAGCTCCCAGTCGGTCACCGCGGCGTCGAAGGCGTCCAGCTCGACCCGCGCCATGTTGCGGTAGTGCGCGACGACCTCGTCGCCGAAGGCGGCGCGGGCGATGGGGCTGTTCTCCCAGAGCTCGGCGGCCTCGCGCAGGGTGGTGGGGACATGGTCGTAGTCGGCCGCGTACGCGTTGCCCGCGCAGGGCTCCGGCAGCTCCAGTTCGTGCTCGACGCCGTACAGGCCGGCCGCGACGAGTCCGGCGACGGCCAGGTGCGGGTTGACGTCCCCGCCGGGCAGCCGGTTCTCGAAGCGCAGCGAGCGGCCGTGACCGACGACGCGCAGGGCGCAGGTGCGGTTGTCGTGGCCCCAGGCGACGGCGGTCGGCGCGAAGGAGCCGGGCTGGAACCGCTTGTACGAGTTGATGTTGGGGGCGTAGAGCAGCGAGAAGTCCCGGAGCGCGGCGAGCTGGCCGGCGAGGAAGTGCCGCATGAGGGGCGACATCCCGCCGGGCCCGTCGCCCGCCATGGCGTTGGCGCCGTCCTGGTCGGCGAGCGAGAGGTGGATGTGGCAGGAGTTGCCCTCGCGCTCGTTGTACTTGGCCATGAAGGTGAGGGAGACGCCTTCCTGGGCGGCGATCTCCTTGGCCCCGGTCTTGTAGACGGCGTGCTGGTCGCAGGTGACGAGCGCCTCGTCGTACCGGAAGACGATCTCGTGCTGGCCTGGATTGCACTCGCCCTTGGCGGACTCGACGGTCAGCCCGGCGGCCTGCATCTCGTTGCGGATGCGGCGCAGCAGGGGTTCGATGCGGCCGGTGCCGAGGACCGAGTAGTCGATGTTGTACTGGTTGGCGGGTGTCAGTCCCCGGTAGTGCGCGTCCCAGGCCTGCTCGTAGGTGTCCTTGAAGACGATGAACTCCAGCTCCGTGCCGACCTGGGCCGTGTAGCCGAGTCCGGCCAGCCGCTCCAGCTGGCGGCGCAGGATCTGGCGCGGTGCCGCGACCACCGGGGAGCCGTCCTCCCAGGCGAGGTCCGCGATGAGCAGGGCGGTTCCCTCGTTCCAGGGGACCCGGCGCAGGGTGCCGAGGTCCGGGTGCATGGCGAAGTCGCCGTAGCCCCGGTCCCAGGAGGACATGCCGTAGCCCTCGACCGTGTTCATCTCGGTGTCGACGGCGAGCAGGTAGTTGCAGCCCTCGGTGCCGTGCTCCAGGACCTCGTCGAGGAAGAAGCGGGCGGCGAACCGCTTGCCCTGGAGCCGCCCCTGCATGTCGGGGAAGGCCAGGACGACCGTGTCGATCTCACCGCCCGCGACGAGGGCGTGCAGCTCCTCGACGGCGAGCGGGGGTGTGCGGTCTGCCACGGGAAGGGCCTCCTTCGGTCAGCCGGAAGCCATAAGGTATTGCGGAGAACCATTGCTTGGGAAGGGGGCACGACCGGATGCCGCAGACGGATTCCGGCGGTGACGCGGGGGGGTTCGCGGACCGGCTGACGCCGGTGCTGCGGCCGGTGCGGGCGGGCAACGGCTTCGAGGAGGCGCTCGAACAGATCCTCCAGGTCGTCCGGCTCGGCCTGGTGCCCGGCGGCGAGCGGCTGCCGGCCGAGCGGGAGCTGGCGGAGCGGCTGGGCATCAGCCGGGTGACGCTGCGCGAGGTGCTGAAGGTGCTCCAGGACGAGGGGCTGGTCGAGTCGAGGCGCGGCCGGTACGGCGGCACGTTCGTACGGGCGCGCGCCGACGCGGCCGGCGAGGACGAGCTGCGCCGCCGCAGCCGGGCGGTCGACATCGAGGACGTGCTGCGCTTCCGGGAGGTCCTTGAGGTGGGCGCGGCCGGGCTGTGCGCGACTCACGGCCTCACCGCGGAGCAGGCGGCCCGGCTGCGCGGGGCGCTGGCGGGCACGCACGACGCCCCGCTGGCGGAGTACCGGCGGCTGGACACCCTGCTGCACCTCACGCTCGCCGAGCTGTCCGGTTCCCCCTCGCTCACGGCCCGGTACGCGGCCGTACGGGCGAGTCTCAACGACCTGCTCGACTGCATCCCCCTGCTGGTGCGCAACCTTGAGCACTCGCAGCGCCAGCACATCGCCCTGGTCGAGGCCGTGCTGGACGGGGACGCGGACGCGGCCCGGGAGATCATGCGCGAGCACTGCGCGGGGACGGCAGCCCTGCTGCGCGGCTTCCTCACGTGATCCACCGGAACCCCGCCAGGACTTGCTTTACCTCCGTCCGTCCCGCAAAGGTATGAACGTGCTCCATTGAATCCCGGAGCATGCGTCCCCTCCGCGCGGGAAGGCCCCGCCGCACCACGGCACGAGGAGAGCAGCGTGGGCAGACCGCTGATCGGCGTGAGTACGTACTACGAGACCGGCGTGCGCTGGGGCGTGTGGACGCTCGACGCCGTACTGCTGCCGGACGGCTATCCGCGTCTGGTGCGGCAGGCGGGCGGGCTCGCCGTCATGCTGCCGCCGGACGATCCGGCCTACGCCGCGCAGACCGTCGCCCGTCTGGACGGGGTGGTCGTGGCGGGCGGCCCGGACGTCGACCCCGCGCGCTACGGCGCCGAGCGCTCCCCGCTCACGGGGCCGCCCGCGCCTGCCCGGGACGCCTGGGAACTCGCCCTGATCGAGGCCGCGTTGGCGTCCGGGACCCCTTTGCTGGGGATCTGCCGGGGGATGCAGCTGCTGAACGTCGCCCTCGGCGGCACCCTCGTGCAGCACCTGGAAGGGCACGTGAAGGACGTCGGCGTCTTCGGGGAGCACGAGGTGCGGCCCGTGCCCGGGACGCGCTACGCGGACGCCGTACCCGAGCCCGCTTCCGTACCGGCCTACCACCACCAGGCGGTGGAGCGCCTCGCCGAGGGCCTGATCGCCTCGGCCCACGCGGACGACGGGACGATCGAGGCGGTCGAACTCCCCGGCGGTTCCTGGGCGCTCGGGGTGCAGTGGCACCCGGAGATGGGCGAGGACCCCCGCGTGATGCGGGCCCTGGTGCGGGCCGCGTCCGCGTGAGCGACGGGCGCCGAGCCGGACCGTCCGCGACGCCCGAGACGGCCGGTGGCGCCACCCCTGACGAGGAAGGACGCCACGGCCGTTTCCGTGCTGCGGCGGACGCGGCCCGTCAGGCGCGTCCGCTCGCCCTGCCGCCAGCGCGCCCCGTGCGCCACGGCCCGGACGGCGGCGAGCACCGGCGCGGCGAGCACGACGCCGCCCCCGGGGCCACCGGCAGCCGGTCCGACGGGAGCTTCGTGGGGCCGGGGACGCCGCTCGGCGGTCCTTGGGCGGCGGGGCTCCGGAGACCCCCTAGGCGCGGCTCCGGGTCAGGGTCAGCAGGTCCCTCGCCGGGCCCGTCGGGCGGTGGCCCGTGGGCCAGACCGCGCGCAGCGACCGGTGCAGCCGCACGTCGGCCAGCGGGATGCCGACCAGGCGGTGGGAGGACAGCTCCTCGCCGAGGGCGAGTTCGCTCAGCACAGCCGGGCCCGCGCCGCTCACCGCCGCCGCCTTGACCGCCGTGGTCGAGGACAGTTCGAGCAGCGGCAGGGCCAGCCCGCCCAGCGCCGCGTCGAGGACCTGGCGGGTGCCCGAGCCCTTCTCACGGAGGATGAGAGGCGTCGCCGCCAGCTCCGACGCCGCGAGCGGGGCACGCCGCCGCGCCCAGGGATGGCTCGGCGCGACCACCACGATGAGGTCGTCGTGCGCGATGACCACCGAGTCCAGCCCGGCCGGAGCCGCCAGCCCCTCCACGAACCCGAGGTCGGCCTCGTCGGCCAGCAGCCGTTCGGCGACCGCCGCCGAGTTGCCCGCGAGCAGCGACACCGCCGTGTCCGGACGCTGGGCGCGCAGCGCGATCAGCCAGCCCGGCAGCAGGTACTCGGCGATCGTCATGCTCGCCGCCACCCGCAGCCGCGAGTCACGCCGGCCCCGCAGCGCCTGCGCGCCCGCGTCGAACGCCTCCGCCGCCTCGACGATCCGCCGCGCCCAGTCGGTGACCAGCACCCCGGCGTCGGTCAGGCGCGAGCCGCGCGGCGAGCGGTCCACCAGGGCGACGCCGAGCTGCCGCTCCATGGATCGGATCCGGCTGCTGGCGGCCGGCTGCGTGATGCCCACCTCACGGGCGGCCCGCCCGAGGCTGCCCAGCCGCGCCACGGCCAGCAGCAGCTCCAGCGCGCCGAGGTCGGGCACCCGGTGCGCGATGCCGGCCGCTTGCGCCGTCCCGCCCGCCGGCTGCGGCTCCTCAGCCATCTCCACCACGCCCACGCTCCTCGCCCATAAACCCAGCTTATGCCCTCATAGACGCATAGTCCCTGGTGGGGGGCCGGTCCCGGCGGCACCGTGGACCCATGGTCACCGCAGCCCAGCCCCTCGCGCTCCTCCCCGCCGCCGAGTCCCGCCGCCCGCGGGCGGTCGCCGTCCGGCACCTCGGGCCGAACTGGTACGCGTGCGTGATGGGGACGGCGATCGTGGCCACGGCGGGCGCGGGGCTCCCCGGGGACGTCCCCGGACTGCGGACCGCCTGCACGGGTGTCTGGGCGCTCTCGCTGATCGCGCTCGCCGTCCTGCTCGGCGCCCGGGCCCTGCACTGGGTCCACCACCGCGACCAGGCTCGCGCGCACCTCCTCGACCCCGCGATGGCGCCGTTCTACGGCTGCCTGGCGATGGCCCTGGTCGCGGTGGGCGGCGGCGCGCTCGTCGTCGGCGAGGACTGGATCGGCACCGGCGCGGCGCTCGCCCTGGACGCCGTGCTGTTCACCGCCGGTACGGCCGTCGGTCTGGCCGCGGCCGTGGCGGTGCCGTACCTGATGGTGACCCGGCACCGGGCCGCCCCCGGCACGGCCACACCGGTGTGGCTGCTGCCCGTCGTCGCGCCGATGGTGTCTGCCGCCGCGGGCCCGCTCCTCGTGCCCCACCTGCCGCCCGGGCAGGCCCGGGAGAGCCTCCTGTTCGCCTGCGTCGCGATGTTCGGCCTGAGCCTGCTGGCCACCGCCCTGCTGCTCCCGCTGGTCTTCGCCCGCCTGCTGTCCGCCGGGCCGCTCCCGCTCGCCCTGACCCCGACCCTGTTCCTGGTCCTCGGCCCGCTCGGCCAGTCCACGACCGCCGCCGACAAGTTCGCCCGGTACGCCCCCGGTGCCGTCCCCGTCCCGTACGAGCGGGGCCTCGGGGTCCTCGCGGTGCTGTACGGCGTCCCGGTCATGGGCTTCGCCCTGCTCTGGCTGTGCCTGGCCGGCGCGATGGTGCTGCGGGCGCGGCGCCGGGGCATGCGGTTCACCATGACCTGGTGGGCGTTCACCTTCCCGGTGGGGACGTGCGTCACGGGCGCCGAGGGGCTCGCCCGGCGCACCGGGCTGGTCGC
Organism: Streptomyces sp. NPDC028308; assembly: GCF_055565855.1. Lineage (NCBI taxonomy): Bacteria > Bacillati > Actinomycetota > Actinomycetes > Kitasatosporales > Streptomycetaceae > Streptomyces > Streptomyces sp. NPDC028308. The sequence continues at coordinate 262,927 of NZ_JBVHTO010000006.1, forward strand.
GTTCGACGCCCTCGCCGTCGCCCTGTACGCGCTGCTCGTGGCGGCCTGGGCGGTGGCGGCCGTCCGGACGGGCCGCGGGCTGGTCAGCGGCGAGCTGCTCGCAGCGCCTCGCCGATGACCCGCGGGGCCTCGGCCAGCGAGGGCCCGTACCAGGTGAGATGGCGCCCGCTGACGAGCGCGCAGGGCGTCCCCGCGAACGCCTCGGGCCCGTCCTCGGCCGTGAAGCGGTAGGGCTCGTCCGGCAGCACCACGAGGTCGGGGTCCGCCTCCCGCAGCTCCTCCAGAGGGACACGCGGATAGCGCTCCGCGTGCGCCGCGTACAGGTGGTCCACGCCCAGCCGGGCCAGCACGTCCCCGGCGAAGGTGTCCCGGCCCAGCACCATCCAGGGTCGCCGCCAGACGGGCACGACGGCCGTCGTACGGCGTGCCGGGCCGCCGGACGAGGCGAGCGGCCCGGGCAGGTCCGGCTCCGACCACGCCGCCTCCGCCTGGTCGAGCCATCGCGGGCGCCCCTTCGCCCCGCAGGCCCGCAGCACGCGGTCCAGTTCACGGAAGGCGCCGGGCACGTCGCGTACCTCGGTGACCAGGACCTCGACTCCGGCGGCGCGCAGGGCGGCGAGGTCGGGCTCGCGGTTCTCCTCCTCGTTGGCGACGACCAGGTCGGGGGCGAGCCGGCGGACCGCGTCGACGTCGGGGTTCTTGGTGCCCCCGATCCGGGCGACGTCGAGGCCCGCCGGGTGCGTGCACCAGTCGGTGGCGCCGACGAGGGCGCCGGGCAGCGTCTCGGCGACGGCCTCCGTGAGCGAGGGCACGAGCGAGACCACGCGGGTCACCGCGCCCCGGGACCCGGTCATGACAGGCGTCTCCTCACAGGGTTCCGCGGACGGCGGAAGAACGGACGGACGGGCCGGGTCAACGGCCGCCGAAGGCGTGCCGGTCCTCCAGCGGGTCGATGTGGTCGGCGACGGCCACGACGACGACCCGCGTGTCCGGCACGGTCGCCCGCCACCGGTGCCGCACGCCGCCCGTCAGGTACAGGGTGTCGCCGCGTCCGAGACGGTGCGCCCGCCCCTCCGCCTCGACCTCCACGGCCCCGTCCGCGACGTACATCAACTGGTCGTTGCGATGCTGGAGTTCGCGGCCCGCGTCGTGGTCGCCGGTGAACTCCGTGGCGTGCAACTGGTGGTGACCGCGCACCAGGGGGCGCACATGGGCTTCGGGAGTGAGTTCGGCACCGTCGGCGCGCACGACGTCGACACTGCACGCCGGGTCGGCGGCGGCGAGCAGTTCACCCGCGGTGGTGTCCAGGGCGCCGGCCACCCGCTCCAGGCTGCGCCTGCTGGGCCTGGCCCGCTCGTTCTCGACCTGGCTGAGGAAGGGCACCGACAGGCCGCTGCGCTCGGCCACGACGGCGAGGGTGAGCTCCAGTGCCCGGCGCCGCCGCCGGACGGCCGCGCCCACCCGCAGGGGCTGTTCTTTGTGGTCGCCCATAGCTCCGGCTCCCTCCTACGCTCGTCGGTCCACCGCTTCCGGCCGATTCTCACCGTGCTGCTTCTGATGAGTTGTCTGCACCCTACGCATGTTCGGCAAACCGTTTCACGCGGCCGTCACATCGCCGTCATGCCGGGGGACGCCCGGGGTCACAGTTCGCGCCAATAGAGGAGCTGTCCCGACTCACCCGGCGCCGCCCCCTCCTGAGGGACGAAAACGCTGACCAGCAGCGCCGGGCGGCCCCTCGGACCTGTGAGCAGGGTCGCCGAGGGGTTGGCGAAGGCGCGGCTGCCGCCGTGGGTGCGCGGGCTGAGCCGGCCGGCCCGTCCGGTGGCGGGATCGTAGGCGTACGTCCGCCAGCTCCCGAAGTCACCGCGGTGGCGCTGGCCCTCGATCAGGACGAGGACGGCGCCGTCGAGCCGGAACCGGGAGCGGTCCCCTATGTTGCCGCCGGTCCCCCAGGACTCCAGGGCGCGGTCGAGCCGCTGGTCGGGACGGGCCCGCCAGGAGGTGAAGTCCGTGAGCACGGCGCTCAGTTGACGGTCGGTGTCGCACGCCGCGCGGTAGTGGCCGGTCAGCCGGCCCGTGCCGCCGCGCACCGAGGTGACGTCCGGCGTGCCCTCGGCGCAGCGGGACAGGGTGCGCGGCGCGTCGAACGACCGGTCGAAGTCACCGGCCGGCAGCGCCGCTCGGGTCCGGTAGCCGCGTACCGCTATGTGGTTGTCCGGATCTTTTTCGTAGGCGAGGACGTAGCCGCCACGGTCGTCGGGAGCGAGGGGGGCTGGCTCGTCCCGGCGCCGAAGTCGTGCCGGCGGGTCCAGGTGCGCAGGTCGGCCGAGGTGGCGAGCGCCGCGTGGAACCGGCCGTCGGCGAGGGCGGTGTGGTAGACGGCGAGGTATCCGCCGCCGGGTGCCTGCACGATCTGCGCGGCGTCCATCGTGCGGCCCGTGCCGTCCCGGGTGCCGTAGGTGTGGCCGTCCGAGTCGCGCACGTCCCCGGCCAGTTCCACGAACCGTGAGGCCGCCCCGGACACGGCCCGCGCGCCGGTGTGGGGCAGCGGGCCGAGCAGCAGCACGACGGCCGCCGGTACCGCGAGGAGGGCGGCGAGCGGCGCGGACCTGGGCGGACGTGCGGTCACGGCGGGCTTCTCACAGGGGCGGGCGTACGGGCGGAGTCGAGCGTACGGAGACTCCCGCGCCCCGGGAACGCCGTGAGGGGTGGGCTTCGCCACACGCACGGGACCGTGCGGCGAAACCCACCCCTCACCACCGGCCGGAGCCGGGCGCGGAGCTCGCGACTACTGCGGCGCCATCCGCTCCACCATGTCCGGGTGCTCCTTCAGCCACGCGGCGACGGCATCCTCCTCGTGCCCCTGGCCGCGGTCCTTGATCTCCGCCTCCAGGCTGCCGAGTTCGTCCTCGCTCATCCTGAAGTCCTTGATCCACTTCGTGAGCTGCGGATACCGCGCGGGGAACTTCTCGCTGGAGATGGTGCGGATCGTGTTGCCCTCGCCGAAGAGCTTCTTGTCGTCCTTCAGCTTGGTGAGGCCGTACTCGCTGTAGGCCCAGTGCGGGGACCACAGGACGACGGCGACGGGCTCCTTCTTGGCGTACGCGCGCTTCAGCTCGGCCAGCATCGCGGGCGTGGAGCCGTCGACGACCTTGTACTCCTTGTCCAGGCCGTAGCCGGGCAGGACCTTCTTCTTGAGGAGGTTCATCTCGCCGGTGCCCGGCTCGATGCCGATGATCTTCCCGTCGAAGGTGCCCGCCTTGCCCTTGAGGTCCTCCAGGGACTTCACGCCCTTGACGTAGGAGGGCACGGCGACCTCCAGCGACGTGGGCTCGTACCAGGTGCCCAGGTCCTTCAGGTCGTCCTTGTGCTTGTCCCAGTAGTTCTTCTGCGCGTAGGGCAGCCACGCGTCGAAGTTGACGTCCAGGTCACCGCTCGCGAGGCCGGTGTAGACCGGGCCGACGTCCATCTGCTTGAGGTTCAGCGTGTAGCCGCGCCGGGCCAGGACGTTCTTCCAGAGGTAGGTGACGGCGACGTCCTCGTCCCAGGGGAACCAGGCGACGTTGACCGCGCGCTTCGCCTCGGCCGGGGCGTCGGACGCGCTCTTGACCGGGGCCAGCTTGTCGACGACACCGGGGTTCCGCTTCAGCCAGGCGCGGACGGCGTCCTGCTGCCTGCCCTTGCCCGCCTTGTTGATCTCCGCCTCGAGACCGGTGAGCTGCTTCTCGGTCATCCGGAAGTTCTTGAGCCACTTGGCGACGACCGGGTCGTCCTGGGCGAAGCCCTTGCGCGCGAGGGTGTGCACCCCGTCGCCCTTGCCCCAGGCGCCCTCGGGGTCCTTGAGCTTCTTCAGCCGGTAGTCGCTGTACGCCCAGTGCGGCGACCACAGGGTGACGACGACCGGCTTCTTCTTGGCGTAGGCGCGCTTCAGCTCGGCCAGCATCGCCGGCGTGGAGCTGTCGACGACCTTGTACTCCTTGTCGAGCCCGTACTCCTTGAGCACCTTGCTCTTGAGCAGGCCCATCATCCCGGCGCTGGACTCGATGCCGGTGATCTTGCCGCCGAACTCGTCCGCCCGGCCCTTGAGGTCGGCCAGCGAGTCGACGTCCTTCATGTACGCGGGCACGCTCAGCTCCAGCGACGTCGGGCCGTACCAGGAGCCCAGGTCGTCGAGCTGCTTCCCGTACTTCTTCCAGTACTCCGCGTGCGTGGTCGGCAGCCAGGAGTCGGTCTGGAAGTCGATGTCGCCCTGCGCGAGGGAGGTGTAGAGCGGTCCCGCGTCGAACTGCTTGGTGTCGACGTCGTACCCGCGCTTCTCCAGGATCTCCTTCCACAGGAAGGTGGAGGCGACGCCCTCGTCCCAGGGGATGTAGCCGATGGTGATCTTCTTGCCCTGCCCGACGTTCTTGCCGTCGGAGGCGGCGGTGGTGCTGTCCCCGGACCCGCCGAAGACGCCCATGCCGCCCGCGACCAGCGCGAGCACGACCATACCGACGACGGCGACGGCCGGGCGCGGGCGGTAGGACCAGACGGTGAGTCCTCGCGCGGCGCGCAGCTTGGCGGCGGCGCGGCGGCCGAGCGGCGAGACCTGGGTGCCCAGGGCGCTCGTCATGCGGTCCAGGTAGATGGCGAGGATGACGATGGCGACACCGGCCTCGGAGCCGAGGCCCACGTTCAGCTGGCCGATGGCCTCGTTGACGTCGCCGCCGAGACCGCCGGTGCCGACCATGCCGGCGATGGCGGCCATGGACAGGCCCAGCATGATGACCTGGTTGACGCCGGCCATGACGGTGGGCAGCGCCAGGGGCAGCTGGATGCGCAGCAGGGTGTTGCCGGGTGTGGTGCCGAACGCGTCGGCGGCCTCGACCAGTTCCTTGTCGACCTGGCGGATGCCGAGCTCCGTCATCCGCACGCCGGGTGCCAGCGCGAAGATCAGGGTGGCCACGATGCCCGCGGGGGCGCCGGTGCCGAAGAAGAGGATCGCCGGGATGAGGTAGATCATCGCGGGCAGCGTCTGCATGAAGTCGAGGACCGGCCGGACCAGTCCGCTGACCCGGTCGGAACGCGCCGCCCAGATACCCACGGGCACGGAGATCACCAGCGCGATGAGCGTCGCCACGAGGACGAGCGACAGCGTCACCATCGCGTCCTCCCACAGTTCGAGGGAGTCGATGAAGGCGAAGCCCACGAAGGTGAGGACACCGGCGGAGGTCCCGCGCAGCCAGAAGGCGATCACGGCGAAGATGCCGGCGAGGAGCAGCGGTTCGGGGGCCTGGAGGACGGCGTCGATGCCGTCGAAGGCGCCCAGGAAGACGGTCTTGAGGAAGTCGAACAGCCACGACATGTGGTTCAGCAGCCAGTCGACCGCGTCGTTGACCCAGTCGCCGAAGGGGATCCTAGGCACCGGCCGTCACCACCTGGACGCCGGTGCCGCCCGGGGCGCCGCAGGACGCGGGCTCACCCTGCTGGTCGCCGAGGAAGCCGACGAGCCGCTGCCGGGGCACGACCCCGACCAGTCCGCGCTCGCCGTCGAGCACCGCGACCGGGTGCGACAGCCGGGCGCTGATCGCGCACAGCTCGGTGAACGAGGTGTCGGGCGTGGCGGTCTCGCAGGAGCAGTCCGCCTCGTCGCCGCGTACGTCCGTGTCCATCACCGATTCCGCGGTGAGCACCCGGGAGCGGTCGACGTCCTGGGTGAAGGAGGCGACGTAGTCGTTCGCGGGGCGCACCAGGATGTCCTCGGCGGTGCCGGTCTGGACGATGCGGCCGTCGCGCATCACGGCGATCCGGTCGCCCAGTCGCATGGCCTCGTTGAGGTCGTGCGTGATGAAGACGATGGTCTTCTTGAGCTTCTTCTGCAGTTCGGTCAGCTGGTCCTGCATGTCACGCCGGATCAGCGGGTCGAGCGCGCTGAAGGACTCGTCCATCAGCAGCAGATCGGCGTCGGTGGCGAGCGCGCGGGCCAGACCCACACGCTGCTGCATGCCGCCGGACAGCTCGTCGGGCCAGGAGTCCTCCCAGCCGGCGAGGCCGACCATCTCGAGCGCCTGCGCGGCGCGCTCCCTGCGTTCGGCGCCCGGCACGCCCTGGACCTCCAGGCCGTAGGCGGCGTTCTCGCGGACGCTGCGGTGCGGGAAGAGCGCGAAGTGCTGGAAGACCATGCTGATCTTCTTCGAACGGACCTCGCGCAGGGCCCGCGGGCTCAGCCCCGTCAGGTCCTGGCCGTCGAAGCGCACGTGTCCGGAGGTCGGCTCCAGCAACCCGTTGAGCATGCGCAGCAGCGTGGACTTGCCCGACCCGGACAGGCCCATGACCACGAAGATCTGGCCCGGTTCCACCGTGAACGAGGCGTCGATGACGGCGGCGGTGGCGCCGTCCTCACGCAGTTCCTCGCGGTCGGCTCCCGAACGGAGCCGTTCCACCGCGTCTTCGGGTCGTCTGCCGAACACCTTGTACAGATGTTCCGCTTCTAGCCTGGATGCCACGGGCGCCTCTCATGTCGAACCACGACGGCCCGCCTCCCCCGCCGGCGGGCCGTGGAGCGAGGCGGATTCCGTCCGCTCGACCGGATGGCATTCGTCAGCAGTTGTTGAACATACGACCGGCTTCGCTCCGGCCCGGCACCTGCCCTTGCTTATGCGGACCAAACGCCGGAGTGGTTCAGTTCACAGGGCGTACACGTTTCCCGTGTAGGGCGCCCGCCGGACACCGGGCTCCGCACGGCCGGTGACTGTCGGTGGCGTACGGCATGATGCGGAGGGTGACCAGACGCCTGATGCTGCTCGACACCGCCTCCCTGTACTTCCGGGCCTACTTCGGGGTCCCCGACTCGGTGAAGGCACCGGACGGCACCCCGGTGAACGCCGTGCGCGGACTCCTCGATTTCATCGACCGCCTGGTCAAGGACCACCGGCCGGACGACCTCGTGGCCTGCATGGACGCCGACTGGCGCCCCCAGTGGCGGGTCGACCTCATCCCCTCCTACAAGGCGCACCGCGTGGCCGAGGAGCGCGCGCTCGGCCCGGACGAGGAGGAGGTGCCGGACACCCTGTCGCCGCAGGTGCCCGTCATCGAGGCCGTGCTCGACGCGCTCGGCATCGCCCGCGTGGGCGTCGAGGGGTACGAGGCGGACGACGTGATCGGCACCTTCGCCGGGCGCGCCACGGGCCCGGTCGACATCGTCACCGGCGACCGCGACCTGTACCAACTGGTCGACGACGAGCGGGGGATCCGCGTCCTGTACCCGCTCAAGGGCGTCGCCTCGCTCCAGCTCACCGACGAGGCGTGGCTGCGCGAGAAGTACGGGGTCGACGGCGCCGGGTACGTGGATCTGGCGCTGCTGCGCGGCGACCCCAGCGACGGGCTGCCGGGCGTCCCCGGCATCGGGGAGAAGACGGCCGCGAAGCTGCTCGCCGAGTTCGGGGACCTGGCCGGCATCATGGCCGCGGTCGACGACCCGAAGTCCCGGCTGACGCCGTCGCAGCGCCGCCGCCTGGACGAGGCGCGGCCCTACGTGGAGGTGGCGCCCAAGGTCGTGCGGGTCGCCGGGGACGTCCCCCTGCCGGACGTCGACACCGCGCTGCCGCACGCGCCGCGCGATCCGTCCGCTGTGGCGGCGCTGGCCTCGCGCTGGAGTCTGGGTGGATCCCTGCAGCGGCTGCTCGCGACACTTCAGGAGTGAGGTGTTAACTGGGGGCAGATGCTAACTTAGGTAAGCCTAAGCACCGACTGGGAGGCCGTCATGGCAGAGCGTCCGGCACGCAGGACCCCAAAACCCCACTCCGCGCGTGTCGTGCGGACCGAGCGCCTGACCCCGCACATGCAGCGGGTCGTGCTCGGCGGCGACGGCCTCGCCGACTTCACCGTCGGCAGTTGCACCGACCACTACGTGAAGCTCCTCTTCGGGGCCGAGGGCGTCACCTACCCCGAGCCGTTCGACATCGAGCGGATCCGCGCGGAGTTCCCGCGCGAACAGTGGCCCGTCACCCGGACGTACACGGTGCGCCACTGGAACGCCGAACAGCGCGAGCTGACCCTCGACTTCGTGGTGCACGGCGACGAGGGGCTGGCCGGCCCCTGGGCGCTGCGCGTCCAACCCGGTGAACCGGTACGGTTCCTGGGCCCCGGCGGTGCCTACGCCCCGGACGCGAGCGCCGACTGGCACCTGCTGGCCGGCGACGAGAGCGCGCTGCCCGCCATCGCGGCCGCGCTGGAGTCCCTGGCCGACGGGGCCGAGGTCCGGGCCTTCGTGGAGGTCTCCGGCCCCGAGGAGGAGCAGAAGATCGACTCGGACGCGGAGATCGTCTGGCTGCACCGCGGTGACCGGCCGGTCGGCGCGGCCCTGGTGGAGGCTGTGCGCGCCCTGGAGTTCCCGCAGGGCCGCCTCCATGCCTTCGTGCACGGTGAGGCGGGCTTCGTGAAGGAGCTGCGCCGGCTGCTGCGCGTCGAGCTGGAGATCCCGCGCGAGGACCTGTCCATCTCCGGGTACTGGCGGCTCGGCCACAACGAGGACGGCTGGCAGGCATCGAAGCGGGAGTGGAACGCGCGGGTGGAGGCGGAGCAGGAGGGGGCCTCCTCCTGACCCGACCGCGGGGCGGGACACCGGCCCCGGCGCTCGTCCCGGTCTCCGGGCACGGCACTCGTCCCGGTCCCCGGGCACGGCATCGGTCGGGCGAAGGACACCGGGTCCCCCGCTTCGGACACCGGGACCCGGCACGCGTCCCGGTCCCCCGGTACGGCATCGGCCGGCCGGAGCACACCGAGTCCCTCGCCTCGGACCCCGGGGCCCGGCTCGGACCCCGGGGCCCCTGAGGCTCACGTCCGTCGGGGGCGGCGTCCGCGCCGCCTCGTACGATTGACCGCGATGAGACGCAAGCCCCGGATCCCGCCCTCCCCCCTGCCGCAGCGCGCGGGGGTGGACCCCGTGCGGATCAGGCTTCCCCAGGGCGGCGGCTGGGCCACCGTGCGCGAGCACCTGGTGGAGCGGCTCGCGGCCGGGGACGGGGTGATCGACGCGATGCTCGGCGACGGGCTGATCGTCGGGGCGGACGGGCGGCCCCTGCGCCCCGACACCGCCTATGTGCCGGGGATGTTCGTGTGGTTCCACCGCGACCTCCCCGACGAGGAGCCGGTGCCGTTCGCCGTCGAGGTCGTCCACCGGGACGAGCACATCGTGGTGGCCGACAAACCTCACTTCCTCGCCACCACCCCGCGCGGCAGCCACGTCGCCGAGACCGTCCTGGCCCGGCTGCGGCGGGACCTGGGCATCCCCGCGCTCGGTGCCGCACACCGCCTGGACCGGCTGACGGCCGGCCTGGTGCTCTTCACCGTGCGCCCCGAGGAGCGCGGCGCCTACCAGACGCTCTTCCGCGACCGGCTGGTCAGCAAGGAGTACGAGGCGGTGGCCCCGTACTCCCCCGGCCTGGAACTGCCGCGCACCGTCCGCAGCCGGATCGTCAAGGAACGCGGTGTGCTCGCCGCCCGCGAGGTCGAGGGCGAGCCGAACGCCGAGAGCCGGATCGAGCTGCTGGAGCACCGCTCCGGTCTCGGCCGCTACCGGCTCCTCCCCCGCACCGGGCAGACCCATCAGCTGCGCCTGCACATGAGCTCGTCGGGTGTGCCGATCCTCGGCGACCCGCTCTATCCGGTGGTGACCGGTCCCGTCCCGGCCGGGGACTTCCGGCGCCCGCTCCAACTACTGGCGCGGGCGCTGGAGTTCACCGATCCGGTCACGGGCCACGATCACCGGTTCACCAGCGACCGGGTGCTCGGCGCCTGGTCCACCCCCGACGACTGGGCTCAGTAGCCGCGCCACCAGCGCAGGAACCGCTGCCAGGCGCCGAGCTGGTGCGCCGGGTCCCGCTGCTCCGGCCGCGCGGTCGGCGCCGCCTCGGGTACGGGGGCGGGCGCCTCCTGCTGCGGCTGCGGCGGCGCGGTCGTGACGTGCCAGCCCGGCCGGGGCGCCGGCACCGGATGCGCGGCGGGACGCTGCTGCACGTCCTGCTGCGCCTTGGGCTCGAACCGCACCGGGAGTTCCACCAGGTGCCGCGAGGAGATCGCGGACGTCCAGCGCAACTCGTGCTCCTCGCACGCCAGTTGCACGTCCGGCAACCGCATCAGCAGCGCGTCGACGCCGGTGTCGGCGATGGCACGGCCGATGTCCTGACCCGGGCACTCGTGTGGCCCGCCGCCGAACGCGAGGTGGGAGCGGTTGCCCTGCATGTTCGCCGAGAGGTCGGGGCGCACGTGGGGATCGACGTTGCCGGGGGCGATACCGAAGAGCAGTCCGTCGCCCTTGCGGATGCGCTGGCCGCCCAGTTCCGTCTCCTGCTTGGCGAAGTAGGCGAACACCGTGCTGAACGGCGGCTCGTCCCACAGGGACTGCTCGACCGCCTCGGGCACCGTCATCTGGCCGCCGCTGAGCTGCGCGCGGAAACGCGGGTCGGTGAGGACCATGCGCAGCACGTTCGCGATGAGGTTCGCCGTGGCCTCGTAGGCGGCGATGAGGACGAGACGCAGGTGCTGGCCGATCTCGTCGTCGCTGAGGCGCGCCGGGTGGTTGATGAGGTGGCTGGCGAAGTCCTCCTCGGGCCTGGCCCGGCGGCGCGCGGTGAGCCGCGTCAGCGCGCCCATGACGTACTCGTTGCTCGCGATGGCCGTCTCGGTGCCCTTGAGCATGTCGCGGGCGGCCTGCACCATGCGCTCGTTGTACTCCTCCGGCATGCCGAGGATGTCGCACATCACGGCCATCGGGAGGTGCTCGGCGAACTGGCTGACCAGGTCGGCGCTGCCGCGCTCGCAGAACTCGTTGACGAGCTGCTGGGTCGAGCGGTTGATGGTACGGCGGATGCCGCGGTGGTCGATGGTCGACATGGCGCCGGTGACCGCGCCGCGCAGCCGCAGGTGTTCGTCGCCCTCGACGTGGGAGCAGATCGGCTGCCAGGTGATGTGCGGGGCGAGCGGGTGGTCGGGGCCCGCCGTGCCGTTCCGGACGGCGGTCCACAGGCGGCTGTCGCGCGCGTACTGCGAGGGGGTGCGCACCATGTGCAGGTTCTCGCTGTGGCCGAGCACCACCCAGATGGGCACGTCGTTGTGCAGCAACGCGGGTGCCACCGCGCCGTGCTCGGCGCGAAGCTTCTCGTACAGCGCCGACAGGTCCTCCGCCTCGGGGCCGTACAGCCGGCGCAGTCCGCCGGGGCCCGTTCCGTGGGCGGGGCAGCCGGGCGGCGGGCCGAGAGCGGGGTCGTCCATACCGGTAAGGGAGTGGGATTCAGACGTCACGGTGGTGGCTCCGAGGCTGAAGTGGGGCTGTTGTCAGGGGGGTTGGCGGATGCGGGCGCAAGGCGGCTACACGGACGTCGACGTCATCGTCAGCGAGTGCAGGAAGCGCATCAGCGTCATCAGGACGTCGCGGCTGGAGGCGCGGCGCCGGGCGTCGCACTTCACGATGGGGATCTCCTCGGACAGGTCGAGCGCCGTCCGCAGGTCGTCGACGGGGTAGCGCGGCGCGTCCGGGAAGTCGTTTATGGCGATGACGAACGGCACGCCTCGCTCCTCCAGGCGGCCGATGACGTCGAAGCTGACCTCCAGCCGCCGGGTGTCGACCAGCACGACCGCGCCGAGGGCGCCCTCGAACAGGCCGTTCCACAGGAACCAGAAGCGTTCCTGGCCGGGCGTGCCGAACAGGTACAGCACCAGTTGTTCCGTGATGCTGATGCGCCCGAAGTCCATGGCGACGGTGGTGGCCGTCTTGGTCTCCGAGCCGTAGTTGTCGTCGACTCCGATGCCGGCCTGCGTCATGGTCTCCTCGGTGGTCAGCGGCCTGATCTCGCTGACGGAGCCCACCATGGTCGTCTTGCCGACTCCGAAGCCGCCCACGATCACGACCTTCACGGCGGCCTGCGCCGTGTGCGGCAGATGGTCCTCGGTGCGAGGGCCCGTGATGGTGTCAGAGCTTTTGAAGTCCATGCATCACCGCTTCGAGGAGGGAACGGTCGGGGAGCGCCGAACGGACGATCGGGGCGCGCGCCTGTACCAGTTCGGCCGCCAGCAGCTCGGTGAGCAGGACGGTCACCACGCTGAACGGCAGATTCAGATAGGCCGAGATCTCGGCCACGGACAGGGGGGCCGTGCAGAGCCGGAGCAGCGCCGACTGTTCGGGCTGGGAGTTGGGCGGGGGCGCGTCGGCGTTCGCCACGATGAGCGTCACCAGGTCGAGCGCGGCCCGCTCACCGCCCTCGCCACCGCCCGTGAGCACGTACAGCCGCTCCGGGATCTTCTCGTCCTGGGCCGCTTTGACGGGCTCCGGAGGCTCTTCCTTGGGGTGGCGCCGCCGGCGTTGCGGAGGAGTCATACGGTCTGCCCGTTGCGCCTGGGCGGACTCGTCAGATGTGCTCCGATCCGTACGACGAGGTCACGCATGCGGTTGCTCATCAGCCCGGCGTCCACGGTCTGGTCGGCCAGTACCGCGAGATAGGCGTTGGCTCCGGCCGACATGAGGTAGAAGTAGCCGCCGTCGATCTCGATGATGACCATGCGCATCCGGCCGTCGCTGTCGGGGATCTCCCCGGCGACGGCTCCGGCCAGGCTCTGGAGCCCCGCGCAGGCCGCGGCCAGGCGGTCGGCGGCGTCCGGGTCGCCGCCGTAGCGGGCGATGCGCAGGCCGTCGGCGGAGAGCACCACGATCTGCTGGGTGCCCGGGACGCCGTCGGAGAGCTCCTTGAGCATCCAGTCGAAGTTGGCTCGCTGCTGGATCACTTGAGGTCCCCCTCGTCGTCGGCCTCGACACGGGCCGGCTGGTTGGTCGTGGCCGCGGCGGCCTGGTCGGGGTCACCGCCCTTGAGTCCGTTCATGAACGCCTCGACCCACAGGCCCGGTTCGGGCTCCTTCTTCTCCGGGGCGGGCTCGGGTGCCCAGGCGGGCGCCGAGGCCCTGGCCGCCTCGGCCGCGGCCTCCGCGGCCCTGGCCTCGGCGACCCGCTGGCTGAACGAGACCTTGACGCGGCTGCGGCGCTGCGGGAGCCCGTTGGGCGCCCACTCGGTGACCTCGGGGGCGTCGTCCTCCATGGCTGCGTCCAGCGGTGCGGGGACGCGGGGTCCGGTGGTCGGGCGGCGCTTCTTGGGCTTGCGGGCGGGTCCCTCGACGCCGCCGGTGTCCATGCGGGGTACGGCGGCGGCACCGATGCCGTGGGCGAGTCCGGGGGCGTCCCCGGTGGTGAGCATGTCGCGCGGCACGACGAGGACGGCGCGGACGCCGCCGTACGCGGACTGCCGGAGCGAGATCTGCATGTTGTACATCTGGGAGAGGCGTCCGACGACGGCCATGCCGAGGCGCGGGGTCTCCCCGAGGTCGTTCAGGTCGATGCCGGCCTGGGCCATCCGGAGCATGTTCTCCGCCCGGCCGCGGGCCTCCTCGCTGAGGCTGACGCCGCCGTCCTCGATCTCGATGGCGATGCCGGTCTGCACCTCCACGGCGGTGACGTGCACCTTGGTCTGCGGGGGCGAGTAGCGCGTGGCGTTGTCGAGGAGTTCGGCGCAGGCGTGGATGAGCGGCTCGACGGAGACGCCGTTGATGGCCACCTCCGCGATCGAGTGGAGCTCGATGCGGCGGTACTCCAGGATCCGGGACATCGCGCCGCGCAGCACGCTGAACAGCGGTACGGGCTTGGGCCACTGGCGTCCGGGACGGCCACCGCCGAGCACCGCGATGGAGTCGGCGAGGCGGCCGATCAGGGCGGTGCCGTGGTCGATGCGGAGCAGGTCGTCGAAGACCTCGGGGTTGCGCCCGTGGTCCTCCTCCATCTCGCGCAGTTCCTTGGCCTGCTGGTGGACGATGGCCTGGACGCGCCGGGCGATGTTGACGAAGGCGCGCTGGGCGGAGTCGCGCAGTGCCGTCTCGTGGTCCACGATGTCGAGCACGGTCCGGACCAAGTCACGCTGGGACTCGGGGAGTTCACGGTAGGCCGGGTCGGCGTCGACGAAGGTGCGCATCACCCCCGAGGGTGATTCTCCGCTGCGCAGCCGGTGCAGCGCGGTCGGCAGGAGCTCGGTGCCGAGGTGCACGATCTCCTGGTCGTGGCCGGCGATGCGCTGCTCCAGGAGCGCGGTCCGGTGCGCGAGGTCGGCGCGCAGCGCGCGGGCGACGCGGCCGCGGCGTACCGCTTCGGCGCCGGTCGCGATCACCAGGAGCGTGGCCACTGCGCCGCACCAGCCGACGGCCGTCCGGGCCGGCTCCGTCACCAGGGCGACGGCGGCCCCGGAGAGCGCGGCCATCAGTATGGCCGGCAGCAACAGCACGCGCGCGTAGGGAAGTTCACGGCCACCGGGAGGCGATTGAACACTCACCATGTATGCCCTCTGAGACAAATCGGCTGGGGGTTTGGGGGGATTGTCGGGACCTTCGGAACCTTTGGGAACAAGCGCACGATTACATCCCAACTCGGTGCGCTGCGGGCGAGCTTAGTCCGACCGGATCATCGCCGTGTCATATTCAGCAAGCCCCTGAATTCGCCCGTGCAACAGGAGTACTCTCGGCTCCATTTACACGCTCAGGTTCCGCTCGCACACGTTGCGTGACCGCGTACGAGCATGCGAAAACCCCGCCGAGGTCCGGCCGTTCCCCTCGGCACGGCCCCCGCCCGCGAAGGGTGACCCCGGGCGTCACGCCCCGGAAAGACGGAAGCGCCGCCCCTCGCGGGGACGGCGCTCCGGACGGCGGGGACGATGACGGGCTAGCCCACCGAGGAGTAGGCGACGACCCCGCGGAGCAGTCCGTCGACCGCCTTGCGGGCGTTCTTGGCGACCGTCGAACTCTGCCCGGACACCGGGGCGGCGGCCGAGATCTGGCCCAGCACGTCGATGACCTGCTTGCACCAGCGCACGAAGTCCCCGGCGGGCATCTCGGCCTCGCGCAGCACCTCGTCCAGCCCCTTGCCGGACGCCCACTGATAGGCCGCCCAGGCGAAGCCGAGGTCCGGCTCACGCTGGCCGACGCCCTCGGTCTGCCTGATCCGGAAGTCCTCCTCCAGACCGTCGAGACGGCCCCAGATGCGGACCATCTCGCCGAGCGCCGCCTTGGCCTTGCCGGACGGCACCTTCGGCGCCATGGCGTCGTCGCCGACCCGGGACTCGTACACCAACGCGGAGACACACGCGGCCAGTTCGGCCGGGCCGAGATCCTCCCAGACACCGGCACGCAGGCATTCACTGGCGAGCAGGTCGAGTTCGCCGTAGAGCCGGGCGAGCCGCTTGCCGTGCTCCGTGACCTCGTCGCCCCGCAGGTAGTCCAGCTCGGTCAGCAGCGCGACGATCCGGTCGAAGGTCCGGGCGATGGTGTTCGTCCGGCCCTCGATACGGCGCTCCAGCTGCGAGGTGTCGCGCAGCAGGCGGTGGTAGCGCTCGGCCCAACGGGCGTGGTCCTCGCGGTCGCTGCACCCGTGGCAGGGGTGCGCCCGCAGCGCCGTGCGCAGCCGGGCGATCTCCCGGTCGTCGGCCGCCGCGGAGCGCTTCTTGTGCAGCCGGTCCGGGACGATGTGCCCCGCCTTGGTGCGCAGCGCGGAGGCGAGATCCCGGCGCGACTGCGGGGAACGCGCGTTGAAGGACTTCGGGATCCGCATCCGCTCCAGCGCCTCCACGGGCACCGGGAAGTCGATCGAGGCCAGCCGCTTGACCTGACGCTCGGCGGTGAGCACCAGCGGGCGCGGCCCGTCGACGTGCTCGAAGCCCCGGTGGCCGTTGGACCGCCCGGCGGGCAGACCCGGGTCCAGCACGAGGGCGAGACCCGCGTACTTGCCCGTCGGCACGTGGATGACGTCGCCCGGCTTGAGCTTCTCCAGGGCGACGGCGGCCTCGGCCCGGCGCTGGGCGGCGCCCTGCTTGGCGAGCTCGGTCTCGCGGTCCTTGAGCTCCCGGCGCAGCCGCGCGTACTCCTCGAAGTCCCCGAGGTGGCAGGTCATGGACTCCTTGTAGCCCTCCAGCCCCTCCTCGTTGCGCTGCACCTGCCGGGAGATGCCGACGACCGACTTGTCGGCCTGGAACTGGGCGAACGAGGTCTCCAGCAGCTCACGCGAGCGGTGCCGGCCGAACTGCTCGACCAGGTTCACCGCCATGTTGTACGACGGCTTGAAGCTGGAGCGCAGCGGATACGTGCGCGTGCCGGCGAGTCCCGCCAGGTGCTCGGGGCTGCTGCCGCGCTGCCACAGCACGACCGCGTGGCCCTCGACATCGATGCCGCGGCGTCCGGCGCGGCCGGTCAGCTGCGTGTACTCACCGGGGGTGATGTCCGCGTGCTGCTCGCCGTTCCATTTGACCAGCTTCTCCAGCACCACCGAGCGGGCCGGCATGTTGATCCCGAGCGCGAGGGTCTCCGTGGCGAAGACGGCCTTGACCAGGCCGCGCACGAAGAGTTCCTCGACGACCTCCTTGAAGGTCGGGAGCATGCCCGCGTGGTGGGCCGCGATGCCCCGCTCCAGGCCCTCCAGCCACTCGTAGTAGCCGAGGACGTGCAGGTCCTCCGTGGGGATGGACGCGGTGCGCTCCTCGACGAGTTCGCGCACCCTGGCCCGGGCCTCGTCGTCGTTCAGCCGCAGGCCCGCGTACAGGCACTGCTGGACGGCGGCCTCGCAGGCCGCGCGGCTGAAGATGAACGTGATGGCGGGGAGCAGCCCCTCCGCGTCGAGCCGCTCGATGACCTCGGGGCGGCTCGGCGTCCACACCCGCGAGCGCTGCCTGCGCTCGCGCTCCCGGTCGGCCTCGCGCATGGCGCGGCCCCGCTTGCGGTCCTGGTACGACGGACGGCTCGCCTCCATGCGCGCCAGGCGCGTGAGGTCGGGGTTGACGGCCTTCTTGTGGCCCTCCCCCTCCTCGAAGAGGTCGTACATCCGCCGCCCGGCCAGCACGTGCTGGAAGAGCGGGACGGGCCGGTGCTCGGAGACGATCACCTGGGTGTCGCCGCGCACCGTGTCCAGCCAGTCGCCGAACTCCTCGGCGTTCGACACGGTCGCCGAGAGCGACACCAGCGTCACCGACTCGGGAAGGTGGATGATCACCTCTTCCCAGACGGCGCCGCGGAAGCGGTCGGAGAGGTAGTGCACCTCGTCCATGACGACGTACCCGAGGCCGCGCAGGGTCTGCGAGCCCGCGTAGAGCATGTTGCGCAGCACCTCGGTGGTCATCACGACCACCGGGGCGTCGGAGTTCACGCTGTTGTCGCCGGTCAGGAGCCCGACCTTGTCCGCGCCGTACCGGCGGGCGAGGTCGGCGTACTTCTGGTTGGAGAGCGCTTTGATGGGGGTCGTGTAGAAGCACTTCTTGCCCTGCTGGAGGGCGAGGTGGACGGCGAACTCGCCGACGATCGTCTTGCCCGAGCCCGTGGGCGCGGCCACGAGCACACCCTTGCCCGCTTCGAGCGCCTGGCAGGCCTCGATCTGGAAGGGGTCGAGGCCGAAGTCGTACATCTCGCGGAAGGAGGCGAGCGCGGTGGCCTGCTCGGCAGCGCGCTTCCGTGCTGCCGCGTACCGCTCGGCCGGTGAGAGGTCCTCTGTCATCGTGCTTTCGAGACTACCGGCCCCCACTGACAACAGGACGATCATTATCCGGATCCGCTGTCCGCGAACCCGGATCCGCGCAGCTCAGCAGGTCAGGGCACGGCCACGCGAACCGCTCCGGGCACGCACTTGGCGGTCAGCGGCAGCGGTCCGAGCGGCTCCCCGTCGGCGTACCCGGTGACGCCCTCGGCCACGAGCTCGACCCTGGCAGCGCGGTGGACGGTGACCACGGGATGGCCGAGGTGCGTGCCCTTGTAGACCTTCGGGAACACCCTGAGCAGGGTCGTGCGGCTGCAGTCCCCGACGACGGTGACGTCGAACAGCCCGTCGCCGAGGTCCGCGTCGGCGCAGATCCGCATGCCGCCGCCGTACGACGACCCGTTGCCGACGGCCACCAGGGTCGCCTCGATCTCCCGGGTCTCCCCGCCGTCCAGGGTGATCCGGTACGGGAACGGCTTGAAGGAGGCCAGCTCCGCGAGCATCGCGAGGTCGTACTTGAGGCGGCCCGCCGGCCGACGCATGCGGTTGCCGCGGTCGTTGACCCGGGAGTCGAAGCCGGAGGCGAGGACGGTTCCGAACCAGGTGCCGCCGACGCGTCCCAGGTCGACGTCGCGCAGCCGGGAGCCCTTGAGGGCGTCGGCGATCTGCCGTCCGGCGGCCGCCGGGTCGCGCAGCGGCAGTCCGAGGGCGCGCGCGAAGTCGTTGCCGGTGCCGACGGCCACCAGCCCCAGCGGCGTACGGGTCCCTGCGACGGCCTGCAGGGCCAGGTTCGCCATGCCGTCACCGCCGACGGCCACCAGGGCGCCGGTGCCCTCCGCGACGGCGGCACGCGCGCGTGCGAGCGCGTCCCCGGCGTCCTGCCCGAGGACGGTACGCACCTGGAAGCCCGCCGCCCGCAACGCCGAAGCGGCCGGCAGCGCCGCACGGGCGCCCCGGCCGCGGCCCGCGGTGGGGTTGACGACAAGGGTGATCTCGCTGGTCACGCCCCGACCTTACGAGTCCCGGGCCCTCGTCAGGTCACGTCGTCATAACCGTTGACCCGGTCCGTCGTCGCCTGCTCGGGCAGGGTCCGTCCGGCCGACACGGGCTCGATGGCACCGATGTCCTCGGGAGTGAGGTCCAGTTCCGAGGCCTCGTCGTCGGCGGGCTCCAGGGAGGCCCTGAGGCGCCTGCGACGGTCGTTCAGCAGCGAGAAGGCGACGGCGCCGAAGTAGAGGATCCAGATCGGTCCGGCAAGCGCCAGCATGGTGAGCGGGTCCGTGCTGGGCGTGGCGATGGCGGCGAACACCGTGATGCCCATGATCATGCCGCGCCACCAGCCGAGCATCCGCTTGCCGGTGATCGCCCCGGTGAGGTTCAGGAAGATCAGCAGCAGGGGCAGCTCGAAGGAGAGACCGAAGACGAGCACCATGCGCGTGACGAGGTCGAGCAGGTCGTCCAGCGGCAGGAGGTTGGACGCGCCGTCCGGGGTGAAGTCGAGCAGCACCTTCGCCGTGGTGGGCAGCACACGGTAGGCGAAGTACGCGCCGCCCAGGAAGAGCGGGACTCCCGAGCCGACGAAGGCGTAGGCATACTTCTTCTCGTGCCGGTGCAGGCCGGGGGCGACGAAGCCCCACAGCTGATACAGCCAGACCGGCGACGCCAGGACGACACCCGCCATCAGCGAGACCTTCAGCGCCAGCGTGAAGGGCGTGAGGAGTCCGTTGATGGTGATCTGCGCACACGGCTCCGCCGACGCCTTGGCCAGCTGCTCGAAGGTCTGCTCACACCCGACCGAGTCGAGGATCGGCCGGGTGATGAGATTGACGATGTCGTTGTAGAAGAAGGCGGCGACGACCGTGACGGCGACGATGGCCAGCATCGCCTTCGCGAGCCGGTTGCGGAGCTCACGAAGGTGTTCCGCGAGGGGCATCCGCCCCTCGGGATCCTTCTCCTTCTTGCGGGCAGACTTGAGCAACCCACGTCCTCATCTCGTGCGGCGGGCCGGAGCTCTCCGGCCCTACGTCAGCGCTTGGTCGTGTCCGTCGGCTCGGCCACCGGGCGCGAGCTCGTCACGTCGCCGGGCGCGGCCTGGATGGTGCGCTGAGAGGGGGACTGCTCGTCCGTGTTCGGCGGGCCCGCGGGGGTTGAGGAGTCCTGGCCCTCCGACTTCATGGCCTTGGCCTCGCTCTTGAGGATGCGAGCGGACTTGCCGAGGGAGCGCGCCATGTCCGGAAGCTTCTTCGCGCCGAACAGCAGGATGATGACGACGAGGATGAGAATGATCTCGGGGGCTCCGAGCCTTCCGAACATAAGTCTTTACCTTCTCACCGAGGCGGCATGGAATGGGTGCTGTTCGAGCAGTCGGACGTCTGTCCGGCCGTCGTGCTGTCAGCGATCGTAACGCTCAGGGGTGAACGCGGGGCAATCCCTGTGCGTACTCCCAGTTCGCGACCCGCGCCTCGTATCCGGGCCACAACGAGCAGCGTACCCGGCCGCACCCGGAGGTCGACAGGCCGGAAGCCGCTGGAGCCGCCGGGACCGCGCGACTCACAGGGCGTCCACCGAGCGCGCGGTGGTCACGGCGGCGCGCTTCAGGTCCTCCGCGGCCCGGCCGACGCGCTGGGCGGAGTCGGCCACCTGCCGCCCCAGGCGCTCCGCCTCGACGAAGACGCGGACGGCCAGCACGCCGAGCACGGCGATTCCCAGGAAACCCAGAGCGATAGCGAACATCGGCCAGAACATGTCGTCGACCCTAGCCCCTGCGTCTCAGATCCTGGAGTGCAGACGCAGCGTCCGCACCCCGCCGCCGGTGAGCAGCTCGATGATCCGCTCGCCGGCGGGCTTGCGCACGGCCTCCCCGCACTCGGGGCAGGTGAAGGAGTAGAAGGTGGTGCGGCTGCTGGCTCCGATGGCCAGCCGGAGCGCGGCCGCCGACAGCTCGAAGCGGCCCCGGCAGTCGGGGCAGGCGGCTCTGAACAGCACGGGCGCAACTCTCGTCATCCCGGCGAATGCCGAGGACACCGACATGTCACGTGAACCAGAGATCGCCGACGTGCTCAAAGCCCCTGCTCCTGCCTGTCGTACAGCCCGTCCTGAACTCCATGGGGCCCGGCCTGCCCGGCGGCCGCCCGCGGTGCGAGGGCCTCGCGCGGCGCGGGCTCGTCGTACGCGGCGAGCGCCTCGCGGGCCGCGCGGCGGGCGCTGTCCGCGAGGTCCTGCGGCGAGACGATCCGGCCGTCGCCCCCGAGCCGCAGGGCGAGGCGGCGCAGCGAGGCCGGGTCGGGGGCGCGCAGCGTGATCCGCAGTCCGCCGTCGGGCAGTTCCTCGGCGCTGTCGTGCGGGTAGTACTCGGCGACCCAGCGTCCGCCGGGTCCGACCTCGATCACCACCTCGGGGTCCTCGGCGGCGGGCTGCACCAGGCCCTCGGAGAGGTCCCGCAGCTCGATCTCGGGCGGCGCGGACGGCTCGTCCAGGATGCGGATCTCGGCGACCCGGTCCAGCCGGAAGGTGCGGCGCGCCTCGGAGCGCCGGCACCACGCCTCGACGTAGGTGTGGCCGACGCTGACCAGGCGGATGGGGTCGATCTCGCGCTCGGAGAGCTCGTCGCGGGCGGGCGAGTAGTAGCGGATCCACAGCCGGCGCCGCTCGGAGATGGCCCGGTCGACGTCCGCGAAGACGCCGCCCTCGGACTCGAAGGTGACGGAGAGGCGGGAGCTGGCGCCCGCCGCCTCGCCCGCCGCGGCCTCGACCTTGGCGGTGGCCCGCAGCAGTGCCTGCCGGTCCCCTTCGCGCAGGCCGGGCAGCGTGGAGACGGCGCGGGCGGCCACGAGCAGGGCGGTCGCCTCGTCGGCGGCCAGCCGCAGCGGTTCGGCCGCCTCGGCGCCGAGGGCGGCGGGGTTGTGCCACCAGATGCGGTCGCCGTCGGTGTCGATGTCGAGGAGGTCGCCGCCGCGGAAGCTGGTGCCGCACAGCGGCAGCACGTCGAGGTCGGAGATCAGCTCGTCCTCGCTGATCCCGAAGGCGCGGGCGACATCGCTGACCCGCGCGCCGGGACGCTCGCGCAGATACGTCACCAGCGACAGCATCCGCCGGGTCTGGTCGATGGCGTTCGCCGGCCTGGCCGGTTTGCCTGCCACGTTCTTCGTGTCCCCCTCAGCCCTTGGCCACGGCGCGCAGCCGGTCCACCACGTCGGCCCGCAGCTCCGCGGGCTCCAGGACCACGACGTCCGGCCCGAACTCCACGAGCCAGGCGTCCAGGCCGTGCCCGTACGGAATCTCCAACTCGTCCCAGCCGTCTCCGAGTTCCCGTACGGAGACGGCCTTGGCGCGCAGCGGGTAGCCGGCGCCGGCGCGCAGCCGGATCAGGGCGGAGCGGTCGGCGTTCTCCCCGGCCCAGCTCGCGACCGTCACGCGCACGGTGACGACGTCGGGGACCTCGGCGGTGAACTTCCCGGAGCGGGTGCGCACCTTGCCGGTGATCCGCGAGAGCCGGAAGACGCGCTCGGCGCCGCGGTCGCGGTCCCAGCCGGCCAGGTACCAGTGACCGCGCCAGCACTCCAGGGCCCACGGTTCGACGGTGCGGGGCTCGGGGCGGGCGGCGGTGGCCTTGCGGTAGTCGAAGGCGACCGGGCGGCGGTCGCGGCAGGCCAGCATCAGCGGTTCGAAGGCGGCCTCGTGCACGGGGATGTGCGGTTCGAGGGCGCCGTGGGCCTCGTAGGGGTCGACGTCCTCGGGCAGTCCGGCGGCGCGGAGCTTCTGCAGCGCGCCGCTCGCCGCGCCGGCCAGACGGGCCTGCTGCCAGACCTTGGCGAGGAGGCCCAGGGCGGCGGCCTCCTCGGCGTCCAGGGTGATGGGCGGCAGGCTGTTGCTGTCGCGGCGGGCGAGATAGCCGATCTCTCCGTCTAGGTTCTCGACGGTCTCGATGACCAGCCCGAGTTCGCGCAGGTCGTCCTTGTCACGCTCGAACATGCGGTTGAAGGAGTCGTCCGACCCGGCTTCGAGGTAGGCCTCGATGGACTCGCGCAGCTCGCGCTTGCTGAGCGGCCGCCGCGTCCCGAGCAGACACAGCGCCAGGTTCATCAGCCGCTCGGCCTTGGCAATGGCCATCGACGCCCTTCCTATGGTGCTTCCGACCGATGACCGTACCGCTCCGGAGTGTCGCGGCAAAAGCCGAGGGCCCATGCCGGACAGGCATGGGCCCAGGTGATCGGGTCCGGTCGGAACTCGATCACACGGTGTACGAAGATCGGACCGCGATCCGATTCCTAGGATGATCGGACCCGGTTCGGTTCATACGGCGGCTCAGACCGAGACGAGGTCGCAGACGAAGATCAGCGTCTCGCCCGGGGCGATCCGGCCGCCGGCGCCGCGGTCGCCGTACGCGAGGTGCGCCGGGATGGTGAGCTGGCGACGGCCGCCGACCTTCATGCCCTGCACGCCCTGGTCCCAGCCGGAGATGACCTGGCCGACACCGAGCTGGAACTGCAGCGGGGTGCCGCGGTTCCAGGACGCGTCGAACTCCTCGCCGGTGGAGAAGGCCACGCCCACGTAGTGGACCTTGACCGTGTCGCCGGCCTTGGCGACCGGTCCGTCGCCCTCCCAGATGTCCTTGATCTCGAGGTCCGCCGGGGGCTCGCCGCCCGGGAAGTCGATCTCGGGCTTCTCGATGCTCACTTCATTGCTCCTTGATACGCGGCATGGTCCCGGACGGTGTCAGTGACACCGCGGTCAGACCGTACCGAGGATATCCACTACGAAGACCAGGGTGTTCTTGGCCAGCTCGCTCTGCGGGTTGCCGCCGTAGGCCAGGTCCGGCGGGATGACCAGCAGGACGCGGTCGCCGACGTTCTTCCCGACGAGCCCCTTGTCCCAGCCCTGCACCACGGAGCCGGTGCCGATCTGGAAGGCGGTGGCGCCGCCGTGGTTCCAGGAGGAGTCGAACGTCTTGCCGTCCTCCCACTTGACGCCGGTGTACTGCGCGATCAGGCCCTGGCCGGCCTCGACCTTCGGGCCGCTGCCCTTGATGAGCACCTGCTCCTTGAGGTCCTTCGGAGCCTTGGTGTTCTTCGGGATGGTGATGACCGCCGGCTTCTGCGAGGGGGCCTTCACCACCGGCATACCCGGCTCGGGAGCGGCCTGCTCGCCCTTGACCTCGGCCTTGGAGTCGACGGTGGCGGCACCGACCGCGTCGACCACCCAGATGAGGACGTCCTTCTTGGCGATGCCGGAGGACGTGTTGAGGTTCTCGCCGATCAGGTCGCCCGCGGTGCCCTGCACCAGGACGCGGCTGCCCTGCTTCTCACCCTCGACGGCGTCGAGCACCTTGGCCGGCAGCTGCTGGCTCTGCTGGCCGATCCGCTCCACGGCCTGCTGGCGCGGCCCCTTGCCGGTGCTCGCCGCGGTCCAGGTGCCGCCGAGTTCCTTGGCGCCGTCCCACTTCTCGACGGTCCAGTCCAGCCGGACGAAGTCCGACTTCTTGATCTCCTTGCCGTCGCCCTTGACCACGGTCTTGGTCACCGTCTTCTCCGACGGGTCGCCCTCGGGCACGGAGATCTTGGGCTTCTGCCCGACCTTCCCCGAGACCGAGGCGACTCCTCCGGCGGAGCCGCCGTTGTCGTCACCGTCCGAACCGCACGCGGCGGTGAACAGCAGGGCGGGTACGGCCAGCAGCGCGACGGCGCGGCGCTTCACGTTGTAGTTCATCAGTCCAACTGGGGATCGGAGGCGGGGCAATGGCCGCCACTCTACGGCGTACGCACAACGCTGCACGGATTGTCGCGACACGCGCGGGTGCCCGGATCGGGTGACGACCCGGGCACCCGCACCGCCGCGAAGGCGAGCGGCTCCCCCGTGCCCCTAACGCGCCGACAGCGCGCGGAGCTTGCCGCGGAACTCGGCGCGGTCCATCCGCGCGGCCGGGCCGCCGTCGTGCGCGCCGCCCGCGTACGTGGCGTCGACGACCGAGCCACCCGTCGCGCGGTAGACGAAGTTGGGCGTCATGGCCGGGCTCGTCTCGGAGTCGACGGCCGCGTACTCCGTGCCGAAGACCACCAGCGAGGTGCCGACCGCGAAGGTCTTCTTCGCCGGCGCCTCCTCGACCTCGTAGCGGACCCCGTCGGCCGTGCCGCCCATCGAGCGGACGACGACCTCGGCGCCCTTCTTCAGAGCCCCCTTGTGGACCCGGTCCACGCGGACGACCACCGGCGTGTAGACGACCTCGAACGTCGAGCCGTCGTCGAGCACGTCGGTGGCGTGCACGTCGGCGCGCCGCTTCACGACCGTGCCCTCGAAGACGTTCTCGTTCTGCGGGAAGCCGATCGCCGCGGCGGGACTGCTGTCCACGGCGTACGGGTGCCCTTCGACGACGCGCACCTTCTTCTCCCCGGCGCCGCCCGCCCGCTCACCCGGGTCCGCGGCCGAGGAGCACGCGGTGGCGCCGAGTACGAGGACGACGAGAGCTGCGGAGGCGCGGGCGAGGGCGCGCGGCCTTGCTGTGCGTACTGCGGTCATGTCTGTTTCCCCCGGTCAGTAGATGGCTTTGACGCCGGCTATGTCGTCGCTGTTGAGCCCGCGCCGGGTGCCGGTGTTGATGGTCGTCATCACCGACTTCTTCTCGGCGGCCGTGTACGCGGAGCCGTCGGGGCAGTGCGCGGGCCACGGGTGGGCGAGCCCGGTGAAGTGCCCCACCTCGTGCACGGCGACGGTCTGCACGTCGGCCTTGTTCTGGCCGATGTTCTGGCTGGCGTTCACCCAGTGGAAGCGGTTGGAGAGGTAGAGCGTCCCGCCGTTGTGGGTGCCGCCCGACCGCTGGGCCGCCGCGTAGCCGGGCGCGCTGCCCATGAGACTCGTGTAGCTGTACGAGGCGCGGAAGGCGTAGATCTGCCATCCGGCGGTGTACGTCGGCGCGTTGTAGCGCAGGTTGGAGCCGCTGCGGTTCCACTGCAGCAGACCGCCCTTGAGTCCGTTCCTCAGCCCGCTGGGGAACGTGGTGTTGGCGGCGATCGACCACGGGTTGGCGGTGCTGTTCCACTTCGTCATACCGGAGCGGCAGTACGCCGCGGCCGGCGAGGCGCTCATGCCCACGAGCGCGGTGGCGACGACGGCCCCCGCCGTGGCGAGAACGGCCGCCTCACGTCCCTTTGTCCTGACCCAGCGCAAGATGTACCCCCTGTTTTGTGTCCGACCGGCTGGTCATGGCCATGTCGGTGGAGGCAGTAAAACAACGGGCCGGGCTGGGGTCTTCTGCATTTCCGCCGAAACCGCCCGCACGGTGAAAGCGGGATCGGCCGCGGTACGGCATGTCGCTCGCGGACGACCATTCGCACGTGATAGCGAATCACGGTACGGCGTCGCCGCGGAGAGGGCGATTGAGGACGTTTTGTCGTCACCGTCGGGCGAGCGGGTTCAGGAATCAACCATTCCGGACAGCCGCGCCCTTCTCGGGACATCGTGACATGTCTCACCCCGCCGTCCGCCCGCGCCTCTCACGTCCAGGGCGGGGCGGACACGGGAAACGCCCGATGCCCGGCGGCATCACTGCCTCCGGGCATCGGGCGTCATCGGGCGCTGGGCCGCCGGCTCACATGCCGGCGATCAGCTTCTCCACGCGGTCGTCGACGGAGCGGAACGGGTCCTTGCACAGCACGGTGCGCTGCGCCTGGTCGTTGAGCTTGAGGTGGACCCAGTCGACCGTGAAGTCGCGGCGCTGCTCCTGGGCGCGCCGGATGAAGTCGCCGCGCAGCCTCGCGCGCGTGGTCTGCGGCGGCACGGACTTGCCCTCGAAGATCTTCAAGTCGTTGCAGATCCGGGCGGCTTGCCCCTTCTTCTCCAGCAGGTAGTACAGGCCCCGGCGCCGGTGGATGTCGTGGTAGGCGAGGTCTATCTGGGCGACCCGCGGGTGCGACATCGTCATGTTGTGCTTGGCCCGGTACCGCTCGATGAGCTTGTACTTCATGACCCAGTCGATCTCGGTGCCGATCCGGTCGAGGTCCTCGGCCTCGATCGCGTCCAGCGTGCGGCCCCAGAGCTCCAGGACCTGCTCGACGGTGCCGGTGCGGATGCCGCGGCGCTCGCAGAAGTCCACGGCCTTCTCGAAGTACTCCCGCTGCACCTCGAGGGCGGAGGCCTCGCGACCGCTGGCGAGGCGCACCTTGCGGCGGCCCGTGATGTCGTGGCTGACCTCGCGGATCGCCCGGATCGGGTTCTCCAGGGTCAGGTCGCGCATCACCGTGCCCGCCTCGATCATGCGCAGCACGAGGTCGGTGGCACCGACCTTCAGGAGCATGGTGGTCTCGGACATGTTCGAGTCGCCGACGATGACGTGCAGCCGGCGGTAGCGCTCGGCGTCCGCGTGCGGCTCGTCGCGGGTGTTGATGATGGGCCGGGAGCGGGTCGTCGCGGAGCTGACGCCCTCCCAGATGTGCTCGGCACGCTGGCTGACGCAGTACACGGCGCCGCGGGGTGTCTGCAGCACCTTGCCGGCGCCGCACAGCAGCTGCCGCGTGACGAGGAACGGAATGAGGATGTCCGCGAGTCGGGAGAACTCCCCGTGCCGGGCCACAAGGTAGTTCTCGTGGCACCCGTAGGAGTTGCCCGCCGAGTCGGTGTTGTTCTTGAACAGATAGACGTCGCCCGCGATTCCTTCCTCGTGCAGGCGGCGTTCGGCGTCGACGAGGAGTCCTTCGAGAATGCGCTCGCCGGCCTTGTCGTGGGTGACCAGCTCGGTCACGTTGTCACATTCGGGTGTGGCGTATTCCGGATGTGATCCCACGTCGAGATAAAGGCGGGCACCGTTCCGCAGAAAGACATTGCTGCTGCGGCCCCATGACACGACACGGCGGAAGAGGTACCGCGCCACCTCGTCGGGAGACAGGCGCCGCTGTCCCCTGAACGTACACGTGACGCCGTACTCGTTCTCCAGCCCGAAAATGCGGCGGTCCATGACTGAACATTACGCCCGATCCCCTGTGCTGAAACGGGGTTCGACGGCACGGTTTGGATCATTTTCCGATGAGACCGCAACGACCGCGCCCGCGGCGGGAGCTGCGAGGACCCGCCCGGTGGCCATGAGGACCAGCAACGACACGGCTCCCGCGGCGCCCGGCACGGCGAAGCCCCAGAAGGCTCCGCCCCACTGGACGACCGGTCCGGCGAGGCCCGTTCCGACCGACGCGCCGACCGTGAACGTGGTCACCAGCCAGGAGAACGCCTCGGTGACCGTGCCGCGCGGGGCGTGCCGGTCGACGATGATGAACGCGCAGGCGATGCAGGGGGCGAGGAACACGCCGGACAGGGCCGTCAGCGCCGTCATGGCGACCGCGCCGGGCACCAGCATCAGCGGCAGGTAACACACGGCCAGCAGGGCCACCAGCCAGCGCAGTCGGCGCTCCGGCGCACCCGCCCACTGACGCGCGCCGTACACGGTGCCGCCGACCAGCGCGCCGAGGCCGAGCGCCGCCATCAGCCAGCCGTACACGGCGTCGCCGCCGTGGTCGTCGGCGTAGGAGACCGCGGCCACCGTGATGGAGCCGAGGGCCATGCCGATGAACAGGAACGCACCGAGCAGCGCCAGCAGCCCCGGTGAGCGCAGCGCGCCCAGCCAGTGGGCCTCGCGCGGGGCCGAACGCCACGCGCGCGAGGGCGGCGAGAGGACCACGGAGAGGGCGCCGAGGACGCCTATGACGCTCAGGACGAGCAGGGCGGCCTGCGCGGACCACAGCGACACGCAGAGAGTCACGAGCAACGGCCCGACGGTGAACATGACTTCCTGCGCGACGGCGTCCATGGCGTACGCCGTGTGCACCTGTTCCTCCTTGCGCAGGACGCTGGGCCACAGGGCACGCAGGCCGCCCTCCAGCGGAGGCGTGAAGAGTCCGGCGACGGCCATCGAGGCGTACGCGAGGGGCAGCGGGTCCGTGCCCGCGAAGGCGAACACGGACATGCCGAGGGCCGAGACGAGCGCGGCGGGCAACTGGACGCGCGGCTGCCCGTACAGGTCAACCAGGCGGCCGAGCAGCGGCTGGCCCACCGCGTTGGCGACCCCGTAGACCGCGGCCAGCGCCCCGGCCAGGCTGTAGGTGCCGCCCTCCGCGCGGATGAAGAGCACGACGGCGATCGCGGCGGTGGCGTTCGGCAGCCGCCCCACCAGCGTGCCGGTGAGGAGCCGCGCGGCGTGCCTCGCCCTGAGGATCTCCAGGTATCCCGCGGCCATGTCGCCTTCTCTCCCAAGCACCGAGGCCGTCCGCGCCTCAAGTTTTACGTATAACTTCGTCTCCCATACGTACCATGTGCCCAGTCCGCGAGTCCAGCAGAGAGACAGGTCGACCGGTGGCACCAGGTAGTACGCGCCCCACGAGCCGGGACGTCGCCCAGGCCGCCGGGGTCTCCCAGGCGGCCGTCTCCCTGGTGCTCGGCGACAAGTGGCGCGGCCGGGTCTCCGCGGCGACGGCCGACCGCGTCAGGGAGGCCGCCCGCGAACTCGGCTACCGGCCCAACCTCGCCGCCCGCAACCTGCGCCTCGGCCGCACCCGGACCGTCCTCCTCGTGGTGCCCGCCCTGACCACCGAGTTCTTCGCCGGCGTCTACACCGGAGCCGCCCGGGTCGCCGCCCAGCACGGCTTCGGCGTGGTCCTGTACCCCTCCCCCGAGGGCATCGGCCCCGCCCGCGACCCCTTCGGCTCCGCCCCCGCCGCCCTGGACGGCGTCCTCGCCTCCTCCATGGCCGCCGACGCCCTCACCGCCATCCGCGGCGACCAGCTCCCCCTGGTCATGCTCGACAGCGACCCCGCGGGCAGCCTGGGCGCGGCCACCGTCAACCTCGACATCGCCGACGGCGTGCGGCAGATCGCCGAGCACCTGCTGGCCCTCGGCCACCGGCGCGTCCTGCACCTGGCGGCCGACATCGCCTCCTGGACGTTCGAGGTCAGGGCGCGGGAACTGGCCGCACGCCTCGCCGAGGTCCCCGGCACTCAGCTGCGGACCGCCCGGGCGCCCATCTCGATGGAGGACGCCGTGGCCGCCGCGGGAGCCGCTCTCGGCGCTCCCGGACCTCGGCCCACCGCGATCGTCTGCGACGACGACAAGCTGGCCGCGGGCGCCTACAAGGCGGTACGGCGGCTCGGCCTGCGCGTCCCGGACGACATCTCGGTCACCGGCCTGGACGACCTGGCGCTCGCCACCGCCATCGATCCCGAGCTGACCACCGTGCGGCTGGACGCCGAGCTGTTCGGCGAACGCGGCATGGCGGCCCTCCTCGCGGTCCTGGAGGGCCGCACACCCGAGGGCGGCGACATCCCCGTCCAACTGGTCGTACGGGGCTCCACGGCCCCGCCCCCGGACTGACGGCCCCCGCCCCCGGGCAGGCCGTGCCGCAGACGCGACGTGCCCCGGCCGAATGCGGCCGGGGCACGTGGAGCGAGGGTTACCGACGAGGTCACTCCTCGTCGTCGGGGTCCTCGGCCTCGGTGGCGGTGGACGCGCCGCCCGCCTCCAGCAGGCGGCCGAGCTGACGCCCGGTGATCCGCTTGAACTTTCGCTGCTGCGGACGCGTACGGTCCAGCACCGCGACCTCCAGGCGCTCCGCGGGGATCTCCCGCTCACCGCCGTTCGGCTCGCGGGACAGGGACTGCACCGCCAGCTTGAGCGCCTCGGCGAGCGACATGCCGTCCTGGTGGCGCTGGTCCAGATAGCTGCTGATCTGCTCGGCGTTGCCGCCGACCGCGACCGAGCCGTGCTCGTCCACGATCGATCCGTCGTGCGGCAGCCGGTAGATCTGGTCGCCCTCGGGGGTCTCCCCGACCTCGGCGACCACCAGCTCCACCTCGTACGGCTTCTCGGCGGCGGAGGAGAAGATCGTGCCCAGCGTCTGGGCGTAGACGTTGGCGAGACCGCGGGCGGTCACGTCGTCCCGGTCGTACGTGTATCCGCGCAGGTCGGCGTAGCGGACACCGCCGATGCGCAGGTTCTCGTACTCGTTGTACTTGCCGGCGGCGGCGAAGCCGATCCGGTCGTAGATCTCGCTGAACTTGTGCAGCGCGCGGGAGGGGTTCTCGCCGACGAAGACGATGCCGTCGGCGTACTGCAGCACGACCAGGCTGCGGCCACGGGCGATGCCCTTGCGGGCGTACTCCGCCCGGTCGGCCATCGCCTGCTGGGGTGAGACATAGAACGGCGTCGACACCGGTTATCCGTCCCTTTCTGTCGAAGTCACAGGGTCACCTTGGTAACGGAGAGCGGTGTCAGAGCAGCGCGGCCCGCGGGCCGTCGGGCTGCTCGAGGCGCCGCTCCAGGATCGCGCGGGCGATCTCGGAGGACTCCGGCTCGGTGAGCCTGCGGAATCCTTCGTCGGTGATCACGGTGACGATCGGGTAGATCCGGCGGGCGACATCGGGACCGCCTGTCGCCGAGTCGTCGTCGGCGGCGTCGTAGAGCGCCTGGACGACCAGGGTCGTGGCCTGCTCCTCGGTCAGGTCGTCGCGGTAGAGCTTCTTCATGGCGCCACGCGCGAAGATCGAGCCGGAGCCGGTGGCGGCGAAGCCGTGCTCCTCGGAGCGGCCGCCGGTGACGTCGTAGGAGAAGATGCGGCCGCGCTCGCGGTCCACGTCGTAGCCCGCGAAGAGCGGGACGACGGCGAGGCCCTGCATGGCCATGCCGAGGTTGGAACGGATCATCGTGGAGAGGCGGTTCGCCTTGCCCTCCAGGGAGAGCGTGGCACCCTCCACCTTCTCGAAGTGCTCCAGCTCCAGCTGGAACAGCTTCACCATCTCGACGGCAAGACCCGCGGTGCCGGCGATGCCCACCGCCGAGTACTCGTCGGCCGGGAAGACCTTCTCGATGTCGCGCTGCGCGATGACGTTGCCCATGGTGGCCCGCCGGTCACCGGCGAGGACCACGCCGCCGGGGAACGTGACGGCGACGATAGTGGTGCCGTGCGGCGCCTCGATCACGCCCTGAGTGGGCGGCAGCTGCCGGTTGCCCGGAAGCATGGCCGGCTGATGCTCGGACAGGAAGTCCATGAAGGACGACGACCCGGGCGTCAGGAAGGCAGCCGGTAGACGCCCGGTGCTACGAGTGTTGGCTTCCACGCGATTCCTTCCACGTAAGCAGCAGCCCGTCTTATGGCATCGGGCCGATCCTTGAACTGCCCCAGTGCGGCGTTGCAGCTGAAGCACAGTACGCCTCGGACCCTACCCGTGCTGTGGCAGTGATCAACATGCTCGGCCGGGGCTACGAGGCAGATGCAGCAGAGACCATGTTGCTCCGCGACCATTGCTTCCAACTCAGCTGGAGTCAGGCCGTACTTGCGCTGGAAGTAACTGACCCGGTTGCGCTCCGCACGGCACCCCCGGCAGTAGCTCGACCAGCCATCCGAAGAGGACTTGTTGCGTTCCCATTCCGAATGCGGCTTCACCTCGGTGCACTGCGGGCAGCGCTTGTGCCCTCTCGGTACCGGCACCTTCACACGCACCGACCTGCCCTTGGCCTCCTGGCGCTGCCGGTAGTACTCGGCAGAGCACTCCCGGCAGTACGCCTGAAGACCGTCGCGCATGGATCGGTTGCCAGCGAACCTCGCCCGCGGCAAGTACTGCTTGCACCGCGAACAGCGCCGCAACTCCGGACCTGCGGTCAACTCCAGCCCTCCGCACTCACCTTCGTTTCGAAGGTGAAAGTCGCCTACTCCCCGCCCTTCTGAACGAATGACCTCACGAAATCCTCAGCATTCTCTTCGAGCACATCATCGATTTCGTCCAGCACGGAGTCCACGTCGTCGCTCAGCTTCTCCTGGCGCTCCTTGAGGTCCTCGGAGCCCTGCGCTTCCTGCGTCTGCTCCTCGGCCTCCTCGGTGGAACGCGTGGCCTTCTGCTGCCCGCCGCCGGTGTCCTTGGTCGCCATAACCCTCACCCCGCTCGGTTCGACGTTCTTGATCAGACCCTACAAGCAGGGTCCGACATCGGCCCCGCAGTTGCTACAACGTCCCGGAGCCACCTCGATGATTCCCGGACGGCGCCTGTTTCCACCCCGCCCGAGCCGCTCGGGCCCGGCGGGGGCACCTGGCCCGCTCAGCGCCCCGAAAGGACCCTGACCAGGTCTTCCGCCGTACGGCAGCGGTCCAGGAGCTCCTTGACGTGATTACGCGTTCCGCGAAGCGGCTCCAGGGTTGGGACGCGCTGGAGCGAGTCCCGGCCGGGCAGATCGAAGATCACCGAGTCCCAGGAGGCCGCCGCGACGTCGTCCGCGTACTGCTCAAGGCAGCGCCCGCGGAAGTACGCCCGGGTGTCCTCCGGAGGCTTGGTGCGGGCCCGCTCGACGTCCGTCTCGTCCAGGAGGCGCTTCATGCGGCCCCGGGCCGCCAGACGGTTGTAGAGGCCCTTGTCGGGCCGTACGTCGGCGTACTGGAGGTCGACCAGGTGCAGCCGGGCCGCGTCCCAGTCGAGGTCGTCCCGGCGCCGGTACCCCTCCATGAGCTCCCGCTTGGCGACCCAGTCGAGCTCCCCGGAGAGGCTCATCGGGTCGTTCTCCAGGCGATTCAGGGTGTCCTCCCAGCGCGCCAGGACATCCTTGGTCTGGTCGTCCGCGTCGGCGCCGAAGCGCTCCTCCACGTATTTACGGGACAGCTCGAAGTACTCCATCTGGAGTTGTACGGCGGTGAGTGTCCGGCCGCTGCGGAGCGTGACCAGGCGCTTGAGCGTCGGGTCGTGCGAGACCTGGTGCAGCGTGCGGACGGGCTGGTCGACCGCCAGGTCGACGGCGATGAAGCCGTCCTCGATCATCGAGAGGACCAGGGCCGTCGTGCCGAGCTTGAGATAGGTCGAGATCTCGGACAGGTTCGCGTCGCCGATGATCACGTGCAGGCGGCGGTACTTCTCCGCGTCCGCGTGCGGCTCGTCGCGCGTGTTGATGATGGGCCGCTTGAGGGTCGTCTCCAGACCCACCTCGACCTCGAAGTAGTCGGCGCGCTGACTCAGCTGGAAGCCGTGCTCGTGGCCGTCCTGGCCGATGCCGACGCGGCCGGCGCCGGTGACCACCTGCCGGGAGACGAAGAAGGGCGTGAGGTGCCGCACGATGTCCGAGAAGGGGGTCTCCCGCTTCATCAGGTAGTTCTCGTGCGTGCCGTAGGAGGCACCCTTGTTGTCCGTGTTGTTCTTGTAGAGGTGGATGGGCTGGGCGCCGGGCAGCTGCGCCGCGCGCTCCGCGGCCTCCGCCATGATGCGCTCGCCGGCCTTGTCCCACAGGACGGCGTCCCACGGGTTGGTGACCTCGGGGGCGCTGTACTCCGGGTGTGCGTGGTCCACGTACAGCCGCGCGCCGTTGGTCAGGATGACGTTGGCCAGACCGATGTCCTCGTCGGTGAGCTGGCTGGAGTCGGCGGTCTCACGGGCGAGGTCGAAGCCTCGCGCGTCCCGCAGCGGATTCTCCTCCTCGAAGTCCCACCGGGCGCGGCGCGCCCGGTGCATCGCCGCCGCGTACGCGTTGACGATCTGGGATGAGGTGAGCATGGCATTGGCGTTGGGGTGGCCGGGGACGGAGATTCCGTACTCCGTCTCAATGCCCATTACTCGCCGTACGGTCATGCGGCCCTCCTTGCCCGGCGGCGCCCTCGGTCGGGGGCGCTGCTCAAGTACCGCTGGTGCTCCGGTGCGTGCGCGGTGCCCGTCCCCGCATCACGCGACTCGGCGGTACGAAAGAGCCTAGAACGCCTTTGCGCTGGTGGGGAGATCATTTGCGTCATTGCCTTGCTCCGGCATGGCCTGAAAAACAGTCGGCTGCGGATACCCGCGAAGGGCACCCGCAGCCGCCCTGTCTTTTACAGG
Source organism: Streptomyces sp. NPDC028308 (assembly GCF_055565855.1). Taxonomy (NCBI): domain Bacteria; kingdom Bacillati; phylum Actinomycetota; class Actinomycetes; order Kitasatosporales; family Streptomycetaceae; genus Streptomyces; species Streptomyces sp. NPDC028308. The sequence continues at coordinate 297,259 of NZ_JBVHTO010000006.1, forward strand.
TACTGACCGGTGTTCGCCACCGTGTCGATGGAGCGCCCGGTGTCCGCTCCCTGCTTTCCGGTGACGAGGGTGCGGATGTAGACGATCCTTTCACCCTTCTTACCGGAGATGCGGGCCCAGTCGTCCGGGTTGGTGGTGTTCGGCAGGTCCTCGTTCTCCTTGAACTCGTCCACGCATGCCTGGAGGAGATGGGAGACCCGAAGGCCCTTCTGGTTCGCGTCGAGGAAGTCCTTGATGGCTGCCTTCTTCGCGCGGCCCACGATGTTCTCGATCATGGCGCCGGAATTGAAGTCCTTGAAGTACAGGACTTCCTTGTCGCCGTTGGCGTAGGTGACCTCGAGGAAGCGGTTCTCCTCGGATTCGGCGTACATCTGCTCCACGGCGGTCTGGATCATTCCGTGGACCGTGGCCTCCCGGTCGCCGCCGTGCTCACCGAGGTCGTCGGAGTGCAGCGGGAGCCGCGAGGTGAGGTACTTCGCGAAGATGTCCTTGGCGGCCTGGGCGTCCGGACGTTCGATCTTGATCTTCACGTCGAGCCGGCCGGGGCGCAGGATCGCGGGGTCGATCATGTCCTCGCGGTTCGAGGCGCCGATCACGACCACGTTCTCCAGGCCCTCCACACCGTCGATCTCGGCGAGCAGCTGGGGGACGATGGTGTTCTCCACGTCCGAGCTGACACCGGAGCCACGGGTGCGGAAGAGGGACTCCATCTCGTCGAAGAAGACGATGACGGGGGTGCCCTCGCTGGCCTTCTCACGCGCACGCTGGAAGACGAGGCGGATCTGCCGCTCGGTCTCGCCGACGTACTTGTTCAGGAGCTCGGGGCCCTTGATGTTGAGGAAGAAGCTCTTGCCCGTGGCCTGTCCGGTCACCTCGGCGACCTTCTTGGCCAGCGAGTTGGCGACGGCCTTGGCGATGAGCGTCTTGCCGCATCCGGGGGGCCCGTACAGCAGCACACCCTTGGGTGGCCGCAGTTCGTGCTCCTTGAAGAGGTCGGGGTAGAGGTACGGGAGCTCGACCGCGTCGCGGATCAGTTCGATCTGGTTTCCCAGGCCGCCGATCTGCTCGTAGCCGATGTCAGGGACCTCTTCGAGGACGAGTTCCTCGACCTCGCTCTTCGGTACGACCTCGTAGACGTAGCCGGACCTGGGTTCGAGCAGCAGGGCGTCGCCGGGACGGATGGTGACGTCCAGCAGCGGCTCGGCGAGCCGTACCACCCGTTCCTCGTCGGTGTGCCCCACCACCAGAGCGCGCTCGCCGTCCTCGAGGATCTCCTTGAGGGTGACGATGTCGCCGACGCTCTCGTACTCCATGGCCTCGACCACGTTGAGGGCTTCGTTCAGCATCAGTTCCTGGCCGCGACGGAGCTCTTCGAGCTCCACGCTCGGGCTGACGTTCACCCGGAGCTTGCGGCCCCCGGTGAAGATGTCCGCCGTGCCGTCCTCGTTCGCCGTGAGGAAGACACCGAAGCCTGCCGGCGGCTGGGCCAGCCGGTCGACCTCCTCCTTGAGGGCCACGATCTGGTCGCGGGCCTCACGGAGCGTGTTGGCGAGCCGCTCGTTCTGCGCGGACACGCCGGCCAGGTTGGTCTGCAGCTCGACGATCCGCTCTTCGAGAATCCTCGTGTGCCGCGGAGAGTCGGCGAGCTTGCGTCGCAGGACGGCGATCTCCTGCTCAAGGTAGGCAATCTGCCCGGCGGGGTCATCGGACCCTCTTCCCGGGCGGATGCCGCGGTTCATGTCGTCGTCGTGGGCTGCCACGGTCCTCACCTCCTCCAAGGGGAGCTGGACGCTTCCAGACCCTACCTGGGTGGGTGTCGATTGAAACCCCTAGATCACAAAGACTGTCGAGGTGTGTCCGATCTTCACCCTTGCGCTCTCCCTCACGCCAGGGGAATACCCACCCAACATGATTGGGAAGCGGACGGAGGTAGGGTCGAAGTGTTCAACACCCGTCAGAGCTGGCCCGACTTGCCGACGTTTCGGACCGCTCGACGCAGGAAACGGCAGGAGAAATGACCGTGCAGCAGGAGGCAGAAGTCGACGGCGAGGCGCTCGAGGTCTGGATCGACCAGGATCTCTGTACCGGCGACGGCATCTGCGCCCAGTACGCGCCCGAGGTCTTCGAGCTGGACATCGACGGTCTGGCCTACGTGAAGAGCGCGGACGACGAGCTGCTCCAGGCGCCGGGCGCGACAACCCCCGTGCCGCTGACGCTGCTGCGCGACGTGGCCGACTCCGCCAAGGAGTGCCCGGGCGACTGCATCCACGTCCGGCGCGTTTCGGACAGGGTCGAGGTCTACGGGCCGGACGCCGGGTGACCTGAGGTCACCCGCTGTCACCGCCTCGTCCGGTTCCTCACACGCTCCGTGCCTCGGAGGGCGTGGACCGGACGAACGTGCCGTCCTTCCACTGCCACTTGGCGCGGTCCTTCACGTCCGGGCAGCAACTCGGCACGGCGGACGAGGAGTAGCCGAGCAGGGTCGCCGTGACGGTTCGGTCGCGCAGCGCGAATTCCGAGACGCTCAGCCGGTCCTGGGGTTCGACCAGCGTGGCCACCACTCGCGGCTTGTCGGCGCCCTCGCCCTGGGTGAGCACGTAGACACCGTTCGGCGGGGTTCCCGAGCCGGCGTCGCAGCGCACCACGGCCACGGTCTCCGGGCGGCCGTCCCCGTCGAGGTCCCCGGACGCCTTCTTCTGTACCAGGACCTTCGCGGTCCCGCACTCGATGGGGAAGGCGACCGCCGCGGGATCCGGGGGCGCCACGGCGGCCGGGGCGGCCTTCGCGTCGGTGCCCGCGGCCTGGGCCGCCGTCGCCGAGTCGGGCTGCAGGACCGAGGACAGCGCGACGACTCCCGCGAGGGCGGTGGCCGTGGCGAGCCAGTGGATGGGGCTGGTGTGGGTGTGTGCCAGTTCCGGGACGGCGGATTGCTGCACTCGGAGCGTCTCCTGTGAAGGCTGTACCGGTGGGGGGTGGCTGCATGGTGCCACACGTCACAGTGAGGCGGAACCGCGGGGTGGGTACTCGTGCGGGTCGGTCAACGGAAAAGCGCTGTGGCCGAGTTCCCGGGCGTTCCCGGGAACTCGGCCACAGTCGTGGTGCGTTGGACAGCCGGCACGCGGCCGCCGGTTCAGCGGCCGGAGCCGCCGTCGGCGTTCGGTCCCGCGTAGTCGTCGCCGTAGGCGCCCTTGGCGGGGCGGCGGCGGCGCATGGGCGGCTCGACGCCGTCCGCGAGGCGGCGGGCGGTGAGCAGGAAGCCGGTGTGGCCGATCATCCGGTGGTCCGGGCGGACGGCCAGGCCCTCGATGTGCCAGTTGCGGATCATCGTCTCCCACGCGGTCGGCTCGTTGAAGCAGCCGATCTCGCGGATGGACTCGACGGTGCGCGCGAGCTGCGTGGTGGTGGCCACGTAGCAGCACAGGATGCCGCCCGGGACGAGCGCCTTGGAGACGGCCTCCAGGCACTCCCAGGGGGCGAGCATGTCGAGGATGACCCGGTCGACGTCGGTGTCGCTCAGGTTGTCCTGGAGGTCGCCGACGGTGAGCTGCCAGGCGGGGTGCGGGCCGCCGAAGTAGCGCTCCACGTTCTGCCGGGCGATGTCGGCGAAGTCCTCGCGGCGCTCGTAGGAGTGCAGCATGCCCTGGTCGCCGATGGCGCGCAGCAGGAAGCTGCTGAGGGAGCCGGAGCCCACTCCCGCCTCCACGACGCGCGCGCCGGGGAAGATGTCGGCGAAGGACAGGATCTGCCCCGCGTCCTTGGGGTAGACCACGGCGGCGCCGCGGGGCATGGACAGGACGTAGTCGGGGAGCAGGGGGCGCAGCGCGAGATAGGCGACGTTCCCCGTGGTGCGGACAACGCTGCCCTCGGGAGCGCCGATCAGCTCGTCGTGGGGGAAGGAACCCTTGTGGGTGTGGAAGTTCTTCCCGGCCTCGAGCGTGAACGTGTAGTGGCGGCCCTTGGGGTCGGTCAGCTGAACCTGGTCCCCGACCTTGAAGGGCCCGCGCCTGCGGGCGGCACCGGTCGGTTCGGACATGTGACCAGCCTACCGGTCCCGAAGAGGGCCGCGGACCACCCGTGGGGCGCCCGGCGGAGGGCCCCGCGGCTCCCCCGGACCGGCCGGCCGGGGTGATCGCTACGAGGGCCGTGCCATCGCCTTGACGAAGGCCCGCTCCACGTCGGCGGCCGACAGGACGCCGTAGATCTCGCCGGAGTCCTCCACCACCAGGTATTCGGTGGCGGGGGTGGCGCGCAGGACGTCGAGGAGTTCCTCGCCCGCGAGCTCGGCCGAGACGCGCATGCCCTCGGTGAGGTCCTGGGCCAGCCCGCTGACCGCGACCCAGGGGCGGCGGTGCTCCGGTACGCCGACGATGGCGGCCTCGCGGACCAGTGAGAGGGGTTCGCCGTCGGGGTCGACGACGACGAGCGCGCGGGCTCCGGCCTCGTTGGCGCGGCGCAGGGCCTCGGAGAGGGGCGTGCTGGTCTCGACCGGGACCGCGCGCCGGGTGAGCGAGCGGGCGCGCAGCTCGGGCAGGTGCTCGCGCAGCCGCGCCATCCGCAGGCTGTTGCCGGCGCCGGTCCAGATGATCGCGGCGAGGATCGCGGCGAGCAGGGCGTCCATGACGGTGTCCATGCCGCCGATGTCCTCGGGCGCGTCACCGAGGGCGCCGGACTGGGTGAGCAGGGGCAGCCCGATCAGTACGGAGACGGCGAGCGCGCGGCCGACCCAGGCGGCGGCGACGGTGCCGCTCATCGGCCGGCCGGTGATCTTCCAGACGACGGCACGCAGCATCCGGCCGCCGTCGAGGGGCAGACCGGGCAGCAGGTTGAAGGCGGCGACGATCAGGTTGGAGATCATCAGGCCGGCCAGCAGGACCCCGGGGACGGTGCCGGGTTCGACGCCCTGGAGGGCGAGGTAGAAGAGGCCCGCCAGGACCAGGGAGAGCAGGGGTCCGACGAAGGCCAGCACGAACTCCCGGCCGGGTGTCTCGGACTCCTTCTCGATCTCCGAGACACCGCCGAAGAACTGGAGCTGGATCCGGCGCACCGGCAGCTTGAAGCGCAGGGCGGCGACCGTGTGGGCCAGCTCGTGCACGAGTACGGAGGCGTAGAAGGCGACGGCGAAGAAGAGGGACACCAGGTAGCGCAGGTTGCCCAGCTCGGGCAGCACCCGGTCGAGCTGTCCGCCGAACACCCAGGTGATGAGCGCGGCCACGAGGAACCAGCTGGGGGCGACGTAGACCGGCACGCCGAAGGGCCGCCCCATGAGCAGCCCGCCACCGGGTTCCTTGGCCCGGCGCGGGGGCCGTGCCTTGCGTCCCGACGCGGCCGGGGTCCGGTGCCCCGCCGCTCCGGACGGCCCGGCCGGGTCCTGCGGGTCCGCCGGGTGGGAGTGCGCGGGAGTCCGGTGACCGGCGGCTCCGTGCGGCCCGGCGTGCGGGTCCGCGTGGGAGTCGTCCCCGGAAGCCTTATCGCCGTGCGCGGCCAGGGTCCGGTGGCCGGCGGCTCCGTGCGGCCCGGGGGCGGCGTCCGGGGCCTGCGCGGGCGGCTGGGGGTTCGCTGCCGTCGGCTGCCCGGTCGGGCGCTGCGGGGCCTCGTCGGCGGGACTCGGTGACACCTGCTCGCCGTGCGCGGCCGGGGTCCGGGGGCTCGCGGCTCCCCGGGGTCCGGGCGCGGTGTCCGGGGACTGCGCGGGCGGCTGGGGGTTCGCTGCCGTCGGTTGCCCGGCCGGGCGCTGCGGGGCCTCGTCGGCGGGACTCGGTGACACCTGCTCGCCGTGCGCGGCCGGGGTTCGGGGGCTCGCGGCTCCCCGGGACCCGGGCGCGGTGTCCGGGGCCTGCGAGGGTCGCTCGGGGTTCGTCGCCGGTGGCTGTCCGGCCGGGCGTCGCGGGGGCGTGCGGGCGGCGTCCGCCTGAGGCTCGGGGTCGCTCGGGCTCGGCTCGGGGGTGTCCGTCGGCGTCTCGTCGGCGGGCCCTGCCGGGCCGGGGGCGTCCGGGGGTGTGGCGTGCCGTTCCGTCGCGGGGTGCCCGGTGCCGGTGGCCTCGGGTGCCGACGGTTCCGCGTGACGCTCGGGCGCCTCGTCTTTGCCGGACCGCGGCTGCCCGCTCCCGCCGCTCTCGTCCACGATGTCCCCTTGTTCGAAGCGTCTCCCCACTCCCGATCATGCAGGGCGGGAGGGTCTCCGGTCGATGGTATGCGGCCGTAGCGGCGTGTTCCGCCCCGGCACCCCCTCTGTTTTCCGTGCCGTCGGAGGAGCGGCGGCTGGGTCGGTGTCGGTGCCGGGCCGTATGGTCTGTCGTCATGGACACCAGCACCGAGGACGCGGCGGAGACCGTCGCGGCCGGCACCGCGCAGGCCCCCGCCGAGAGTCCCGGCCGGGCCGGGCCGCGGGAGGCCGCCGCGTCCGTCACGACCTCGGTGACGTCCGGGCCGCCGGCGCCGTCCGGCGCCGGTCCGGCCGAGGGTGTGCCGGCCCAGGCCGTCGAGCCGGCCGTCGTCGCGACGGAGCCGGCCGCCGCCGAGCCGGTCGTGGCGGTCACGGCCGTGCCGCCCGCGTCGCTGTCGCCCTCGCGCGCGGGCGACTTCATGCAGTGTCCGCTGCTCTACCGCTTCCGGGTGATCGACAAGCTCCCCGAGAAGCCGAGCGAGGCGGCCACGCGCGGCACCCTGGTGCACGCGGTGCTGGAGCGCCTCTTCGACGCACCGGCCACGGAGCGCACCGCCCCGCGCGCCAAGTCGCTGATCCCCGGTCAGTGGGACCGGCTGCGCGAGACCAGGCCGGAGGTCGTGGAGCTGTTCGCGGACGACCCCGAGGGCGAGCGGCTGGCACGCTGGCTCGGCGAGGCGGAGCGGCTGGTGGAGCGCTGGTTCACGCTGGAGGACCCGACCCGGCTCGAACCGGCCGAGCGCGAGCTGTTCGTCGAGGCGAGTCTGGACTCCGGGCTCAGGCTGCGCGGCATCATCGACCGGGTGGACGTGGCGCCCACGGGCGAGGTCCGGATCGTCGACTACAAGACCGGCAAGGCGCCCCGGCCGGAGTACGCCGAAGGCGCCCTGTTCCAGATGAAGTTCTACGCCCTGGTCGTCTGGCGGCTGAAGGGCGTCGTCCCGCGGCGGCTCCAGCTCGTCTACCTGGGCAGCGGTGACGTGCTGACGTACGACCCGGTCGTCGCGGACCTGGAGCGCGTCGAACGCAAGCTGCTCGCGCTGTGGGAGGCGATCCGGGAGGCCACCGAGACGGGCGACTGGCGGCCGCGGCCGACCAAGCTCTGCGGCTGGTGCGACCACCGGGCGGTGTGCCCGGAGTTCGGCGGCACTCCCCCGCCGTACCCGCTCCCCGTCAGGGCGCCCGAGTCCGGTGGAACCGAGCAGGGCAGAATGGGGCCGGACTAGCGAAGGAGACTTACGTGGCCATCCGCGTCCTACTGGTCGACGACCAGCCGCTGCTGCGTACCGGCTTCCGGATGATCCTGGAGGCGGAGCAGGACCTCGCGGTCGTCGGCGAGGCCGGAGACGGCCTCCAGGCACTCGACCAGGTACGTGCCCTGCAGCCCGATGTGGTTCTGATGGACATCCGTATGCCGCGGATGGACGGGGTCGAGGCGACCCGGCAGATCACCGGCCCCGGCCGGGACGGTCCGGCGAAGGTGCTCGTCCTGACCACCTTCGACCTCGACGAGTACGTGGTGGAGGCGCTGCGCGCCGGCGCCAGCGGTTTCCTCCTCAAGGACGCGCCGGCCAACGAGCTGGTGCAGGCGATCCGGGTCGTGGCGGCGGGCGAGGCGATGCTCGCGCCGAGCATCACGCGCCGGCTGCTCGACAAGTACGCGGGTCATCTGCCGTCCGGCGACGAGCCGGTGCCGGACACCCTGCACACGCTGACCGAGCGGGAGGTCGAGGTGCTGAAGCTGGTGGCGCGCGGCCTGTCGAACGCGGAGATCGCGGCCGACCTGTTCGTCAGCGAGACCACCGTCAAGACGCATGTGGGACACGTCCTGACCAAGCTGGGCCTGCGCGACCGGGTGCAGGCCGCGGTGTACGCGTACGAGAGCGGGCTGGTGCGCCCCGGCGCCCAGCAGTAGCCCGCGCCGTCCGTGCCCGGCGGGCTCTGCGGACACGGACATGCGTCAGGGGCGCCCCCCTTCCGGTGGGAAGGGGGGCGCCCCTGACGTATGTCGTGCTCAGCTCTTGCTGATCTCCCAGAAGCGGAAGACGGTCGAGGCGTCGAGGCAGTTCTCGAGACCGTAGACGTTCTCGCGCACCACCGCGTACTGCTTGGCCTGCCACACCGGGATGACCGGGATCTGGTCGGCCACGATGTTCTGGACCCGGCCGTAGTCGGTGTCGGTCGAGGCGCGGTCGCTCTGCGCGGCGATCCTGGGCAGGAGCCGCGAAGTGATCGTGCTGTTGGTGTAGTTGTTGCTCAGCACGTTGCCGTCGCCGAAGAACGGGGCGGTGAAGTTGTCGGGGTCCGGGTAGTCCGGCACCCAGCCCTTCACGTACACGCCGTACTTGCCCTTTGCGATGTCCTTCTCGTAGCGGCCGAAGGCGACCGACTTCACGCTCGCGTCGAACAGTCCGCTCGCGTTGAGCTGCTTGGCGATCGCCCTGAACTCGTTGTCGGTGGCCGGGCCGTAGCGCGACGGGGTCGACCAGAGGGTCAGCTTCACCTTGCCGGTGACGCCCTCCTGCTGGAGCGCCGCTTGCGCCTTGGCCTTCGAAGGACGGGCGCCGTAGGTGTTGAAGAACGCCGTGTCGTGCCCGGCGATGCCGGCCGGGATGATCGAGTACAGCGGGGTCGCCGTGTCCTGGTAGACCTCGTTGACCAGGGCCTCGCGGTCGAGCAGGTAGGCGATGGCCTTGCGTACGCCGAGCTTGCCGGCGACCGGGTCGTCCATGTTGAAGACGAGGTGCTGCACCTCGGCGCTGCTGCCCTCGACGACGTCGACGCCCTTGCCGGTGGAGGTGTGGTTGTCCAGGTCCGCGATGTCGTTCGCGGCGAGGCCGCGGTAGGCGACGTCGACGCGGTCGGCGAGCAGCGCGTTCTTCAGGGCGGGCTGGTCGCCGTGGAAGAACTTCAGGGTCACGCCGGCGTTGTGGGCCTCGGCGGGTCCCCGGTAGTCCTCGTTCACCGAGAAGACGGCCTGGTCCTTGTCGAAGGACTCCAGCTTGTACGGGCCCGAGCCGACCGCCTGGCCGTCGGTGCGCAGTCCGTCGGCGGAGTACTGCCGGTGGTCCACGATCGAGCCGGCGCCCGAGGCGATCTTGCTCGGGAAGGTGGCGTCGGCGTACTTGAGCTTGAAGACGACGGTCTTGGCGTCCGGCGTGGTCACCTCGTCGAGCATGGGGAACATGATCGCGGGGCCGGTGGCGTCGTTGATCTTCAGCATGCGGTCGAAGGAGAACTTGACGTCCTTCGAGGTGAGCGGGTCACCGTTGCTGAACTTCAGGCCGTCGTTCAGGGTGCAGGTGTAGACCTTCGTGCCGGTGTCCGTGAAGGCGCACTCCTCGGCGGCCTCGGGCTCGGGCTCGGTACCGCCCTTGGGGAAGCTCAGCAACGACTGGAAGACGTTGTTGAACAGCAGCCACGACCCGGGGTCGTAGCCTGCGGCGGGGTCGGTGGCGAGGACGTCGTCGGACATCCCCACGACCACGGAGGAGCCGGTGCCGCCGGAGTCGCCGGTGTCCGAGCCGCAGCCGGTCAACAGACCGGCGGCCAGCCCCGTCACGACGGACAGGACCGGCCACTGGTTACGCATGTTCACGTGCAAGTGCCTTGTCATTGGATCTGAAGGGCCCGGGACCCGAGGAGGGTCCCGGGCCGGGGGAGGCCGGCGGGCTGCTCAGAGGCCGCGGCCGAGCTCCCAGAGCTGCAGGGTCGAGGAGGAGTTGATGGCCCACTCGGCGCCCGTGATGTCGTCGCGTGCGGCGATGTACTGCTTGCCCTGCCACAGCGGCAGCAGCGGTACGTCGGCGGCGACGATGTCCTGGATCTCCGAGATGCTCTTCGACGCGCTGAGCCGGTCCGCCTCGCGACGGGACTCGGGGATCAGCGTGTTGCGGATCTCGCCGTTCGCGTAGGGCGAGCCGAGGGTGTTGTCCTTGTCGAGGAACGGCGCGAGGTAGTTGTCGGCGTCGGGGAAGTCGGGGAACCAGCCCATGCCGTAGATGTCGTACTTGCCGGCCATCTCGGCGGGACGGAACTTGTCCCAGGCCTCGCCCTTGATGTCGACGTCGAACAGCCCGCTGGCGTTGAGCTGCCGCTTCAGGACCTCGAACTCCGACTTGGTGGCCGTGCCGTAGTGGTCGGTCGTGTAGTGGAGGGTGACCTTCACCGGGGTGGTGATTCCGGCCTTGTTGAGGAAGCCCTTGGCCTTGGCGGTGTTCGGCTCGCCGTACTCGTTGAAGAACGAGTTGCTGTGGCCCGTGATGGTGGCGGGGACCATCGAGAAGAGCGGCTCGGCCTGGGTGCCGTACACCTTGGAGACGAGCTCACCGCGGTTGACGAGCTGGGCCACGGCCTGCCGGACGGCCTTCGACTTGACCGAGGAGGCGGCGGTGTTGAAGCCGAGGTAGCGGATCTCCAGACCCGGCACCTCCACCAGGTCGATGTCGCCGTCGTCCTTGGAGAGCTGCTGGATCTGCTTCGGCGTCATGGAGCGGGTCATGACGTCGATGTCACCCTTGTCGAGGGCGGTGCCCATCTCGTCGGCGCTCGTGAAGGAGCGCATCTCGACCTTGTCGTTCTTCGGCTCCAGGAGCCCCTTGTAGTGGGGGTTCTTGGTGAAGACGGCCTTGACGAGCTCGTTGTCCTTGACCTCGGACTCGACGGTGTACGGGCCGGAGCCGTCCACCTGGAAGCCGTCGCGCAGCTTGCCCTTCTCGTAGTCGTCGGGGTTGACGATGCCGGCGACCGGGGTCGACAGCTTGAAGGGGAAGGTGGCGTCCGCCGTCTTGAGGTGGAAGATCACCTCGCGGTCGCCCTGGGTCTCGACCGTGTCGACGGTGGACAGCAGGGCGAACACCCCGCTGTCGGCCTTGAGGGACAGCGCGCGGTCGATGGAGAACTTCACGTCCTTCGCGGTGACGGGGTCACCGTTGGAGAACTTGAGGTCCTTGCGCAGGGTGCAGACGTACCGCTCGTTGCCGGCGTCGGTGAAGCCGCACTTGTCGGCCGCCTCGGGCTGGGGCTCACCGTCGCCACGCGGCTGCGCCATGAGGGTCTGGACGGTCTGGCGAAGGATGTTCCAGGTGCCGACGTCGTACGCGTATGCCGGGTCGAGCGGCGCGGGGGCGTCACTCGTGACGGTGAACCGGTCCGTGGTGCCGACGACGATCGCGTCGCCCCCCTTGCTGCCGCTGTCGGACCCACCGCAGCCGGCGAGCACGGGGCCGAGCAGGCCGACGATCGCCGGCAGCACCAAAGTCTTGCGGTTCATGCTCGAGTTTCTCCAGAGCTGTCGAGTCCGTGTACCCGGCATGCAGGGGTGGTGCTGCGGATCACGGGGAGTTGTGGCGAGGTTCTCGCGACGAGATTAGTCCGCACCTGCGGGGCGTCTCACAGGTACGGGAGCCACCCTCCCATCACGCTGCGAAACCGGGCGCGGACGCACCGAAAACCCGACAGGGGAAGGAACCGCGCAGTGTTCCACCAATCAGGACACAAGGGCACACGGACCACCCCCGAAAAGGGGGACTAAGCACACCGCGTCCGTGATGTCGACCCCGATACTCGTGACGAACGTCACAGTGTCAACTCGGCTGACAGGTACCGGAATTCGGCCATCCGACCTGGTTCTGAATTGTCCGGGCGGTCATTCGACGATTTTCCGCGTTTGCCGTTCCGCACGCTGGGTGAAGCTCTAGCGCTTTTCCGTCATCAGGCCGTGCAGAAATCGGAGATCGACGTCTTCGAGAGAGGACACGACGGTGCGGCGCGGAGCGGGCGCGATGGGTGACACCGAGGGCACGACGACCACGTGGCAGCCCGCCGCCTCGGCCGACGCGACGCCGGTCGCGGTGTCCTCGACGACCGCGCACCGGGCCGGATCGGCGTCGAGCCCGGCGGCCGCCAGCAGGTACGGGTCGGGGAACGGCTTGGTCCGCTCGACCTCGTCGCCCGCGATCGTCAGGCTGAAGTACTGGGGACCCAGGGCGGTCAGCACCCGGTCGATGATGCGCCGGTGGGAGGCGGAGACCAGCGCGGTGGGGATCCCGTGCGCGGCCAGCTCGGCGAGCAGCCGGGCCGCCCCCGGCATCAGCGGGAGCGCCTGTCCGATGCGGCTCTCGAAGCCGTCGTTGAGCAGGACGCTCAGCTCGGGCAGGGTGATGTCGGCGCCGGTGGCCTCGATGAGGAAGCCGGCGCTGCGGGTCATGGGGCCGCCGACCACGACGTGGCGCCAGGAGTCGTCGAGCGTGTGGCCGAGGGACTTGAAGACCTCGACCTCGACGTCCCACCAGAAGCCCTCGGTGTCCACCAGGGTGCCGTCCATGTCGAGGAGCACGGCCTGCAGCGCTGAGCCTTCGGCCGTACGGGTACCGAGCGCGGAAACCGTACTGGTCATCCGGGCGCACCTCCTTGAGGGACGATCAGGCCGGCTGCCCTTTTCGACGAAGGGGCAACCGGCCTGCGGTGGACCGACCAGTGTACGACTTGTCCGACCGGAATGCCTCGGTGTGCCCTCGGGCGTGCCTCGCGTCACGCCGGAGCCCGCCCCGCGAGGGGGCGGGCCCGGGGACGGCTCAGCGTGCGTTGAAGTACTTCGCCTCGGGGTGGTGGATCACGATGGCGTCCGTGGACTGCTCCGGGTGGAGCTGGAACTCCTCGGAGAGGTGGACGCCGATGCGCTCCGGCCGCAGCAGCTCGGCGATCTTGGCGCGGTCCTCCAGGTTCGGGCAGGCGCCGTAGCCGAGGGAGAAGCGGGCGCCGCGGTACTTGAGGTCGAACATGTCCTCGACGGCGGCGGGGTCCTCTCCCCCGAAGCCGAGTTCGCCGCGGACGCGCGCGTGCCAGTACTCGGCCAGCGCCTCCGCCAACTGCACGGACAGGCCGTGCAGTTCGAGGTAGTCGCGGTAGGAGTTGGCCTCGAAGAGCTTGGCGGTCTCCTCGCCGATGCGGGAGCCGACGGTGACGACCTGGAGGCCGACGACGTCCGTCTCGCCGGATTCCTCGGGCCGGAAGAAGTCGGCGAGGCACAGGCGGCGGCCCCGGCGCTGGCGGGGGAAGGTGAAGCGGGTGCGCTCGTTGCCCTGCTCGTCCAGGAGGATCAGGTCGTCGTCCTTGGACACGCACGGGAAGTAGCCGTAGACGACGGCCGCCTCCAGCAGGTTGCCGGTCTGGAGCTGGTCCAGCAGGCCGCGCAGCCGGGGCCGGCCCTCGGTCTCGACGAGCTCCTCGTAGGTCGGCCCGTCGCCGGTGCGGGCCTGCTTGAGACCCCACTGGCCCTTGAACAGGGCGCCCTCGTCCAGCCAGGAGGCGTACTCCTTGAGCTGGATGCCCTTGATGACGCGGGAGCCCCAGAACGGCGGCTCGGGCACGGGGTTGTCGACGGCGACGTCGGAGCGGACGTGGCCCTCCTCGGGCCGTTCCTCGGTGACGATCTCGGCCGTCGGGCGCACCCGGCGCTGCTTCAGCTCGGGGAGGGCCGCGCCGGGCACCCCGCGCTTGACGGCGATCAGGGCGTCCATCAGGCGCAGGCCCTCGAAGGCGTCGCGGGCGTAGCGGACCTCGCCCTCGTAGATCTCGTGCAGGTCCTGCTCGACGTACGCCCGGGTGAGGGCGGCGCCGCCGAGGATGACGGGGTAGTCGGCGGCCAGCTTGCGCTGGTTCAGCTCCTCCAGGTTCTCCTTCATGATCACCGTGGACTTGACCAGGAGGCCGGACATGCCGATGACGTCGGCGCGGTGCTCCTGGGCGGCCTCCAGGATGGCGGAGACGGGCTGCTTGATGCCGAGGTTGACGACCGTGTAGCCGTTGTTGGAGAGGATGATGTCGACGAGGTTCTTGCCGATGTCGTGGACGTCGCCGCGCACGGTGGCCAGCACGATGGTGCCCTTGCCCTCGTCGTCGGTCTTCTCCATGTGCGGCTCCAGATAGGCCACCGCCGTCTTCATGACCTCGGCGGACTGGAGCACGAAGGGCAGCTGCATCTGGCCGGAGCCGAACAGTTCGCCGACGACCTTCATGCCGTCGAGCAGCGTCTCGTTGACGATGTCGAGGGCCGGGCGCTCGGTGAGCGCTTCGTCCAGGTCCTTCTCCAGGCCGTTCTTCTCGCCGTCGATGATGCGCCGCTTGAGCCGCTCGTCCAGGGGCAGGGCGGCCAGTTCCTCGGCCCGTCCCGCCTTCAGGGACTTGGTGGTGGCGCCCTCGAACAGCGCCATCAGCTTCTGCAGCGGGTCGTAGCCCTCGCGGCGCCGGTCGTGGATCAGGTCGAGGGCGGTGGTGACCTGCTCCTCGTCGAAGCGGGCGATCGGCAGGATCTTGCTCGCGTGCACGATCGCCGAGTCGAGGCCCGCCTTGACGCACTCGTCGAGGAAGACCGAGTTCAGCAGGACGCGCGCGGCCGGGTTGAGGCCGAAGGAGATGTTCGACAGTCCGAGGGTGGTCTGCACGTCCGGGCGGCGGCGCTTGAGCTCGCGGATCGCCTCGATCGTCGCGATGCCGTCCTTGCGGGACTCCTCCTGACCGGTGCAGATCGTGAAGGTCAGACAGTCGATGAGGATGTCCGACTCGTGGACGCCCCAGTTCGTCGTGAGGTCCTCGATCAGCCGCTCGGCGATGGCGACCTTGGTCTCGACGGTGCGGGCCTGGCCCTCCTCGTCGATGGTCAGCGCGATCAGCGCGGCGCCGTGCTCCCGGGCGAGCGCGGTGACCTTCGCGAAGCGCGACTCGGGGCCGTCGCCGTCCTCGTAGTTGACCGAGTTGATGACGGCGCGTCCGCCGAGCTTCTCCAGGCCCGCGCGCAGCACGTCGACCTCGGTGGAGTCGAGGACGATCGGCAGGGTGGAGGCGGTGGCGAAGCGGCCGGCCAGTTCCTCCATGTCGGCGACGCCGTCGCGGCCCACGTAGTCGACGCAGAGGTCGAGCATGTGGGCGCCCTCGCGGATCTGGTCGCGGGCCATCTCCACGCAGTCGTCCCAGCGGCCCTCCAGCATGGCCTCGCGGAACTTCTTGGAGCCGTTGGCGTTGGTGCGCTCGCCGATCGCCATGTACGCGGTGTCCTGGCGGAACGGCACGGTCTGGTAGAGCGAGGCGGCGCCGGGCTCGGGGTGCGGGTCGCGGGGGGTCGGGGACAGCTCGCGGACCCGCTCGACGACCTGGCGCAGGTGTTCCGGGGTGGTGCCGCAGCAGCCGCCGACGAGCGAGAGGCCGTACTCGCGGACGAAGGTCTCCTGGGCGTCGGCCAGCTCGGGGGCGGACAGCGGGTAGTGCGCGCCGTCCTTGCCGAGGACGGGCAGGCCGGCGTTCGGCATGCAGGACAGCGGGATGCGCGAGTGGCGGGCCAGGTAGCGCAGGTGCTCGCTCATCTCGGCGGGGCCGGTGGCGCAGTTCAGGCCGATCATGTCGATGCCGAGCGGCTCCAGGGCGGTCAGCGCGGCGCCGATCTCCGAGCCGAGCAGCATGGTGCCGGTGGTCTCGACGGTGACGGAGACGATGAGCGGCAGGTCGAGGCCGGTGGCGTCCAGGGCGCGGCGGGCGCCGAGGACGGCGGCCTTGGTCTGGAGGAGGTCCTGGGTCGTCTCCACCAGGAGGGCGTCCGCGCCGCCCGCGATCATGCCCTCGGCGTTCCGCTGGTAGGCGTCGCGCAGGAGGGTGTACGGGGCGTGGCCGAGGGTCGGCAGCTTGGTGCCGGGGCCCATGGAGCCGAGCACCCACCGCTGCTGCCCGCTGGAGGCGGTGAACTCGTCGGCGACCTCGCGGGCGATGCGGGCACCGGCCTCGGACAGCTCGAAGACGCGCTCGGGGATGTCGTACTCGCCGAGCGCGGAGTGGTTGGCTCCGAAGGTGTTCGTCTCGACGCAGTCGACGCCCACGGCGAAGTACGCCTCGTGGACGGAGCGGACGATGTCGGGCCGGGTGAGGTTCAGGATCTCGTTGCAGCCTTCGAGGTTCTCGAAGTCCTCGAGCGTCGGTTCCTGGGCCTGGAGCATGGTGCCCATGGCGCCGTCGGCGACCACGACACGGGTCGCGAGCGCCCGGCGGAGGGCGTCGGTGCGGGTCCGGCTCCCGGAGGCTGCGGACGAAAGGGACGGGTTAGGCGACGAGGCCATGAAGGGTGCTCCCTGGAGTGCGACGGCTGTCGGCTTTGCGCTTCCCATGGAAGGCGCACGCCGTCAGGGTAGCCCGGAGCGCCACGCCGTGGACGGGGCGTCCACGGGCCGGACGGGTGTGGCGGGCACGAAGGGCCGGTGGGGGGCGGTGCGGCCGGGTCCGGGCGGGGTGTCCTGCCGGGCGTGGCAGGGGGGCGTGCTCAGATGAGACGCGCGATGTCCGCCGGGTATTGGCGGGAGGTCGGTGACGACCGGTAGTGTTCGACATTGCCGAACGGCGGTAGCGCACAGGCCCGTCGGCGGCCGAAGGGGACGGAGGGCAGCACGGCGATGGCACGGAACATCCAGTCGCTCGAGCGGGCGGCCGCGATGCTGCGCCTGCTCGCGGGCGGTGAGCGGCGGCTCGGCCTGTCGGACATCGCTACCTCGCTGGGCCTCGCCAAGGGTACGGCCCACGGCATATTGCGGACCCTGCAGCACGAGGGCTTCGTCGAGCAGGAGCCCGCGTCCGGGCGGTACCAGCTGGGCGCCGAGCTGCTGAGGCTGGGAACGACCTACCTCGACGTGCACGAGCTGCGGGCGCGCGCCCTGGTGTGGACGGACGACCTGGCCCGCTCCAGCGGCGAGAGCGTGTACCTGGGGGTGCTGCACCAGCAGGGCGTGCTGATCGTGCACCACGTCTTCCGGCCGGACGACAGCCGGCAGGTGCTGGAGGTGGGAGCCATGCAGCCCTTGCACTCCACGGCACTCGGCAAGGTCCTCGCGGCCTACGACCCGGTGGCGCACAGCGAGGTCCTGGAGGCCGAGCGCAAGACGTTCACGCCCCGGACCATAAGCGAGCCGGAGGCGTTCGAGGGCGTCCTCGACCTGACGCGCGCGCGGGGCTACGCGGACGACGTGGAGGAGACCTGGACCGGCGTCGCCTCGGTGGCCGCGCCGATCCACAACCAGCGGCGCATGCCGGTGGGCGCCGTGGGGATCACCGGGGCCGTCGAGCGCATCCGCAAGGACGGGGAACTGCGCCCCGAGCTGATCGCGGCGGTGCGGGACTGCGCCCGCGCCGTGTCGCGCGATCTGGGCGCCGGGCGGTTCTGAGGGCCGCAGCCGTACGAGACGAGGCCGGGACGCCAGAGGGCGTCCCGGCCTTCGTCGTGCCGCCTCCAAAGGGCCCCGCGAGGCACGTGGACGGCGCCCGCCCGGGGTCGCCCCGGACCGATAGTCCGCAGCGATCAATAACGATCGTGTTTTCGATAACAGAACCCTTGACGACCTGCTGAGGGCGGAGCAAGACTCCCGTCCATCGGTCGGCATTGTCGAACACCTACCGGCAATAAGCGTTAAGGTGTGGCAGTGCCAAGGGCCGATATCGCTCTCACTCCCCGAGAGCACGAACCACCGGAGGGACCCGGGGTTCGGCTTCCCCTGGACGAAGGACAAAGGAGTCGCGGGTGTCCAGCTCCGACATCTTCATCGGCGAAACCATCGGTACCGCCGTACTCATACTGCTCGGCGGTGGCGTGTGCGCCGCCGTCACGCTGAAGCGCTCGAAGGCTCTCAACGCCGGCTGGCTCGCGATCACCTTCGGGTGGGGCTTCGCGGTCCTGACCGCGGCCTACCTCGCGGGCGGCGTCTCCGGCGCCCATCTCAACCCGGCGGTCACGATCGGCCTCGCCATCGAGGGCGGCACCAAGTGGAGCGACGTACCGCTCTACCTCGGCTCCCAGCTCCTCGGCGCCATGATCGGCGCGGTGCTGGTGTGGATCACGTACTACGGACAGTTCCAGGCCCACCTCACGGACCCGGAGATCCTGGCCCAGCAGCCGGCCGAGGAGGCGCTGGTCGACCAGAAGGCGGCCCCCGCCGCCGGTCCGGTGCTCGGCATCTTCTCCACCGGCCCCGAGATCCGCAACGTCGCGCAGAACCTGGCCACGGAGATCATCGCCACCGTCGTCCTGGTCCTGGCCATCCTGACCCAGGGCCTCAACGACAACGGCAACGGACTGGGCGTCCTCGGCGCCCTGGTGACCTCGTTCGTGGTGGTCGGCATCGGCCTCTCGCTCGGCGGCCCGACGGGCTACGCGATCAACCCGGTCCGCGACCTCGGCCCCCGGGTCGTCCACGCCCTGCTGCCGCTGCCCAACAAGGGCGGGTCGGACTGGGGCTACGCCTGGATCCCCGTGGTAGGACCGCTGATCGGCGGCGCCGTCGCGGGCGGCCTCTACAACCTGGCCTTCAAGTGAGCCTCCGCCCCACCGCCGCCGACCGCGGACCGAGTACGCCACCCGAGACCTCCTGGAGCACACTGTGACCGACGCACACACCGCCGGCCCCTTCATCGCCGCGATCGACCAGGGCACCACGTCGAGCCGCTGCATCGTCTTCGACCGGGACGGCCGCATCGTCTCCGTCGACCAGAAGGAGCACGAGCAGATCTTCCCGAAGCCGGGCTGGGTGGAGCACAACGCCACCGAGATCTGGGAGAACGTCGAGGAGGTCGTCGCCGGAGCCATCGCGAAGGCCGGCATCACCCGCGACGACATCAAGGCCATCGGCATCACCAACCAGCGTGAGACCACGCTGCTGTGGGACAAGAACACCGGCGAGCCCGTCCACAACGCGCTCGTCTGGCAGGACACCCGCACCGACGCCCTCTGCAAGGAGCTCGGCCGCAACGTCGGGCAGGACCGCTTCCGCCGCGAGACCGGCCTGCCGCTGGCCTCGTACTTCGCCGGTCCGAAGGCCCGGTGGCTGCTGGACAACGTCGAGGGCCTGCGCGAGCGCGCCGAGGCCGGGGACATCCTCTTCGGCACGATGGACAGCTGGGTCATCTGGAACCTGACGGGCGGTGTGAACGGCGGCCGGCATGTCACCGACGTCACCAACGCCTCCCGCACCATGCTGATGAACCTGCACACCATGCAGTGGGACGCGAAGATCGCCGAGTCGATCGGTGTCCCGCTGGCGATGCTGCCCGAGATCCGTTCCTCCGCCGAGGTGTACGGCGAGATCACCGGCGGCAAGCTCGGCGACCTCCTCGGCGGCATCCCCGTCGCGTCCGCGCTCGGCGACCAGCAGGCGGCCCTCTTCGGCCAGACCTGTTTCTCCGAGGGCGAGGCCAAGTCCACCTACGGCACCGGCACCTTCATGCTGATGAACACCGGTGACAAGATCATCAACTCGTACAGCGGGCTGCTGACCACGGTGGGCTACCGGATCGGCGACCAGGACCCGGTCTACGCCCTGGAGGGCTCGATCGCGGTCACCGGTTCGCTGGTGCAGTGGATGCGCGACCAGATGGGCCTGATCAAGTCGGCCGCCGAGATCGAGACGCTCGCGTCGTCGGTCGAGGACAACGGCGGCGCCTACTTCGTGCCGGCCTTCTCCGGCCTGTTCGCCCCGTACTGGCGCCCCGACGCCCGCGGTGTGATCGCCGGCCTGACCCGCTACGTCACCAAGGCGCACATCGCGCGCGCCGTCCTGGAGGCCACCGCCTGGCAGACCCGCGAGATCAGCGACGCCATGACCAAGGACTCGGGCGTCGAGCTCGCGGCCCTCAAGGTCGACGGCGGCATGACCTCCAACAACCTGCTGATGCAGACCCTGGCCGACGTCCTCGACGCACCCGTGGTGCGCCCGATGGTCGCCGAGACCACCTGCCTCGGCGCCGCCTACGCCGCCGGTCTCGCCGTCGGCTTCTGGTCCAACACCGAGGACCTGCGCGCCAACTGGCGCCGGGCCGCGGAGTGGACCCCCAACATGGCCGCGGAGACCCGCGACCGCGAGTACAAGAGCTGGCTCAAGGCCGTGGAGCGGTCCATGGGCTGGCTCGACGATGGAAACACTGGCGAGGAGTAAGACCCGCATGAGTACCCAGACCACCCTGCAGTCCGTGCCTGCCCTCGGTACGCACCCGGCCTCCGGCTCCGCCCCGAGCCGCGCCGAGACCCGGGAGCAGCTCTCCAAGGCAACGTACGACCTTCTCGTCATCGGCGGCGGCATCCTGGGCATCTCCACCGCCTGGCACGCCGCGCAGTCCGGGCTGCGGGTGGCTCTGGTCGACGCCGGCGACTTCGCCGGTGCCACGTCCTCCGCCTCCTCCAAGCTCCTCCACGGCGGTCTGCGCTACCTGCAGACCGGCGCGGTGAAGCTGGTGGCGGAGAACCACTTCGAGCGCCGTGCGGTCTCACGTCAGGTGGCTCCCCACCTGGCGAACCCGCTGACCTTCTACCTCCCCGTGTACAAGGGCGGCCCGCACGGCGCCGCGAAGCTCGGCGCGGGCGTGTTCGCGTACTCGGCGCTGTCCGCCTTCGGCGACGGCGTCGGGCACCTGCTCTCCCCCGCCAAGGCCCAGCAGGACGTCCCGGAGCTGCGCACCGAGAACCTGAAGGCCGTGGCCGTGTACGGCGACGACCAGATGAACGACGCCCGCATGGCGCTGATGACGGTCCGCGCGGCCGTCGAGTCCGGCGCCGTCGTGCTCAACCACGCCGAGGTCACCGGCCTGCGCTTCACCCGGGGCCGGGTCACCGGCGCGGACCTCAAGGACCGGACGACCGGGGACGAGTTCGGCGTCGACGCCCGGCTCGTGCTCAACGCGACCGGCCCCTGGGTCGACCACCTGCGCCGGATGGAGGACCCGAACGCGGCGCCGTCCATCCGCCTGTCGAAGGGCGCGCACCTGGTCCTCAAGCGCACCTCCCCCTGGAAGGCCGCGCTCGCCACCCCGATCGACAAGTACCGCATCACCTTCGCCCTCCCCTGGGAGGACATGCTGCTGCTCGGCACGACCGACGAGGAGTACGAGGGCGACCCCGGCGAGGTCGCGGTCACCGAGAAGGACATAGCCCAGATCCTGGACGAGGCCGCGTTCTCCGTCCGGGACCAGCAGCTCTCCCGTGACCTGATCACGTACTCCTTCGCGGGTCTGCGGGTGCTGCCGGGCGGTCCCGGCGACACCTCGAAGGCCAAGCGCGAGACGGTCGTCACGGAGGGCCGCGGCGGCATGCTGTCCGTCGCGGGCGGCAAGTGGACCACCTTCCGCCACATCGGCCGTACGGTCATGCAGAAGCTGGAGTCGCTGCCGGGTCACCCGCTCGGCGAGGACTTCGAGCCGATCAAGGAGCTGCCGAAGAAGCTGCCGCTGCCGGGTGTCGCCAACCCCCGTGCCGTGGCGCACCGGCTCCTGGTCGACAACCCGGCTCCGGGCCCGCGCATGGCCGCGGACACCGCCCGGCACCTGGCCACCCACTACGGCTCGCTGGCCTTCGACATCGCCCGCCTGGCGAACGAGAACCCGGCGCTCGGCCGGCGCGTCCACCCGGACGCCCCGGAGATCTGGGCCCAGGTCGTCTACGCCCGGGACAACGAGTGGGCCGAGACGGCGGACGACGTGCTGCGCCGCCGTACGACGCTGACGATCCGCGGCCTGGCGACGGACGAGATCCGCGCCGGGGTGCAGGACCTGCTCGACAAGAAGTAGGCGCCCCCGCGGGGACGAGGGGCGGCTCCCACGGGGGGAGCCGCCCCTTCCGCGTGCCCGGGGCCCGTCCTCCGACGCTGCCATGCCCCATACACACCGCCGCAACGTGCCGGGACCAGAGTGGAAGACCGGGTCCCGCGCGGCGGACGGAGACGGGCCCGACGGACTCGGGAGACGGGCATGGGTTCACTGATTCTCGGTGTCGCGCTGGACGGCCGCGGTTCGCATCCCGCGGCGCCCGGCGGGCCGCCCACGGTCGAGGAGTTCGTACGGCTGGTACGGCGCTCGGAGGCGGCGCTGCTGGACTTCGTGACCGTGGAGGACGGGCCCGGGCGGCTCGACTCCGCCCTGCTGCTCGCCGTCGCGGCGCGCGAGACCTCACGCATCGGCCTGGTGCCGCTCGGCCCCACGCTGGGGCAGCCCGCCGCCTACGCGGCCCGGTTCGCCACGCTCGACGTGCTCAGCCACGGCCGGGCGGGCGTCCGCCCCCGCATCGCCGCGGACGACGTCGAGCACGACCGGATCCTCGCGATCCTCGGGACACCCGACGGCGACCGCCAGGTGGCCGGACTCTTCGAGCGCGCGGCCGAGTTCCTGGGCCGGGTGGCCGGTGCCTGGGACGGCGCCGACGCGCCGACGGTCTCTCCGCAGGGCCGTCCGCCGCTCATCTCGCTCGCCCACGACACCGTCCCGTACCGCTTCGCGGCCCGCCGCAGCGACGTCGTCCTCGTCACGCCCGCCGACACCGCGGCCCTGCGGGCGACACGCGCCGAGGTCGACCGGCTCGCCGCCGAGGAGGGCCGGACCCTCAAGGTCCTCGCCGACCTGAACGCGGTCCTCGCGCCCACCCGGGCCCGGGCGGCCGAGCGGCTCGCCGGTCTGGAGGAAGCGGCCGGCGCGCCCTTCACCTCGGACGCGGCCGTGTTCCACGGGACGCCGGAGGAACTGGCGGACCTTGTCGAGGAGTGGCACCGCGAGGGCGGTGCCGACGGTGTCCGCGTCCGTCCGGCGGTGCTGCCCGACGACCTGCACGCCCTCGTGGACGGGGTGGCACCCGAGCTGATCCGGCGCGGGCTGCTGCGTTCGGCGTACGAGACCCGCACCCTGCGCGGCCACCTCGGCCTCGCCACCGCCACCCCGGAGGGCACCCCGTGAAATTCCAGGTCCTGTCCATCATCGGCCACGCCCCGCATCCACTGACCGGCGAACTCCCTCCCGCGGCCGACCGGTTGGCCCAGGTCGTCGAGGTCGGCACGGCGGCCGAGCGGCTCGGCTTCGACGCGTACGCGGTCGGCGAGCGGCACGCCGGTCCGTTCCTGTCCTCCGCCCCGACCGTCGTCCTCGGCGCGCTGGCCGCCCGCACCAGCCGCATCAGGCTGCTCACCGGGGTCACCGTCGTGGCCGTCCTCGACCCGGTGCGGGTCGCCGAGGACTACGCCACGCTCGACCAGCTCTCGCGCGGACGTGTCGAGCTGGTGATCGGCAAGGGCGCCGAGGCAGGCCACTTCGGCCTCTTCGGGCTCGACGAGGAACGGCAGTGGGACCTCCAGAAGGAGAAGTACGAGTTGCTGCGCCGCCTGTGGCGCGAGGAGGACGTCGACTGGGAGGGCGAGTTCAGACCGGCACTGAAGGGCGTGACCACGGTGCCGCGTCCCTACGACGGGCCGCCGCGTGTCTGGCACGGCTCGGCCACCTCCCTCAACTCCCCCGAACTGGCCGCCCTGCACGGCGATCCGCTGTTCACGGCCAACGCCGTGCAGCCCCGCGCCGCCTACGCCCGGCTGATCGAGCACTACCGGGAGCGGTTCGAGGCGCATGGGCACGATCCGGCGAACGCCCGGGTGGCGGCGGGCTCGGGCGGACTGCTGATCGCGGACACCCCCGAACAGGCCGTCGCGCGCTACCGGGACCTGTACGAGGCGAAGGTGCGGCAGTCCTTCCGGCCGCACCTGGAGGGGCGGGCGGGCTACAACACGCCGTTCCGCACCATCGAGGAAGCGATCGCGGACGGACCGCAGCTCATCGGGTCGCCGCAGCAGATCATCGACAAGATCCTCGGCTACCACGAGGTGTACCGGCACGACCTGCAGTCCGTCACCGTGGACGCCTTCGGGCAGTCGACGGCCGAGCAGACCGAGACCCTCCAGCGGTTCCAGGAGGAGATCGCTCCGGTGGTGCGGCGGGAGGCCCCGAGCAGCCTGTGGGAGGAGGACCAGGAGAACACGGCACCCCTCATACTGTCGTGAGACATCGGATGTCTGAGCGACCGGGGGCCCGCCATGACCGTCACCGACGAGGCGATCTGGAAGATCAAGGAGATGATCGTCTCCGGTGCCCTGCGCCCCGGTGACCGGCTTCCCAGGGAGAGCGAACTCGCCGCCGGACTCGGCTTGTCCCGCAACTCCCTGCGCGAGGCGGTGCGGGCGCTCTCGCTCATCCGGATCCTCGACGTGCGCCAGGGAGACGGGACCTACGTCACCAGCCTGGACCCCCAACTCCTGCTGGAGGCGCTGAGTTTCGTCGTCGACTTCCACCGCGACGACACCGTCCTGGAGTTCCTGGCGGTGCGCCGCATCCTGGAACCGGCGGCGACCGCGCTCGCCGCCCCGCGCGTCACCGACGAGGAGCTGGGCACCCTCGCCGCCGGGCTGGACGCGCTCGGCCCGGCCCCCTCGGTGGAGCAACTGGTCGCCGCCGACCTGGAGTTCCACCGCGCCATCGTGCGGAGCTCCGGCAACGCGGTCCTGTGCTCCCTGCTCGAAGGGCTCTCCGGACCCACCACCCGGGCCCGGATCTGGCGCGGACTGACCCAGGAGGACGCCGTCAGCCGCACGCTGCACGAGCACCGGGCGATCCTCGGTGCGCTGCGCGACCGGGACGCGGAGGCCGCCCGGTCGTGGGCCACGGTGCACATCGCGAGCGTCGAGCAGTGGCTGCGGTCGGCCCTGTGACCCCGCGGGCCCACCGCTGACGTCGGACTCGCCGGAGCGCTGCCGGGTGGGGCGGACACAGCTCGGATGACTGACGGGTGTTCCGGGGCGGTGTTCGGGGCAGTGATCCGTTCACTCCC
The DNA here is from genome assembly GCF_055565855.1 of Streptomyces sp. NPDC028308. Taxonomy (NCBI): domain Bacteria; kingdom Bacillati; phylum Actinomycetota; class Actinomycetes; order Kitasatosporales; family Streptomycetaceae; genus Streptomyces; species Streptomyces sp. NPDC028308. Next base: position 322,074 of record NZ_JBVHTO010000006.1, read on the forward strand.
CCGTGCAAGGGGGCTGCGGAGGCGCCCCGCGCACGCCGTAAGGTTGGGACGTACGCGAGGGCACGTCGGAAGGAGGCGCTGGGTGATCGAGCTCGAGGGGGTTCCCGAGCTGGTCGACCCGGTCATGGTGGCCGCGTTCGAGGGCTGGAACGACGCCGGCGACGCCGCCTCCGCCGCGGTCGCTCATCTCGACCGGGAGTGGAAGGGCGAGGTCTTCGCGGCGCTCGACGCCGAGGACTACTACGACTTCCAGGTCAACCGTCCCACCGTGTGGCTGGACGGCGGCGTCCGCAAGATCACCTGGCCGACGACACGGCTGTCCGTGGTCCGGGTCGGCGGCGAGAAGCCGCGCGACCTGGTGCTGGTCCGGGGCATCGAGCCGTCGATGCGCTGGCGCTCGTTCTGCAACGAGCTGCTGGGCTTCGCGCACGAGCTGGGTGTCGAGCTCGTGGTGATCCTGGGCGCGCTGCTCGGCGACACCCCGCACACGCGTCCGGTCCCGGTCAGCGGCGTCACCTCCGACGCGGACCTGGCCCGCACGATGGACCTGGAGGAGACCAAGTACGAGGGCCCCACGGGCATCGTCGGCATCCTCCAGGAGGCGTGCACGCACGCGGGCGTACCGGCCGTGTCGCTGTGGGCCGCGGTCCCGCACTACGTGTCGCAGCCGCCCAACCCCAAGGCGACGCTGGCCCTCCTGAACCGTCTGGAGGACCTCATCGACCTGCGCATCCCGCTGGGCGATCTGGCCGAGGACGCGCGGGCCTGGCAGCTGGGCGTGGACCAGCTGGCCGCCGAGGACAGCGAGGTCGCCGAGTACGTGCAGACGCTGGAGGAGGCCCGGGACACCGCCGAGCTGCCCGAGGCGTCGGGTGAGGCGATCGCCCGCGAGTTCGAGCGCTATCTGCGGCGCCGGGACGGCGGCGGTCCCGCGCCGGGGGTAGGCGGGCACGCGACGGAGAGCGGCGAGTCCGCGACGTACCTGCGCGACACCCCGGGCGGCCGGGGCCGGCCCAAGCCGCAGCGGCCCGACGCCGGACCCGAGACCGGGCCGGAGCCCGGCTCCGGAGGCGAGACGGCCGGTACGGAGAAGGGTGGCGCCGGCGGCGATGCCGGGAGCACGGGTCCCGCGGGTGCCCCGGGCGCACCGGACTTCTCCGACTCGCCCGGCTCCACGGACGCACCGGGCTCCTCCGGACCCTCCGGTCCGGCCCGGCCTTCCGGTTCCCCGGACTCCCCGGACTCCTCCGAGGACTGAGCCGGCGGGGGCGGTGCGCACGACGCGCACCGCCCCTCGGCCGTCGTCGGGGCCGTCAGACCTGGTCGACCGCCACCACGTCGTACTCCGTGTCCGGCGTCGGCTCGACGTCGAAGCGGGCGTTCGGCAGGTGCGGCCGCCCACCCCAGGCCGCTGCCGTGGTCGGGATGCGGAAGCGTGGGCCGGTGATGTGGGCGATCGCCGTGCCTCTGGTGCCGGCCGCGTCCAGCCGGAGGACGTCGATGCGGTCCCGCGCCCGGTGGCGAGGCTCGCCCGGTACACGTCGCCGTGGGCCAGCGAGCCGAAGTACGCGAAGACGGCGGCGCCGATCGTGATGCCCTCCGGCTGGAAGCCCGGGGGCAGCGGGAATCGGTCGGGCGGTCGCCGCCCGGCCGCGTGGGCGGTGCCGCCGGCCGTGCCGCCCAGAAGCGCCACGCCACCGGTCGCCGCGGCTGCCGTGAGAGGTCTTCGACGTGCGAAAGAACGGTCCGTGAAGCGTCCTTGCGCAAGGGGCCGGCGCGAGGCCGACCAGGTGGTCAACAGACCCCGCAACCCCAGCACATGACACCCGCCGCCGCAGCCTTTGGCCGGTTTGCGGCGTGACCTCTCTTTCCGGACGGATTGCCCAGGGTTCCCCATTCAACTTGTTTTCAAACCGAGTTGGCGAAAGAAGGGTGGACGACTCGCTCCGGCCGTGCCAGGTTGTGCCCCGAAGACGCGGCCGGGAGACGGGACTTGGCACCGCGTCGTTCCGCGACAGGCACCCGCAGGGACCGAAGGGAGCGGTACGCGATGACGGATCAGGTACAGCCGACGCAGGGCCCGGGAGCGTCCGGGCCGGGGCCCGACGGAGCGGGATTCACCTACGGGGGATCCGAGGAGGAACTGATCGTCGTCGCACGCCCCGAGGCCCGGCTGCGGGCCGGCACCGAGGGCGTCCGCTCGGCGGCCGGTGCCGACGTCTCGGCCCTCGACATGTTCCTCAGCGACGAACAGCTCACCCTGGAGCCGCTGTTCGGCAGCGAGGAGCGACTGCGGCAGTCCGCGGCCACGGGCGCCGGTGACACGCCCGGACTCGCGCTGTTCTACCGGGTCCGCGGCGTCGAGAGCCGGGCACAGGAGCTGCGATCCCGGATCGCCGCGCTGCCGGAGATCGACACGGCCTACGTGAAGCCCGGCGCCGTACCCGCCTCGGTGGGTTCGGTCGGGCAGAGCGCGGACGAGAGCCGGCGGGTGAAGGAGGGCGCTCCGGTGACGCCCGACTTCAGCAGCCGCCAGGGCTATCTGCGCCCGGCGCCCGAGGGCATCGACGCCCAGTGGGCCTGGCAGCGGCCCGGCGGCACGGGGCGGGGCGTGACGGTGATCGACGTGGAGGGCGCCTGGCAGCTCGGCCACGAGGACCTCGCGGCGAAGCTCGCCGGTGTCGTCGTCGGCACCCCGCTGACCGACCTCGCCTGGCGCAACCACGGCACCGCCGTGATCGGCGTGATCGGCGGCGACCGCAACGAGTACGGCATCACCGGGATCGCCCCGGACACGGTGACCGCGGCCGCCTCCTTCCAGGGCGTCGGCACCGCCGCCGCGATCCACGCGGCCGCCGAGCGGCTGGGCCCGGGTGACATCGTCCTGGTCGAACTCCACCGGCCGGGGCCCCGGTTCGACTACGAGCAGCGCGCCGACCAGCAGGGGTACATCCCGGTCGAGTGGTGGCCCGACGACTGCGCGGCGATCCGCCACGCGACCGCGAGGGGCGTCATCGTGGTGGAGGCCGCGGGCAACGGCGGCGAGTCGCTCGACGACGCGGTGTACGAGCGCCGGCCCGACGAGTTCCCTCAGGCGTGGCGCAACCCGTTCAACCCCTCCCACCCGTCCTCAGGAGCGGTGCTGGTCGGCGCGGGGACGCCGCCGCCCGGCACCCACGGCCGCGACCACGGTCCGGACCGCTCGCGCCTCGCGTTCTCCAACTACGGTGCCCGCGTGGACGCGCAGGGCTGGGGGCGCGAGGTCACGACCACCGGCGGCTCCTGGGACCGGCCGGGCGATCTCCAGGGCGGCGCCGAGGAGATCGGCTGGTACACGGACACGTTCTCCGGGACCTCCGCCGCCTCCCCGGTGGTGGTCGGCGCGCTGGCCTCGCTGCAGGGCATGCTCAAGGCGGCGGGGCACCGTCCGATGTCGCCCGAGCGCGCCCGCTCGGTGCTGCGGGCCACGGGTTCTCCGCAGCAGGACGCGCCGGGACGGCCCGCGTCCCAGCGGATCGGCAACCGGCCGGACATCAGGGCCGCGGTCACCCGGCTGCTGCCGGAGGCGGTCGGTTCGGGCCGGGCCGAGCGGTACTGGGACGAGTTGCTGCCGTATCCGCGTGAACTCCCGCCCAGACTCAGGCTGTTCGTGGCCGGCGGCTGGCGCAGCCTCGACAAGCCGTCCCCCGAGACGCGCCAGGCGGTGCACGCCGCCTTCGCGGGGGGACATCCGGACGTCCGCGTCTGGTTCTCGGACGACGAGATCGTCGGCCTGGTGATCACGGGCTGAGGACCCGGTCGTCGCGTACGACCGCCGGACGCCGTCATGGTCCGGCGGAATCCGACCATCGCCTTGTCAGTGAGGGAAGGTGGCACCCGCATGAGCACCACCCCGCAGATCGACCAGACCAACCAGATGGGCCAGATCGGCCAGATGGGCCAGCAGCAGCCCCAGCAGCAGTTCGGCGGGCAGCAGGGTCAGCCGCAGTACGGACGGCAGCCCCAGTTCGGGCAGCAGCAGGAGCAGTTCGGCCAACAGGGCGGCCAAGGGCAGTTCGGCGGGCAGGGCCAGATCGCCCATCAGGGACAGCAAGGCCAACCGGGACAGCAAGGCCAGATGAGCCAGATCGGCCAGCAGGGCCAGATCGGGCAGCAAGGTCAGCAGAGCGAGCAGCAGGGGCCGAGCACCGCTCCCCCGCAGCCCTTCGGTCCGCAGCAGAGCCCGCAGTCCGGGCAGACCGGCCAACCTTTCGGGCAGCAGTACGGCGGGCAGCAGCTTCCGCAGCAACTCCAGCAGCAGTTGCAGCAGCTCGCCCAGCAACAGCCCTACCAGCAGCTGCTCCAGCAGATCGGCCAGGCCGCGGGCCGCGCCATCCGCAACAACACCGCGACGCAGTACTGGGACGTCGTCCAGCCGCTGCCCGGCCAGCCGCCGATCCTGTACCTGCTGGTGGACGACGTCTGGCGCCGGCTGCTCGACCCGAGCCAGGCCGTCCACGACGAGGTGCAGCGCGCGTTCGCCTTCGGACACCGCGTCCTGGGCTTCTACGACGACCAGAACCCGGGGTTCCTGCAGGCGATCGTCGTCACCAAGTGAGTCCGGTCACCGCGTGACCCACGGGACCCGGACGTGCCCGGTGCCGGGCGGAGACCTCTCCGCCCGGCACCGGTTCGTGTGCGTACGCCGCCCCCGGGGCACCGCGTGCCGGGGCGTCGGCTACAGCGCGACGCCCAGCAGCGCGTCCACGGCGCGCGAGACGACACCGGGAGCGCCCTCGTCCGTACCGCCACGCTCCTGCTGGGCCACGGCCCAGCGGTCGACGGCGGCGAGCGCGGTGGGCGCGTCCAGGTCGTCGGTGAGGGCGGCGCGGATCTCCTCGACGAGGGCGTCGGCGGAGGGGCCGTCGGGCCGCGACACCGCCGCGCGCCAGCGGTCAAGCCGGGCGACCGCCTCTTCGAGCACGCCGTCCGTCCACTCCCAGTCGGCCCGGTAGTGGTGCGCGAGCAGGGCGAGCCTGATGGCCGCCGGGTCGACGCCGTCACGGCGCAGCTTCGAGACGAAGACCAGGTTCCCCTTGGACTTCGACATCTTCTCGCCGTTCAGCGCGACCATGCCGGCGTGGACGTACGCCTTGGCCATGGGGAACTGCCCGGTCAGCACCTGGGCGTGGGAGGCGCCCATCTCGTGGTGCGGGAAGGCGAGGTCGGAGCCGCCGCCCTGGACGTCGAAGCCCATCCCGAGGTGGTCGAGGGCGATGGCGACGCACTCGATGTGCCAGCCGGGTCGGCCCCGTCCCAGCGAGCCGCCGTCCCAGCTCGGCTCGCCCTCGCGGGCGGCCATCCAGAGCATCGGGTCGAGCGGATTCTTCTTGCCCGGCCGGTCGGGGTCGCCGCCCCGTTCCGCGGAGAGCAGCCGCATCGCGGCGGCGTCCAGGTTGGACACCTTCCCGAAGTGCGGGTCGGAGCCGACGGAGAAGTAGACGTCGCCCTCCAGCTCGTAGGCGGCACCGGCGTCGCGCAGCCGCTCGACGAGCGGGACGATGCCCGGTATCGCCTCGACGGCGCCGATGTAGTGCCGCGGCGGGAGCATCCGCAGGGCGGTCATGTCCTCGCGGAAGAGGGCGGTCTCCTTCTCGGCGAGGCCCACCCAGTCGACTCCGTCGCGCTGCGCCCGCTCCAGGAGCGGGTCGTCGACGTCGGTCACGTTCTGGACGTAGTGAACCTGCCGCTTGGTGTCGAGCCACACGCGCTGCACGAGGTCGAACGCGTTGTAGGTCGCCGCGTGTCCCATGTGGGTGGCGTCGTACGGCGTGATGCCGCAGACGTAGATTCGGGCGACGGGACCGGGGTCGAGGGTGACGAGCCCACCGGTCGCGGTGTCGTGGATCCGGAGGTCGCGGCCCTCACCGGGCAGGGCGGGGACCTCAGAAGCGGGCCAGGCATACATGCCTTGAGCCTAACCGGACGGATGTTCCGTATACGAACCGGACCGGGTCCCGGCGCCGGGCGGACGATCTCGCGGGACTCGGCCGCCCGCGTGCCGGGCGGGCCGCGGGACGTCGTACGCCGACCGCGGCCCACGGGAGGGGCCGCCGCCTCCAGGCCCGTCGGCCCGCCGTTCGCGGCCTGCTCAGACCGGCGGCCACGGGATCGCGGGCCATTCCCCGCTCGGCTCGGGGTGCTTTCCCGAGGCGAGGAGGGCGTCGACCCGTGCCCGGGTGGCGTCGGTCTCGGCGGGTGTGACGAGTTCCGCCAGCCGGGTGGCCAGCGGGGCGCCGGGCGCCAGGGAAGCGCGCAGCGAGGTGAGCGCCTCGACGGCCTCGGGGGTGAGGGGCTCCCCCGCCCAGCCCCAGAGCAGCGTCCGCAGTTTGTTCTCGGCGTTGAAGGTGACGCCGTGGTCGATGCCGTACAGCCGGTCCCCGCCCGCGGGCAGCAGGTGGCCGCCCTTGCGGTCGGCGTTGTTGATCACCGCGTCGAGCACGGCGAGCCGCCGCAGCCGCTCGTCGTCGGCGTGCACGAGCAGGGCCGTGCGCCCCTCGCCGACGTCGGCGAACCCGATGGCCTTCCAGCCCTCGTCGGGCTCCTCGCCCTCCACCAGGGCGAGCAGTTCGGAGTCCGGTTCGGCCTCGATCCACAGCTGGCACATGCCCTCGCCGTACGGGCCGTCCCGCAGCACGGTGGGCGGCACCAGCCCCCAGCCGGTCGCCTCGGAGACCTCGTACGCCGCCACCTCGCGCTGCGCCAGGGTCCCGTCGGGGAAGTCCCACAGCGGCCGCTCCCCGGCGACCGGTTTGTACACGCAGGACGCCTCCTGCCCGTCGAGGGAGACGGAGCAGTACAGCACCGCGTTGGAGGCCTCACGGATCTGTCCGCGCACCGTCAGCTCGCCCCGGGCGAGCAGTTCGGTCGTGGTCACGCTCCGCGGCGGTATCCGTTCTGGCGCGGACATACGTGTCCTTCCGGGTCGAGCGGGAGGCTGCACAGCGGGCAGGGCGGGCGGCCCGCGTTGACGACGTCGAGGGCGCGCTTGGCGAACGCCCGGGCCTGCGCGCCGGTGAGCCGGACGCGGAGCATCGGCGGGCCGTTCTCCTCGTCCTGCAGGAGCCGCTCCTCGGCCTCCGCGAGGTCCTCCTCGGAGTCGGCGTCCAGCTCCACCAGGGCCTGCGCCTCGACGATCATGCGCTGCTCGTCGCCGTCCCAGGCGAGCGCCATGGTGCCGACCCGGAACTCCTCCTCCACGGGGGTGTCCAGCGGGGCGGTGTCGGAGACCTCGGTGGGGGCGACGGCGGGTACGGGAGCGCTGCCCCCGGTCCGCCGTACGACCTCGTCGAGCAGCTCTTCCATGCGCTCGGCGAGTGCGGCCACCTGCGTCTTCTCCAGGGCCACGCTGGTCACCCGGGGGCCTGACGTGGCCTGCAGGAAGAAGGTACGGCGTCCGGGCAGCCCGACCGTGCCGGCCACGAAGCGGTCCGGTGGGTCGTAGAGGAACACCTGACGGGACACGTCCTGTCTCCATTGGAATCGGCGTCGGGACCGGCACCGGGCGACCGGATCAGCCGTCGGTCCGCGTCGGTCGCTGACAACTACTGCGCTGCTTCGAACGCTTCACCCTACTGCGGCCGACGATCACGGTGCGCCCGCACCGCCCCCGACCGTGGCGTCGCCGCCCGCGGCCTCCTCGCGCGGCGCCAGCGAGGTGAGGTCACCGGTGTCGCCGAGCCGGACGAGAAAGGGCCGCAACCGGGTGTAACGGATCGCGGTGATGGAACAAGGTTCGACAGAGATCCGCTGGAAGAGGTCGAGATGAAGTCCGAGTGCGTCCGCGACAAGGGATTTGATGATGTCTCCGTGCGAGCACATGACGTAGACGGCGTCGCCGCCGTGATCGCGCTCCACGCGCGCGTTCCACTCGCGTACCGCCTCGGCGGCACGCGTCTGCATCGCGCGCATGGACTCCCCGCCGGGGAACGCCGCCGCGGAGGGGTGCGCCTGCACGACCTCCATGAGCGGTTCGTCGTTGAGCTCGGCGAGCTTGCGGCCGGACCAGTCGCCGTAGTGGCACTCCCCGATCCGGTCGTCGCTGTGCAGCCGCAGTCCGGGGCGGGCGTCGAGCAGCGGGCGCACGGTCTCCTGGCAGCGCTGGAGCGGGCTGGCCACGACTTCGGAGATCGGCAGGCCCGCGAGCCGGCCGGGCAGCTCGGCGGCCTGTGCGGTGCCGCGCTCGTCGAGGGCGACGCCGGGCGTCCAGCCGGCGAGCAGTCCCGCTGTGTTGGCGGTGGAACGTCCGTGCCGGACGAGGATGAGGGTGGGCATGCCGCCCAGCCTAGGCGGTGTCCGCTAAGTCCCTCCGTCCGCTCGGAGGGCAAGGGCGGGGCGGGAAGGACGTCGCGGACACGGCCCGGGCCGGGGCCCGTGTGTCGCCGGATCCGCGGGGCGGGAGAATACGTCCTGTGATCGTCGACTGCGCCATCTACCGGGAGGGCCGCCGGACCCAGGGCCCCGACGACCTCTCCGACGCCCTGGACCAGGCACGTGCCCGGGACGACACGTTCCTGTGGATCGGTCTGCACGAGCCGACCGCGAAGGAGTTCGACCACGTCACCAGCGAGTTCGGGCTCCATCCGCTGGCGGTCGAGGACGCCCTCAAGGCACACCAGCGCCCGAAGCTGGAGGTGTACGACGACTCGGTCTTCATGGTGCTGAAGCCGGTGATCTACGAGACGGACAGCGACGCGGTCTCCTCGGGCGAGCTCATGATCTTCCTGGGCGACTCGTTCATCGTCACCGTGCGGCACGGCGAGGGCGCGCCCCTGAAGGAGGTGCGGCAGCGCCTGGAGCAGGACCCGGAGATGCTCCGGCACGGTCCCACGACGGTGCTCTACGCGATCGCGGACGCCACGGTGGACCACTACCTGGACGTGGCGACGGAGCTGCAGACCGACCTGGAGGAGCTGGAGACGGAGGTGTTCTCGCCGGCCGGCGGGGGCTCGCGCCACACGGCGTCCCGCATCTACACCTTCAAGCGGCAGATCCTGGAGTTCCGCCGGGCCACCGGTCCGCTGGCGGTCCCGATGACCCGCCTCGCGGGCACCGGCGCCTTCAGCACCGGGCTGCCGTTCGTCGCGACCGAGACGCAGCCCTTCTTCCGGGATGTCAGCGACCACCTGACCCGGGTGAACGAGTCGGTGGAGGGCCTGGACCGGCTGGTGTCGGACATCCTCTCCGCGCATCTCGCGCAGATGAGCGTCCGGCAGAACGACGACATGCGGAAGATCTCCGCCTGGGCCGCCATGGCGGCGATCCCGACGATGATCGCGGGGATCTACGGCATGAATTTCGACCACATGCCCGAGCTGCACTGGGTGTGGTCGTATCCCGCCGTGATCCTGCTGATGGCGGTCCTGGAGGTCGGGCTGTATCGGATGTTCAAGCGGCGGGGCTGGCTGTAGCGGCCCGTGTCCGTGCGGGCCGGGGTCGTGGCCGCGGCCCGCACGGACGTGCTCCGGCGGCTCAGGCGAACTCGGGTGCCGTGGTGGGGGGCCCGTTCAGCGCGCCCCGCCGCTCGGGCATCGTCAGGGACACCATCCGCCGCCAGCCCACCAGCCGCTCGTAGGCGTACAGGGCGTGGATGCCCGCCGCGAGGGCCGCCGACTTGGCCTTCGGCCAGTCCAGGATGCGTCCCATGTGGTTCATCACGGCGAGGCTGACGTCACGGTAGACGCGGATCTCGGCGAGCGCGCACTCGCGCAGCGTCCGCTGGATGGCGCGGCCGTGTCCGGCGTACGCGAAGCGCAGCAGCTCCTCGTGGCAGTACGCGAGGTGGTTGTCCTCGTCGGCCGAGATCATCCGCACGGCACGGCCGATGTCGGGGTCGTCGGCGAAGTGCCTGCGCAGCAGTTCCATCTGCTCGGAGGCGCGCTGCTCGGTGACCCTGCTGTGCGCGAGGTAGGTGACGATGTCCTGGACGGTCAGGGGCCTGTCGTCCTTGAGCCTGTCGTGCGCGAGCCCGATGCCGTGCCGCTCCAGCAGCATCGTGTAGTCGGTGTCGGGCGGGACCTCGACGGGCTCCAGGCCGCGCTTTTTCATGAGGGCGTTGAAGATGCGCCCGTGCTTGTCCTCGTCGGCGCCGTGCCGGGCGATCCTGGGGGCGAGCTCCCGCTCGCCCGGGGGCACGAGGGCGGCGATCCGGGCGTTCTCCCAGCCCCCCTGCGCCTCGCCGCCGGCAGCGATGGAGCAGAAGAGCCGGAACGACTCGTCGTGGTCGAGAATTTCCTGGAACAGACTCCTGGCCGAAAGCATCACTGCCCACCTCTCTGCGGGACTCCGCAAAGAACGAGTCAAGTGCCGTCGGCGGCGGGCGGCAACACGTGCGCCGGACGACTCGGCCGAACGTAGGACCATGCGGACGGTCCGGGGGCGTAACCGAAGGGGCGGGTGGCGCGTTGTCCCGGTGACGGCCGTGGCGGGGAAGACCCCCGAGCCCCCACCACGGCCGTAGAACTTCTCGCTCCGCCGGTGTCCCGCCGGATTCGCCGGTGTCACGCGAGTCCGGCGCGCTCCAGGGCGTCGCAGCCGGCCCGCAGCGAGGCGATCCGCTCGTCCAGCGTGAAGCCCGCGGGGGCCAGCGTCAGCGTGGTGACACCGGCGGCCGCGTATGCCCGCATCCGGTCCGCGATGCGGTCCACGGAACCGAGCAGGGTCGTCCGGTCGATCAGCTCGTGCGGTACGGCGGCGGCCGCGCCCTCCTTGTCGCCGGACAGGTACTTGTCCTGGATCTCGGCGGCCTCCTTCTCGTACCCCATGCGCTGGGCGAGCTGGTTGTAGAAGTTCTGCTTGCGGCTGCCCATGCCGCCGACGTACAGGGCGGTGTACGGGCGGAACATGTCCGCGAGAGCGGTCACGTCCTTGTCGTCGCCGAGCGCGAGGGGCAGCGTCGGGCAGACGTCGAAGCCCTCCATCGTCTTCCCGGCCTTCTCCCGTCCGGCGCGCAGATGCGCGATGGCGGTGTCCTCCAGGTTCTCGGCCGACGGGAAGATCAGCAGGGCGCCGTCGGCGATCTCGCCGGTCTGCTCCAGGTTCTTGGGGCCGATGGCGGCGATGTAGAGCGGGATGTGCTCGCGCTCCGGGTGCACCGTCAGCTTGATCGGCTTGCCCGGCCCACCGGGCAGTGGCAGCGTCCAGTGCTCACCCTCGTAGGAGAGGCGCTCGCGGGTCATCGCCCTGCGCACGATCTCGACGTACTCCCGGGTGCGCGCCAGCGGCTTGTCGAACTTGACGCCGTACCAGCCCTCGGAGACCTGCGGTCCGGAGACGCCGAGTCCGAGGCGGAAGCGGCCGCCGGACAGCGAGTCGAGGGTGGCCGCGGTCATCGCCGTCATCGCCGGCTGGCGGGCGGGGATCTGGAAGATGGCCGAGCCCACGTCGATGCGCTCGGTCTGGGCGGCGACCCAGCTGAGCACGGTGGCCGCGTCGGAGCCGTAGGCCTCGGCGGCCCAGCACACGGCGTATCCGAGTCGGTCGGCCTCCTGGGCGACGGCGAGATTGTCCGCGTCCATTCCGGCGCCCCAGTAGCCGAGGTTGATCCCGAGCTGCATGGCCGATTCCCCTTACCGATCAGTAACGTCCCTTGTCCGGGAGACACTAGCGCGCTGGTGGGCGCGGCGGCAGGGACGGGCGCGGGCCCGTCCGAGGCCGGTTGTCCACAGGGCCCCACACACCGAGTTCCGGCCAGTAATCTCGGCGTCCATGGAGCAGAGGCATCTCGGCCGTACCGGCCTTCGCGTGTCCCGGATCGGACTCGGCACCCTGACCTGGGGCCGGGACACCGACGAGCACGACGCCGCGGACCTGTTGAAGGTGTTCTGGGAAGCGGGCGGGAATCTCGTGGACACCGCCGACGTGTACGGGGACGGCGAGTCCGAGTACCTGCTCGGACGTCTCATAGAAGGCCTGGTGCCGCGCCGGGACCTGGTCATCTCGACCAAGGCGGGAAGCGTTCCGGATCCGGACCGGCGCTTCGACGGCTCGCGCGGGCACCTGCTCTCCGCGCTGGACGCCTCCCTCAAGCGGCTCGGCACCGAGTACGTCGACGTGTGGCACGTGCACGCCTACGACCCCGTGACCCCGCTGGACGAGACGCTCCAGGCCCTGGACCTCGCGGTCAGCAGCGGCCGCGCCCGGTACGCCGGGGTGTCGAACTTCTGCGGCTGGCAACTGGCCAAGGCGGCGACCTGGCAGCTCGCGGTGCCCGGCACCCGGACCCGGCTGGCCAGTACGCAGATGGAGTACTCGCTGCTCCAGCGCGGCGTCGAGCGCGAGGTGCTGCCCGCCGCTCTCGACCTCGGCGTCGGCCTGCTGCCCTCCTCGCCTCTCGGCCGGGGCGTGCTCACGGGCAAGTACCGCCACGGGACCCCGTCCGACTCCCGGGGCGGCACGGAGCATCTCGCCCCGTTCGTCGCGCCGTACCTCGACGACGCCGCCGGCCACATCGTCGACGCCGTGGCCACCGCCGCCGACGGGCTCGCGGTGACCCCGCTCCAGGTGGCGCTCGCCTGGGTCCGCGACCGGCCGGGCGTCACCGCCCCGATCGTCGGCGCGCGCAACGCGCAGCAGCTCACTGCCGCGTTGTCAGTGGAGACCCTTAGTCTTCCTGACGAGATCTGCCGGGCGCTCGACGACGTGTCGGCACCGGTGCACCACTATCCCGATCACGACTGGAGCACGCTGTGAGCACGGAGCCCGAGACCACGGAGGAAGCGGAGCCGGGGGCCCCGGGCACGGGCGCGGGCGCGGAGGAAGGCGCCGCGACGTCCTCGTCCGGCAGCGCGGACGGCCGTGAGGCCACGGAGCCGGCTGCCGAGGCCGACGATTCCGGTGCGGAGGCCGCTGCCGATGCCGACGCCCGGGAGGCCGGGGCGGGGAGCGGTGACGACGCCGAGCCGTCCGCCGCCGGCAGCGGTGACGGCGTGAGCCCGGCCGCCGCGGCGGACGACGACGGAGAGGACGGCCCCGCCCCGTCGGAGGACTCCGCGGGTGACGGCGCGGCGACGGATGCCGAGGGCGGGGAGAACGCGGAGGGCACCGAGGCCAAGACCGGCGAGGACGCCGCCGCCGCGTTGTCCGAGGCGGAGGCCGAGCTGGCGGCGCAGCGCGAGCTGCGGGAGCGGATCGAGCGGCGCAAGGCCGAGAAGCAAGGGCCGATCCCCGCAGGCACCAAGCTCAGCGGGACGGCGGCCGACCTCCTCGCGGCAATCCGCGCCGTGGAGAGCGGCGAGAAGCCGGTGGCCACCGCGTTCCGCGAGCCGGAGCCGACGCCCCGCAGGTCCGCGCCCGAGCCGGTGCGGCGCCCGCAGCCGGCCGCCCCCGTCGCCGGGGCGCCCGCCGCCGAGACGGTGGACGCCGTACGGGCCGTGCTGACCGAGGGCGGGGCTCCCGACGCGCTCGCGCCGCAGGTCGCCGCCGCCCTCGGGGAGGGCGCGGACGACCGGCTGCGCGAGGACCCCTGGCAGTTGCTGCGGGTCGCGGGTGTGCGGCCGGAGCAGGCCGACGGCTTCGCGCGGGCGCTGCTCGGCGCGGAGTGCGGCCCGGACGACGAGCGGCGCGGCCGGGCGGTGACGGTGTGGCTGCTGGAGCAGGCCGCCCTCGCCGGGCACACCGCCCTGGAGGCCGCCGCCCTGACCGCCGCGCTCGCACAGCGCGCGGTGCCCGATCCGGACGCCGCCGTGCAGAGCAGCATCGCGGAGGGCGAGGCCCTGGTCTTCCAGGACGCCCTGGAGACGACCGCTCCCGCCCCGGAGCCGGACGCGGGCGAGGAGGAGGCCGAGGAGCGCCCGGTCCGCGTCCTCATCGGCCTGGAGCGGTACGCGCTCGCCGAGGAGAGCCTGGCCGACGGTCTCGCGCGCGTGGTCAACGCCGTGCCCAAGGAGTCCGCGCAGGACTGGGAGCCGGCAGCCGCGGCCGCGTCCCGTTCCGCGGCGGAGCTGATCCGCGCCGTCGCCGGCCACGGGCTGGTGCTGCACACGGGCGGCGAGGCCTCCCGCGCGGAGGCGGCGGAGCTGGTCACCGCCGCCGTGGCGACGGGGCTGCGCGCCGTCGCGGCCGCGCACACGGCGGACGGCCGCGACCGCTTCGCGTCGTCGCTCGACGCCGGGCGCGGTGACATCGCGGCCGCCGCCGTCACCGTCGCCGGGCTGCTCTCCGGCGCGGAGGGTCCCGGCCGGGACGCGGAGGGCGCTCTCGCGCTCGACCTGCTGGTGCTGCTCGACGCCCCCCAGCTGGACGTCGAGGCCGCCGCCGTGCTCGTCGAGTCGCTGCCCGACGGTGCCCGCCTGGTACTGAGCGGCGACCCGGGCGTGCTGTGGTCGGCCGGACCCGGACGCGTCTTCGCGGATCTGCTGGCCGCCCGGGTCTGCCCCCAGGTCGCCTCGCGGACCCCCGACCCCGGCCCCCTCGGGGAGCTGGTCTCCGGGATCGGCATCGGTGAGCTGAACCAGGTCGAGGCGCCCGGCAAGGAGGTCGTGATCGTGCCGGTGCGGGACGCCGGGGAGGCGGTGCACCGGACCGTGCAGCTCGTCGCGGACTCGGTGCCCCGGGCCATCGGCGTCCCGGCCGAGCAGACGCAGGTGATCACCCCTGGCCACGGCGGCGCTGCCGGGACGCGCGCGTTGAACACCGTGCTCAAGGAGCGGCTCAACCCGGGTCCGGGCCGCTTCGGCGGCTTCGACCCCGGTGACCGGATCGTCCACTCCCCCGCCCCGGGGCGTACGGTGCCCGGGCACGTCGTGAAGGCCGACGCGGAGGGGCTGCACCTGGAGTGCGCCGGCGCCCCCGTCGTCGTACCGAAGGAGCGGGTGGAGCAGTCCGTACGGCACGCCTGGGCGCTGACCGCGCACCAGGCGGTGGGGCACCGCTGGCCGGCCGCGGTCGTGGTGCTGCCGGGTGACGCCGCGGGATCGCTGACCCGCCCGTGGGTCTACACGGCCTTCGGCCGGGCGGCCCGGCACCTGTCCGTCGTGCACGGCGTCGAGGGGGCCCTGCCGCGGGCGGTGGCCGAGGTCCCGCAGAAGCCGCGCACCACGCGCCTGCCGGCGCTGCTCAAGGCGCAGGTGCCGACCGCCGGCTGAGCCGGGGGCGGACACGCGAGGTGGCGGCCACCGGAGTCCGGTGACCGCCACCTCGTGCGTGGGCGAGGCCTGGAGGCCGGGAGGCCGCGGGGGCCGTCCCGCTCCGCTCAGCGGTCCGCGTCGAGCGGCTCCAGGTCCTCGTCGTCGTCCAGGACCACGCCCGCGACGGGACCCAGGTCGTCGTCGAGGTCGTCGTCCGTCTCGTCGTCGAAGACGGCGCTGACGTCGAAGCGGCAGACGATGCGCTGGGCGTCGGCCTGCTCGAACGGCGTGTCCAGCCATTCGCCCGCCTCGGCCGGCTCGTCCGCGGCGGTCACCCAGAGCGTGGAGTCGCCCTCCTCCAGCCCGAACTCCTTGTGCCGGGATGCGATCTCGTCCGGCTCGAACTCGCCGAACAGCAGGCCGAGGGCGCCGTGGACCGTGCCGGAGGCCGTGGTCTCCACGCCCGCGTCGTCCTCGACGGCCTCGATGCGCTGGGCCTGGGCCAGCAGGCGCTGCGGCTCCACTACCGAGTAGTCCCGGCGGATCAGCACGCTCAGTGCGTTGGGCTCCTCGGGGCCCGTGTACGGCGGCAGGGTGTCGTCCGTACCGGGGATCTCGAAGGGCGTGACCTCGTCGTACCGGTCGTACAGCAGTTCGTCGTATTCCTCGGCCGCAGCGGCCAGCTCGTTGAACGCCTCGTACACGGCCGGGTCGTCCTCACCCGTCCTGCGCTCGACCGCGGCCAGGTGGCGGTCGAGTGCGGTCTTGACCGCCTCGGCGGCGGCACGTACCTCGGCAGCGGTGGGCTGCGCAGCATCAGACATAGTGCAGACGCTATCCGTACCGGGCCTGTGCCCGCACAATAGATGCGATGCCGGAATACGAATTTGTCGACGTGTACGTACCGCGCGGGGTCTCCCGCAAGGAAGCCACACGTCTGCTGACGGACCATGCGGAGTACGGACACTGGGAGTTGGACCGCCTGAGCCTGCACCCCGACGGCAGCCGCAGAGTGCGGCTGCGCCGCCGGATCATCCGCCAGGTACGCGCCACGTGGTGAGCGAAGGCGGCTGAGACGGAGCGGGTCCGCCGTGCGGCCCCGCTCCGTTCTCCCCCTCTCCGGGGCATGTCGTCATGCCCTGACCCGGGTGGTCCGGGCCTTCACGCCGCCGAGCGCGCCCTGCGGTAGAGGAGCGCGCCCCCGAGCAGCGCGCCCGCACCCGCGGGGACCAGCAGGCCCATCGGCAGCTCACTGCCGGTGTGGGCGAGCTGTCCGCCCCCCTGCGGCTGCCCGGCGGCCCGCGCTCCGGCCCGGTCCACCTGCGAGGCACCGACGACGTCGCCGCGTCCGGACTGCGCGCCAGGGTGGCCGTTCTGTCCCGGCCTGCCGTGCTCTCCCGGCTGTCCGAGGTGCCCGGACCCGCCCGGCTTCCCCGGGATGTTCCGGTCGCCCGGGTGCCCGGGGTGGTGCGGGTGCCCGGGGTGGTGCGGGTGGCCCGAGGGCGGGGTGCCGTGGCCGCCCGGACCGCCGGTGGAGTGGCCGCCGTCGTTGCCGCAGGCGTTGCCCGCCGCCGGGTTGCCGACGCCGCCCACGTTCACGCTGTTGCCGCAGACGTTGACCGGCACGTCCACCGGCACCTGGACGTGGTTGCCCGAGCCGACGCCCGGCGAGTCTCCGGCGTGCCCTCCGGCGTGCGAGCCGCCGTGGTGCGAGCCGCCGCCCTGGTGCGAGCCGCCGTGTCCGCCGGTGGAGCGCCCGCCTTGATCGGCGCACTTGTTGCCCATCGCCGGGTTGAGCAGACCGACGACGTTGACGGTGTTGCCGCAGACGTTGACCGGCGCGTGCACCGGGGCCTGCACCGTGTTGCCCGACAGCACGCCGGGCGAGTTCGAACCGGAGCCGTGCGCCCCCGAGTCGGCCTGCGCGTAGCCGCCCGCGGCGGCGAGTACGCCGGTCGCGGCCGCCATCGTCATCAGGCCCTTGCGGGTGACCTGTCGCATTGCTGTTACCTGCCTTCGACCTTGCCTGGGACCTTGCGGAACGTGTCCGCGCGGTGGGCGCGCGGACACCGAAAGCCCGGTCGGCCCCGGAGCGCGTGGCACGCGCTGCGGGGCCGACGAGGGCTCAGAGCCTCATGGGACGAGGCGCAACGTCACTTGTTGATGCAGGTGTTGCCGAAGGCGGGGTTCAGCAGCCCGATCACGGAGACCGTGTTGCCGCAGACGTTCACCGGGATGTGAACGGGCACCTGGACAACGTTGCCGGACAGGACACCGGGGGAGTTCACGGCGGCACCCTGGGCACCGGAGTCCGCGGCGGCCATGCCCGCACCGGCGAGAACCAGACCACTGGTGGCAACGGCGGCGGCGACGATCTTCTTGATCATTATTCCTCCTCGTAGGCAAATGCGACCCCAGCTTCGGGTCACACCACCTGTAACGAGGAGGGAGTAATCGAGCTACGAGCTTATGGTCGCATTCACTCTTCTCAGTAGGCCCCGCACGCGCTGGCGATTATTGGAGTGTCGTTTTACCTGCGCAATCCCGGACGCGCCGTACGCGGGCCGTGGCGCGAGGCCCTTCAGGACGCGTCGATGAAGCGGTCCAGCACCCGTACGCCGAACCGCAGGGCGTCCACGGGCACCCGCTCGTCGACCCCGTGGAACATGCCGGCGAAGTCCAGCTCCGGCGGCAGCTTCAGGGGGGCGAAACCGAAGCAGCGGATGCCCAGGTCGGCGAAGGACTTGGCGTCGGTGCCCGCCGAGAGCATGTAGGGGACGGCGCGGGCGATCGGGTCCTCGGCGGACAGGGCGGTCTGCATGGCGTCGACCAGCGCGCCGTCGAAGGTCGTCTCCAGCGCCTTGTCCGCGTGCACGTCCTCGCGCTTCACCCGCGGGCCGAGGATGCGGTCCAGGTCGGCGAGGAACTCGTCCTCGTACCCCGGCAGGTAGCGCCCGTCGACGTGCGCGGTGGCCTGCCCCGGGATCACGTTCACCTTGTAACCGGCGCCCAGCTGGGTCGGGTTGGCGGTGTTCTGCAGGGAGGCGCCGATCAGCTTGGCGATGCCGCCGAGCTTGGCGAGCGTCGCGTCCATGTCCTCGGGGTCCAGCTCGGTGCCGAGCGCGTCGCCGAGTTCGTCCAGGAAGTGCCGCAGGGTCTTGGTCACCCGCACCGGGAACTTGTGCCGGCCCAGCCGCCCGACCGCCTCCGACAGCTCGGTGATCGCGTTGTCCCGGTGGATCATCGAACCGTGGCCGGCGGTGCCGTCCACGGTCAGCTTCATCCAGTGCATGCCCTTCTGGGCCGTCTCGACGAGGTAGAGGCGCAGGTTCTCGTTGACCGTGAAGGAGAAGCCGCCGACCTCGCCGATCGCCTCTGTGACGCCCTCGAAGAGGCCCGGGTGCTTGTCCACCAGGTGGCGCGCGCCCCAGGTGCCGCCGGCCTCCTCGTCCGCGAGGAAGGCAAGGACGATGTCGCGCGGGGGCTTGCGTCCGCTGCGCATCCGGTCGCGGACGACCGCGAGGGTCATCGCGTCCATGTCCTTCATGTCGACCGCGCCCCGGCCCCAGACGCAGCCGTCCGCGATCTCGCCGGAGAACGGGTGGTGGGTCCAGTCCGCGGCGTTGGCCGGGACGACGTCGGTGTGGCCGTGGATGAGCAGCGCGGGCCGCGAGGGGTCCTCGCCCTCGATGCGGGCCACGGTGGAGGCCCGGCCCTGGTGCGACTCGAAGATCTGCGGTTCGAGCCCCACCTCCGCGAGCTGCTCGGCGATGTACTCCGCGGCCTTGCGCTCGCCCGGCCCCGAGTGGTCTCCGTAGTTGCTGGTGTCCATCCGGATCAGCTCGCGACAGAGGTCGACGACCTCGTCCTCGCCAGAGACACCCCTGGCCGTGTTCGACTCGCTCACGCTGCTTCCTCCCACTGTCACTGCTGGTGGTCCCCCTCATCCTCTCTCCGGCACCCCGCGCACCCCAAGGGCGGGCCCGGCCCGTCACACGCAGTTCACGCGCGAACGGGGTGTGACCGGGCGCCCTCGGAAGCCTGGTAATGTTTCCTCTGTCGCCGCGAGGGAAACCACGCGCGACAGACACCTTGTCCGGGTGGCGGAATGGCAGACGCGCTAGCTTGAGGTGCTAGTGCCCTTTATCGGGCGTGGGGGTTCAAGTCCCCCCTCGGACACACGAAGAAGCGAGGCCGTGACCGCGAGGTCACGGCCTCGCTCGTTGTGCGCCGGGTGCGGCGTGGGGGACGCCCCGGGCGCGGGAGAATGGCCCGCATGATCACGCGTTCCTGCCCCTGCGGGCTCCCGAAGGACTACGCCGCGTGCTGCGGCCGCTTCCACCGCGGCGAGGCGGCCGCACCCACCGCCGAGGCGCTCATGCGCTCGCGGTACAGCGCCTTCGTGAAGCGTGACGAGGGCTACCTGCTGCGGACCTGGCATCCGGGGACGCGGCCGGCGCGGGTGGAGTTCGAGCCCGGGACGCGCTGGACCGGCCTGGAGATCCTGGGGACGACCGAGGGGTCCGCGTTCCACTCCGCGGGGACCGTGACGTTCCGGGCGAGCCACTCCGGGGGCGTACTGCACGAGCGCAGCCGGTTCACGCGCGTCGACGGGGCCTGGGTGTACGTGGACGGCGACTTCACGGAGTGACGCCGCTCGCCGGCCTCCGGCGGCAAGGAGACCGTTCAGGGGGCCAGGATGTCCAGTTCCTGGAGGGCGCCGACCGTGATCTCGCGGGTGAGCGCCTCGGCGCGGACGGCGTCGCCGCCGCGGACCGCCTCGGCGACCTGGACGTGCAGGGTGACGGCGGCCGGGTCGGGGTCCTCGAACATGACCTCGTGGTGGGTGCGCCCCGCGAGGACCTCGGCGACCACGTCGCCGAGCCGGGCGAACATCTCGTTGCCCGACGCGTCGAGGATCACGCGGTGGAAGGCGACGTCGTGGATGAGGTACTTCTCCAGCTGCCGGCCGCGTGAGGTGGCGACCATGCCGAGGGCGCACTCAGTGAGCTCGGCGCACTGGCCGGCCGTGGCGTGCCGTGCGGCCAGGCCCGCGGCCACGGGTTCGACGGCGGAGCGCAGCACGGTGAGCGAGCGGAGCTGGGCCGGGCGGTCGGCGCCGGCCAGCCGCCACCGGATGACCTGCGGGTCGTAGACGTTCCACTCGGCCCGGGGGCGGACCGTCACGCCGACGCGGCGGCGGGACTCGACGAGGTACATGGACTCCAGGACCCGGACCGCCTCGCGCATCACGGAGCGTGAGACCTCGAAGCGCTGTGCGAGCTCGTCCGTACGCAGCACGCTGCCCGGCGGGTACTCCCCCGCCGTGATGGCCGGCCCGAGGGTGTCCAGTACATGTCCGTGCAGCCCCCGGCCCCGTGTGCTCATGACGTCAGCGTACGAGGATCGAGGCCGCAAGAAAAAGTCAGACTTATATGTCACAGACTCTTGAATTAGTCGTACCTAATGGGTTTCAGTGGCGTCGACATCAGGTGTCGACGAAGACAGCGAGAGCATGATGCAGCAGACGCGTACCCCCCGCGTGTTCGTGGTGATGGGCGTGGCAGGGACCGGCAAGACCACGATCGGTCCTCTGCTCGCTGCCCGGCTCGGCGTTCCTTATGCCGAGGGCGACGACTTCCATCCCCCGGCCAACATCGCCAAGATGACGGCCGGGACGCCGCTGACCGACGACGACCGCCGGCCGTGGCTGGACTCGATCGGCGCCTGGGCGCAGGAGCGGGCCGGACTCGGCGGGGTCGTCAGCTGTTCGGCGCTCAAGCGGAGCTACCGCGACCGGCTGCGGGCTGCCGCGCCCGACGTGGTCTTCGTGCACCTCTCCGGCGATCGCGAGCTCATCGAGGGCCGGATGTCGCAGCGGCAGGGGCACTTCATGCCGACCGCGCTGCTGGACTCCCAGTTCGCCACCCTCCAGCCGCTCGCGGCGGACGAGGCGGGTGTCGAGGTGGACGTCTCCGGCAGCCCCGGCGACATCACCGAACGGGCCGTGGCCGCTCTGCGCGGCCTGTCCGAACCCCCGCAGTAAGTCCCCCGGGGGCTTCGCGGAGCCCCGGGGTCTCCCCGACAGACACGTACACGCAAGGGAAGCACCCGTGACCAGACTCAGCGTCGAGATGCTGGCAGCGGACGCCGTGGAGCCGATCACCTCGGCGGGTCATGCCCAGTTGGGCATAGCCGTCCTGGCCGGCATCGCCGTCATCGTCCTGCTCATCACGAAGTTCAAGCTGCACGCATTTCTCGCCCTGACGATCGGCTCGCTCGCGCTGGGCGCCTTCGCCGGGGCGCCGCTCGACAAGGCCATCCTCAGCTTCACCGGAGGACTCGGCTCGACCGTCGCCGGTGTGGGCGTCCTCATCGCGCTCGGTGCGATCCTCGGCAAGCTGCTGGCCGACTCCGGCGGCGCCGACCAGATCGTCGACACGATCCTCGCCAAGGCGGGCGGCCGTGCCATGCCGTGGGCGATGGTGCTGATCGCCTCGGTGATCGGCCTGCCGCTGTTCTTCGAGGTCGGCATCGTCCTGCTCATCCCCGTGGTGCTGATGGTCGCCAAGCGGGGCAACTACTCGCTGATGCGCATCGGCATCCCGGCCCTCGCCGGTCTGTCCGTGATGCACGGCCTGATCCCGCCGCACCCCGGCCCGCTGGTCGCGATCGACGCGGTGAAGGCCAACCTCGGTGTCACCCTGGCCCTCGGTGTCCTGGTCGCCATCCCCACGGTGATCATCGCGGGTCCCGTCTTCTCCAAGTACGCGGCCCGCTGGGTGGACGTCCAGGCGCCGGACCGCATGATCCCGGCCCGTGCCTCCGAGGACCTGGACAGGCGTCCCGGCTTCGGCGCCACGCTCTTCACCATGCTGCTGCCGGTCGTGCTGATGCTGGCCAAGGCGCTCGTGGACATCGTCGTGGACGACCCCGCGCACATGGTCCAGCGCGTCTTCGACGTCATCGGCTCGCCGCTGATCGCGCTGCTCGCGGCCGTCATCGTCGGCATGTTCACGCTCGGCCGGGCCGCCGGGTTCACCCGGGAACGGCTGTCGACGACCGTCGAGAAGTCCCTCGCCCCGATCGCCGGCATCCTGCTGATCGTCGGTGCGGGCGGCGGCTTCAAGCAGACGCTGATCGACTGCGGGGTGGGCCAGATGATCCTGGACATCTCGAAGGACTGGTCGATCCCGGCGCTGCTGCTGGCGTGGCTGATCGCGGTGGCGATCCGGCTCGCGACCGGTTCGGCGACCGTGGCCACCATCTCGGCGGCCGGTCTCGTCGCCCCCCTCGCCGCCGACATGTCGACCACGCACGCCTCGCTCCTGGTGCTGGCGATCGGCGCGGGCTCGCTGTTCTTCAGCCATGTCAACGACGCCGGGTTCTGGCTGGTCAAGGAGTACTTCGGCCTGAACGTCGGACAGACGATCAAGACCTGGTCGGTCATGGAGACGATCATCTCCGTGGTCGCCGGTGGACTGGTCCTGCTGCTGTCCCTCGTGATCTAGGGCCTGTCGACCCTGACGCCACCCGCACGTACGCCGCCGCGCCGCCCGGGATCCGGGCGGCGCGGCGGTGCGTCACGGCCGCCAGAGCGAGTGCTCGCGCTCGGCCCACTCCCGGCTCACCGAGCCTGTACGCAGCCCGCGGCGGGCCTCCGGGTCCGCGAGGGCCATCCCGATGTGGCCGGCGAGGACGACGCCGATCGTCAGGGCGAGCCAGTCGTGCACGAAGGTGGCCGAGGTGCGCCACATCAGGGGGGTGAGGTGGGTGAACCACATCAGCAGTCCCGTGCCGAGCATCACCAGGCTCGCGCCGGCGATCCAGGCGGCGTAGGTCTTCTGGCCGGCGTTGAACTTGCCGGCGGGGCGTTCGCCGTGGCGGGTCGCCCGGCGCAGCGCAGAGCGCAGCCACTCCCGGTCGTGCGGGCCCCAGCGGTTGAGCCGCCCCAGGTCCGCCCGGAAGGCGCGCGAGGCCAGGCCCGCCAGGACCGGGACGGGCAGCGCGAGCCCCGCCCACTCGTGGACCCGCACGACGAGTTCGCGGCGGCCGACGAGTTCGGCGAACGTCGGCAGGTACAGACAGGCGGCGGTCGCGACGCACACGCCCATGAGCGCGGCCGTCGTGCGGTGGATCCAGCGCTCGGCGGGAGTGAAGCGCCGTACACGGGTGGTGCGGGCCGGGGCCTCAGCCGGTGGGTTCATCGTCGCGTCCGTTCGAGCGGCCGACCCAGGCGTCGACGTCGTAGCCGCGCTTCTCCCAGTAGCCGGGGCGGACCTCGTCGGTCACGGTGATGCCGGAGAGCCACTTGGCCGACTTGTAGAAGTACATGGGGGCCACGTACAGGCGGACCGGGCCGCCGTGCGCGTGGCCGAGGTCCTTGTCCTGCATGCGCAGCGCCACC
This sequence comes from Streptomyces sp. NPDC028308, assembly GCF_055565855.1. Lineage (NCBI taxonomy): Bacteria > Bacillati > Actinomycetota > Actinomycetes > Kitasatosporales > Streptomycetaceae > Streptomyces > Streptomyces sp. NPDC028308. Next base: position 345,585 of record NZ_JBVHTO010000006.1, read on the forward strand.
ATGACGTCCCGGCGGCGTGCCTGGTCGAGGGTGAGGCTCTCGCTGTAGGCGCCGTCGAAGCAGGTGAAGCGGACCGCGCGGGCCGTCGGCCGCACCCCGGCGGCGTCCAGCAGCCGGGTCAGGCGCACCCCTTCGAAGGGGGTGCCGGGCACCCGCCAGCCGGTGACGCACTGGACGTCGTGGACGAGCCGGGTCTGCGGCAGGGCGCGCAGCTCGCCGAGCGTGTAGGCGCCGGGGCGGTCGACGAGGCCGTCGACCGTGAGCCGGTAGTCGCTCGCGTCCTTGTGCGGCACCGACGAGGTCACCGAGTAGTAGCGGAAGCCGCCGCCGTTGGGCAGGAGCCCGGTCAGGCCGGTGGGGTCCTTGTCGGCGGCGCCGCCGAGGAAGCCCTCCAGACCGCGCTGGAGCCCTGGGGCGGTCACGACGCCGAGCGCGCCGAGGCCGAGGGTGCCGAGCAGGACCCGCCGCCCGATGGGCGTGCCCCGTTCTTCGGGCCGTTCTGAGTTCACGTATCGATTCGAACACCCGCGACCCCCTCGGGGCCAGGGGCCACGGGTGCCCGTCAGAAATACGTAACCACTTCCCGGGGCGGGCTCAGGTGGCCGACTCCGCCGCCTTGTCCAGCTGGAACGCCTCGTTGCCGAGTCCGATCCTGGCGTGCGCCTCGGGCTTGCGGGAGCGCAGGACGAGGCCCTGGGCGAGCCCGATGACCAGGGCGAGGCCGATGACGCCGGGCAGCACCCAGTTCAGCGCGGAGTCCGGGCCGGTGCCGACGAGGACGTCGAAGTCCTTGACCGTGTAGCCCGCGATGACGAGCAGGGCGAGGCCGGCCAGCACGGAGGTGACCAGACGCCAGGCCTGGGCGCGGGCGGCGCCGCGGCGGGCGAAGAAGACGACCACGGAGAAGGACGCGGCGGCCATCAGCAGGATGACGCCGAGGGCGCCGACGTTGCCGCCCCAGGTGAACAGGTGCAGGACGGGCGCGGTCGGGTCGCCGTGCGGCTTGTCGTCGGCGACCGCGAAGGCGCCCACGATCAGCACGGACACGGCGGTCTGCAGGAGCGAGCCCGTGCCGGGGGCGCCGCTCGCGCCCGTGGTGCGTCCGAAGGCGGCCGGCAGCAGTCCCTCGCGGCCCATGGCGAAGGCGTAGCGCGCCACGACGTTGTGGAAGCTGAGCATCGCCGCGAACATGCCCGTCACGAAGAGGACGTGCATGACGTCCGTGAAGGTGCCGCCCAGGCGTGGTTCGGTGAGGAAGAACAGCAGCCCGGCGCTCTGCTTCTGGGCGGCCGGCACGATCGCGGAGGGGCCGGCCGCGACGGTGAGCGCCCAGGAGCTGATCGCGAAGAACACGGCGACGAAGGCGATCGCGAGGAACATCACCCGGGGTACGAGGATGTGCGGACGGCTGGTCTCCTCGGCGTACACCGGGGCCTGCTCGAAGCCGGTGAAGGCGGCGATGCAGAAGCACAGGGCGGTGCCGACGCCCGCTCCGGTGAGGGTGTCCGGGTTGAAGGCGTGCAGCGACAGGCCCTCCCGGGCCGGGTCGGCGACGGCCGCGATGTCGAAGACGACGACCAGGGCGACCTCGATCAGCAGCAGCACGCCGAGCACGCGGGCGTTCACGTCGATCTTCAGCCAGCCGAGCGCGCCGACGAGGAGCACGGAGAGCAGCGCCGGTATCCACCACGCGATGTCGAGGTCGAGGTAGGTGGCGCAGAGGCCGGAGACCTCGAAGCCGAAAATGCCGTAGATGCCGACCTGGAGCGCGCTGTAGGCGACCAGTGCGACGAGGGCGGCGCCCGCGCCGGCGGTGCCGCCGAGGCCGCGGGAGATGTACGCGTAGAAGGCGCCCGCGTTGTGGACGTGGCGGCTCATCTCGGCGTAGCCGAGGGAGAAGAGGGCGAGCACCACACCGAGGATGACGAAGAGCAGCGGCTGCCCGACGATCCCCATCACCCCGAATGTGGTGGGCATGACACCCGCGACGACCATGAGGGGCCCGGTCGCGGCCAGCACGGAGAGCAGGAGGCCCGCCGTGCCGAGGCGGTCGGCGCGCAGGGCGCGGTCCTGTCCCTTGAAGGTGCTGATGCCGGACCCGGCGGTGGGTCTGCTGCTCTTGCTCGTGCTCGAACTGCCCGTCGTCATGGCGGGTTGTCCTCTCGGGTGGTGGGATCAGGCCGTGCCCAGCGCGCTGTCGCGGGCGGCACGGAAGGCTTGGTGCGGGTCGCGGTCCGGGTACGACCAGGGCGCCGGGGTGGCGTGCGGTCCGATGCGGTGGAAGAGGGCGGCGGCCTCGGCGCCCCGGCCCTCGCAGAACTTCGCGTGGGCCAGGAAGTTGAGGTCGACGTGGCGGCGCGGATGGTCGTCGCGCTCCCACTCCAGCCACCAGTCGAAGGCGGCCTTCATCACCTGCCGGGCCCGGCGGCCCACCCAGTGGCCGGAGGCGACCGGGTCGGCCGGTTCGAGGCCGGCGGCGGCCAGTACGCGGAAGCGCTCGGCGTGCGCGACCACCGGAAGGATGGCCAGGGGCGAGTCGGCGGGCGCCTGTTCGGCGGCCCAGTTGGCGAAGTCGTAGACCTCGTGCAGCGGGTCCTGGCCGGCGTCGGCGCGGCGCTCGGCGAGGCGCGCGACCATCAGGTGGTGCGCGTGGTGGTGGTCGGGGTAGCGGTGGCGGACCTCGTCGAAGAGCCGCACGACGTCCTCCTCGCTGCCGATCGAGCGCTCCAGCATGAGCAGGCCGAGCCACGGGGTGGGATCGGCGGGCGCGAGGGCGGCCGCGTCGCGGCAGGCCTCCCGGGCGCGCTCCGGCCGCTCCTTGCCGTCGAGGGCGCGCTGCACGGTGGCGACCGCGAGGAGTACGGAGGCACAGCCCGACTCGGGTTCGGCGAGCAGCCAGTCGCGGGCCCAGGTGAGGGCGGTCGGCTCCAGGGCGAGGACGGTGACCCGGTGTCCGCGGCGGTCCCAGTCGTCCCCCGTCGCGGCGAGCAGGGAGCGGACCCCGGCCCAGCGGCCCTGGGCCAACGCGGCGCGTGCGGTGACCAGTTCGACGTCGTCGAGGGCGGCGTCGAAGGCCTGGGCCGCGCGCTTGCGGCCGCGGCCGAGAGGGGGCGGGGGTGGGGGCACCGCGGGCGGTCCTTACGCGGGTGGTCCGTACAGAGCGGGGCCCGTCCGGGCCTGATCACGCAAAGCAAACCCTCAGCCAATGGTTGGCGTCAAGGGCCGCCCGGACTGCTACACGTGTCAACTGTCGCCGCGGGCAGCGGGGTTGACCCCGCTGCCTGCGGATACGGGCCGAAAGGCGCCGGTCCGGACGGGGTTCGCCGCCCGGAGCGCGCTCCGCCGGGGGTGGTTCAGCCGACGGCCTTCGCCGCCGCCCGGCCCGCGGTGCGGCCGGAGAACAGGCAGCCACCGAGGAAGGTGCCCTCCAGCGAGCGGTAGCCGTGCACCCCGCCGCCGCCGAACCCGGCGGCCTCCCCCGCCGCGTACACCCCGGCCAGCGGGTCACCGCCCTCGGTCAGCACCCGGGAGGAGAGGTCCGTCTCCAGGCCGCCGAGGGTCTTGCGGGTGAGGATGTTCAGGCGCACGGCGATCAGCGGGCCGGCCGCGGGGTCGAGGATGCGGTGCGGTGTCGCCGTACGGATCAGCTTGTCCCCGAGGTACCTGCGGGCGCCGTGGATCGCGGTCACCTGGAGGTCCTTGGTGAACGGGTTGGCGATCTCCCGGTCCCGCGCGACGATCTCGCGGCGCAGCGCCGCCTCGTCGATGAGCGGCTCCTTGGTGAGGGCGTTCATGCCCCGCACCAGCGCGCTCAGGTCCTTCTCCACGACGAAGTCGGCGCCGTTGTCCATGAACGCCCTGACCGGGCCGGGCACGTCGGCGCGGGCCCGCTGGAAGACGCCCTTGACGGACTTGCCGGTGAGGTCGGGGTTCTGCTCCGAGCCCGAGAGCGCGAACTCCTTGCCGATGATCTTCTGGTCGAGGACGAACCAGGTGTAGTCGTACCCGGTCCGCATGATGTGTTCCAGCGTGCCGAGGGTGTCGAAGCCGGGGAAGAGCGGCACCGGCAGCCGGTTGCCGCGGGCGTCCAGCCAGAGCGAGGACGGGCCGGGCAGGATGCGGATGCCGTGGTTCTCCCACACCGGGTTCCAGTTCCGGATGCCCTCCGTGTAGTGCCACATGCGGTCGCGGTTGATGAGGTGCGCGCCCGCCTCCTCCGCGATCGCGAGCATCTTGCCGTCGACGTGCGCCGGCACCCCCGCGACCATCGTCTCGGGCGGGCTGCCCAGCCGCTCCGGCCAGTTGGCGCGCACCAGGTCGTGGTCGCCGCCGATGCCTCCGGAGGTGACGATCACCGCCTGGGCCCGCAGCTCGAAGGAGCCGGTGACCGCGCGGCTGCTGGCCTGCCCGCGCTCGGCGCCGGACGGCTCCAGGATCTCGCCGGTGACCGTGTCGACGGCGCCGGCGCTGCGGGAGAGGCCGGTGACGCGGTGGCGGAACCTCAGCTGCACGAGGCCGCGCTCGACGCCGGCGCGGACCCGGCGCTCGAAGGGGGCGACCAGACCCGGGCCGGTCCCCCAGGTGATGTGGAAGCGCGGTACGGAGTTGCCGTGGCCGCCCGCGTCGTAACCGCCGCGCTCGGCCCAGCCGACGACCGGGAAGAAGCGGACGCCCTGCCGGTGCAGCCAGGGCCGCTTCTCGCCGGCCGCGAAGTCCACGTACGCCTCGGCCCAGCGGCGCGGCCAGTGGTCCTCGGGGCGGTCGAAACCGGCGGTGCCCATCCAGTCCTGGAGCGCGAGGGCGTGACTGTCCTTGATCCGCATCCGCCGCTGCTCGGGCGAGTTCACGAAGAACAGCCCGCCGAAGGACCAGTGCGCCTGGCCGCCGATCGACTGCTCGGGCTCCTGGTCGAGGAGGATCACCCTGCGGCCGGCGTCGACGAGCTCCGCGGTCGCCGCGAGCCCCGCGAGGCCGGCTCCGATCACGATCACGTCTGCGTCGTGGGCCATGTACGCGTCCTCTCGGCATTCCGACCGGTCGGCTCGGCGCCGGCGAAAACGGCGGCTCGTCGCCGGTTGGTGAGACAGTGGTAACAGTCGACCAGGAGCCCCGGGGCATCGTTACTGGTCGGTCAGATCCTTCGGCAGATGGCTGACCGAGTCAACTGCCCGTTCCGGGTTCTCTCATGGGCGGGTCACAGCCCGGGGCGCTACAGTCGGCCAGATACGCACCCCGTGGCCCGCCCGAGTTATCGAGGTACACAGCGTGTCGGTTCTGGTTCTGGTCCTCGCCGTGAGTGCGGCCTGCTGTCTGGGCTTCGGCTTCGTCCTCCAGCAGAAGGCCGCCTCGCACGCTCCGCTGAGCGACTTCCTCTCCCCCCGCCTGCTGATCGACCTCATCCGCGTACCCACCTGGCTGGGCGGCATCGGGCTCATGGTCGTCGGCCAGGTGCTCGGCGCGATCGCGCTGAGCCGCGGCGAGCTGTCCCTGGTGGAACCGCTGCTCGCGACGAACCTGCTGTTCGCGATGGCGCTCTCCCGCCACCAGACGAAGCAGCCGCTGGGACGGCAGGGCTGGGCCGGCCTCGCGCTGCTCGCCGGCGGCGTCACCGCGTTCATCGTGGCCGGTCAGCCGAAGGGCGGCGACGCGGTCACCGACCCGCTGCGGCACTGGCTGATCATCGGCGTCATGATCGGCCTCGCGCTGCTGCTCACCGCGTACGCGAAGCGGACCCGGCTGAGCGCGGCGCCGCTGCTGCTGGCTGTCGCGGCGGGGCTGCTGTACGGCGTGCAGGACGCGCTGACCCGGGTCACCGGGCAGCGGTTCGCCTCGGGCGGCTGGTCCGAGGTGGTCACCAGCTGGCAGCCGTACGGCGTCCTGGTGCTCGGCGTCACCGGGCTCGTGCTGGTGCAGAGCGCCTTCGAGACGGCGCCGCTGCGGATGTCGCTGCCGGCGCTGACCGCCACCCAGCCGCTCGCCGGAATCGTCTGCGGCGTGGGTTTCCTCGGCGACCGGCTGCGCACGGACACCGGCGCCCTCGCCTGGCAGGCGGCCGGACTCGCCGCAGTCGTGGCCGGGATCGTCCTGCTGGGCCTGCATCCGGCGATGCCGCGCGGGTCCGAGTACGCCCGGCGGGCCAAGGACCTCCAGCGGCACTGAGCCGACGGCCGTCACCGCACCGGCGGACCGGGCCGCGCGGGGAACTGCTTGGATGGGGCCATGAGCGCCGCCGACGAGATCCTCGACATCGTGGACGAGAACGACCGGGTCATCGGGCAGTCGCCGCGCGGGGAGGCCTACGCGCGCGGTCTGCGCCACCGCTGCGTGTTCATCCAGGCGCGGGACGCCGAAGGCCGGATCTTCGTCCACCGCCGCACCCCGACCAAGCTGGTCTTCCCCTCGCTGTACGACATGTTCGTGGGCGGGGTCGTCGGTGCCGGGGAGTCCTACGACGACGCGGCCCTGCGGGAGGCCGAGGAGGAGCTGGGCGTGCGGGGGCTGCCGCGGCCGCGCCCGCTCTTCACGTTCCTGTACGACGACGGGGCCCAGCGCAGCTGGTGGTCCGCCGTGTACGAGGTGCGCTGCGACCTGCCCGTACGTCCCCAGGCCGAGGAGGTCGCCTGGCACGACTTCCTTCCCGAGGACGAGGTGGAGCGGCGCCTGACGGACTGGACGTGGGTCCCGGACGGCCTGGCGGCGTACGAGCGCCTCAAGGCCTACCGGTCGATGGGCTGACCCCTGCCGCGGACCGCGGGGAGAGGGGCCCCGCGGCCTGACCCACGGTGCCCGGGCGGCACCCCGGTAGGGTCCCTCGCGTGATCGAATTCGTACGGAACGTCCGCCTGTGGTTCGCGCCCGAGGAGATCCGCCAGGAGGGCGGGACTCCCGACTACCGGTTCTCGCTGGCGAACGAGCGGACCTTCCTCGCCTGGCTGCGGACCGCGCTGGCGCTGATCGGCGGCGGCTTCGCCGTGGACCAGTTCCTGCCGGACCTGCGGTGGGGCTGGCGCGTCGGGCTCGCCCTCGCGCTGCTCGCCGCGGGCGTGCTGTGCTCCCTGCGCGCGGTCAATCACTGGGTGCGCTGCGAGCGCGCCATGCGGCGGGGCGAGGACCTGCCGGTGTCCCGCTTCCCCGCGCTGCTCGGCATCGCCGTCGCGATCGTCGCCGTCGCGATGGTGCTCGTCGTGCTCGTCGGCTGGGAAGGGTGAGCGCGCCCGCCCGGGACCGTGACCCGGGTCTGCAGCCGGAGCGGACGCGGCTGGCCTGGCGGCGTACGACGCTGTCGAGCACCGTGGCCGCCGTGCTCGCCGTGAAGACGGCCCTGCACGGCGGGGCCTCGCCCCTCGGGCTCGTGGCCTGCGCCCTGTGCTGCGCGCTCTGGCTGGGCTTCCTGGCGGTGGCCCACCGCCGCATCACCGCCCTGGCCTCCGCCGCCGGCCGCACGACGGCCCTCACGCCCAGGGACGCGACGGCGGCCACCCTGTGCACGGTGGCGCTCGCGGTGTGCGCGGTGGCGCTGGCGTTCTGAGGGCGGGCCCTGCCGGGCACCGGCCTGTTCCGGTGAACCCGTACGGCACGCGGACCGAACGGGGCGTGGGCCGCGTACAGGCGATTAGGGCGTTTTGTACCGATAGCCTGAACCGTCATTCCACGCCACTTCGAAGGTGAGCACCATGACCACCCTTCACCAGGAGCACCCCGCTCACGAGCACGTCCACGGTCCCGCCTGCGGGCACGCGGAGGTGCCGCACGGCGACCATGTCGACTACCTGCACGACGGGCATCTGCACCGCGAGCACGGCGGGCACTGGGACGAGTGTGAGCCGGGCGGACACACGGCGCACGAGGGCCACGAGCACCGGCACGGCGAGGACTGCGGGCACCAGCGGGTCCAGCACGGCGACCACGTCGACTACCTGCACGACGGGCACCGGCACGCCGAGCACGACGGACACTGGGACGACCACTAGGGGGGGTCCGGTCGGCGTCTTCGCGGCTCCTTCGGGAGCGGGAGACGCCGATCACGTTTTGCGCGGGCACTGGACGACATACCGACCGGTCGGCATCATGTGTGACGTCCTGTTTTCCGTGTGCGTAGGAGCAATGATGAGCCCAGACCACCCCCCGGGTCTCGATCTCGACCGGTTGCGTGACCTGCTCGACGGCGAGCGGCCCGGACTGGTGAACGGCCCGCTGTCCGGCCGGCTCATCGAGGGGGGACGGTCGAACCTCACGTACGCGGTCACGGACGGCGCCACGAAATGGGTCGTCCGCAGGCCCCCGCTGGGCCACGTCCTGGCCACCGCGCACGACATGAAGCGCGAGCACCGGGTGATCAGCGCCCTGCATCCGACCGCCGTGCCGGTGCCGCGGCCCGTGCTGCTGTGCGAGGACGACTCCGTGCTCGGCGCGCCCTTCTACGTCATGGAGTTCGTGGAGGGCACCCCGTACCGCACCGCCGGGCAGCTGGCCCCGCTCGGCGCGGAGCGCACCCGGGGCGCGGTCCTCGGCCTGGTCGACACCCTGGTCGAGCTGCACGCCGTGGACCCCGCCGAGGTCGGCCTCGCGGACTTCGGCCGGCCCGAGGGCTTCCTCGACCGGCAGCTGCGCCGCTGGGGCAAGCAGCTGGACGCGTCCAGGAACCGCGACCTGGCGGGGATCGACGAACTGCACGCCGCTCTGGGCCGCGAGCTGCCCGTCTCCCCCGCCCCGGCCGTCGTGCACGGCGACTACCGGCTGGACAACGTGCTGATCGGCACGGACGACCGGATCAAGGCGATCCTGGACTGGGAGATGTCCACGCTCGGTGACCCGCTCACCGACCTGGGGCTGCTGGTGATGTACAGCGCGCCGCTGGACCTGCCCGACTCCCCCATCAGCACGACGGCCTCGGCCCCCGGGCACCCGGACGCGGCCGAGATCGTCGAGCGGTACGCCGCGCGCTCGGGGCGCGACGTGTCCGCCGTCTCCTGGTACACGGCGTTCGCGTGGTTCAAGCTCGCCGTGATCCTGGAGGGCATCCACTACCGCTACACCCTCGGCCAGACGGTCGGCGCGGGCTTCGACCGCATCGGCGAGCTGGTCCCCTTCTTCATCGAGCACGGCCTGACCACCCTTCAGGAAGGCTGATCCGCCATGGACTTCGCATTCGACGCCCGCACCGAGGAGCTCCGCCACAAGCTGCTCGCCTTCATGGACGAGTACGTCTATCCGGCGGAGGCCGTCGCCGAGGAGCAGCGCGCGCGACTGGACTCGCCGTGGGACACCCCGGCGGTCGTCGGGGAGCTGAAGGCCGAGGCGCGCCGCCAGGGGCTGTGGAACCTCTTCCTGCCGGACTCCGAGTACGGTGCCGGGCTCACCAACCTCCAGTACGCGCCGCTCGCCGAGATCACCGGCCGCAGCCCGCACCTGGCGCCCACCGCGCTGAACTGCGCGGCGCCGGACACCGGCAACATGGAGGTGCTGACGCAGTTCGGCGACGAGCAGCAGAAGAAGCAGTGGCTGGAGCCGCTGCTCGCGGGCGAGATCCGCTCGGCGTTCGCGATGACCGAGCCCGAGGTGGCCTCCTCCGACGCCACGAACATCACCACGCTGATCGAGCGGGACGCCGACGACTACGTCGTCACCGGGCGCAAGTGGTACATCTCCGGGGCGATGAACCCGGACTGCAAGATCTTCATCGTGATGGGCAAGACCGACCCGGACGGTGCCGACATCCGGCGCCAGCAGTCCATGGTGCTCGTCCCCCGCGACACCCCGGGCGTCGAGATCCGGCGCGCCATGCAGGTCTACGGCTACGAGGACCACTCGCACGGCGGGCACGCGGAGGTCGTCTTCGACCACGCGCGCGTGCCGGTGTCGAACCTGGTGGGCGAGGAGGGCGGCGGCTTCGCCATCGCCCAGGCGCGGCTCGGCCCGGGGCGGATCCACCACTGCATGCGGCTGATCGGCATGGCCGAGCGGGCGATCGAGCTGATGTGCCGCCGCGCGGTGAGCCGCGACGCCTTCGGCAAGCCGCTCGCGCAGCAGGGCGTGGTGCAGAACTGGATCGCCGACGCCCGCGTGGCCGTCGAGCAGCTGCGGCTGCTGGTCCTGAAGACGGCCTGGATGATGGACACCGTGGGCAACAAGGGGGCGCACACGGAGATCCAGGCCATCAAGATCGCCACTCCGCGTACGGTCGTGGACATCCTCGACAAGGCGGTGCAGCTGCACGGCGCCGGCGGTGTGAGCCAGGACTTCCCCCTGGCGGAGCTGTGGGCGAGCGCCCGGACGCTGAAGCTCGCGGACGGGCCGGACGAGGTGCACCAGCGGTCGCTGGCGCGCCGGGAGATCAAGAAGTACGTGTGACGGGCCGGGGGCCCCGGCGGCGGTCCGCCCGCCGCCGGGGCCCCCGCGCGTCCTCAGGGGCGCAGGGCGCGCAGCAGCAGGTCGGCGAGCTGGTCGGCGAGCTGCTGGGGGGTGAGGGGGCCGTCGGGGCGGTACCACGTCGACAGGTGGTGGATCGACCCGAAGTGGTAGTCGACGACCAGGTCGGCGGGGGTGGCCGTGGAGAAGACTCCCTGCTTCTGGCCCTCCTCGATGAGCGCGCGGAAGCGTTCGTGGTAGCGGCGGCGCTCGGCGCGCACCTGCTTGTTCTTCTCGGGGCTCAGGTGGTGCATCGAGCGGAAGAAGATCGACGCGTCGTCCAGGTTGTCGATCGTGGTCACCACGACGTCGGCCGCGGCTCCGCGCAGCCGCTCCTCGACGGGGGCGTCGGCGCCCGCGAAGGCGTCCAGGCGCTCCTGCTGGACGCGCAGCACACGCGCGTAGACCTCGTGCAGCAGGTCGTCCTTGGAGCCGAAGTAGTGGTAGAGGGCGCCTTTGGTGACGCCCGCCGCCTCGACGATCTCCTGCACCGAGGTCCGGTCGTAGCCCTGCTCCGCGAAGAGCCGGGTGGCGGCGGCGAGCAGCCGCTGTGGAACAGGAGGCCCGTCTCCGTCCGTCGTCCTGGGCACTGAGGCCACCTGCCTTCCGAGTCGCTGTACCGTCGTCACGCGTTGCGCGCTTGTGGCGCGTCGTCCCTGCGGGAACGCAGTTCCCGCCGGAGGATCTTCCCACTCGCCGTCTTCGGCAGCTCCGGCAGGATCTCCACCTGGCGCGGATATTTGTACGCGGCCAGCCTCTCCTTGCAGTACGCGGCGAGCCCGTCGGGGTCCGCCTCGCTGCCGGGGCGCAGGCTGATGTAGGCCTTGACGGTCTCCCCGCGGTAGCCGTCGGGGATGCCGACGACGGCCGCCTCGCGCACCGCGGGGTGCGTGTAGAGGACGTCCTCCACCTCGCGCGGCCACACCTTGAAGCCGGACGCGTTGATCATGTCCTTCTTGCGGTCGACCACGTAGAGCCAGCCGTCGATGTCCATGAAGCCGATGTCGCCGGTGCGCAGCTCGCCGTCGGGGAAGGTCTCGGCGGTGGCCTCGGGGCGGCGCCAGTAGCCGGGGACGACCTGGGGGCCGCGGACGAGGATCTCGCCCTGCTCGCCGAACGGCACCTCCCGGCCGAGGTCGTCCACGATGCGTACGACCGTGTCGGGGCCGGGCACGCCCACGGCGAGGGTCCCGGACACCGGGTCGACCGGGGCCTCCTTGCCGGGCGGCACGGAGGCGCAGGGCGCGCTGCACTCGGTGAGCCCGTAGCCGTTGTGGATGTAGGGCCCGAAGCCGGCGCGGAACTTCTCCACCAGGGCGGGCGGCAGCGGGGCCCCGCCCGAGGAGATCATCCGGAACGAGGAGAAGTGGTCGCGGGTGACGGCGGGGTGCGCGGCCAGCGCCATGAACGCGGTCGAGGGTCCCACCGTGTAGACGGGGCGGTGCTCCAGGAACGCGTCGAGGACCACGCCCGCCTCGAAGCGGTACGCGAGGACGAGCGTCCCCGCGCTGTTCAGGCAGCCGGCGAGCTGCGCCACCATGCCGGTGATGTGGAACAGGGGCGCCATCGCGAAGTACACGGGCGTCCCGGGCAGGTCGAGCCCGGTGCGCTGGCGCTCGGCGTTGTGCATCAGGTTGCCGTGGGTGTTGGTGGCGCCCTTGGGCGCGCCGCTGGTGCCCGAGGTGTAGCTGATCAGCGCGATGTCGGACGGGGCCGCGTCGCGGTCCCCGGGCGCCCGGTGGCCCGCGCGGGCCACGGCCAGGAGGTCGTCGGCGTCCGGGGCGACGGGCAGGCGCTCGAAGTTCAGCACGCGCGCGTCGTCGCGGGTCTGCAGGTCCAGCTCGCAGGCGGTGAGCACGACGCGCACGGGGGAGTCGGCCGCGGTCTCGCGCAGGTAGGACTCCCAGGCCCGGTCGGCGCAGACGAGCGCGCTCACCTCGGCGTCCTGGAGCACGTGGCGGACTTCGCCGGACTTGTACATCGGGTTGACCGGCACGACGATCGCGCCCGCCTTCCACGCGCCGAGCAGCGCGAGCACGAAGTGCGGGGAGTTCTGCAGCAGGATCGCCACCCGGTCGCCGCGCCCGATGCCGCGGGCGGCGAGGTGCCCGGCGACGGAGTCGCTCAGCTCGTCGACCTCGCGGTAGCCGAGGCGCCCGTCGAAGTAGGCGAGGGCGGTCCGGTCCGGGGTGCGCGCCACGACCTCGCGCAGGGCGTGCACGAGGGAGTCGAGGGGGTGGACCGGGGCGCGCTGGGCGTCGTTGAGCTGGGACAGCCAGGGCCTGGCCGCGTAGCGGGAGGCGGTCACTCGGCGGCCTCCCACCTCTGCTGGATGTGGTTCATGCCGGCCAGCCAGCGGTCGGGAGTGGCGGCCCGCGCCTGGTAGTACTCGGCGACCTCGGGGTGCGGGAGGATCAGGAAGCGGTCCTCCTTCATCCCCGCGAAGAGGGCGGAGGCGACGTCCTCCGGCTCGATGGCGGTCGGCTTGAGCACCAGGTCGCCCGCGCTGCCGGTGGCCGCGAGCATGTCGGTGCGCACGCCCTGGGGACAGATCGCGTGGACCTTCACGCCGCGGTGGCGGTAGGTCAGCGAGAGCCACTCGGCGAAGGCGTACGCCCCGTGCTTGGTGACGCTGTACGGCGCGGCGCCCACCATGGTGAGCAGTCCGGCGGCGGAGACGGTGGAGACGAAACGGCCGCCGCCGCGCTCCAGCCAGCCCGGGATCAGCTCCTGGGCCGCGCGGACGTGGGCCATCACGTTGACGTCCCAGGCGAGCGCCCAGACCTTCTCGTCGGCCGCCTCGGAGCCGCCGGAGCCGACGCCCGCGTTGGCGCAGTAGACGTCGATGGTGCCGCCGAGGGCGTCCCGCGCCTCGGCGACGATCGTGGACGCGTCGCCCGGGACGGCGGTCCCGCCGATCTCGTCGGCCACGGCCTTCGCCTTGCCGGCGTCGAGGTCGTTGACCACGACCCGGGCGCCCTCGGCGGCGAAGCGGCGGGCCAGCGCGGCTCCGATGCCGCCCCCCGCTCCGGTGACGACCACTCCCGCATCCTGCACGGCTTCCACCATCGGTCTCCTTCGACGCGACGCGAATCGGCTCCTGCTCGCGTCAGACTAACCAGTCGGTATGTAGTGACGGAAGGGGTGGCCCCGACGAGGCCGGTCCGCTTCGTTCCGTGGCGCCCCGGTGACCGCTAGCGTGCGTGACCATGACAGTTCCGTCGATCACGGAGGTCACCGCATGAAGCTGTCCAGACGAGGTCTGCTCGCCGCCACCACGGCCACGGTCGCGGCGTCCGCCGCGCCGGCCGGCGCCGCCACCGGGGGCCGACGGCTCCGCACCGGCTTCGAGCGCCTGGCCGCGGACGGTTACGCGCCGCTCGACGGCCGGCGGGTCGGTGTCGTCACCAACCCGACGGGCATCACCCGGGACGTGCGGCATATCGTGGACGTGATGCACGCCGACGGCCGTGTGGACCTGACCGCCGTCTTCGGCCCCGAACACGGCTTCCGCGGCACCGCCCAGGCGGGCGGCTCCGAGGGCCGCTACGACGATCCGGCGACCGGACTGCCCGTCTACGACACGTACTTGAAGAGCGGCCGGGCGCTGGCCGACGTCTTCACCGCCTCCGGTGTCGACACCGTCGTCTTCGACATCCAGGACGTGGGCGCGCGTTTCTACACGTACATCTGGACGCTCTACGACTGCATGGAGGCCGCGCAGCTCGCGGGCAAGCGCTTCGTGGTGCTCGACCGGCCGAACCCGCTGACCGGACGCGCGGCCCAAGGACCCGTCCTGCACAAGGAGTTCGCGACCTTCGTGGGACGGCAGCCCATCGCGCAGGCGCACGGGATGACGGTGGCCGAGCTGGCGCGGCTGTTCAACGGCGAGTTCCTGGCGGCGCCGGTGCCGCTGGAGACCGTGCCCATGACGGGGTGGAAGCGGTCGGAGTTCTACGACGCCTCGGGGCTGCCCTGGGTGCCGCCGAGCCCGAACATGCCCACTCCCGACACCGCGCTGGTCTACCCCGGCACCTGCCTCTTCGAGGGGACGAACCTGTCCGAGGGGCGGGGCACCACCCGGCCGTTCGAACTGCTCGGGGCGGAGGGCGTGGACGGCCGGTGGGCCGCCGCCGTCGAGCAACTCGGCCTGCCCGGCGTGCACTTCAGGGAGGCGTACTTCGCGCCGACCTTCTCCAAGTTCCAGGGGAAGACCATCGGCGGGGTACAGGTCCACGTGCACGACCGGGCCGCCTTCGACCCCGTACGCACCGGTGTCGCCCTCCTGGTGACCGCGAAGAAGGTCTGGAGCGGCTTCGCCTGGCGCCCGGACAACTGGATCGACAAGCTGACGGGTTCCACTCAGGTGCGCACGATGATCGACGCGGGCGCGACCGCCGACGAGGTCGTCGCCGCCTGGCAGGACGAACTGGCGGCGTTCCGGCGGGTACGCGCGGAGTACCTCCTCTACCGGTAGCCGACGGGACCGGCGCGACACCGCCGTGCCGGAGAGCCGGGTAGGGCACCGCCCCGGCCGGGGTCCACCGGCCCGGGGCACCGGGCCCGTACGTGGCGTACGGCCAACTCCCGCGGCCCGCAGGACGATGCGCGCATCGCACCGTCCACGGGGGACGAAGGGGCTCGTCATGACGGACCGGGACATGAGCGTGACTCCGTACTGGGACTGCGGTTCGACGCTCAGGGTGATCCCGACGGCGCGGCCGGGGACCGGCTCACGGCGGAGGTGGTGCGGCGCGGGGTCCGCGACGTGGTCGTCTTCTCGCACGGCTGGAACAGCGACCGCTCCGGCGCGACCCGGCTCTGCAGCCGCTTCTTCGCGCCGTTCCCTCGGCCACGACGGGGTGCGGGCGGTCGAGGGCGCCCCGGCGCTCGCCCTCGCCGACGCGCTCCGCACCGGGCTGCAGGCCTCGGGGTACGTCAACGTGGACGCCTCCACGGTGGTGCGGCGCGGCGGGCCGCCGGCCGGCGCCCACAACGACATCCGCCACCGGGAACTGGCCCGGCTGGTGCCGGCGGCGGGCCGGGTCCCGTGACCCGCCGCCGCCACCGGGAACTGGCCCGGCTGGTGCCGGCGGCGGGCCGGGTCCCGTGACCCGCCGCCGGCACCCGCGTCACCGGGTCACCGGTGCGACGTGAACTCCACCACCTGCTGGTACGTCGGCCGGTTCTGCCAGGTGACGGGACCGTGCTTGATGCCGCCGAGCGTGCGGTGGACGATCGAGTCGGCGCACCACTGGTCGCCCGCCGAGCACTGGTCGTCCCCGGGGTAGACCTGGGACGCCGTCCTTCCCGCCGCCTCCTTCAGCGTGCTGATGAGGATGTCCCGGCAGGCGCCGAGGCTGCCGCCGCCGCAGTACTTCTTCGGCAGTGCGCCGCGCACGGGCTCGCCGAGCACCGCGCGGATGTCCTTGTGGACGTAGCTCCACCAGCCGTACTGGAAGGAGCTGCCGGCGTGGGCCCCGGTCGGCCCGTGCGCCGCGGACGGTGACTCGTCGACGGGCAGGTTGCCGGTGAAGGCGGTGTACAGGTCGCTGCCGAGCCCCGGTTCGAACTCGGCCTTGACGAGAAGCGGCCACCAGGCGTCCATGATGCGGATCGCCTCGGCGTTCGCGTACGTCTTCGAGCCGGCCGAGGTCTCGGTGCGCCGCGCGCCCGCGGCCGCCCAGGCGGACAGCTTCCCGGCGGCGGCGGAGGCCGTGGCGTCCGTCACCGGCGAGCTCTCGACCACCTTCAGCAGGTCGGGCAGCACGTCCTCGGCCCGCAGGTCGGCCAGGGCCGCGTCGGCCATCGCCTTCACCAGCGCGGACCGGGTGACCCCGCCGGCGGACACCAGCTTCTTCACCCGGTCCTCCAGGAGGTTGCCCCGGTGCACGGAGCCGTCGCCCCAGGACGCCGTGGAGTAGTCCTTGGCCTGTTTGTTGTTCCAGGAGACGTAGTAGTCCTGGTCGACGGAGTTGGGGTGGGCGGACGCCGGGGTGTAGTCGGCGGTGTTGGGGCCCGGGTTCCAGTTCCGCCACTCGTACGCCGCCTCGGCCCGCACGGGGTAGTCGGGGTCGACTCCGGCGGCGCGCACCGGGTTGTCGCCGCTGTTGTAGTAGGCGGTGTGCCCGGAGTCGGCGTAGAACCAGTTGAAGGTGTAGTTGATGTGCTGGACCGCGCTCTGGAAGCTGCCGGCGTCCTTCACGAAGTCCGGGTCGTTGAGCATCTGGAAGCCGATGATCGAGTCGGCCTCGTGCAGGTACGAGGAACGCAGCGTGGTGTAGGCGACCTTCTTGCCGTCCACCGTCGCGCGGTACTCCACCGGCCCGTACTTGGTGCGGTAGACCTGCATGCGGTACGAGCCGGCCCGGGTCGAGTCGGCGACGGTCGGCTTCCAGGCGTTGGTCCGCTCGACCTTCTCCATGGCGGTGCAGGTGCCGTGGTACAGGTAGTGGTAGTCGTCCTGGCACAGCTCGACCGCGTACGTGTCGATGATGTCCTGGCCCGAGGTCGTGGCGCTCCAGGCGTAGTCCTGGCCGCGCCCCAGCTCGACGTACATGCTCAGGCCCGCGAAGGAAGCGCCGCGGGCGCTCAGGCCGGGCCCCTGGATCTCCTGGAGCATGAGCAGCTGGGGGGCGAAGTAGCCGGTCTGGGGGCCGAAGACGGCGACCGGATGGCCGCTCGCGGTGTGCTCGCCGCTCACCACGAGGGCGTTGGACATGCCGCGCCGGGCCGCGGAGAGCGCGGTGGCGGTGGTCCTGGCCGTGGCGGCGGTGGCGGCTGAGGCGGTGGCGCCGCCGGTGCGGTCGTAGACGAGGGGTTCCCGGGTCACCGAGCCGGCGTCGGGCAGGGCCCGGCCCTTCGGGTCGTCGGGTTTGGTGGCGTAGGGGAAGCTCTGTCCGTCGTGGACGGTGAGCACGGCCTCCGGGTCGTTGCGCTCGCGGAAGGACTCCCAGACCTCGGTGCCCTCGGCCACGCCGTAGCGGGACTGGGCGGCGAGCAGGGAGAGGGCGTTGCCGACCTCGCCGCCGCCTCCCGAGCCGAAGAGCGCGCCGATGACGGAGGCCAGCGCGACCAGGTCGGTGAGCTTGAAGTGCTCGATGGTGCCGGCGTTGGTGATCGAGTCCTTGTGGCCGGTGAGGACGTACTCGCCGGGGAAGTAGCGGCCCTTGTCGGAGGCGTCGATGTAGGCGTTGACGCCCTCGAGGTAGGCCTTGGCGTCGGCTAGGGCCTGCTGTCCGCGGGCGCCGTTGCCCGCGGTGGCGTCGTCGATCTGGGCCTGGAGGTCGGCCTCGGTGTACGGGGCGTTGCGCCAGAACTCCTGTTCCAGGCCCTGGTTGGACGGGGCGCCGCCCGCGAAGGAGGTCAGCTGGCCGCGTCCGACGTGCCGGAAGACGTCCATCAGCCACAGCCGGTCCTGGGCGGCGGCGTACCCGGCGCCGAACTCGGTGCCGTAGCGGGTGGTGCCCGTGATGTGCGGTACGCCAGTCCTCTTGTCCCGGACGATCGTCACGTCGCTGCGGCCGGCGGGCCTCGTGGTCGAGGCGACCTGGTCCGAGGGGACGCCGAACGACGCGTTGTTGAAGAAGTCGTTGATCTTCGCGTCGGTGAGCGCGGAGTACCCCGAGGGCAGTTTGCCGTAGGGCGCGAGCTGGTCCTCGGCGTGGCTCGGCTGGGTGCCGAACGCCTGGTTGAGCAGGATCTCCGCGAGGGTGGCGTTGCCGTTCTCACCGGGCGGAAGGATGTCCGAACACCGGCCTCCGCAGTGGTCCTCGGCTGCGGTGACGGCTGCCGGCGCGGCGGCCGCTTGGGTAATGGGGGACAAAAGACCGGCAATGAGGACGCATACGGATGCGCTCTTGAGGAACTTGGGGAATCTGCGAGGAGTTCTCAGTCTGTCGAGGATGGTGCGTGGGGTACGCCGTGGCATGGCAGCTCCTCCCGACGGGGGTGTGCCGGAGGTTACCGCCGGTATCCCCGCGGTGGAAGGTGAACATGCGTCACTTTTCCGGGAGGTGCGTCGCGCGGGCGGTGTCCGGCCAAGTGACCTTGTCCGCACCGGACTTCGGCAGGCGACTGACAGCGGCGGGAGACGGGCCGTGAAGGGATCGGTGGACGGCTTATGGCAGTCATCGGAAATCGGATGGAGCCGAATCGCTTGTCGATACGTCTACTCGGCGACGTCCGCAGGACGACGACGCCGAAGTGACCGAAGTACAGGTGCAGATGTGACGGAGGTGCAGGGCGATGGCCGGTTTCCGGAGTCTGGCGAGACAGGTGCGCGATCCGCGGTGCGATCTGGCACTGCGGCGCTACTCACTGCGCAAGTGCCTGGAGAGGTTCGCCCCGTACGGGCACCGGGCGACCTGGGACCATCTGTGCTCCAGGGCCGGTTTCGGCCCCGAGGACCGGTCCCCCGACCCGGCGCGGCTCGTGGCCGCGCTGGACGAACTCGAAGAGGCCCGCAAGGTCTGGCTCGCCTACGAGGTCGCGTTCGCGCAGCGCCGCAAGAAGGAGAAGCACGACGGGCTGCGCCGGCCGGGCACCGTGGACGACTGGCACCGGCTGACCTGGGGCGGTTTCGGCGTCGCGTGGTGCGACGACCCGGGTGTCCACCCTCATGAGCCGCTCGCCGAGGTGCTGCGGCGCCTGATCGCCGCCCTGGAGCGCGAACCGGGCACGGTCTGCCCGGTGTGCACCGGGGAGAGCCTCGTCTGGAGGTACGACCTGGCCCACGAACCGTCCTCCGGTCCGGTGTGCACGCACTGCGGCATCGTCGTGCCGCGGCCGGTCCTGACTCCCGAGGCCCTGGCGGAGACCAGGCGCGGACGGCTGCTGCTCATGTCGGCCTGAGGCGGCGGGGGTGCGGCGCTCGGGGACGCACCCCCGTGCTGATGCCTACGGCGTCAGCACGTCCGTGTGGATGGCGAGCTTGAACTCGGCGAGCGTGATCCGGGTGGCGATTCTCGCGTCGCCCGCTCCGCGCGCCGAGATCTTCAGGCCGACCGGCGTCCCGGGCGTGACGAACATCTGCCACAGGTAGGTGCGGAACTGCCCGCCCCGGGTGAGCATCGTGTCGTTCGTGGCGGTCGAGTCGTACCCCGTGGCGGCGTTCAGCGGGTCGCGGACGAAGCGTGCCCGGTACTCCAGCGCGCGGGTGTCCGCCTCCCAGAAGACCATCGCCGAGAGCATGCCCCAGCCGTCGTGGCTCGGCCAGATCAGCCCGGAGCGCGCGTCGGGGTACACGGACTCGGCGGGGCCGCCGTTCGCCGGGTCGTGCATCTTCCACGGGTCGTAGGACTCCTCGGTCGTCTCGTACGGGAAGCGGACGAGGTGGTAGCCGTCCTGGTCGTACGTGATCCGCTGGGTCCCCGAGCGCGCGGCGTCCCATTTCAGCGAGCTGATGACGACACTCATCCGTGTTCCTCCTCGCGGCGCCGGATTCCGCGCGGGGACCGGCGGTTGTCGGTGGCGTCCGGCACCATCGGGGGCATGGTGCAGGTGTGTGTGAACGGGACCCGCGGGGCGGCCGACGGCGCGGTCGTGCCCATGTCACCGGGGGCACTGGCCGACTCCGCCGCCGGGGCCGTCGCGGCCGGGGCGTCGGACGTCCATGTTCACCCCAAATCCCCGTGTGGTCAGGACACATTGTCGGCGAAGGCGGTCGCGGCCGTGCTCGAAGCGATACGTTCCCGGGTCGGCGTCCCGGTCGGCGTGACCACCGGGGCGTGGTCCGAGCCGGATCCGGCGGCCCGGGTGGCCCGGATCCGCGCGTGGACGGTGCTGCCGGACCACGCCTCGGTCAACTGGCACGAGCCGGGCGCAGAGGAGGTCGCCGCCGCGCTGCTCGACCGGGGCGTGGGTGTGGAGGCGGGCATCTGGTCCGGCACGGAGGGGGCCGCGCGGTGCGCCGCGTCGCCCCTGGCCGGGCGGGTGCTGCGCGTCCTGGCCGAGGTGACCGACCCCTCCCCCGCGACGGCTCCGGAGACGGCCCGGTCCCTGCTCCGCGACCTGGGCGACGCCCACGGCCGGCCCGTGCTGCTGCACGGCGAGGAGGGCGGCGCCTGGCCGGTCCTGCGCCTCGCCGGGCGGCTGGGTCTCGCGACGCGGATCGGCCTGGAGGACACGCTCACCCTGCCGGACGGACAACGGGCCGTGTCGAACGCCCAGTTGGTGGCGTGGGCACTGCGGCTCCACGGGCAGGACCGGCGGACGGCGCCGGGCACGGCGTGCGGGGGGACGGACCGACGACGCTAGCAGCCGCGAAATGGCTCGCTCCACCCTTTATGCGCAAGGACAGTTGGGGGCGATGAGACACGGCTGAGAGACCGGGGAGCCCACGATGTCGACGCTGCGCGTCACCGCCGAGGTCCTGACCGTCCACGAGCACCCGAACGCGGACGCGCTCGAACTGGCCCAGGTGGGCCTGTACCGGGCCGTCGTCGCCAAGGGCGCCTTCCGCACCGGTGAGACCGCCGTCTACATCCCGGAGCAGTCCGTACTCCCGGCCGGGCTGATCGACGAGCTGGGGCTGACGGGGCGGCTGGCGGGCAGCGGCGCGGACCGGGTCAAGGCGGTCCGGCTGCGCGGCGAGCTGTCCCAGGGCATCGTGTGCCGCCCGAAGGCGCTCGACGGCGTCGACCTGGCGCGGGCCGCCGCGGAGGGCACCGACTTCGCCGGGCTGCTCGGCATCGTGAAGTGGGTGCCGCCGATCCCGCCCACGATGAGCGGTGACGTCGAGTCGGCGCCCGGCCTGCTGCCCTGGGTCGACATCGAGAACATCCAGCGCCACCCGGACATCTTCGCGCCGGGCGAGCCGGTCGTCCTGACCGAGAAGCTGCACGGCTCGGCGTGCCTGCTGACGTACACCGCCGCCGACGGGCGGGTCCAGGTGTCCTCCAAGGGCTTCGGCGCCAAGTCGCTGGCGCTGACCGAGGATCCGCGCAACCTGTACTGGCGCGCGGTCCGCGGCCACGGGGTCGCCGAGGCGGCGGCGCGGCTCGCCGGGCGGCTGGGTGCGGCCCGCGTCGGGATCTTCGGGGAGGTGTACGGCGCGGGCGTGCAGGACCTGACGTACGGCGCCGACGGCCGCCGCGAGTCGCTGGGTTACGCCGCCTTCGACGTCTGCGCGGAGATCGACGGCCAGGTCCGCTGGCTGGACGCGGGGGCGCTGCTGGAGGGCGAACTGCCGCTGGTACCGCGGCTATACGCGGGGCCGTACGACATCGAGCGCGTCCTGGAGTACGCCTCGGGCCGGGAGACCGTGTCCGGCCGCGCCCTGCACCTGCGCGAGGGCGTCGTGATCCGCCCGGCCACCGAGCGCTACAGCCCCGTGACGGGCGGCCGTGCCATAGCGAAGGCGGTCAGCCCGGCGTACCTGACCCGCAAGGGCGGCACGGAATACGAGTGACCACCGGGCCGGCCCCGGGTGCGCGACCCCTGTGTCCAGGGGTTGCGCATCAGGGTCGCCGCCTCGATGGTGCAGCCCTGGTCGGTCAGGTCTTGGCGGCCGGGGCGTCGGAGTCGCAGGAGAGGCGGGCCGCTGCCAGGGCCGGCTCCCCCTCCTTCACGTTTTTGATCGGTGTGGAGCACTCCAGAAGGCCCGAGCCGTCGTTGACCCAGCCGGTTGCCCGGCCGGTCAATGGCTTGCCGTCCCCGCAGGTGTACCGGAAGTCGGCAGTGACCTGCTTCGTCCAGGCGTACTGCACGAAGGTTCCGGTGCCGTCGATGGTGGCGCTGCCATTGTTGAGGTCCGGTGCAGACCTGTGGACGTTGGTGAACTCGGTGCTCACACCGTCGTCATCGGCGTTCGTTTCTCCGGTGAAAACCGCCAGCGAGCGAAGGGCGGCCTTCGCGTCGCCCGCCCGCGATCCTTTCTCGAAGGTGACAGCGGTGCGCGGTGTGTGAAGCGGCGTCAGCTTGTGCGTGAGCCTGGCGCCTTTCCTGTCGATCCTCTCCTTCTCGGCGACACCGGTCAGGACGTCCTGCTTGTCCACGTTGAACCATGAGTAGGTGCCGTCCTTGCAGACGGTGTCGGCCGTGGCCTTGGCGGTCGGCTTGTCGCCGTCCGAGGTACAGGCAGCCGCGCTCGCCAGCACCGCGGCAACAGCGCACGCTGACAGAAACGTCTCTTTGATCTTCATGTTCTTGTCCCCCGCAACCACTGGTCAGATGGTGCGGTCGATCCTGCCCGGCGAGCCACCAACCGAGCAAGCGACTTGAGCTCTCTCTGAGTTCGGGCTCGGGCTCGGGCTCGGGGCAGGCAACGCCGGTGTCACCCCAGAATCTGTTGAATGACAGGGGCCGCGCGGGTTCACCCGGTTACCACCCAACGTCCACTGTCGGGCACGCGGGGGCCGGGGAGACACCAGTGCGGCGCTACGCGCTCAGCAGCAGTCCTCGGGGTCCTCCCCGCGCGGCTTCCGGGGCTCCGGTGTGCGGGGGCGTTCCACCATGAGGCGGGAGCCGGCCCGGCGTTCGCCGAAGACGTCGTCGGGGTTGGAGAGCACGCAGTTCTCCAGCGACAGGCAGCCGCACCCGATGCAGTCCGTCAGATGGTCGCGGAGCCGGCTCAGCTGCGTGATGCGGTCGTCCAGTTCCGACCGCCAGGCCTCGGAGAGCCGGGCCCAGTCCTCCCGCGTCGGCGTACGCTCCTCGGGCAGCTCGGCCAGCGCCTCGCGGATCGTGGCGAGCGGGATGCCGACGCGCTGGGCGGCCCGCACGAAGGCGACGCGGCGCAGGGCGTCGCGGTGGTACCGGCGTTGGTTGCCCGAGGTGCGGCGACTGCTGATCAGGCCCTTGGACTCGTAGAAGTGCAGGGCCGAGACGGCGGCGCCGCTACGGGCCGACAGCTGGCCGACCGTGAGTTCGTGGATCTTCTCGGAAATCTGGGGCACCCCTCGAACCCTACCGACCCGCTCACCCGGCCGGTCCGTTGACATGAGGCCCGAGCCCGACCATGCTAAGCAGTCGCTTAGACATTGACGCGCGGGAGGCCAGGGACATGGCAGAGCCGAGGATCTTCACATCCGCCGACGAGCTGAAGGCGGCCGTGGGCGAGCAGTTGGGACACAGCGACTGGCTGGAGATCGACCAGAAGCGGATCGATCTGTTCGCGGACGCCACGGGCGACCACCAGTGGATCCACGTGGACCCCGAGAAGGCGGCCGCGGGCCCCTTCGGCACCACCATCGCGCACGGCTATCTGACACTGTCCCTGCTGCCCGCCCTGGTACCCCAGGTGATGCGCGTCGAGGGCATGAAGATGGGCGTCAACTACGGCGCGAACAAGGTGCGTTTCCCCGCGCCGGTGCCGGTCGGGTCGCGACTGCGCGCCACCGCGGTCCTCAAGGAGGTCACCGAGGCGGGCGGCGGCGTCCAGGTCACGGCCGTGGTGACCGTCGAGCGCGAGGACGGCGACAAGCCGGTGTGCGTCGCGGAGTCGGTCTCCCGCTACTACTTCTGACCCGGAGCGGGCCGGGACCACTCCCGACCGGAAGCGGACCGGCCCCACCTTCGGCCCGGGAACGGACAGGCCCTGATTCCGACCCGGGAGCGGACCGCCGGGAATTGCAGAACGACCCAGGAGCGGGCCGACCCTGTTCCCAGCCCAGGAGGGGACCGGCCCTGATTCCGACCCGGGAGCGGACCGGCCCGGAAGCAGAACGACTCCGGAGCGGACCGGCCCTACTTCCGACTCGGGAGCGGGCCGGGCGCCCAGCGGGCGTCAGTCACTTCTTCGCGCCGACCATCCGCAGCACGAGGTCGGCGTAGAGCGCGCCGACCTCGTCGGGCGTCCTCGGGCCGTTCACATTGAACCAGCGGGCCACGTCGATGCAGAGGGACAGCACCGCCAGCGACGTGCCGGGCACGTCCGGCACGTCGAAGGTGCCCGCCGCCACCCCGTCCTGGATGATCCCGCGGACCTGGGCGTCGACCTGACGGCGCAGGGCGACGATCTCGGCGCGGGCGTCGGGACCGAGGGCGTCGAGCTCGTACTGCACGACCCGCGCGGTGGTGTGCTGGGCGGCGTGCCAGCGGACGAAGGAGGAGACGGCCACCTCCAGGCGCTCGGCCGCGCCGCCCTCGCCGTCGGCGGCGGCCCGCAGGATGGCGAGCGCCTTCTCGTGCCCGATCCGGCTGATCCGGTGGAGCAGCTCTTCCTTGGTCTTGTAGTGGATGTAGAGCGCGGCGGGACTCATGCCCGCGCGGCCGGCGATGTCCCGGGTGGTCGTCGCGTGGTAGCCGCGCTCGGCGAAGGCCTCCACGGCGGCCACGAGCAGCCGCCGGGCCGCGTCCGGGGTGACCTCGCCCCACGGCTGCATCTCGCCGCCGGCCGTCTCCTCCGCCGTACTCATCGCTCGCGCCCCTTCCAGTGGCAGGACGAACACCATACCCCCGAAGCTGAGCGGGCGCTTAGAGTGCCCGCTCAGCGGTGCGCGAAAGTGGTCAGCGCTGCTCGAAGGGGTCGTGGTCGGCGAGGAGCTTCTCCAGCCGGGCCTGGTCGACGCGGCTGACGATCTGCCCGGCCTCCTGGCGGTCGCGGATCACCTTGGCCAGGGTGAAGGACGAGGTCACGAGGTACAGGACGGCGATCCCGAGGAAGCCGCGCACCCAGGCGTTGGCGTCCAGCCGGTAGATCCCGAGGGCGGTCGCCGCGATGGCGACCGCGAAAGAGGCCACGGCCTGGCCGTAGAAGGCCGCGGTGGACTGCTGCTTGACCGGTGTCTCACTCATGGGAACAGCTTCGGCGGATGCGGCCCGGGCCACATCCGCCGAGATACTCACGGGATCCGCGAGGGCGTACTCAGAAGGCGGAGACGCCGGTGAGCGCGCGGCCGATGAGCAGCTTCTGGATCTGGCTGGTGCCCTCGTAGAGGGTCATCACGCGGGCGTCGCGCAGCAGTTTGCCCGCCGGGTACTCGTCGATGTAGCCGTAGCCGCCGAAGACCTGGAGGGCGTTGTTGGCGGCCCGCACCGCCGCCTCCGAGGCGAAGAGCTTGGCCTTGGACGCCTCGGGTGCGAAGGGCTGCCCCCGGTCGACGAGGTCGGCGACCCGCCAGGTCAGCAGGCGCGCGGCGTCCACGTCCACGGCGATGTCGCTGATCAGCTCCTGGACGAGCTGGTGCCGGGCGATCGGCTTCCCGAACTGCTCGCGCTCGGTGGCGTACTTCACCGCCACGTCGAGAGCGGCCTGGGCGATGCCGACGCAGCCCGCGGCGACCGACATGCGGCCCTTGGCGAGCGCGGACATGGCGACCGAGAAGCCCTTGCCCTCCGGCGCGAGCATGGCGGTGGCGGGGACGCGTACGTCCTCCAGGACCAGCTCCGCGGTGGCCTGGCCGCGCAGGCCGAGCTTGCCGTGGATGGCGCGCCGGGTCAGGCCGGGGGTGTCGGCGGGCACGAGGAAGGCGGAGACGCCCTTGTGGCCGGGGGCGTCGGTGGAACGGGCGAAGAGCAGCACCACGTCGGCCCAGGTGCCGTTCGTGATGAACATCTTGGAGCCGTTGATCACGTAGCCGTCGCCGTCGCGTACGGCCCTCGTCGTCAGGTTGCCCGCGTCGGAGCCGGTGCCCGGCTCGGTGAGGCCGAAGCAGCCGACGAGGTCGCCGGAGGTGAGGCCCGGCAGCCACTGCCGCTTCTGCTCCTCGCTCCCCCAGTGCGCGATGGTCTTGGCGACCAGACCGAGGGAGACCGAGACGATGCCGCGCACCGAGGAGTCGCCCCGGCCCAGCTCCTCCGTCACCAGGCAGTACGCGAGGTGGTCGCCGCCGGAGCCGCCGTACTCCTCGTCGACGGTGAGCCCGAGGAAGCCGACCTCGCCGAGCTTCTTCACGAGAGACCGGTCGACGTCCTCGGCGCGGTCCCAGGCGACGACGTTCGGGGCGATCTCGCGGTCCACGAAGTCCTTGGCGAGCCGCCGGACCGCGGTCTGCTCCTCACTGAGCTCCAGGTTCATGACGCGTCACCCCACATGGAAGGCCGTACTCGGAGTCCGAGCTTGAATACCGGACATTTAAATTAGCACTGCTAGTTTCCGTCCGCAGCCCTACTATGTGCGCCATGGCCCGACCGCGCAAGCCCTTGCTGAGCACCGACCGCATCGTCGAGACGGCGCGGGCGCTCGTCGACGCGGAGGGCCTCGCGGCCGTCTCGACCCGCCGCCTCGCCGCCGAACTCGGGGTGAGCGGTCCCTCGCTCTACAACCACTTCCGCACCAAGGACCAGATCCTGGAGGCGGTCGCGGACTCGGTGAGCGCCCAGGTCGACCTGTCGATGTTCGAGGACGGGCGGGACTGGCGGACCGCCCTGCACGACTGGGCCTTCTCCTACCGCGCCGCCCTGCGCGACCACCCCAACATCGTCCCGGTCCTGGCCCGCGGGCCCGGCCGCCGACCCGCCGGGCTGCGCCTCGCGGACGCCGTCTTCGGCGCCATGGTCGACGCGGGCTGGCCGCCCGCCCAGGCCACCTCGATCGGCGCGCTGATGCGGTACTTCATCATGGGTTCCGCGCTCGGCTCGTTCGCCGGCGGCTTCGTGGACGACGAGACCGCCTACGACCCCGCCGACTATCCGCACCTCGGGCAGGCCCACCTCCTCGCCGAGCAGCAGGAGAAGATCGACGAGCGGGCCTTCGAGACGGGACTCACCGCGCTGCTGGACGGACTGTCGCAGCAGTACGAGCAGGTGGGCAGGGGCGCGTAGGGCACGGTTCGGTGCCCGCCGAACCGTCCTTGCAGCATCCTGGAGCGCATGACGACGACAGGCCGACGCGCGTCCCGGGACGCCCAGGCACCGGGACTGGCCCGGCTCGCCGCGCTGATCGCCGACGAGTCCCGGGCCGCCTGCCTGCTGGCGCTGCTCGACGGACGGGCGTGGACCGCGGGCGAGCTGGCCCGGCACGCCGGGGTCGCCGCCTCCACGGTGAGCGAGCACCTCGGCAAGCTCGTCGCGGGCGGCCTGCTCACCGAGGAACGCCAGGGGCGGCACCGCTACGTGCGGCTCGCCGACGCGCGCGTGGCGCAACTCGTCGAGGACCTCGCCGCCCAGGTGGCCCCCGGCACCGCCGAGCCGCCGCGCACCCTCGCCAAGGCCGGCGCCGGGGCCGCGATGGCACGGGGCCGCACCTGCTACGACCACCTCGCCGGACGGCTCGGCATCGCCGTCACGGACGCGCTGACGGAGCGCCGGCTGCTGCGCCAGGACACCGGGTTCGCGCTCACGGACGCAGGACTGGACTGGTTCGCGGCGGCGGGCATCGGCCTCGCCCGCACCGGGCGCCGGCCGCTGGCGCGGGCCTGCCTCGACTGGACCGAGCGGCGCCCCCACCTCGCGGGCGTCGCGGGCGCCGCGCTGTGCCGCCACGCCCTGGACGCGGGCTGGTGCGTGCGCATCGGTTCGGAACGGGCGGTGAAGGTCACGGACCTGGGCGAGCGGATGCTGTCGCAGCTGCTGGGCATCGCCCCGACGGCACTGCGCTGACGAATGCGCCCTGCGGCGCCGCCGGCCCCCGGACGCCCGCCTCCCTCCCTCGGACGCCCGCCTCTCCTCCTCCCCTGCCGCAGCCGCCCGAGAACCCTCCGCCACCCGCCGCCCCCTCGTGACCACGAGGGCCGTAATCCGCGAGCCCTTCCTCGTCGTCGTCTCTAGCCTCAGGAGCATGATGAACACTTCCCCGTCCGCCCCCGGTCGCCGCGCGGAGCTGCTCGCCGCCGGTGCGGCCGCGGTCACCGTCGTGCTCTGGGCCTCGGCCTTCGTCTCCATCCGCAGCGCGGGTGCCGCGTACGCGCCGGGAGGACTGGCCCTCGGGCGACTGCTGGCCGGTGCCCTCACGTTGGGGGTGCTGTGCCTCGTCCGCGGGGAGGGGCTGCCGCCGCGGGCGGCCTGGCGCGGGATCGCGATATCCGGGCTGCTGTGGTTCGGCTTCTACATGGTGGCGCTCAACTGGGGCGAGCAGCAGGTGGACGCGGGCACGGCGGCCCTCGTGGTGAACATCGGGCCGATCCTGATCGCCCTGCTCGGCTCGCGGCTGCTCGGTGACGCCATGCCGCCGCGGCTGCTCGCCGGCATGGCCGTGTCCTTCGCGGGTGCCGTCACGGTCGGGCTGTCCATGTCGGGCGGCGGCGGTTCGTCCGTGCTGGGCGTCGTGCTGTGCCTGCTGGCCGCGGGTGCGTACGCGGCCGGCGTGGTCGCCCAGAAGCCGGCGCTGGGCAGCGGCAGTCCCCTCCAGGTGACGACCTTCGGATGCCTGGTCGGTGCGGTCGTGTGTCTGCCGTTCGCCGGGCAGCTGGTCCGGGACGCCGCCGACGCGCCCGCCTCGGCCACCCTCAACATGCTGTACCTGGGCGTCTTCCCGACCGCGCTGGCGTTCACGACCTGGGCCTACGCGCTGGCCCGTACGACGGCGAGCAGGATGGGCGCGACGACCTACGCCGTGCCCGCCCTGGTCGTGCTGATGTCCTGGCTGTTCCTCGACGAGGTGCCGGGCCTGTTCACCCTCGGCGGCGGGCTGCTGTGCCTGGCGGGCGTGGCGGTCTCCCGGTCCCGGCCGCGTTCACGGGCGACGGCGGCGGCCGGTACGGCGCCGTCCCCCGAGCCTGCCGCGACGGCGCGGCCGGCCGGGGCGACGGAGGCCGGGGACGAGCGGTCCTGAGTGCTCTGGGACGGAGCCCACGGAGACCGGGCCTGGCCCGGACCGGGGCGGCCGTCACCGGGGCGGGCCCGGTTCCGGCCGGGGTTCCGTCTCCCCTAGAAGATCACCAGCGCTCGGCCGCCCTTGCCGGCGATCATGTTGTCGAAGGCGGCCGGGATGCCGTCGAGGGCGATCCGCTCGGTGACGAGCATCCCGAGGTCGAGGCGCCCCGCGCGGACGTGCTCGGCCAGCACCGGCACGTCCCTCGCCGGGTCCGAGTTGCCGTACACGCACCCGGACAACGTCCTGCCCCAGTGGAAGATCTCCAGGGCGTTGAAGGTGACCTGCTGGTCCTTGCCGCCGATGCCGACGACCGTGGTGCGCCCGCCGCGGCGGGTGGAGTCCCAGGCGGTGCGGATGGTGACGGCGCGGCCCACGCACTCCACGGCCACGTCGACGCCCTGCTTGCCGGTGAGGCCGCGGATCTCGCGGGCGGTGGTGTCGGAGGCGACGACGTAGTCGGTGGCCCCGGCCTGGCGGGCCAGTGCCTCCTTCTCGGGGGACACGTCCACCGCGATGATCTTCGAGGCACCCGCGAGGCGGGCGGCCTGCAGCGTGGACAGGCCGACGCCGCCCACGCCGAAGACGGCCACCGTCTCGCCCTGCCGGACCTTCGCGGAGTGGTGGACGGCGCCGTAGCCGGTGAGCACGGCGCAGCCGAGCAGGGCCGCGTCGGTGAGCGGCACCCCCTCGGGCAGCGGCAGGACGCAGGCGGCGGACACGACGGTCTCCTCCGCGAACGCGGCGACGTTCAGCCCGGGGTGCAGGTCCGTGCCGTCCGCGCGGTGCGCGTACACGTTCGCCGCGCCGGACAGCGCGTCGGCGCACAGCCAGACCTCGCCGAGCGAGCAGGCGTGGCATGTCCCGCAGGAGGGCGCCCAGTTGAGGACGACGCCGTCACCGGGGGCGATGTGGGTGACGCCCTCGCCGACGGAGACGACGGTGCCGGCGCCCTCGTGGCCGAGGACGGCCGGGACCGGCACCCGCATCGTGCCGTCGGACAGGGAGAGGTCGGAGTGGCACACCCCGGCGGCGGCGAGCCGCACGCGGACCTGGCCGGGTCCGGGGTCGGGCAGCTCGATCTCGGTGATCTCCAGCGGAGCACCCACGGCGGGCAGTACAGCGGCGCGGACCATGATGAGGAAGGCTCCCGGATCTCGGCTAGAACTGCAGGGACTTGGTCTGGAGGTACTCGGACAGCCCGTGCGCGCCCAGTTCGCGGCCCACTCCAGACTGCTTGTAACCGCCGAAGGGCGCGAGGGGGTTGAAGCGTCCGCCGTTGATGTCGACCTGGCCGGTGTCGAGGCGGCGGGCGAAGGCGACGGCCTCCGACTCCTCGCCGGCCCAGACCGCGCCCGCGAGGCCGTACACCGTGCCGTTGGCGATCCGCAGGGCGTCCGCCTCGTCCTCGTACCGCAGGACGGTGAGCACCGGCCCGAAGATCTCCTCCTGCGCGACGGTCATGTCGGGGGTGACGTCGGCGAAGACGGTGGGCTGGACGAAGTAGCCCTGCTCACGCGGGGATTCGGGGCCGCCCGCGACGAGCCGCGCGCCCTCAGCGACGCCCTTCTCGATGTAACCGCGCACGCGCTCCTGCTGCTTGGCGTTGACGACGGGGCCGATGCGGTCGCCGTACTTCGCGGCGGCGGCCGCGGCCAGCTCGACGGCCTCCTCGTACTGGGAGGTGTGCACGAGCATGCGGGTCCAGGCGCTGCACGTCTGGCCGGAGTTGGACATCACGTTGGCGACGCCGACGTTGACGGCCTTGGCGAGGTCGGCGCTCGGCAGGATGACGTTGGCGGACTTGCCGCCGAGTTCCAGGGCGACCCGCTTCACCGCCGCGCCCGCGATGGCGCCGATGCGCCGGCCGACGGCCGTGGAGCCGGTGAAGGACACGAGGTCCACCCCCGGGTGCTCGGCGAGGGCCTGGCCCGCCACGGGACCCAGTCCGGTGACGAGGTTGAAGACGCCGGCCGGTACGCCCGCCTCGTGGACGGCCTCGGCGAAGAGCTGGGCGGTGAGCGGGGTGTCCTCGGCGGGCTTCAGCACCACGGTGCAGCCCGCGGCGAGCGCCGGGGCGACCTTGGCGACGATCTGGTGCAGCGGGTAGTTCCAGGGGGTGATGGCGCCGACGACGCCGACCGGCTCCTGGTAGACGGTCGAGTTCCCGACCTTCTCCTCGAAGGCGTACGTGGCGGCCAGCTCGGCGTACGAGCCGGCGACGAGGATCGGCACGGAGGCGTGCACCGCCTGCGAGAACGCCAGGGGCGAGCCCAGCTCGGCCGTCACGGTCTCGGCGATCTCGTCCTTGCGGGCCACGAGCACGTCGCGCAGGGCCGCGAGGCGGGCCGCCCGCTCGGCCGGTGGCGTCGCCGCCCAGTCCGGGAAGGCGGCACGCGCGGCCCGTACGGCGGCGTCGACGTCCTCGACGGTGCCCGCCGGGACCCGGCCGACGACCTGTTCGTCGGCGGGGTTCACGACCTCGATCGTGTCCGATCCGGCGGCGGGGCGCCAGGCACCGTCGATGTACATGTCGTCATGTGCCTTCATCGTGTTCCTCCCGGGAGGGGCCGCGTCGTCCGCACCCTAAACTAGCGATGATAGTTTTCGGGCGCCAGAGGGATCAGGCTCCGGGACACCTCGGACCCCACAGGCATCCTCGGCCGCGAGAGCCCGGAAGTCGACCCGTACCCGTCCACCCCGGCACACGACGGCGCCCCGCGCGCACTCCTCGCACGGGGCGGGCGCCGGCGGATCCGCTCGGCGCGGGGATCGCGGGACCCCGATGGGGTTCCCATGTGTGGACGTGCCGGGACCGGACACGGCTCCCGTGTACGGGCGGGGCATCCCCCGGCGGACTCACTCCTCCAGGTCGGGCAGCCGCGCCGGGGCGGGGCAGATGCGCTCGCCGTGCTGGTCGAAGACGAACAGGTGCGCGAGGTCCACCAGGAGCGGCACCTGCATGCCGTGCCGGAGCTCGATGTCCGGGGTGGTGCGGACGACGAGGTCGCCGGGCAGCCGTCCGTCCGGCGGCACGGGCTCGGCGGTCACGGGATCCGCGTCCCGGGGGTGTTCCAGGACCACGACGGGCCCGGCGCGCAGTGAACCGGCCCGCTCCCGCAGCCGGTTCAGGACGGTGCCGTCCCGGCGGCGGCGCCGCACCGGCCGCAGCGGACGCGGCGCCTCCAGCTCGGGTACGACGGCGGGCCGGGAGCCGGTGTTGAAGTGGACGAGGACCTCGTGGCCCTGGAACTCGACGTGCTCGACAAGCCCGGTGATCGCCACCTCGCCGGGGCGTGCCGCCGCGGGCTTGGCGATCCGTACGGCCTCGGAGCGCAGCCCGACGATGACCTCGCGCCCCTGCTGCACGCGCAGCAACTGGTGATCCAGGGAGAGGGGTTCGGGCAGCCGCAGGTACTGCCGGCCGAGGCTGATCGACATGGCGCCGTCGAGCGGGGCCCGCACGAAGCCGCGCAGCAGATTGATCCGGGGGGTGCCGATGAAGGCGGCCACGAAGACGTTGGCGGGCAGCGCGTAGACGTCGCGCGGTGTGCTCAGCTGCTGGAGGACACCGCCGCGCAGGACGGCGACCCGGTCGCCGAGCGACATCGCCTCGGCCTGGTCGTGGGTGACGTAGACGGTGGTGACGCCCAGGTCCCGGGTGAGCTTGGCGATCTCGGCGCGCAGGTGGTTGCGGAGTTTGGCGTCGAGGTTGGACAGCGGCTCGTCCATCAGGAAGGCGGAGGGGTGCCGGGCGATCGCGCGGCCCATGGCGACCCGCTGGCGTTCGCCGCCGGAGAGCTGGCTCGGGAAGCGGTCGAGCAGGTCCTCGATGCCGAGCATGCGGGCGGTGGCGTCGACGCGCGGACGGGGGTCGGCGCCGGGGCTCTCGATGCGCAGCGGGAAGCCGATGTTGTCGCGGCTGGTCATGCTCGGATAGAGGGCGAAGTTCTGGAAGACCATCGCCATGTCCCGTCCGGAGGGCGGCAGTTCGTTGGCGTACTCGCCGTCCAGCCGGATCTCGCCCTCGGTAACCTCCTCGAGCCCGGCGATCATCCTCAGGACCGTCGACTTGCCGCAGCCGGACGGGCCGAGCAGGACGAGGAACTCGCCGGGCCGGATGTCGAGCGACAGCCGTTCCACCACGCGGACGCCGCGGGTGTACGACTTGCTGACCTGGTGCAGGGAGATGGCGCGTGTCATGACTGGTGCCCCCGGGGGCTCACAGGGCGCTGGTGCTCCGCGGTGGAACGTCCCGTGCGGGTCGTACGGGACGTATGAGTCACGGAAGTTAACGGACCGCACACGCCCAGGGGAAGACGTGCGCCGGATCTGACGGACCGTCCGGCGTACGAGAAACCGGACGCTCCGGTTCGCCGGCCCCTGAGCGCCCTGCCCCGCCGTCGGCACACCGGCCGCCGGCCCGTCCCCGGCCGGGGCGCGGGCGGCCGGTTCCGAGGTCTCCCGGGAGCGGTCAGCGCGTCGCGGTGAGGTGGGCGAAGACCACGACGTTGCTCGCGTAGCCGGTCTTCGCGCTGTACGTGCCGCCGCAGGTGATCAGGCGCAGCTCCGGACGCCTGCTCGGCCCGTAGACCTTGCGGTCGGGAAAGCGCGACTTCTCGTACGTCCGCACCTCGTCGACCGTGTAGACGGCCGTCCGCCCGTCGGCGCGGCGGACCTCGACGACCTTGCCCGGCCGGAGCGCGGCGAGTCCGGCGAAGACGGCGGCGCCGGTCCTGGTGTCGCGGTGGCCGACGACGACGGAGGTGCCGGGTTCGCCGGGCGAGGGTCCGCCCGCGTACCAACCGACGAGTTTCGGGTTGTCGACCGGCGGGGTGCCGAGCTGCCCCCGGCGGTCGAGATGCAGGTCCATGACCGGCGCGTGCAGCCGCAGGTACCTGATGTCGAGCGTGGTCGGCCGGGACCGGGGCAGCGGCCGCGGTGCGGGCGCCGGCCGGGGGGCGACGGTGCGTTTCGGGGTGGGCTTGGGTGCGGGCGTCCGGGTGGGGGTGGGCTTGGGTGCGGGGGGCCGCCGGGTCTGCCGGGGCTGCTCGGGACGAGGCCGGGCCGCGCCGCGCGCGTCCGGGACGGCCGGGGCGGGGCGGGAGGACGCCTCGGCGCCTCCGTGCCCCGCCGCGCCGACGGTGGCCGGTTCCGTGGGCTCGTCGTCCTGAGCGCACTGGATGCCGACCGTCGCCAGGACGACGGTGAGCACCGTCGTCCTGGCGAGACGGTACGCGCGCGTCCGGTACCAGGGCCTGCGGCGCCTACGCCGCACCATCGGGGCGACGGCGCAGCAGGCGGAAGTACACGACTCCACCGGCGACGACCAACCCGACGGCCGCGGCACCGGCGAACGGCGAGATCGCGCTGGACTCGGCGAGACCGCCGCCGCCCGCGTGGACACCGCCGTGCGGGGCCTTGGACGGTGCCGCGGACGCGTCCTTGTCGCAGTCCACGCGGAACACCTTCTCCTTGGGTGCGCCGGTGCCGCCCGTCACCGTGACCTTGTACTGACCGTCCGGCAGCGCCAGCGGGTCGCTGTGACCGCCGCCCGAGGCGAGCGCGACGGTGCCGTTCAGGGTGGCGCCGCTCGCCGACGGGGGCTGCGACTGGATGGTGTAGGTGAGGCTCGGGGCCACGTCGAAGTTCGTGGCGTCGAGGTAGAACTCACACACCTTCGGCTCGTCGCGCGGGTCGCTGAAGGGCGTGCCCACCTTGTGGATCTTGACGTCACCGGCGGCACCGGGGACGGCCGGGGCGGGGGCGGCGATGGCGATCTGCGTCCCGGCCAGGGCGGTGCCGGCAAGGGTCAGCGCCGCGACGACGGCGGCACGGCGTGGAACGGTCGTGGTGGGCATGCGATTCCTCCGAGTCAGACGAGACGATTTTCATACAAATCGCTCTTTCACCTGACTCTCTTTCACATCCGCACCACCGGACACGTGAGCAGCGCCGGACGGCGCGTCAGATATCCCTCGCCCGGCCCAATCGCGCCCGGACCCGCCGTGGCGCGCCGTCCGGGTCCGGAGGCGGCGCGGGCCTGCCCGGCGCCCGTAGCGCGATCCCCGACGACAGCAGCAGCAGCGCGCCGAGCATCACGAACGGCGCGGCGACCCCCGCGAGGCCGGCGACCAGGCCCGCGGCGGCGGGCGCGGCGACCTGGCCGAGCCGGTTGCCGGTCAGCCGCAGGGCGAGGGCGGTGGAGCGGGCTCCGTCGGGGGCGGCCTGGACGACGGTCGTCATCGACAGGGGCTGCCCGACGCCGAGGCAGAAGCCGAGCACCGCGAGCATCACGGCGAGGGTCCACACCGGCACCGGCAGGGCGATGCCCGCGCACAGCACACCGGCGAGCAGGCAGGTCGCGGTGAGCAGCGCGGTCCTGCCGAGCAGGCGCAGCATCGGCGTCATGACCAGGCGGCAGGCGATGGTCGCCGCTGCGCGCAGGCTCAGCAGCAGACCGATCACCGACGGCGCGATGCCCCGGTGCTCGCCGACGACCGGCAGGTACGCGGTGAGGATGTCCGTCGCCGACAGCACTGCGAGGCTGATGAAGATGCCGGCGGGCACCCCCCGGGCGCCCAGGATGCGCCGGACCGGGACGCGATCCCCTTGTCCGGTACGGGACCTGGGCGTCGTACGGTGCTCGATGCGCCAGAGCGAGGCGCAGGAGACGGCCGCGACCGCCCCGGCGACCAGCAGGGCCAGCGCGCTGCTGCCCGCCCTGTCGTGGCCGCTGATCAGGGCGCCCGCGGCGATCGGCCCGACCATCTGGCCCAGGGACGCGCCGATGGTGAAGTGGCCGAAGTTGCGGTCCTGTTCGTGCGGCGCGGACTGGCGGGCGACGATCGACTGGGCGCCGATGACGAAGCAGAGATGACCGAGTCCCATCACGCCGCTCCAAACCGCCATCACCGTCGCCGAGTTCGCCGTACCGCTCAGGGCGCAGCCGCCGGCGATCAGGACCACCCCGAGGGGCAGCAGGGGCGCGCAACGGCCGTGGTCGGTGCGGCGGCCGAGCGGCACCGCGGCGAAGAGCGGGAGCAGCGCGTACACGCCCGCGATGACGCCGACGGCGCGCTCGTCGGCGCCCAGGGCGAGCGCCCGGTAGGAGACGGCGGGCCGCGCCATCGACACCGCCCCCTGCGCGAACCCGAAGGCGATGACGAGGCGCAGCAGCCAACTCCTGCCGGGCCGCACCTGACCGGAGGCGCCGGGCATCAGATGATGCCGAAGAGGATTCCGGCCGCGAGCACCACCAGCGAGGTGAGCGCCGCCCACTTGACCACGAAGCGGGTGTGGTCGCCGAACTCGACCTTGGCCATGCCCACGAGGACGTACACGGCGGGCACGAGCGGGCTCGACATGTGCAGCGGCTGGCCGACGATCGAGGCGCGGGCGATCTCCAGGGACGAGACGCCGTGGGCCTGGCCCGCCTCGGCGAGGACGGGGAGGATGCCGAAGTAGAAGCCGTCGTTGGACATGAAGTACGTGAGCGGGATGCTCAGGAGACCGGTGACGAAGGCCATGTGCGGACCCATGCCGTCGGGGATGTTGCCGACGAGCCACTCGGCCATGTGGTCGACCATGCCGGTGCCCTGGAGGACGCCGGTGAAGACGGCGGCGGCGAAGACCATGCCGGCGACGTTCAGGACGTTCTCGGCGTGGGCGCCGAGACGGGCCTTCTGCTCCGGCATCCTGGGGAAGTTGACGGTCAGGGCGAGCGCGGCGCCGAGCAGGAACAGCACCGGTATCGGCAGCCACTCCATGATCATGGCGGTGAGCAGGACGACCGTGAGCAGCGCGTTGAACCAGTAGAGACGGGGGCGCAGGGTGGTCCGGGTCGGGTCGAGGACCTGGAGTCCCTTGTCGTCCTCGTCGTCGGTCACGGAGTTCGGGTTCTCGGGACGCGCGGGACCGTCGGCGTCCGTGCCGGTCCCAGCGCCGCCGCTCGTCCCGGCCGGGCGGGTCGCGTCGGCGGAGCCGCCGGAACCGACCAGCACGGTCTGCGAGTTCGGCTCCTTCTCCTCGACGAGCACCTCGTCCAGGCTGAGCACACCGAGCCGGGTGCGCTCCCGGCGGCCGAGGACGTAGGCGAGGACGAAGACGCCGAGCAGTCCGACGGCGAGGGCCGGGATCATCGGCACGAAGATGTCGGCGGCGTCGACCTTCAGGGCGGTGGCGGCGCGGGCGGTCGGGCCGCCCCAGGGCAGGGTGTTCATCACGCCGTTGGCCATCGCGGCGACACCCGTCATCACGACCAGGCTCATCTTCAGGCGCTTGTACAGCGGGTACATCGCCGAGACCGTGATCATGAAGGTGGTCGAGCCGTCGCCGTCGAGCGAGACGATCGCGGCGAGCACGGCCGTCCCGACCACGATCCGCAGCGGATCGGCCTTGCAGAAGCGCAGGATACCCCGCACGATCGGGTCGAAGAGCCCGACGTCGATCATCACCCCGAAGTAGACGATCGCGAACATCAGCATCGCCGCCGTGGGGGCGAGGCTCGTGACGCCGTCGATGACGTAGTCACCGAGCTTGGCGCCCTTTCCGACGAAGACACAGAAGAGTGCCGGGATCAGCACGAGCGCCGCGATCGGCGACATCTTCTTCAGCATGATCAGGACCAGGAAGGTCGCGATCATGGCGAAGCCGAGGATGGTCAGCATGGATGGACACCTAACGTTCGCCCTTGAACTCCCGCCAGAGGCGGCGGTGCGAGCGACGTTAGGTCGGTTCCGCGAGCGTTAACAAGATGTTGACGCGCGAGCAATAAGCGCAAAACTCCAGGTCACAGCTTTGCTCAGGTCACGGGCGTCAGCTCGACCGCGATGCCGTTGAGGACGGCGGTCCCCGACAGCGGGTCGAGCAGGCTGCCGTCGATCAGCTGGTTGACGTTGACGCCCGGGTCCAGCGCGGCGTGGCCGAGGCGGGTGCCCGGCCGGTCGTGTCCCCAGCCGTGCGGCAGGCTGACCACACCGCGCCGGACCCCGTCGGTGATCTCCGCGGGGGCGGTGACCTCTCCCCCGGCGCCCTTGACGCGTACGGGCGCTCCGTCCGCGATCCCCAGACGTGCCGCGTCCTCGGGGTGGACGTGCAGCGAGCAGCGGTTGGAACCGCCGGTGAGCGCGGGGACGTTGTGCATCCAGCTGTTGTTGGACCGCAGATGACGGCGGCCGACGAGCACCAGTCCGTCCGGGCGCTCGCGCAGCGCGTCCCGCAACCTCGGCAGGTCGCCGGCGATGGGGCCCGGCAGCAGTTCGACGCGGCCGCTGCGGGTCTTCAGCACCTGCGGCAGGCGCGGGCGCAGCGGGCCGAGGTCGATGCCGTGCGGGTGGGCGAGCAGCTTCTCCAGGTTCAGGCCGTCGGGCCGGGCGCCGAAGCCGTCGCCGTACGGGCCGAGGCGCAGCATCATGTCCAGCCTCCGCTCGGGACCGGTCAGCCCCGTCAGCACGGCGGCGAGTTCGCCCGGATCGCGGCCGTGCACGGGCGAGTTCGGGTCGTCGACGGCCTTGGCGAGGGTGCCGTCGACGACCATCGTGTCGACGGCGGACGGGTCGGCGCCGTGCATGCCGGTCGCGGCGAGGACGAGCCGGGCGAGGATCTCGGTCTCGGCCATGCGGCCCGGCTCCAGCGGGACGGCCGCGCGGGTGTAGCGCACCTGGTTGTGCACGGCGAACGCGTTGAAGGCGAAGTCGTGGTGCGCGCTCTGCGAGGGCGGGGGCGGCGGCAGGACGACGTGCGCGTGGCGCGAGGTCTCGTTCAGGTACGGGTCGACGCTGACCATGAAGTCGAGCGTGCCGAGGGCCTTGTCGAGGCGGTCGCCGTCCGGGGCGGAGAGTACGGGGTTGGTGGCGACGGCGATGACGGCGCGGACCGGGGTGCCCTCGTCCGTGGCGGTGTCGATCTCCTCGGCCAGGGCGGACAGCGGCAGCTCGCCCTTGGCCTCGGGGTGACGGCTCACCCGGCTGTGCCAGCGTCCGAGGGCGAACCCGCGGCCGGGTCCGGCGGGCCGGGGCGCGCGGTCGGTGGCCGCCTGGGGGAAGAGGGCCCCGCCGGGCCGGTCGAGGTTGCCGGTGAGGATGTTCAGGACGTCGACGAGCCAGCTCGCGAGGGTGCCGTGCGGGACGGTGCAGCTGCCGATGCGGCCGTAGACGGCGGCGGTGGGCGCGGCGGCGAGTTCCCGGGCGAGCGCCCTGATGGTGTCGGCCGGTACGTCGCAGGCCTCGCTCGCCGCTTCGGGCGTGAAGTCCCGGAGGGCGGAGCCGAGTTCGTCGGTTCCCTCGACCCGGTCGGCCAGGTCGCCCAGGTCGACGAGCTTCTCCTCGAAGAGGACGTGGGCCACGGCGGCGAGCAGCAGGGCGTCGGTTCCGGGCCGGATGGCCACGTGCCGGTCGGCGAGCCGGGCGGTGCGCGTGCGCCGGGGGTCGATGACGGTGAGGGTGCCGCCGCGCGCCCGCAGCGCCTTGAGCTTG
Source organism: Streptomyces sp. NPDC028308 (assembly GCF_055565855.1). Taxonomy (NCBI): domain Bacteria; kingdom Bacillati; phylum Actinomycetota; class Actinomycetes; order Kitasatosporales; family Streptomycetaceae; genus Streptomyces; species Streptomyces sp. NPDC028308. The sequence continues at coordinate 385,158 of NZ_JBVHTO010000006.1, forward strand.
CCGGGGAAGTCGGGGGCGGTGCACAGACTCCCGTTGGACTCCAGGGGGTTGGCGCCGATGAGCAGCAGATGGTCGGTGCGGTCCAGGTCCGGTACGGGGATGGCCAGGGCGTCGCCGTACAGGAGGCCGCTCGACACGTGCTTGGGCATCTGGTCGACGGTGGACGCGGTGAAGAGGCTGTGGGTGCCCAGCGCGGAGAGCAGGACGGGCGGGTAGAGGGCCCCGGCCATGGTGTGCACGTTCGGGTTGCCGAGGACGACGCCGACGGCGTGCGGGCCGTGCCGTTCGACCACGGGGCGCAGTCCGGCGGCCACGGCGTCGAAGGCCTCCTCCCAGGTGGCCTCCCGCAGCTCGCCGTCCCGGCGCACCAGCGGCGTACGCAGCCGGTCGGGGTCCGCGTCGACCGCGCCGAACGAGGCGCCCTTCGGGCAGATGAACCCCTGACTGAAGACGTCCTCGCGGTCACCGCGCGCGCCGGTCACCCGGGTGCCCTCGATGGTGAGCGTCAGCCCGCAGGTCGCCTCGCAGAGCGGGCAGATCCGCAGGGCGGTGCGCGAGTCTGAGGTGGTTCCGGTGGTGCGGGACACGGGGTCCTCCCGGGTTGCGGCGGCAGCGGTGACGCACGGGCTGCGCCGAGCATACCGACCGGTATGCATCTCCGGGAGGGGCTGTCGGGGGTCAGGTCGGAAATCCGCGGGACGGCGACGGGGCCGACCCGGGCGCACGCGACCGCGACCGCGACCGCGGAGGAACGGACCGGGGCGCCCCGCCGGGAGGTTCACCGACGCACAGGGCGGCCGGTGTCAGTCCAGTACGCGGGACAGGTAGGCGCGCAGGAGGGCCCGGATCTCCTCGACGATCCGCTCGTCGCCGGCCGGGTCTAGGCGGAAGGCGAGGTGGACGAGTGTGTCGGCGGTCTCCACGGCGACCAGGAACGCCCGGCGCAGGTCCTCGTCGGGTTCGCGTACGAGGAACGCCGAGAGCAGGTCGGTGAGGCGGTCGGCGACGCGGGTGTTGGGCTCCGCGCACCCGGAGCCCACCGGGATCTGGTTGCCGAAGTCGACCAGCGTGAACCCCGGCGCGGTGCGCTTCATGGCGAGGAACTCGTCGAGCACGGCGTCCATGGCCGCGCGCCAGCCGCCCCCGGCCGGGGCCCCGGAGTCGCCCGCGCCCTCGCCTGGGGCACGGGCCGCGCCCGCCTCCTTGAGACGCGCCGTCACGCGCTCGACATAGCGGTCGAGGTTGCGCTGGGCCAGCGCGTCGGCCATGGCCCGCTTGTTGCCGAAGAAGCGGTAGACGGAGCCGATCGGGACGCCCGCGCGCTGGGCCACCGCCCGGGTGCTGAGGCCGTCGTAGCCGACCTCGTCGAGCAGCTCGGCGCAGGCGTCGAGGATCCTGGTCAGTCGTTCGGCACTGCGCCGCTGGACGGGCGCACGGCGCAGCGGGGTCGCTTGGGGCACGGTGTTCATGATGCCTTTCCGCCGGGGTCCGGTGAACCTTGCCCGTCTGTACGCGGATCGGTGCCCCTGCCACTCACCGCCGGGGGCTCGCAACCGGTCCGGCCGTCCGCTTTCGGCACCCTCCGGCCGGGCGGGCCCGGCCTCGCCGGCCGGCCTCAGCGCGCGCCCGACGCGGTGATGTCCGCCGTGCACTGCACGGGCCTGCCGTCGACCGCCCACACCGTGCGGTCGTCCGCGTACAGGCGGGCCGTGAGGTGGTGGGTGCCCCGGGGGATCAGGTCGCCGGAGAGGTGGTAGGTGAAGGCGCGGAGCCGGGTGAGGGTGCGCCCGTCCAGGAAGAGCACCGCGCTGCCGCGTCCGGGCAGCGCGACCGGGCGCGCGTCGCCGGGCGAGAACCGGAAGTTCCGTAAGGTCAGCCGGACGTCCCAGCCCTCGTCGGGGGCCGGCTGCACCTCGATGCCGACCCGCGGCGCGCCGCCCTCGCCGATCTCACGGTAGTGCCGTCCCTTCTCGTCGGTGTCGTCCAGCACCTTGCCCACGGGTGAGGCCGAGACCTCACCTTCACGCCCGTGCGCGTCGTCGGTGCCGCAGCTCGCGGATCCGCCGAGCAGCGCGCAGACCGCGAGCGCGGCGAGCAGTCCACGCGTCCACGACATGCCGGGAGGTTAGAACACGCGCTCCGTCCGCCGGATCCCCCTGAAGTCGGGTTCTCGAGTCGTCCGCAGGTCCCAGGACGTACTCCCTCCGGACGCCCGGCGCCCGCCCGGACCGGGCGCGGCTGCGGAGTGCGTCCCCCGCGCCGGGCGCCCGTCGCCTCTTGCGCGGGGAAACAGTGAATCCTACGGTGATGCATAGGAATCGGGAACGAGGGAGCGATCATGAGCGATGGGGGCACCGCCCGAGAGGGCGGGTTCGAGCGTGGGGAAGCACGGACGACCGCCGAGGGGCTGGCGTATCTCTCCGGATTCGGCAACGAGCACAGCTCGGAGGCGGTGCCGGGCGCGCTGCCGCACGGCCGCAACTCACCCCAGCGGGCACCGCTCGGGCTCTACGCGGAGCAGCTGAGCGGTACGGCCTTCACCGAGCCGCGGGCGCACAACCGGCGCTCGTGGCTGTACCGGATCCGGCCCTCGGCCGCGCACCCCGCGTTCACCCGCACGGACAACGGCACGATCCGCTCCGCCCCCTTCACGGAGACCGTCCCCGATCCCAACCGGCTGCGCTGGAACCCCCTGCCGGCGCCCGCCGCGGGCACCGACTTCCTCGCCGGCCTGTGGACCCTCGGCGGCAACGGCGACGCGGCCCAGCGCACCGGCATGGCCGTGCACCTCTACCACGCCGACGCCTCGATGGAGCGGGTGTTCAGCGACGCCGACGGCGAGCTTTTGATCGTCCCGGAGCACGGCGGACTCCTGCTGCGCACCGAGTTCGGGCTGCTGCATGTGGAGCCCGGCCATGTCGCGCTGATCCCTCGTGGTGTCCGCTTCCGTGTGGAGCTGCTGGACGGTTCCGCGCGCGGTTATGTGTGCGAGAACTATGGGGCGCCCTTCCAGCTGCCCGACCTCGGCCCGATCGGCGCCAACGGCCTGGCGAACGCCCGGGACTTCCTCGCCCCCGTCGCCGCGTACGAGGACGTGGAGGGGCCGGTGGAGGTGGTCAACAAGTTCTGCGGCAACCTCTGGACGGCGACGTACACCCACTCCCCGCTGGACGTGGTCGCCTGGCACGGCACCCATGTGCCGTACGTCTACGACCTGCGTCGTTTCAATGTGATCGGCACCATCAGCTACGACCACCCGGACCCCTCGATCTTCACGGTGCTGACCTCGCCGACCGACACGGCGGGCCTGGCCAACGTGGACTTCGTGGTCTTCGCGCCCCGCTGGCTGGTGGGCGAGGACACGTTCCGGCCGCCGTACTTCCACCGGAACGTGATGAGCGAGTACATGGGGCTCGTGGAGGGCGCCTACGACGCGAAGGCCGAGGGCTTCGTGCCGGGCGGCGGTTCGCTGCACAACATGATGTCGGCGCACGGCCCGGACCGGGAGACCTTCGACCGGGCCGGCGCCGCCGAGCTGCGCCCGCAGAAGATCGACGACGGTCTCGCCTTCATGTTCGAGACGCGCTGGCCGGTGACCGCGACGGCACAGGCGGCCCGCGCGGAACACCTGCAACACGGCTACGACGACGTGTGGCAGGGCCTCGAACGTCACTTCCGCCCGGCGGACTGACCGTCACCGCCCGTTGCACTGAACGCCCGCGACCGGTACGGATACCCTCGTGACCTCCTTCGCCCCGGACTCGATCGTCCTGAACCGCAAACTGCCGCTCTGGTATCAGGTGTCGCAGTCCCTGCGCGCCTCGATACTGGGGCGCTCCGCGCAGGACCCGCTCCGGCTGCCCACCGAGGAGCAGCTCGCGGTGCACTACGGGGTGAGCGTGCTGACCATGCGCCAGGCGCTCAAGGAGCTGGAGACCGAGGGGCTCATCACCCGGCACCGCAGGCGGGGCACGTTCATCGAGCCGAGCGCGCAGCGGGGCGCTCCCGTGCGGCTGCTCGGCTCGGTGGACGCGATCGTGGCCCAGCAGTCGGGGATGCGGACGGAGCTGCTGGCCCACGGCACGGAGGCCGTGCCGGCCGAACTCGCCGAGCACTTCCCGGATCTGGCCGAGGTGACGGCGTACCACCGGCTGCGCAGCGACGAGAAGACGGACGAGCCGACCAACCACGCCCGCAACTACGTCCGTCCGGAGCTGGCGGCCCTCATCGACCCCGAGGACCTGGTCCGCTGGCCGATGACGAAGGTGCTGCGCGACGTGGTGGGCGTGCGCATCAGCCGGATCACCGACACCGTCGAGGCCCGGCTCGCGGACCCGGAGACGGCACGGCTGCTGCGCGTGCCGCTGCTGAGCCCGATCCTGCACTACACGGGCGTCGTCCACGGTGAGGACGGGCGCGCCCTGGACGTGGCCCGCATCCACTACCGGGGCGACCGCTTCTCCTTCACCGTGACCCTGGACGCCCACTGACCGGCGCCGTCCTCCGTGCCCGGACGGCGCTGTGGACCCACGTCGTACGATGCGGTGCGTGACGCACGACGACGCTCCGCTGCTCGCGGACCTCATGCCGTGGTCGGTCGCACCCGTGCGGCCGGGCCGGGGGTGGCCGACGGCGCCCGACCCCGCGTCCCTGAAGGCCCGGTGGAACGCCCTGCTGAAGGCGCAAGGGCCGGACCGCGAGGCGTTGTTCGGGCCCACCCGCTCGCGCACCCTGCACTCGGCGGTGGCCCAGCTGCCGGGGCAGTCCAGCGGGACGGGCCGGCTGGCACGGGAGTCGGGGCCCTGCCCCGAGCCCGTACGGGTGCTCAGCGGTCCCTTCGACGAGCAGTGGCTGATACCGGACCACCGGCTGATCGACGCGGCGCGTCCGGAGCTGTGGCGGGTGGCCGACGAACGGCAGATGTTCGCGGTCGAGCAGCCGCTCGTGCCCGAGCCGTCGGGTCCGGCGCTGCTGGTGTCCTCCGTGCTGCCGGTGGGCGCCGGACGCGGCGGGCGCGTCCGCCCGCTGTTCCGCCGCCCCGGCGGTCTCGAACCGAACCTGGCGCCGGGCCTGCTGGACCACCTCGCCTCCCGCCTCGGTCACTCCCCCGGCGCCCTCGACGTCCTCGCCTGGTCGGTGGCGGTGGCCCGTCCCGGCCGGGACGGCTGCGCGGTGCCGCTCACCGGTGACGCCGATGTGTGGGAGCGGGGCGTGGAGCTGGGGCGCCGGATGCTGTGGCTGATGCGCCGCGACGGCGAGCGCCCCCGGCTCCCCGGCGGCCGTCGTCCCTACGTGCGCGCCCCCCTTCCCGGGCTGCCCCGCGCCCGGGTCCGCTCGGGCGCACCTGCTCCCGCCCTCGACCTGCGCTACGACCGCGACGAGGAGGTCCTGCACGTGGACGAGGGCCGGATCTCCCCCGTCCCGCCCGAGGCCTGGGACTTCGAGGCGGGCGGTGTGCGGGTGCTGGAGCGGTGGTTCACCGTCAGGACCGAACCGCCCGAGCCGGGCACCCTGGAGGCGATCCGGCCCACCGCCTGGCCGCAGGCCTGGACGTCCGAGGTGCTGGAGCTCGTCACGGTCCTGGCGCTGCTCGCGGAACTGCGGCCGCAGCTGGCCGAGTTGACCGTTCGGTCGCCGGTCACCCGGAGCGAGCTGCGCGGGGCGGGCGTGCTCCCCGTGCCGGACGCGGCCCGCAGACCCGCGTCGGTCCTGGACCACCACGAGGAGGGCCCCGACGGGCAGTTCGCGTTGATCTAGCGGGTGTGCCGGCGTTCCCCGGATGAAGGCGGCGGCGAGCCGCGGTAGGCGGCCACGTACGGCTCCGGCCACACCGCGCATGACAAAGGCGTCGCGGCCGGGACATGATCCGCGGCATGCAGCCACTTCCCCTGCCTCTGGAAGGCATCACCGTCGTCGCCGTCGAGCAGGCCGTCTCGGCCCCCTTCGCGACCCGTCAGCTGGCCGATCTCGGCGCCCGGGTGATCAAGGTCGAGCGGATCGACGGCGGGGACTTCGCCCGTGGTTACGACACCGCGGCGGCCGGTCTCGCCTCGCACTTCGTGTGGTGCAACCGGGGCAAGGAGTCCATCGCCCTCGACCTGAAGGACCCACGGGGTCTCGACGTGGTGCGGCGGCTGGTCGCGGACGCGGACGTCTTCGTGCAGAACCTCGCCCAGGGAGCGGCGGCCCGGCTCGGCCTGGACGCCGCCACCCTGTGCGCGGCGCACCCGCGGCTGGTCGCCGTGGACATCTCGGGGTACGGGTCGTCGGGTCCGTACGCGGACAAGCGCGCCTACGACATGCTCGTGCAGTGCGAGGCGGGCCTCGTGTCGGTGACGGGGACGCCGGAGCAGCCCGTGAAGGCGGGGATCCCGGCCGCCGACATCGCGGCGGCCATGTACGCCTTCTCCGGGGTGCTGGCGGCGCTGGTGCGGCGCGGCACGACGGGACGCGGCGGTCCGGTCCAGGTGTCGATGCTGGAGGCGCTCGCGGAGTGGATGGGACACCCGCTGCACCACGCGATGCACGGCGGCACGCCCCCGGCGCGCAGCGGTCTGGCGCACGCCGTCATCGCCCCCTACGACGCCTATCCGACGGCGGACGGGGGGCGGGTGCTGCTGTCGGTGCAGAACGACCGGGAGTGGCGCAGGCTGGCGGAACAGGTCCTGGGGAAGCCTGAGTTGGGGACCGATCCGGCGTACGCGACGAACGCGGCGCGGGTCGCGCACCGGGAGGGGACCGACGCGCTGGTCGGCACGGCGCTGGCCGCGCTGACGGCCGACGCGGCGGTGGCCCGGCTGGAGGAGGCGGGCATCGCGTGCGCACGCCTCAGGGACGTACGGGAGCTGGCGGAGCATCCGCAGCTGGCGGCCAGGGACCGGTGGCGGGAAGTGGAGTCACCGGTGGGGCCGTTGCGGGCGCTGCTGCCGCCGATCGATCTGCCGGGCGGGGACGACGCACGGATGGGAGCCGTACCCGCGCTCGGGGAGCACACCGAGGCGCTGCTGCGTGCCGTGGGGATGACGGACGATGAGATCGCAGCACTGCGCCGGGACGGTGTGACCGCCTGAGCGCGGGTCGGGAACTGCCTGACCCGCGCTGCTCAGCGACCGCCGAACAGGGAACGGCTGAGCCGCCGCAGCGGGGCGAAGAGCGAGACCCGCCTCACCCGTGCACCCAGACCACTGCGGTCGTGCGCGGTGTCACGCGCGGTGAGTTCACGCATCAGCGACGTCGCCTCGAGCGTCTCGCGCTGCGGGATGGCAGGACCACCCAGCACCGCCAGATGGCGGTCGAGGCGCGAGCTGGTCGCGCTGCTCCCACACGTGATCGCAGGGACTCGAGCCCTGCTGCGCACTGTTATCTGTTCCATGTCACTCCCCACCCATACGAGGGCACCCGGCCCGGGCAGGCTAACCCTATCGCTCCCTCATGGCACTCGTGTATCGCGGGCACAGGATTCACCTACCCCGTAAGGGCGTTGACGATTACTCTCCGAATCCGACAGATTCCAGGGCGAGTTGGACAACTGGCGTGGTTGTGGGCTGCGGTGAGCCCCCGTCGGGTTCGACGGTCACAGCGAGTGAGGAGGCCGCCGTGTTCAGACCGCTCGCCACCAAGGGCGTGTCGCCTTGCAGCAGGCCGAGGGAGCGTGGTTGCACGCCGGGGCGCATGAGCCACAGTTGATGCACGCGCCCCCCGGACGGCGTGCCGAGACCGCTCACGGTGACGACCGCGCGCCGTTGCGCGGCGGAGGCGACCACGCCGATGCCGCGTCCCCGTCCGTCCCGGTCACCCGTCGCACGGGCGTCCGGAGCGGCGAGAACGTGCGCGATCTCACGTGCCTGGGCGCGTTCCTGGTCCAGTTCGTCCTGGGTCCGCGTCGCCTGGACCGCGAAGAGGGAGGCGACGACGAGCGCGGCGGCGGCCGTGGCGGTGGCGAACGGGGCGAGCAGCGGGCGGAAACCGGGGGTCCGCGCCCGAGTGGGGCGGCGGGCCGCACGCGCGCGCTGCGGGCCGGGGTCCGCGTGCCCGCCGGGCGGCTCCTGCGGGGTCGTGCGTACGGCCGTGAGGACCCGGTCCCGCAGCGCGGGCGGCGCCGGGGCCGCCGTCGACCAGGCGAGGCGGACGGCGTCCTCGGTCAGCGCACGCACCTCGGCGGAGCAGCGGTCGCAGTGCCGCAGATGGCGTTCGAAGCGGCGCCGTTCGTCGGGTTCGAGGGCGTCCAGCGCGTAGGGCGCGGCGAGTGAGTGCAGGTCGCGGCGGAACAGCCGGTCGAGGAGGCTCATGCGACGCCTCCCGGACGGGCCGGGGCGTCGCCGGCGGGTATCGGGACGCTCACGCGGCACCTCCCAGGCAGTCGCGCAGCCGGGTCAGTCCGTCGCGCATACGGGTCTTGACGGTGCCGAGCGGCAGGGAGAGCCGTTCGGCGACCTCACGGTAGGTGTAGCCGTCGTAGTAGGCGAGGGTCACGGACTGGCGCTGCAGGGCGGTGAGCCGGTCGAGACAGCGGCGCACCCACTCCCGTTCGAGTCCAGCCTCGACCTCCTCGGCGACCTGGTCGAAGGCGGGCGCGTGCGCGCGCCGTCCCTCGCGCTGCTCGCGCTCGGTGGCGGCCCGGGCGCTGCGCACCCGGTCGACCGCGCGGCGGTGCGCGAGCGTGAGGATCCACGACAGGGCACTGCCCCGGCGGCGGTCGAACCGTGCGGCGGAGCGCCAGAGTTCGAGCAGCACCTCCTGCGCGACCTCCTCGGTCTGGGCCGGGTCCCGCACCACCCGGCGCACCAGACCGAACACCGGCCCGGACACCAGTCCGTACAGCTCCTCGAAAGCCTTCTGATCACCTCCGGCCACGAGCACCAGAAGTTCGTCCGCCTCCACCCCTCCCCCTCTCCGGCCGCGTACGGCCCGTGACTTCACCCATGTGTTCGCGGCGCGCGCGCCTCCGGATGGGTTACGGATCGCCGCGGTGAAAACGCGGGTCCCCGGGCGACGAAACCTGCGCGATGCGTGGGCGGCCCGCTGAGTCGTGCGGCGAAAGCCCACGTAAGAACGTTTGGGATTCGACCAATCCACCCCGGCGACCGCTCCGAATGGCGTGCGTCAGGCAAGTTGGACTTGAGGACGGACGGCATGACACCTATCTCCAGGAGTGGCGTGGGACGCAGGAGTTTCGCGACCCTCGTCTGTGGCGCGCTGGCAGCCGGGGGGCTCACAGCCGCCGGTGTGAGCGTGCTGGAACCGGGGGCGGCCGCCGCCTCCAGCCACCGGGAGGCCCCCCTGATCTCGGGGCAGCCGCAGTACGACAACACGGACGTGTACGCGTTCGTGAGCCCGGACAAGCCCGATACGACGACGATCGTGGCGAACTGGATCCCCTTCGAGGAACCGGCCGGCGGACCCAACTTCTTCACCTTCGCCGAGGACGCCCAGTACGACCTGCACATCGACAGCGACGGTGACGCGCAGGGCGAACTGGTCTACCGCTACACCTTCAAGACGCACCGCAAGAACGGCGACACCTTCCTCTACAACACGGGTCCGGTCACCAGTCTCGACGACCCCGACCTGAACATCACGCAGACGTACGACATCGACCTGCTGCGGCTGCACGACCAGAAGCTGGTCTCCCGCACCAAGGTCGCCGACGACATACCGGTGGCGCCGTCGAACGTCGGCAAGGCGTCCATGCCGGACTACGGCAAGCTGCGCGACCAGGCGGTCTACAAGCTCGCGGGCGGTTCCACCACGTTCGCCGGTCAGGCGGACGACCCGTTCTTCCTGGACCTGCGCGTCTTCGACCTGCTCTACGGCGGCGACCTGTCCGAGGTGGGCCGGGACACGCTCAAGGGCTACAACGTCAACTCCATCGCCCTCCAGGTGCCGACGGAGATGATCCAGGAGTCGGCCGAGCAGCCGATCGTCGGCATCTGGTCCACCACGCAGCGCAGGGACGCCCGCGGGCACTGGACCCAGGTCTCCCGGCTCGGCATGCCGCTGGTGAACGAGGTCGTCAACCCGCAGAAGGACAAGGACCGGTTCAACGCGTCCGCGCCCTGGAACGACGCCGACTTCCTGAAGAACGTCACCAACCCCGAACTGCCCAAGCTCATCGAGGCGATCTACAAGATCAAGGCGCCGGCCGAGCCGAGGAACGACCTGGTCGACGTGTTCCTGAAGGGCGTCGAGGGCCTCAACCAGCCCCCGCACGTCCGGCCCGCGGAGGAGCTGCGGCTCAACACGTCGATCAAGCCGGCCGAGCACCCCAAGCGGCTCGGTGTGCTCGACGGCGACAACGCGGGCTTCCCGAACGGGCGCCGGCTCACCGACGACGTGATCGACGCCTCGCTCCAGGTCGTCGAGGGCGAGCTGGTCGGCTCCAAGAACGATCTGGGCGACGCGGTCGACAAGAACGACAAGAAGTTCGGGCACTCCTTCCCGTACCTGGCCAAGCCGACGTCGGGCTCACGCGGGGCGACCGCCAAGAGCGGCAACAGCGTGCGCAACCAGCTCGGCGGCGGGCTGGTCCCGGCGGGCGCGGACGGCGGCACCGACACCGTGCTGATCGCGGGGTCGGCGGCGGCCGGTGCGGCCGGCTTCCTGCTCATCGGCACCGGGCTGATGTGGTGGCGCCGGCGCATGCACAACCGGGCCTACTGACCCGGCACACCGACCGGCGCGGCCCGCGTGAGCCCATCCCCCACGGCGCGGGCCGCGCCCTCCCACCCCCACGACGACCGTCACGGCCACGGACTCCTAGGAGAGGGCATGTCCCCGGGTACGAACGAGAGCGCGCCGACGGACGTCGGCGACGACGGCCTCCCCGCGAGCGGCGGCACCACCGGTGCCCCGGCGGGCCCGACCCCGGGGGCCGGCGAGGCGACGGGTACGGGTACGGGTACCGAGACCGGTACCGAGGCTGATGCCGGTACTGAGGCCAGTACCGGTGTCGGTACCGAGACTGATACCGGTACCGAGGCCAGTAGCGGTGCCGGTACCGAGGCCGATACCGGTACCAACGCTGATGCCGGTACTGACGCTGGTACCGGTACCGAGGCCAGTACAGGTGCCGGTGCCGAGGCCGGTGCCGGTACTGACGCTGATGCCGGTACCGAGACTGGTACCGCGACCGACGCTGGTACCGCTACCGGCGTCGGTACCGCTACCGGCGTCGGTGCCGCTACCGGCGTCGGTGCCGGTGCCGGTACCGGTACCGGTACCGACGCCGGTGACGGCGACTCGCACGCTGCGGATACCGGTACCGCGGCCGGCGACACGGCCCCTGCCGACGGCGACGGCGGTGTGCGGGCCGTGCCGGCGGGCGTCCCCTCGGGGGCCGCCGGGGTGGCCGACGGCCGGGTGGTGGCCGTGCGGCGGGTGGCCGCGGCGGGACGGCGGTGGCGGGCGGCGCAGCTCACCGGCTGCGTCGTCGCCCTGGCCGTGGCCCTCACCGCGGGCGGCGTGGTCCTGGGCGCCCGCGACGACCGTACGGCGCCCGTGGCGGCCGTACCCGGCACCGGGGTCTCGCCCCAGCTGCTCGCGAGCGCGGACCTCGACGCGGGCATCCGCTCCCTCCAGGCCCATCTCCGGTCGCAGCCAAGGGACTTCGGGTCCTGGGCGACCCTGGGACTCGCCTACGTGGAGCAGGCCCGCACGAAGGGCGACCCCTCCCGCTACCCGCAGGCCGAGCGCGCGCTGGACCGCTCCCTGCGGCTGCGCCCCGACAACGACCCGGCGCTCGCGGGCCACGCCGCCCTCGCCGCCGCCCGGCACCGGTTCCCGGAAGCCCTGAAGTGGGCCGACCGGGCGCTCGCCGAGAACCCGTACAGCGAGCGCGCGCTGTCCTCCCGGATCGACGCGCTGGTCGAACTCGGCCGCTACGACGAGGCGTCCGAGGCCGCCGACCTGGCCGACTCCCGGCGTCCGGGAGTACCGGTGTTCACGCGGTACGCGTACGTGCACGAGCTGCGCGGCGACGTGAAGACCGCCCGCCGGGTCCTCGAACAGGCCCTGGGCACGGCGACGTCCCGCGGCGACGTGGCGTACGTGGCCACGGCGCTTGCGCAACTCGCCTGGAACCAGGGCGAGTACGGCCCGGCGCTGACCTACTACGACCGGGCGCTGGCCGCCGACGAGGCGTACCTGCCCGCGCTGGAGGGCCGGGCCCGCACCCAGGCGGCCACGGGCGAGAACGCGAAGGCGATCCGCGGCATGGAGGACATCGTCTCCCGCTCCCCGCTGCCCCAAGCCCTCACCCTGCTGGGCGAGTTGTACGAGGCGCGCGGCGGGAAGGGCGACGCGCGCCGGGCCCGCGACCAGTACGCCCTCGTCGACGCCTGGACCGCGCTGGCCCGCGCCAACGGCGTCAACGCCGACCTGGACACCGCCCTCGCCGCCGCCGACCACGGCGACCGCGCCGCCGCCCTCACCGCCGCCCGCGCCGAGTGGTCCCGCCGCCGCACCGTGCACACCGCGGACGCCCTCGCCTGGGCCCTGCACGTCAACGGCCGTGACGAGGAGGCGCTTCCGTACGCCCGCCGGGCCACCGCCACCGGCTACCGCAACGCCGCCTTCCTCCAGCACCGCGGCACGATCGAGCGTGCGACCGGCCACCCCGGACAGGCCAGGTCCGCGCTGTCCCGGGCCCTGGAGCTCAACCCCGGCTTCTCGCCGTCGGGCGCCCGCGCGGCCCGTGCGGACCTGAAGGCTCTCGGGGAGGCCCGGTGAGCTCCCGTACGGCCCTGCGCCGCGCGTTCGCCTCCGGCGCGGCCGTCCTGGCCGCCGCCTCCGCGCTGGTGCTCGCGGGCGGCGCGAGCGCGAGCGCGCACCCGCTGGGCAACTTCACCGTCAACCGCTACGACGGTCTCGTCACCGCCCCCGGCCTGCTGCGGATCGACCACGTCGAGGACCTGGCTGAGATCCCCGCGACCCAGGCCGGGCCGGACATCGAGCGGCTGGGCAGGACGACCTGGGCCCGGCAGCGGTGCGCGACGGCGGCCCGGGGCAGCCGCGTCACCGTCGGCGGACGCGCGGTCCCGCTCACCGTCGGGGCGAGCGAGGCACGGGTGCGGCCCGGGCAGGCGGGGCTCGACACCCTGCGCGTGGAGTGCCGGCTGACGGCGCCCCTTCCCGGGCGGGCGGTCGCCGTGCGCTTCCGCGCCGCCGTCGACTCCGGGCCCGGCTGGCGCGAGGTCACCGCGCGCGGCGACCGCACGACGCTCACCCGGTCCGACGTGCCCACGCGGTCCGTGTCCCGGCGGCTGACCGAGTACCCGAAGCGGCTGCTGTCCTCGCCCGCGGACACCGCGTCCGCGTCCCTGCGGGTCCGTCCGGGCGGCCCGGCGCTCGCCGGGGGCGAGGAGCGGGACGCGCCCGCCGCCTCCGTGCTGCCGCGTGGGGCCGACCGCTGGACGCGGGCCCTGGACGGGCTGGTGGCCCGGCACGACCTCACCCTCGGCTTCGCCGCGCTCGCCCTGGTCGTCGCGCTCGCCCTCGGCGCGCTGCACGCGCTGGCGCCCGGGCACGGCAAGACGCTGATGGCCGCGACCGCCGCCGCGCGCGGACGGGCCACCCTGCGTGACGTGCTGCCGCTCGCGGCGTCGGTGACGGTCACCCACACCCTGGGCGTGGTGGCCCTGGGGCTCCTGATCACCGCGGGCTCGGCCGCGGCGCCGTCCGTGATCGCCTGGCTCGGCGTCACCAGCGGCGTGCTGGTGACCCTCGCGGGCGCCTCCCTCGTACGCCGCGCCTGGCGCAACCGCGTACCCGCACACGACCACGGGCCCCACGACTCCCCGCATCACGCGCACTCGGAGGGCCACGCCCACGGGCACCACCACGCGCACGACGACTCCCCTGAACACGGGCACGGGCACGCCCACGGCCACGAGCACACCCACGGCGGCTTCACCCACACCCACCCCACGGCCCCCACCCTGCGCGGCACGATCCTCCTCGGCTTCGCCGGCGGCCTGGTGCCCAGTCCTTCTGCCGTCGTCGTGCTCGTGGGCGCGGCGGCGCTGGGCCAGGCCTGGTTCGGCTTCCTGCTCGTCCTGGCCTACGGCGCCGGGCTCGCCCTCACGCTGACCGCCGCGGGCTTCGCCGTGGTCAGGCTCGGCGGCGGGGTGGCCCGGATGCTGGCACGGCGCCCGCGGTGGACGGGCGGGCCGGTGGCGGCCCTGATGCGCAGGGCGGCACCCTTCGGTTCGGCGTGCGTCGTCGTGGCCCTCGGTGCCGGATTGGTGTTCAAGGGGGCGGCATCCGCACTCGGCTGAGCTACTTTTGGGAGGAGATCGCGCGGATGCGAAGGGGGGACGCCCGTGTCCGAGGTGTCCGGCGGTGAACGGGTGATCGCGGGTCGCTACCGACTGCTGTCCCCCCTGGGCGAGGGCGGGATGGGCACCGTCTGGCGGGCCCGCGACGAGGTGCTGCACCGCGAGGTCGCCGTCAAGGAGGTGCGCGCCCCGGCCGGGATCCCGTCGAGCGACGTCGAGCGGATGTACGCCCGCCTGGAGCGGGAGGCCTGGGCCGCGGCGCGGGTCGCGAACCGCAACGTGGTGACGGTCTACGACGTGGCGACGCAGGACGGCCGCCCTTGGATCGTCATGGAGCTGATCCGGGGTCTGGCCCTCTCGGACCTCCTGGACGCCGAGGGCCCGATCCCGCCGCGGCGGGCCGCGTTCATCGGCGCCGAGGTGCTGTCCGCGCTGCGTGCCGCCCACGCGGCCGGGGTCCTGCACCGCGACGTGAAACCGGGGAACGTGCTGCTGTCGAACGACGGCCGGGTCGTCCTCACCGACTTCGGTATCGCCACGGTCGAGGGCAGTTCCGCGCTGACCATGACGGGCGAGGTCATCGGATCGCCCGAATTCCTCGCCCCCGAGCGGGCGTTGGGCCGCACCCCCGGGCCCGAGTCCGATCTGTGGTCCCTCGGGGTGCTGCTGTACGCGGCGGTGGAGGGCAACTCGCCCTTCCGCCACGACACTCCGCTGAGCACCCTGCGAGCCGTCGTGGACGAGGAGCTGCCGCCGCCGCGCCGCGCGGGTCCGCTGGCCCCCGTGATCGAGCAACTGCTGCGCAAGGACCCGGCGGACCGTATGCCCGCCGAGCGCGCCGAACAGGAGCTGCGGCTGGTCGGCGCGGGCGGCACGCCGCGGACCGGCTCGTCACCGGCGCCCTACGCGCCGACCGTCGCGACCCTGCCGCACGAGACGCCGACCACGCCACCCCGGCCGGTGCCCGCCTATACGGCCGGTACCCCGACGGCGTCCACGACCGGTACGAGGCGGCCCGACCGAAGCCGCCGGGCCGCCTACGCCGTGATCGCCGGACTGGCCGCGCTGGCGCTGGCCCTGGCCGGTCTGCTGTACGCGCTGACCCAGCGCGACGACGCAGGCGGGGGCGGCGGCTCGGCCGGGGCGAGCAGCGACGCCGGGGGTTCCGGCGGCTCGAGCGGGCAGAGCGGGGAGGACGACGGCGGCAGCGGCGACGGCGAGGGTGAGGGCGGCACGGGCGGGACCGACTCCTCCGGTGGCACGCCGAGCAGCGAGCACACGACCACGCCGCCCACCCAGTCGGTGAAGGTGACCGTCACCGGCGCGCACACCGACTACTCCGGGTCCTGCCCGCCGCCCGTGGGGCAGGCGCCCACGTTCACCGCGACGTTCACGGTGGGCGTCGTGCCGGTGGAGGTCGACTACCGGTGGGTGACGCGCAAGGGCGAGGTGTCCGATCCCGGCTGGAAGACGCTGTCGTTCCCCGCGGACGGCGGGAAGACCCGGCAGAGGTCGGTGGTGGTGACGACGTACGAGGCCGGGGGCACGTACGAGAACGGGATCAGGGTGGAGGTCCGCGACCCCGTGCGCACGACGTCCGGCTGGGTGCCGTTCTCGGTGACGTGCGAAACGGAGACCCCGACGGGCGGGGCCTCCACTTCCGCTTCTCCCTAGGACGGCGCCGGGCGGCGCGGCCGGGCCGGACGCCGGGGGTCAGGCCCCGGCGGTGAAGACCGGCAGGTAGCCACCGGAGTGGCCGGCCGCGGTCGGGTGGTACGACTCGCCGATGTTCAGCCAGTTGACGCTGTGCAGCCAGGCGCTGCCGGAGCAGATCTCATGGCCGGTGAAGGTGGTCCTGACATCGCCGAACGTGAAGCCGTGGGCGGCGGCACGCTTGGCGATCGCGCTGTCCAGGTAGTCGGCGGCACCGTTGATCGCGGACCGCTCCGTCTCGGAGAGGCCGGCGATGCAGCTGCCGCTCAGCTGGTAGAAGCGGGGGTAGCCGAGGACGACCACGTGGGCCGACGGGGCCCTGGAGGTGATCGCCGAGTAGACGCTGTCGAGTTTGCCGGGGAGCGTGGAGTCGACGTAGGCGCGGGCCGTGGCGATCCGCGACAGGCAGGAGCTCTCGGACTGGAGCACACAGGTCGTCATGACGTCGGAGAATCCCGCGTCGTTGCCGCCGATACTGATCGAGACGAGCCCCGTGCCGGCGTTGAGGGGGCTCAGCTGGTTGGCCAGAACATCACCCGTACGGGCGCCGGAACAGGCCGTGAAGTCGAAGGACGAGGGTGAGTGGGAGGCCGCCCAGAGGTAGGGGTAGGCCTTCGTGCTGCGCTTGCAGTCGCCGCTGGAGCTGATGTAACTGCCCGCGCCGACGCCGGAGGAGTAGGAGTCGCCGAGGGCCACATACCCGGTGGCCGCAGCGGTCTGGGACGCCTGCGCCGTCGCTGCCCCGGTGAGGGCGAGACCGACGGCGAGGAGGAGTGAGGTCACGTATGCCGTAATTCGGGAACGTCTCATGGAACCTCCGTTTAGCAGGATCTCTGCCATAACTTTGGTAGCAGCTACGCGTGTTGACAGGAAGTGTTCATGCCAATGCTTTTCGGCCCTTGCGGGAACCGGCACCGGTCGTTCATCTGACGGGCAATCAAGGGCGCCTGCGCGGACACCTCGCAGCCCGGCGCCCTTGGGCCGGGCGGGTGACGGGGGTGACGGGGTCCGGGAGAACGCATGTTTGAAGACAGCGGGGAGCGCGGGCGTGTCCTGGGAGCGGGACAGAGCCTCCTGAGTGACCGTCAGCATGCACCACCACGGCGAGCCGAGGGCCGCTGTGGCCGGGCGGCTTGAACCGCTCCGCGGCCGAAGGCGCACTCGGTGCTCCTCGGTCCGGCGAACCCCCGCTCCTGTCACCCGAGTTCACGCTCACCATGGACCGGCCGGAGCGGTCGGCTGATCGGGATCGCCGGGGGGGGAGGGCGAGCGGCCGCCCGTCGCCCTCGTCGGCACCGAAAGGGGTGTGGGTGAACCCCCGGCCCCACGCCGGGTTCCGGCGCGCCGGACGCAACGGCGGGGATCGGCGGGGGGACAGGACTCCTCGGCGCACAGCCTGGCAGGACGGAGGGGACACACCGGAAGGAGCGGGCAGAGCCGACACACGGGGCGCACTGCGGAAACCGGGTGCACGGCGGGTCCGCGTGACGGATCATGGCGGCATGTCCGCGAACCCATACGACGCTCTGCCGATCCGGCTCAACGTCGACGACAGCGACTCGCCGTCGGACGTCGTCGACGCGCTGTTCCTCGGCCGCTTCGCTACGGGCGAGCAGCCCCACTCGCACGCGGTGAACATCGACCGCGTCCGCTCCGGGGCGACCCTGCTCCCGCCGGGGTCCCGGGTGCTGCGCTCCGCCCGCGACGACGACCGCAGCGCGACCCTCGCCGAGGGCGACGGCTGGACCCTGCTGGTGTCCCGCTGGAACCGCGGCGCCGACGTCACCGTCACCGCCACCAGCCCCGAGCTGGCCGAGAAGATCCTCGGCCAGGCCACGGACGGCGCCGCCGACGAGCCCGAGCCGCAGCCGGAGAACGTGACCATGGGCTTCTGGTACGTGTCCCCGAGGCGGGGCCCGCACCGCACCACCCGCCAGATCTCCGCGGGCACGTGGGAGGAGGTGCGGCCGAACTACACCGCGCCGGTGGCGGACGCGATGGACCAGCTGATGAAGACGACACCGGAGGACATCGCGGGGCGCCTGCTGCTGCTCCACGGCCCGCCCGGCACGGGGAAGACGTCCGCGCTGCGCACGCTGGCGCGTTCCTGGCGCGACTGGTGCCAGGTCGACTGCGTCCTGGACCCGGAGCGCCTGTTCAGCGACGTCGGCTATCTGATGGACATCGCGATCGGCGAGGAGGACGGCACCGGCAAGGGCCGCTGGCGACTGCTCCTGCTGGAGGACTGCGACGAACTGATCCGCGGCGAGGCCAAGCACACCGCGGGCCAGGCCCTCTCGCGGCTGCTCAATCTGACCGACGGCCTGCTCGGCCAGGGCCGCAACGTGCTGGTGGGCGTCACCACGAACGAGGACCTGGAGCGCCTGCACCCCGCCGTCGTCCGCCCCGGCCGCTGCCTCGCCCGTATCGAGGTCGGCCCGCTGACCCGCCGGGAGGCCGTGGGCTGGCTGGGCACCGAGGAGGGCGTCGGACGCGAGGGCTCGACACTGGCCGAGCTGTACGCACTGCGCCGGGGGACGTCACCGACATCGGTACCGGACCAGCGGGAGGGCACGGACGCGGGCCTGTATCTGTGACGCGGGGTTGGGGCCGTGCGCCTGGCCGGGGCGCGGACGCGGGCCGGTGACTGCGACGCGGACGTGGGGCCTGTACACCTCACTGGGCTGCGGACATGGGCCTGCGTCCGTGACGCGGGCCCGGCAGCCCTCGCCAGGGTGCGGACGCAGGCCTGGACCCGTGACGCTCACGCGGGCCCGCAGTCCTCGCCGGGGCGCGGACGCAGGCCGGTGACTGCTACGCGGCCGCGGGTCGGTATCCCTCACCGGCGCCCGGGGCCGGTGCTCCGCCCGGACGCCTCACGGGGCCGGGCGGCGTACGGGTCGGCCGTACCGGCAGGTGCTTTCATGGGGGTATGACCGTGTTCCTGGGCACGTCCGGCTGGCAGTACAAGGACTGGCGTGACGTCCTCTACCCGGCCGGGCTGCCCACGCGGCTCTGGCTGGAGGCGTACGCGGCCCGCTTCGCCACCGTCGAGATCAACAACGCCTTCTACCGGCTGCCGGCCCGCGAGACCTTCGAGAACTGGCGGGACCGCACCCCGCAGGACTTCGTCGTCGCCGTCAAGGCGAGCCGTTTCCTCACCCACATCAAGCGGCTGCGCGAGCCGGAGGAACCGGTCCACCGGCTGATGAGTCACGCCGCCGGACTCGGCGACCGGCTCGGCCCCGTGCTGCTCCAGCTGCCGCCCACACTGCGCTGTGACGCCGGCCTCCTGGACGACTGCCTCGCCCGGTTCCCGGCCGGCACTCGCGTCGCGGTCGAACCGCGTCACGACTCCTGGTGGACACCCGCCGTGCGCGAGGTCCTGGAGTCACGGGGCGCCGCGCTCTGCTGGGCCGACGTGCTGGCCCGGCCGGTCACGCCGCTGTGGCGGACCACCGACTGGGGCTACGTGCGCTTCCACGTCGGACGCACCCGTCAATGGCCGCACTACGGACGGCAGTCCCTGATGACGTGGGCACGGCGGATCGCGGAGACCTGGAGCGACGGCGACGACGTGTTCGCGTACTTCAACAACGACCCGCACGCCGCCGCTGTCATGGACGCGGTGGTCTTCGCCAGGGCGGCGACGGCGGCGGGCCTGACGGTCACGCGGACGCCCAGACAGTTGCCGGCCCCGCCGGTCCCGAGCCGGTGACAGGTCTCCGGCGCCCGGACCCCGGCGCGACCGGGCGACGACCCCGGTTCCGCTCCGAGCGACCCGGGCGGGCAGCCGCACCCGACCAGCGACCGCCCGAGCGGGCTCGCGCGCCTGCCCCGACCGGGATCCGAGGGAACCCGGCGGACACGAATCCGGCTCCGCCGGCGCCCGGCCTCGGACTCCCGCTAGGCCCGCTCGGCGTACGACGCGCGCAGGGCGTCCCGTACGGCGGCGAGGGCGGCGTCCTCGGGGAGACCGAGGCGGTGGACGCGCTCGGCGTAGGACTGCGCCGCCGCGGCGGCCTCCCGCTCGGCGGCGGACCCCGCGGCGGCCACGACGGTGCCGTTGCGCCCGCGGGTCTCGATCACCCCGTCCGCCTCCAGGGCCCGGTACGCCTTGGCGACCGTGTTGGCCGCGAGGCCGAGGGACTCGGCGAGTCCGCGCACCGTGGGCAGCCGGTAGCCGACCGGCAGCGCGCCCGACCTGGCCTGCTCGGAGATCTGGGCGCGCACCTGCTCGTAGGGCGCGGCCCCCGCATCGATATGGATCTTCAAGGTCACGGGGTGATTGTCCCGCACGGGCGCGGAGTACGGGTCGGGCCGCCCCGGCGTGCGACCGGCGGCCGCCCTTCGAGGCACCCTCGCCGTGTGTCGTCCCCAGCGGGTGGCGTTCCCGAGGCGCGGCGTCCCCGGCGTACGGCGTCCCTGACGCACGGCGTTCCCGGCGCACTGAAAATGAGAGGCACCCCGGGCCGCCCGCGCGTAGCGTGCGGCTCCATGACAGTGATCGTTCGCGATGTCCGCCCGGACGACCGACGGGACACCGGGGCCTTCGCCCGGATCCGCAGCCTCGCGCTCCCCTACATGTTGTCCACCGCCGAATCCGTCGCGCACGACGCCGTCCACATGCATCCCGACGCGCGCTTCCGGCCCCTGCTCGCCGAACTCGACGGCGAACCGGTCGGCACGGCCCAGGTCGGCCTCGTGCACGACAGCCCGCAGCCGGGCCAGGGCTACGTCAACGTGTACGTGGACCCGGCACACGTCCGGCACGGCGCGGGCTCCCTGCTGGTGCGCACCGCCGAGGAGTACCTGGCGTCCCTGGGAGCCACCCGGCTGTTCGCCTGGGTGCTGGACGAACCGGCGAACCGCGCGTTCGCCGAGCGCCACGGCTACCGCGCGAGCCGCTCGGCGCACTTCCTCCGTCTCGACCTGGCGAAGGCCCCTCTGCCGCCGCTCCAGGAGCCCCCGCCGGACGTCGAACTGCGCACGGGCGCCGACTACGCCGACGACCCGCGCCCTCTCTTCCTGCTGGACGCGGAGACGATGACCGACGAACCGGGCGACATCGCGCACGAGTTCACGGACTACGAGGCCTGGCTCGCGGAGACCTGGAACCACCCGCTGTTCAGTCCCGAGCTGACCTCGGTCGCCGTCGTCGACGGCCGCCCGGCGGCGTTCAGCGCGGCGCGCACCGACGGAGACGTCCGCTACGGGACCGTGATGACGGGGACCGGCCGCGCCCACCGCGGGCGCGGACTGGCCAAGCTCGCCAAGAACGACTCGCTGCACCGCGCCCGCGCCGCCGGCTTCACCCAGGCGTTCACGGGCAACGACAGCGGCAACGAACCCATGCTGGCCATCAACAGGTGGTTCGGGTACGAGATCTGCGCGACGGAGGTGCGCCATGTCCGCGAACTCCTCTGACCCCCGCCCCGCGGCGCCGGGACGCGAGGTGGAGGTCGTCCTGGTCAAGTCCGGCCGGGTGAAGATCCGTTACCCGGCCGAGCTGCTCGGTGACGACGGCACCCGCGTCACCGTGCGCGCTCCCTGGGCGGGCGACGGCGTACGCGACTTCGGCTTCGTACGGTTCGAGCCGGGCGACGTCTTCACCGAGTACTACTGGCGGGACCGGTGGTACGCGGTGAAGGAGGTGCGCGACGCCGGGGGCGCCCTGAAGGGCTGGTACTGCGACGTCACGCGCCCGGCGGTGGTCCGCGAGGGCGAGCTGGTCGTGGAGGATCTCGACCTGGACCTGTGGCGCTCGGCCGACGGGACGGCCGTACTGCGCCTGGACGAGGACGAGTTCGCGGCGAGCGGTCTGACGACGACGGACCCGGGGGCCGCGGCGGCGGCTGAGGAGGCCCTCGACGAACTCGAACGCCGCGCCCGCCAAGGGGACTTCGAGCTGCTGCTCACGGAAGTGTGACGCCCCCTGGCCGTCTCCACGACTGTGCGCCGCCCTGCCGTAGGGAATGACTCGACGGCGACTCGGGCGTCGCTCGACGCATCCCGGCAGAACCACCGGAGGAACCACCCGAGAATCACTCGACACCCACTCGAAGCCCCCTCGAAGTCCGCTCGAAGTCCGCTGGAAAATCCCTCTGGGCGCGCCTTGGGGCTAGAGGGGCACCGCCACCACCGCGTACCGCTCGTCGTCGACCTCGCGGCCCCACAGCCGTGCGTCCTCGGACAGCCGCTCGACGCGGATGTCCTCGGCGAGCGAAGCGAGCAGGGCGGTCAGCCGGTCGACGGGTATCCCGACGGGGCTGACCGTGCCCCACACGCCCTCGACCAGCACGAGTCGGCCGCCGGGACGCAGCAGGCCACGCCAGTGACGCAGCACCCGGCCGGGCTCGGACAGGGTCCACAGCACGTGGCGTACTAGGACGACGTCGAACCGCTCTTCACCGACCGGCGGGTACGCGGCGTCACCGACCAGGAACACCGCGTCACGTCCCGCGAGTTTCGCGCGGGCATGGGAGACCATGGACGGAGAGAGGTCGACGCCGGTGACCCGGTGCCCCTGCTCGGACGCCAGCAGTGACAGGCTGCCCGTGCCACAGCCCAGATCGAGGACGTCCGAGGCCCGCTCCGGCAGCCACCCCCGCAGCCGGGCGGCCCAGGATTCGCGCACCAGGGGATCGCGCAAACCGTGATCCGGCTCGTCGTCGAAGGTGGAGGACTCCGCTTCCCAATCGACGCCTGACGTTTGGCTGTCGCTGTTACTGGTCATGTGGCCAGGGTGACACCCACCACTGACAGTCCGACGGACCGTCGGATCGTGACCACCGCCACTGACAGATCCCGACCGATGAGGAACGCTCCCCAGAAGGGTCTACCTCCGTGGAATCACGGAACCCGGTAGGCACAAGGAGGCAGCCATGCGCCGCGTGACCGTGCAGAAGCCCCTGAAGAGGTCGGACTCCCGTCGTGTGCGGGACGAGGCCGACGAGCGCCCGCGAGAGCGCCCGGAGGTCCGCAAGGACATCCATCGCACTTGGTGGCCGGACGGCTGAGCCGCGCCGACGCTCCCGTCCGATCCTCCAGCCACCCAGCCTCGACCGCCCCACCGACTCCGCAGAGCGTCAGAGCAGCCGCTTTCGGTAGTGGACGCGGTCATAGGGACCGTCGACACGGCGCTCCACCACCTCGTAGCCGAACTTCGGATAGATCTTCTGGTTCTCCCACATCATGGCGTTGGTGTAGAGCCTGACCTCGGACAGCCCGAGCGCACGCGCGTGTGCGTCGACGAAGGCGAGCAGCCGTCCCCCCACGCCCCTCCCATGGGCGTCGGGGTGGACGGCGATGCTGTCGAGGAAGAGATGGTCCGCGCGTGCCTCGACCACGACGAGTCCCGTGACGGGCTCCCCGGTGACGAAGACCCGCCCGGCCGCCACCTGTGCCGCGTGATCCGCCCGCATGGGCACGGGCACGACGCCGATGCGCTCGATGTACGGCCGGTACGCGGCGTCGGTCACGGCC
Organism: Streptomyces sp. NPDC028308; assembly: GCF_055565855.1. Taxonomy (NCBI): domain Bacteria; kingdom Bacillati; phylum Actinomycetota; class Actinomycetes; order Kitasatosporales; family Streptomycetaceae; genus Streptomyces; species Streptomyces sp. NPDC028308. Next base: position 408,629 of record NZ_JBVHTO010000006.1, read on the forward strand.
TCGACGGCCCCCACGTCCGCGTCCCCGGCCCGACGGATCCCCCACGCCCCGGCACCGTTCACGTCATCGGTCATACCGGAAACGGTACCTACCTGAGCGCAGCCTGAGCACTCCCTTAACCGCACCATAAAGATCGCCGTCCCCCGCTCCCAGCAGGCGATTTCGTCGATTCCTCGGGCTAGCTTGCTGATCGCCCCAGCGTTCAGGAACCGTTTCGAGGAGTGCTCCATGCCCGCTCGCCGCAAGGCCGCCGTGTTCGCCGCCGTCGGTGCCGTCCCGCTCGCCCTGACCGCGCTGGGCACGGCGCCGGCCGTCGCGCACGGCACGATGGGCGATCCGGTGAGCCGGGTGTCGCAGTGCTACGCGGAGGGTCCGGAGAGCCCGAGGTCGGCCGCGTGCAAGGCGGCGGTAGCGGCGGGCGGCACGCAGGCCCTGTACGACTGGAACGGCATCCGGATCGGCGACGCGAACGGCCGGCACCGGGAGCTGATCGCGGACGGCGAGCTGTGCAGCGCGGGCAACGAGGAGTTCAAGGGCCTGGACCTGGTCCGGGCCGACTGGCCGGCGACGAGCGTGAGCAGCGGCTCGTACACGTTCCGATACCGGGTGACCGCCCCGCACAAGGGGACGTTCAAGGTCTACATCACGAAGGCCGGTTACGACCCGTCGAAGCCGCTGGCCTGGGACGACCTGGACCTGGCGCACCCGGTGGCGACGAAGACCGACCCGGCGGCGGAGAACGGCTTCTACACGTTCTCCGGGTCGCTTCCGCAGCGCTCCGGCAAGCAGGTGCTGTACGCGGTCTGGCAGCGTTCGGACAGCCCGGAGGCCTTCTACTCCTGCTCGGACGTCGCCTTCGGCGGTGGCGGTGGCGGTGGCACCGGTAGCGGCAGCGGCAGCGGCAGCGGGGGAAGCGGCGGCGAGGGCGACGGCTCCGCCGGCAGCGGCGGCTCCGCTCCCGCCCCGAGCGCCTCCTCGCCTTCCGAGGAGCAGATCGAGGACGGTGCCGACAAGTCGACCGTCGAGCACGACGGACACGGCGACGACGACGCCAGTACGTCGGCGGAGCCCACCGCGGCCGCGGGCGCGGACGACGCCGAGCCCGTCGCGGACACGGCCAACACCCCTGCCGCGAACGGCGCTTCGGAGAACCTCGCCGAGACCGGTGGCGACGCCGGCACCGCGTACGTCGCGATCGGCGGGGCGTCGGCCCTGGCCGTCGGCGCCGCGGCGCTGTTCGCCTCGGTCCGGCGCCGGGCGGCCGGCGGCGCTCGCCACGGCCGCTGACGGCGGGTCGCCCGGAGACGGCGGGCCGGGGTCCGTCCGGCGGCTCAGGCCGGACGGACCCCGCCCGCGGGTCAGTCGAACACGGACGCGCAGGTGGTGGTGGTGGCGTGTGCCGGATCGAGTGCGTTCGCCACCTCGTGATAGGCGACCCGGTCCAGGAGACCGATCGCCACGTGCCCGGAGAAGTCCGCGGCGCACAGGCTCTGCACCAGCACGTTGCGCACGCCCGTGCCGCTGAGGAACTGCGAGCCGTACGGGGTGACCACCTCGTCGTACTTGGTGGCGATGACGGTGTAGCGGACGCCGGGGACGGTGTCGCCGCCGGCGTTCAGCTTGGTGAGGAAGGCGGATCCGGCCACTTGGTCGGCGAGTCCCGGCGTGCTCGCGGACAGCAGGTCCTCGGCGCCCGGGAAGTACGGCAGCAGTTTGGTCAGTCCGTTCAGGGTGGTGCCGTGGTTGTCGGGCGCGATGCCGACGAGGGCGTTCACCTTGGCGGCACCGCCGAGGAACTTGAGGTAGTAGCGGGGCATCATCCCGCCCTGCGAGTGGCCGACGAGGTCGGTCTCGGCGGCGCCGGTCGCGGCGAGCACCTTGTCGACGAAGACCTGGAGCTGTCCGGCGGACTTGTCGATGGGCCCGAGTCCGTGGAAGAGCGGGACGCCCGGGAGCTGGCCGTAGTCGAGGGAGTAGACGCAGTAGCCCCGGTTCACCAGATAGGGCGCGAGGGCCAGCCAGTTGTCGACGGAGTTGCCGAGGGTGCCGTGAACGAGGACGACGGGGCGCGGGTGGGACGCGGAGGGCTTGCAGGAGTAGTTGTTCCAGCCCCGACTGGGGGCGGTGTCGGCCTGGGCGGTGGCGGCGGGGACGGCGGTGACGGCGGCGGCCAGCAGCACGGCGGCCAGGGGTCTGAGTGCACGCTTCCAGGGCAGCATCGTGTGATCTCCTTGCGGCTCAAGGGAGTTGCGACGGAGTACGCCCTGTGATCCGGATCACGAGGATGCTGTTCACTCGTCAAGTTACGAACGAGTAGCGCAAGTGTGAAGTTACGCGTCAGTAAAAACTTGCACTGGTAACCGGGGCTGCCGGTACGGCGTCACCAGGTGGGACGGATGGGACCCCGCGGCGCGATACGCGTCAACTGCTCCCGCAGGACGTCGACTTCGCGTTCGCCGAGCAGGTCCGCCCAGGGCCGTACGGCCTCCGCCGCCGCCTCCTCCGCGGCCCGCGTGCAGGCCCGGCCGCGCTCGGTCAGGACCAGCAGCCGGGCGCGCGCGTCCCCGGGATGCGGCAGGCGTTCGACGTAGCCCTTGCGGACCAGTTCGTCGACGAGCTGGCTCGCGGCCTGCTTGGTGATCCCGAGATGGACGGCGAGGTCGCCGGCCGTCGCCCCGTCCGGGGAGAGCCGGGCGAACGCGAAGCCGTGGGCGGGCCGCAGCCCCTCGAAGCCGCGGGCGACGACCCCGGCATGGATGCGTTGCGTCAGCTCGCCGGCGACGGCGAGCAGGGCGGCCGACAGGGCCATGGCCTCGGAGTTCTGCACAGGAGCATTGAAACACCCTTGACGAGATGGTCAAGCTGCCTGACTATATGGTCAAGCAACTTGACCATATTCCGGTGGAGGTTCCCCATGCCCGTCGTCCGTTCGTCCGAAGCCGTCGTCCACGAGATGCACGGCGCCCGTTTCGTCTCCTACGCCTCTCCCCGCAGCGGGAGCACGGAGCTGTGCGCCTGGCGGGGCGAGATCCCCGCAGGCACCGAAGCCCCGCCGCACAGCGTGAGCCGCGAGGAAATCTTCCACCTGCTCTCCGGCGAACTGCTGGTCACGCTCGACGGCCGCACCGAGCGGATCACGGAGGGCGACGTCCTGATCATCAGCCCGGGTGCGGTGTTCGGCGTCGAGAACCCCACCGGGCAGCCGGCGACCGCGTGGGTCACCACCTCCATCGGCCTGGAGGCGGAGCTGGCCGACGGCACCCGGATCGCTCCCCCGTGGGCCAACTGAGCCCGCGGCAAACGGAAAACGGAAACGGGTACGCCGGGGCCACCGCGGACAAGGGCGCGGGCTCCGGGCCACGGCGGCCAAGCCACCGGACTCCCCCACCGCGCCTCGGACGGTCACGCCGCCAGTGTCCCCGGCACGATCACATGCGCCCCGAATCTGGCCCGCGCCCGGTCCGCCGCCTCCTCGACCCGGCGGACCTTCTCGTCCACGGGGTCGAACGTGAGCTGGTGGGAGGCCAGTTCGGCGGGGGTCAGCCCCTCGGCGCGCAGGGCCATCGCACGGACGCGGGCGCGTTGCAGCCCGAGCGCCTCGTACATGCGGTACGCCGCCGAGGTGAGGGCCGAGGTATGGGCGGTCGGCTCCTCCAGCGTGCGGCTGCGGACCGTCGCGGAGCGGTCGGCGTAGCGCACGGTGAGCGTCAGCGTGCGGCACACCTGCTCCAGGGAGCGCAGCCGGGTGCCCAGTTCCTCGGTGGCGGACAGCAGGGCCCTGCGATGCAGGTCGGGGTCCAACTCGTCGCGTGAGAAGGGGCGTTCGGTGGCCAGGGAACGTGAGGCCGCGTTCGGCACGACCCGGCCGCGGTCGATCCCGGAGGCCTTCTCGTGCAGTTCGCGGCCCGCGCGGGCGGTGGTGAGCCGTTGCAGGGTGGACAGGGGCGCGGCGGCGACCTTGCCGACGGTGTCGAGGCCGTACTCGCCCAGGGTGCGGGCGGTCGCGGCGCCGACGCCGGGCAGCGCGGCGACCGGCTGGTCCGCGAGGAACTCCCCGACGGAGGCGGGATCGCCGGGCATTACACGGACGCTTCCGCGCGCGGCCTCCCGCAGGGCCATGCGGGCCAGCATCGGTCCGGGGCCGGCCCCGATCACGCAGTCCACCCCGTGATGGGCGAGGGCCCGCACCCGTATCACCGAGGCGAGTTCCACGACGCCCCGGCCGAAGTACCGTTCGGCGCCCCGCAGGTCCACCAGCGCGCCGTCGGGCGGCAGGGCCTCGACGACGGGGGTGAACTCCTCGAGCATGACGAGGAGTCGGGGCAGGGCCGCCTCGCACGTCGGAGGCAGCTGGAAACGTACGCAGAGGATGGTCATCCCGCACTCCCCGGACTCTGGTGCCACAACTTCTTTCCTCCCGCGGGCCCTTCGCCCGCGGGACGCAGATCCGCCCAGGGGTGCATCTGGAACCCCGTGGGCAGGCGGATGCTCCGGCTCCTCATCGGGTCCTCGGCCGCGGAACCGGTCGGGCGGGGCTGCCCGTCGGAACCCGCGACCCTGGCCCGGGACGGACCGTCGCCGTCCGACGGAGGGCCGGTGGAGCCGTCGCGGGCGGCGCCGTCCGCCTCGGCCAGCCGGGCGGCCACCCCCTCCAGGCCCTCCTCGCGGCGCACCTCCAGCAGGTCCGCGAGGTTCCAGGCGGCGGCCCCCACCACGCTGAAGCCGCGCGAGCCGCGGCGCTGGACCACTCCGCGCACGAGCAGCAGCCAGGAGTGGAAGACGGTGTGCGCGCAGGTGTCGTGGGAGTCGTCGAAGAAGGCGAGGTCGACCAGGCCCGTGCCGTCGTCCAGCGTGGAGAAGATGACGCGCTTGCCGGAGCGGATCGGCGGGGTCTGGGTGGCCGCCTTGGCGCCCGCGACCAGGACCGTCTCGCCGTTGCGCGCCTGCCGCAGCCGGCGGGCCGTGACCACGCCCAGCTCCTGGAGGAACTGCCGGTGGTCGTCCATCAGGTTGCGGGAGGTGTCCATGGAGAGGATGCCCAGCTCGGCGCTGAGCTTCTCCGCCTCGTCGAGGTCCGGCAGGCCCGCCGAGGCCGTGCGCCGGCCGCCGGCCAGCGGGAGCTGGTCGCCGCGTCCGCCGCGCGCGCCCCGGTGGAGTTCCGTCAAGTGCAGTTGCAGATCACGGCGGTTGGCGCCGAACGCGTCGAGGGCGCCGACCTGCGCCAGCCGCTGGGCGAGCGGCCGGCTCGGCCGGGCGCGCTCCCAGAAGTCGAGCAGTGAGGCATACGGCTGCCCGTCCGCGATCCGTGCGGCCTCGGCCTCGCTGATGCCGTGCACGTCGGAGAGGGCCAGGCGTACCCCCCACACGTTCCTGACACCCCTGTATTCAGACACCAGTTCGATACGGTGGGCGACCGCCGAGCGGTTCACGTCCAGCGGCAGGATCGGCACCCCTCTGCGCCGCGCATCCGCGAGCAGCAGCCGCTTCGGGTACATCCCGGGGTCGTGGGTGAGCAGCCCCGCGTAGAAGGCGGCCGGGTGATGGGCCTTCAGCCACGCCGACTGGTACGTCGGGACGGCGAAGGCGACGGCGTGCGCCTTGCAGAAGCCGTACGACCCGAACGCCTCGACGATCTCCCAGGTGCGTGCGATCGTCTCGGCGTCGTACCCCTTGGCCGCCGCGTGCTGGGCGAACCAGAAGCGGATCCGCCCCTGCGACTCCGGGTCGGACAGCCCGCGCCGCACCCGGTCCGCCTCGTCGCGCCCGCAGCCGGTCATGATGTCGACGATGTCGATGATCTGCTCGTGGAAGACGACGACCCCGTACGTCCCCTTCAGCGGTTCCTCCAGGTCCGGGTGGGGATAGCGGGCAGGTGCCCGGCCGTGCCGCGCCTCGATGAACGGCCGCACCATGTCGGCGGCGACCGGACCCGGCCGGAAGAGCGAGATGTCGACGACGAGATCGTGGAAGGTCGCGGGCTGGAGGCGTCCGACCAGGTCCCGCTGGCCCGGCGACTCGATCTGGAAGCAGCCCAGCGTCTCGGTGGACTGCACGAGCCGGTACGTCGCCGGGTCGCCCTGCGGTACGGCGTCCAGGTCCACGGCGTCCCCCGTCGCCCGCTCCACCTCGGCCACGGCGTGCGCCATCGCGGACTGCATCCGCACGCCGAGGACATCGAGCTTGAGCAGCCCGAGGTCCTCGACGTCCTCCTTGTCGAACTGCGACATGGGCAGGCCCTCGCCGCTGGTCGGCACGACCGGTGTACGGGCGAGGAGGGAGGCGTCGGACAGGAGCACCCCGCACGGGTGCATGGCGACGCCGCGCGGCAGGGCGTCGAGGGCCTCGACCAGTTCCCACAGGCGCCCGTACTTCTCCTTCTCCCCCGCCAGCTGCCGCAGTTCGGGCAGCTCGTCCAGCGCGGCACGGGCGTCGCGGGCGCGGATGTGCGGGAAGGACTTGGCGATCCGGTCGATGTCGGCCGGGTCCATGGACAGGGCGGCGCCCACGTCGCGGATGGCGTGCCGGACCCGGTAGGTCTCGGGCATCGCGACGGTCGCCACCCGCTCGGTGCCGAACCGGCCGATGATCGCGCGGTAGACCTCGATCCGGCGGGCGGACTCCACGTCGATGTCGATGTCGGGCAGCACCGGGCGGCGCTTGGACAGGAAGCGCTCCATCAGCAGCCCGTGCTCGACGGGGTCGGCGTGCGCGATGCCGAGGAGGTGGTTGACCAGCGAGCCGGCGCCGGAGCCACGCGCGGCGACCCGGATCCCCATCCCCCGTACGTCGTCCACGACCTGAGCGACCGTCAGGAAGTACGAGGCGAAGTTGTGGTGGGCGATGATGTCCAGCTCCCGGTGCATCCGCTCCCAGTAGTCCCGGCGTCCGGCGTAGCCGCGCAGCACCATGCCCGCCGCCGCCCGGGAGGCCAGGGCGCGCTGCGCGGTGCGCCGGCCGGCGCCGACGAGGTGCGGCTCGGGGAAGTGGACGGCGCCGATGCCGAGGTCTTCCTCGGGGTCGACGCGGCATTCGGCGGCGGTGGCCTGCGTCTGTTCGAGCAGCCGGTGCGCCGTCTCACGGCGGAAGCCGGCGGCCTCGACGATCCGCTCGGCGGCGCCCAGCATGGCGCCCGGGTCCTTGAGCCAGGCCTCGCCGCTGTCCAGCCCGCGCCGGGGGTCGACGGGGACGAGACGGCGGGCGGAGTCCAGGACGTCGGCGACCGGGCCGAGGCCGGGGTCGGCGTACCGGACGGCGTTGCTGAGCACCGGCCGCACACCCTGCTCGGCGGCGAAGCCGACGGTGCGCGCGGCCAGCCGCAGGGAGCCGGGGCCGGTGCCCTCGCGCCCGTGCCAGACGGCCTCCAGGCGCAGGGCGTCGCCGTACCCCTCCCGCCAGGGCACGAGCAGTTCCGCGGCCCGGTCGGGGCGCCCGGCGGCGAGGGCGCGGCCGACGTCCGAGGCGGGGCCGAGCAGGACGGTCAGGCCCTCGGCGTGGTTGTCCGCCCGGGGCAGCACGGCCGGGCCCTCGCCGGCCTGTGATGCCGTAACGATTCTGCAGAGGTCGGCCCAGCCGGCCGCCCCGTCCCGGGCGAGGAAGGTCACGCGCGGCGCCGACTCGTCGACGAAGGCACCGCCGCGGACCGGGGTGCGCCGCTTCTCCCCGCGCTCGGGCTCCCCCACCGCCAGCTCCGCGCCGAACAGGGGACGGACGCCCGCCTTCGCGCAGGCCTTGGCGAACCGGACCACGCCCGCGACGGTGTCCCGGTCGGTGAGCGCGAGGGTGTCCATGCCCCGCTCGGCGGCACGCTCGGCCAGCCGCTCCGGGTGCGAGGCCCCGTACCGCACGGAGAACCCGGAGACGGTGTGCAGATGCGTGAACCCCGGCACACGCACCTCCCGTACCCGTGAGCCCCTGGCCGGACCCTCGAACATTAGTTCCCAACTGCCTCACCACCACCATAGACCAATTTTCGAACAAGCGTGCTACATCCGTTCGGACCCGTCCCACCTGCGCAAACACCGTGCGCCCCGGAGCGTGAGGGCATGACGCAGAGAGCCGGAGCCGACGCGCCGCGTACGTCCTTTCTCGACGAGGTGAGGGACGCGGTCACCCCGCGGGCCACACTCCTGGTCATCGGTGTGATCGCCCTCCAGCTGCTCTTCATCGCCTCCTACGTGGGAGCGCTGCACGACCCGAAGCCCAAGGACGTGCCCTTCGGGGTCGTCGCACCGCAGGGGGCGGCCGAGCAGGCCGTCGACCGGCTGCGGCAGCTTCCGGGCGAGCCGCTGGATCCCCGGACGGTCGAGGACGCGGCCGAGGCCCGCCGACAGATCCTGAACCGCGACATCGACGGCGCCCTGGTCGTCGACCCGTCCGGCACCACCGACACCCTGCTGGTCGCCTCCGGCGGCGGGAGCGCCCTCGCCAACACCCTGGGGGCGCTCACCACCTCCCTGGAGAGGGGCGAGCGGCGCGACCTCAGGGTCGTCGATCTGGCGCCCGCCTCGGACCAGGACTTCGACGGGCTCTCGTCCTTCTACCTGGTCGTCGGCTGGTGCGTCGGCGGCTACCTCTCGGCGTCGATCCTGGCGATCAGCTCGGGCGCGCGGCCGGCCAACACGCGCCGCGCGACGATCCGGCTCGTCGTGATGGCCCTCATCGCGATCGTCGGCGGGCTCGGCGGCGCGGTCATCATCGGGCCGGTCCTCGGCGCCCTGCCGGGCAGTGTCTGGGCCCTGTGGGGTCTGGGCGCCCTGACCACCTTCGCGGTCGGCGCCGCCACGCTCGCCCTCCAGGGCGTCTTCGGGATCGTCGGCATCGGGCTCGCCATCCTGCTGATCGTGATCGCGGGCAACCCGAGCGCGGGCGGGGCCTTCCCGCTGCCCATGCTGCCGCCCTTCTGGAAGGCGATCGGACCGGCCCTGCCGCCCGGCGCCGGCACCTGGGCGGCCCGCTCGATCGCCTACTTCAAGGGCAACGACGTGACCGTCTCCCTGCTGGTGCTCTCGGCCTGGGCGGTGGTGGGCAGCGCGGTGACCCTGCTGGCCGCGGCCCTGCGCAGGAAGCACCACGCACCGGGGGAAGCCTCTCCCCGACCTGTCTAGGCCTTCGGCGAGCGCGGCTCTGGACGGGCGCCGACGACCGGACACGCGAAACGCCGAGGTCCCGCCCCCACAACCGGTGGGGGCGGGACCTCCGGACGGACGGTGCCGAGCCGTCAGCCGATCTGGGCGCCGAACACCGAGAGGGCCTCGGTGACCGGCTGGAAGAAGGTCTCGCCGCCCGAGGTGCAGTCACCGCTGCCGCCCGAGGTGAGGCCGATCGCGGTGTCGCCCGAGAAGAGCGAGCCGCCGCTGTCGCCGGGCTCGGCGCAGACGTCGGTCTGGATGAGGCCGTTGACGATGTCGCCGTTGCCGTAGTTCACGGTGGCGTCCAGGCCGGTGACCGTGCCGTCGTGCACCTGGGTCGTGGAGCCGCTGCGGGTCACCTTCTGGCCCACGGTGGCGTCGCCCGCCTTGGTGATGGCCTGCGCGGAGCCGTTGTAGAGGTCCACCTCGCTCGGGTGGGCGACGTCCGCGGTGTACTTCACCAGACCGAAGTCGTTGTCCGGGAAGCCGGACTGCTCGTTGGTGCCGATCTGGTTGCCGGCGGAGTCCGACCAGGTCGAGATCGACTCCGTGCAGTGCCCGGCGGTGATGAAGTACGGCCGGCCGTCCTTGACCACGTTGAAGCCGAGCGAGCAGCGTCCGCCGCCTCCGGTGATCGCGTCGCCGCCGGCGATGAAGGGTTTGAACTCCCCCTTCGTGCGCTGCAGTTCGGCCTTTCCGCCGAGTCCGTCGACGACCTCGGACAGCTTGGCCCACTCGGCCGCGGAGACCGTGCGGTCCGCGGTGACTACGACCTTGTTGGTGGCCGGGTCGGTGGCCCACGAGGTGCCGGGGATGCTCGCGTCCTGCTTCAGCGTCGTACGGGCGCCCTTCAGCTCGGCGAGGGAGTTCTCGACGACTCTGGCCTTCGCGCCGGCCGCCCGCGCGGCCTTCGCCGCGCTCTCGTCGAGCACGTTGACGACGAGGTGCTCGCCCTTCGCGTCGTAATACGTTCCCGCCGCGTCGGCGCCCAGGTCCTTGCCGAGGACCGAGGCGAGCTTTCCGGCCGCCGCGACCGAGAGCGTCCGCGGCTCGGACGACTTCGCGGTCTCGCTCGCGTTCGCAGTCTGGAAGGTGACTCCCGCGGTGACCAGTGCGGCGATGCCCGCACCTGCCACGGCGGCGCGCCGCCCGGATATGCGTCGGTGCTTCAACTGACGTCCTCCTGTGGGGGGTCGGTCGAGGAGGTTGTGGGGACCTCCGGGACCGGAAGGCGTACGGACATGAACCCGGCACACCGTAAAAAGCCGCGTTCATGCCAACGGTGCGGCGCCCACTATTCCGACGTCGGCGGGGCGCACACAAGGTCGACTTCCGGACGCGCCTACGCCAACGGTCGTGCGCCCTCTACGTCCTGACCGGCCGTGATCGGCCCCATGGATTCGCACTGCAAACACTGCGTGCGAGCACCGCCTGTGCAGCCTGTGAGGACTAGTCCTGTCCGGATATCGCCCCTGAACCGTCCGGCTTCTCGCGGGCCTCGACGAGCGGACGTTGCTCCCGCACCGGTTGCGGAGCGACCTCGGACGCCGGCGGCTCCGCGGGCTCCCGGGCCTCCGCGGGCGGCTGCGGCACGGCCGGCGCGGGCTGCTGCGCGGGCTGCTGCGCACCCGTCTGGGCGCGTTCGAGGAAGCGCAGGAGTTCGACGGGGAAGGGCAGGACGAGGGTGGAGTTCTTCTCGGCGGCGACGGCCACCACGGTCTGCAGGAGGCGCAGTTGGAGGGCGGCGGGCTGCTCGGACATGACACCGGCGGCCTCCGCGAGTTTCTTGGACGCCTGGAGTTCGGCGTCGGCGTTGATGATGCGGGCGCGGCGTTCGCGGTCGGCCTCGGCCTGGCGGGCCATGGAGCGTTTCATGGTCTCGGGCAGGGAGACGTCCTTGATCTCGACGCGGTCGATCTGCACGCCCCAGCCGATGGAGGGGCTGTCGATCATCAACTCCAGTCCCTGGTTGAGCTTTTCGCGGTTGGAGAGCAGGTCGTCCAGGTCGCTCTTGCCGATGATGGAGCGCAGGGAGGTCTGGGCCATCTGGGAGACCGCGAAGCGGTAGTCCTCGACCTGGACGACCGCGTCGGCGGCGTCGACGACCTTGAAGTAGATGACGGCGTCCACCCGGACCGTGACGTTGTCCCGGGTGATGCCGTCCTGCGCGGGCACCGGCATCGTGACGATCTGCATGTTCACCTTGCGAAGCCGGTCCACGAACGGAACGATCAGCGTGAACCCGGGCCCGCGCACCCCGGGCCTGAGCCGGCCGAGGCGCAGCACCACACCGCGTTCGTACTGCTTGACGACACGGGCCGCCGCCATCACGTAGACCGCTCCCACGGACGCGACGGACACTCCCGCGGCCACCAGTTCCTCGACCATCACGGCCCCCCAGGGTCCGGTGTGGGCGCATCAGGCATGTAGCTCGACGGTAACCCCGCCGCCGGGCAAGGGCGAGCCCCCGCACGCCGGTTGCGTGCGGGGGCTCTCCTGTGGCCGCGGGAGCGACCGTCGCGGTGGGGCGCGCCGGTCTCCGTGACGTGGGCCGGTCTAGTAGACGTGGACCCCGTAGGCGCTCAGGGCCTCGGTGACCGGCTGGAAGAAGGTCGTACCGCCGGAGGAGCAGTTGCCGCTGCCGCCGGAGGTCAGACCGTAGGCGGTGGTGCCGCCGTACAGCGGGCCGCCGGAGTCGCCGGGCTCGGCGCAGACCGTGGTCTGGATCATGCCGTAGACGACGTCGCCGCCGCCGTAGTTGACCGTCGCGTTGAGCGCGGTGACCCGGCCGCTGTGCGTGCCGGTCGTGGAGCCGCGGCGGTAGACGGTGGTGCCGACGGACGGGGTGGCGGCGCTGGTGATGTCCTGGCTGCCCACCGCGCCGGACTTGGTGCCGGTGTAGCTGGTGGAGTACCGGACGATGCCGTAGTCGTTCGTCGGGAAGCTGGAGCCCGCGGTCGAGCCGAGCGTGGTGGTGTGCCCGGAGTTCGACCACCAGGTGCCCGCGCCGTCGGTGCAGTGACCGGCGGTCAGGAAGTAGTAGTTCCCGCTGTTGTCCTGGACGTTGAAGCCCAGCGAGCAGCGCCAGCTACTCGCATAGATGGCGTCGCCGCCGGAGATCAGCTTGTTGAACTTGCCCGGGGTGCGCTTGATGGTGAGGGCGTCGGCGTTGCTGCCGGCGTCCCGCTTGATCTGCGCGATCTCGGCCTTCGACACCGTGCTGTCGACGGTGACGACGACGCGGTTGGTCTTCTGGTCGACAGCCCAGGCGGTGCCCGCGATGTCGGATTGGAGCACCGACTTGTTCACCTTGCTCAGCTGGGTGGCGCTGAAGGTGTGCACGTCGGACGCGCTCGCGTTGGGGACCGCGAACGATGCGGCGGCCACGAGTCCGGTGCTCACGGCGATCAGCCGAGTCCGTCTCGATATGCCGCTACGGGGGGTGGTGCGCTTGATCCTCACGTGTCGTTCCTCCGAAGGGAAGTCGGGGGCCCGCGTGGGGTCGGGGCCCGTGAGGCGCAGCCAGGGTTCTGTCCGGATTCCGAACAAGACGTGCCCCTGACAAGCGCTGAGGGGGAGTATTCGGCCGCACGGCCGACCGGCGCAAGGGCGCCTTTCGGCCGTGCAGCGTTCAACTTGCGCTCATCCCACGGGTGTTGATCACGGACCCTCCCTCGGTCCGCCGTCTCCCGGGCGGGTTCAGAGCAGCCTGCGCTCCCCCGCCTCGACCGCCGCGTGCAGCGTGTTCCCGGGCGGCGGGAAGGGGCAGATGAAGTGGTCCGCGAAGGCGCACGGGGGCAGCAGCGAACGGTTGAAGTCCACCGTCGTGGAGCCCTCGGCGTCGGGCGCCGCCGGGCGCAGGAAGCGGAAGCGGTAGCTGCTGTTCCCGCTGGTGGTGTCGGCGAAGACGGCCCAGAGCGAACCGTCGTCCTCCACCGACACCTGGAGGGTCAGGTCCTGCCCGTCGAGGGTGAAGGCGAGCACCCCGCCGAGCCCCAGACCGCGGGAACGCCCGTCCACGTTCTCGACCCGTACGGTGCGGCTCTCTCCGTACGGCGTGAAGTGTCCCGGCACCGACCAGCGCGCGTCGTACGGGGTGGCGTCGATGCCCTGGAAGGCCCGCCGCGCGGGGGCCGCCGGGTCGAAGTCGCGTACCCCCCAGACGCCTTCGCGGACCAGGACGACGAGGCGGCGCTCCCCGTACCCGACCCGGGCCGAGTCGGCCGGTCCCGAGTCGGCGACCAGCCGGACCTCCCCGGCGAAGGGCTCGCCGTCGAGGGTCAGACCGTCGTCGTCCCCTGCCGTCAGCACGACCGCGTCGCCCTCGGCGGCCCATCGCCCGGGGATGTCCGGAAGTCGACCCTCCGGATAGTCCTCCAGCCAGTGCGTGCCCGTGAGGGAGAGCGGGCCGTAGGGCGCGGCCACCGTCTCGGTGCGCTGCTCGTGCCAGTGCTTCCAGTCCTGGGATGCGTCCGTCGTCATGTGATCAACCTTTCCATACCGGATCCGGCAACCCGAGGTGCGAGCGCAGCGTCGTCCCGCCGTATTCCGTGCGGAACGCCCCCCGCTCCTGGAGCAGCGGGACCACCCGGTCCACGAACTCGTCGAGCCCGCCCGGCGTGAGATGCGGGACGAGGATGAAGCCGTCGGCGGCGTCGGTCTGCACGAACTCGTCCAGATCGGCGGCGACCGCCTCCGGGGTGCCGATGAAGGACTGCCGGCCGGTCGCCTCGATCACGGTCTCCCGGATGGACAGCCCCTTCTGACGCGACAGGGAGCGCCATCTCGCCGCGATGGCGAAGGGGTCGCCGAGCCGGGTCCTGCCCTGGGTGAGCCCGGAGTCCGGCACCGGGTCGATGTCGGGCAGCGGCCCGTCCGGGTCGTACGAGGACAGGTCGACGCCCCAGATCTGCTCCAGCGCGAGGATCGCGTTCTGCGGGGAGACCTGAAGGCGGCGGATCTCGGCCGCCTTCTCCTGGGCCTCGGCCGCCGTGTCGCCGAGTACGACCGTGACGCCGGGCATGATCTTCAGGTCCTCGGGGGCGCGCCCGTACCCCGCGAGCCGCCCCTTCACGTCGGCGTAGAACGCGCGGCCGGCCTCCAGCGTGCCGTGCCGGGTGAAGATGACGTCGGCGGCCGAGGCGGCGAACTCGCGTCCCTCCGGCGAGTCCCCGGCCTGGATGACGACGGGGTGCCCCTGCGGGGAGCGCGGGACGGTGAACTCACCCGCGATGTCGAAGTGCCGGCCCCGGTGGGCGAACGGGCGCGGCACGCCGTCCGGGGTCCAGGAGTCCCACAGCTCCCGTGCCGTCGCGACGAACTCGGCGGCCCGCGTGTACCGCTCGGCCCGGTCGAGGTAGCCGCCGCGCCGGAAGTTCTCGCCGGTGAACGCGTCGGAGGAGGTGACCACGTTCCAGGCCGCCCGGCCGCCGCTCAGGTGGTCCAGCGTGGCGAGCCTGCGGGCGAGTTCGTACGGCTCGTTGAAGGTGGCGTTGACCGTCGCGGCGAGTCCGAGCCGCTCGGTGACGCCGGCGAGGGCGTTCAGGACGGTGAGGGACTCGGGGCGGCCCACGACGTCGAGATCGTGGACGCGCCCCTTGTGCTCACGCAGCCGCAGCCCCTCGGCGAGGAAGAAGAAGTCGAACAGGCCGCGTTCGGCGGTGCGTGCGAGGTGTTCGAAGGAGCTGAAGTCGATCTGCGACCTCGACCGCGGATCGGCCCACACCGTCGTGTTGTTGACGCCCGGGAAGTGGGCGGCCAGGTGGATCTGTCTGCGCGCGGACGGACGGACGGTCATGACGCTCCCCCTGCCACGGCGTACTGGTTGGCGGGCCGCGCGAGGCCCAGGTGCTCCCTGAGCGTGCTGCCCGGATAGAAGGTGCGGAACAGGCCGCGGTGCTGGAGCAGCGCGACCGTGCCGTTCACGAGCCGCTCCAGGTCCCGGCGCGGCTCGACGGGCGTGAGGTGGAAGCCGTCGGCGGCCCCGGCCCCGTGCCAGTCGGCGATCAGCTCGGCGAGGTCCACGGGTCCGCCGCGGTACAGCGGGCCCTGGGCACTCGGCCGGGGTCCCCCGCCGCCGTGGCCCCGGTCCGCCGCGTGCTCGCCGTCCCCGAGGTCGACGACCAGGCCGGCGAGGACGCGCAGCGTGTCGGGGTCGCGTCCGGACCGTGCCGCCGCGTCCCGCAGTTCGGCGCGTACGGCACGGGCCTGGGCGGCGTCCACGGCCCGCACGAGCGCCACGTCGGCGTGGCGTGCCGCGACCCGCCGGGCGTGGCCCTCGGTGGCGTCGACGACCCGGACGGGGTGGCCCTGCGGGGGCCGCGGCACGATCGAGGGGCCCTTCACCGAGAAGGAGGTCCCCCGGAAGTCGACGTAGTGCAGCTTGTCCCGGTCGATGAAGCGGCCGGTCGCCTCGTCGCGTATCTCGGCGTCGTCCTCCCAGCTGTCCCAGAGCCGGGCGGCCACGTCGGCGACCTCGGCGGCCTCCTGCCACAGCGCCTCGGCGGGTGCTGCGTGGCGGCGCCCGAACAGCCGGGCCTCGCCCTCGGTCGTCGACACGTCGATCCGCCAGCCCGCCCGGCCGCGGCTGACCCAGTCGAGGGTCGCCACCGCCGCCTGGACGTGGAAGGGCTCGGTGTGCGTGGTCGTCACCGTCGGCACCAGGCCGATACGGGTCGTGGCGGGCGCGACGCGGGACAGGACGGAGAGCGCGTCGGGCCCGGGGCGCGCGAAGGTGTCGCCGAGCGTCACGAAGTCGAGGGCACCGCGCTCCGCGAGCCGGGCCAGTTCCACCGGGGGGCCGGCGTCGTAGGCCGCCTCCTGGTCGATGGCGGCGGCCAGGTGCAGGAGCCCCCGGCCGTTCGGTGCGGTCATGGGTCGAGCCTTTCCGGTGGGGGGACAGCCGGCCGCCGTGGCGGCCGGCTGAGGGGTGAGGGGACCGGCGGCCGCGCGGGGTGCGCGGCCGCCGGGGCGGGCTCAGGTCTTCGGGAGACCGGGCGGGTTGATCTCGGACTTCTTCACGGCCTCGCTGCTCAGTCCCCAGCGCTTGAGGACCTTGGCGTAGGAGCCGTTCTCGATGACGTGGTCGAGGGCCGCCGCGTAGGCGTCGACGAGGCCGCTGTCCTTCTTGGTGGTGGCGGCGATCTTGCCCTGGAGCTTGTCCCCGGCTCCGGAGAGCGTGCCGACGATCTCGCTCTGGCCGGCGGAGGCCACGTGGTACGCGGCGGACGGGCTGGGGCCGAGATAGGCGTCGATACGGCCCGACTGGAGCGCCAGGTAGTAGTCCGTGTCCTTCTGGAAGTACTTGATGGAGACCGGCTCACGTCCGGCCTTCTCGTTCTGTCTGCTCCAGTCGACGAGGATCTTCTCCTGGTTGGTCCCCGAGGACACGGCGATGGTCTTGCCCGCCACGTCCTCGGGCTTGTCGACCCGCCAGGACGTCCCCTTCTTCGCCTCGAACGCGATGTTGTCGAGGCGGTAGGTGGCGAAGTCGTACTTCTCCTTGCGCTCCTCGGTGACGGTCACGTTGGAGAAGACGGCGTCGAACTTGCCGCTGTCGAGGCCGACGAAGAGGTTCTCCCAGGAGACCTCGTCGTTGTCGAGCTTCAGGCCGAGGGTGTCGGCGACCAGGGTCGCGAGGTCGATCTCGGAGCCGATGCGGGTCTTGTCGTCGGTCGCGTAGAAGCCGAGCGGCGGCGAGGCGTCGGCGCTCTGGCCCAGCTTCAGCGTGCCGCGCTCACGGATCGCCGCCGGTACGAGCGCGGCGATGCTGTCGACCTTCTCGCCGCGGACACGGTGCTGGTCCGGGCCGATGTTGATGTCGCCGACCTTCTTGGTACCGGAGGCGCCCGTCCCGGTCGCCGCGTCGCTGTCACCGCCGCAGGCGCTGAGCAGCGGCGCGGCGACGAGCGCGGCGAGGGAGGCGGCGAGGACGCGTCGGGACAGCATGGTGGAACTCCTCATGGATGTGGGTGACTTGGTGGTGAGAGAGGTCAGGACGGTCAGAGGACCTTGGAGAGGAACGCGCGGGTGCGTTCGTGCCGCGGGTGGTCCAGTACGTCGCCGGGGGTGCCCTGTTCGACGATGCGGCCGTCGTCCATGAAGACGACGGTGTCGGCGACCTCCCGGGCGAAGCCGATCTCGTGGGTGACGACGATCATCGTGGTGCCCTGGTGGGCCAGGTCCTTGATGACGTCGAGCACCTCGCCGACCAGTTCGGGGTCGAGGGCCGAGGTCGGCTCGTCGAAGAGCAGCAGCCTCGGTTCCAGGGCGAGCGCGCGGGCGATGGCGACACGCTGCTGCTGGCCGCCCGAGAGCTGCTTCGGGTAGGCGTCGGCCTTGTCGGCGAGGCCGACGCGGTCGAGCAGGGCGCGCGCGGTCTCGACGACGGCCCGGCGCGGGCGCTTCAGCGCGGACACCGGGGCCTCGACGATGTTGTCCAGCACGGTGAGGTGCGGGAAGAGGTTGAAGTTCTGGAAGACGAAGCCGATCCGGGTGCGCTGCCGCAGGATCTCGCGTTCGCGCAGCTCGTACAGCTTGTCGCCGGAGCGCCGGTAGCCGACGAGTGTGCCGTCGACGCTGATCCAGCCCTGGTCGACCTTCTCCAGGTGGTTGATGGTGCGCAGCAGGGTCGACTTGCCGGAACCGGAGGGGCCGAGGATCACGGTGACCTCTCCCGCCCGTACCGCGAGGTCGACGCCCTTGAGCACCTCCAGCGAACCGAAGCTCTTGTGGACGGACTTGATGTCGACCATGGCGGTGGCCGTGCCGGCGGGTCCGGTGGGCGCGCTCATCGGGCGGTTCCCTTCGCGAAGTGGCGTTCGACGTAGTGCTGGAGGACGGAGAGCGCGGTGGTCAGGAGGATGTACCAGGCGGTGGCGACCATGAGCAGGGGGACGACGCGGCCGTTGCGCCCGTAGATCACCTGGACCTGGTAGAAGAGCTCACCGATCGCCATGACCGAGACGATCGAGGTGCCCTTGAAGAGGGAGATCACCTCGTTGGCGGCGTTCGGCAGGATCGAGCGCATCGCCTGCGGCAGGACGATCCGCCGGATCTGCCGGATCCTCGGGATGCCGAGGGCGGCCGCCGCCTCCAACTGGCCGCCGTCCACGGCGAGTACGCCGCCCCGGACGATCTCGGCCGCGTACGCCGCCTGGTGCAGGGCGAGTCCGAGCACGGCCGCGCTCATCGCGCCGACCAGGCCCATCGTGTCGAAGGAGAAGAACCCGGGCCCGAACGGGATGCCGAACTGCAGCTCCTTGTAGAGGTAGGCCAGGTTGAACCAGAAGAGCAGCTGCACGATCAGCGGGATGGAGCGGAACGCCCAGATGTAGGCGAACGCCACCGCCTTGAGGAACGGGCTGGCCGACAACCGCATGAAGGCGAGCACGATGCCGAGCGCGAACCCGAGGGCCGTGCCGTAGAAGGTCAGCTGGAGGGTGACCCAGACGGCCTTGAGGATCACGTCGGCCGTGAAGAACTCGGCGAACACCTCCCATTCCCAGCCGGAGTTGGTGGCCAGCCCGTGCGCGAACTGCGCGAGCAGGACGGCCGTCACGACGACGGCCGCCCAGCGCCAGGGGTGGCGGACGGGCACGACCTTGAGCGCGCCGAGGTCCTCCGGTTCGACGGCCGGCGCGGCGAGCGGTGATCGGGGTGGATCGCTGGTCAGAGACATGGGTTCCTCGGGCGGGGTGGGAAGCGGACGAAGGGCGTCGGGCGGGGCGGAGTCGGCGGTACATCGGAGCGGCGCCCGGTGGCGGTGCGCCGCGCCCTCGCGGTGGCCGAGCGGACGGGTTTGCCCGGCCACGGGTGGGCGGACGGACCGGCCCGCGACGAGCGCGGAGGGTGGGCCCTGGCCGGGGCGGGGCTGACGGACGGCACCCCCGGTCGGAGGCGGCGCGACCGGATCCGCCCGTCGGGGCGCGGTGGAGCGCGGCGGTGCCGTCAGGCGGCGATGCGACAGGAGAGCGCGCGCAGGAACGCCAGCGCGGCGCGGGCGGCGGCGTCGTTCTGCCGGAAGGCGGGGCCGCCGGTGCGCGGCCGGGTGAAGGCGCCCGAACCGCGGGCGTCGGTGTGCGGACCTAGCGCGAAGCGCCGGGGGTGCGGGGAGCCCGAGCGGTCCAGGATCCGCCCGTCGGCGGGGTCGACGGCGAGCAGCCCCTCGGGGGTCGCGGCGGCCCCCTCGGCGTACAGCTCGCGCAGCAGGGAGTCGCTGGTGCGCTCGACCGTGGGGTGCGGCAGCCGCGCCTCGACCAGTGCGCGGGCCTCGGTCACCGCGCCCGGCACCGTGGCACTGCGCGCCCGGAAGAGCCCGTCCTCGGCGGTGACGGTCATGTCCGCGCCGACGAACCTCAGGACGCCGGCCCGGGACAGCGCGAGCAGCTGGCGGAGCCGGGGCCCGGGCGGGCCGGACGCCAGGTAGCTGAAGAAGCCGTGCCACCAGGAGCCGATGTCGCCGAGCCGCACCAGCTGTCCGTAGACGGAGAGCAGCCCGAGGAAGACGGCCAGATCCGGGCTGTGCGACGGGTCGTGACGTCGCGTCAGATCGCGTTCGACGTAGGCGCGCACCCCGTGCTGGAGTTCCTCCGGGGAGGAGTACCGCACCCCGTCGAGCGGGCGGTCGAGAGCGGCGAGGTCCAGCCGGTCGGCGGGGTCGGGCACAGCGGACGCCACCAGCGCCTGGATCTCGGCGGCGTCCCCGGCCGCGTACTTCTCCTCGAAGTCCGTCCAGGCGACCCTGGTCCGCTCGGGGTGGGCCGTGAAGAGCCGGTGGTAGTGGGCGAACCCCAGCTCCTTCTCGACCAGGGGCCACACGTCGCGGTGGAAGTCGAACCCGCCCGGGCGGGCGAGCAGCGCGTCGATCTCGGCGGGGCCCAGGAACCGCGGCAGCGGCGGGCGTTCACCCTCCCAGTCGTACCCGATCTTCGAGTGGTAGGGGACGCCGCGCCGGGAGCCCACGTACAGGACCGGCTCACGCCCGGAGGGGACGTACTCCCCCTGTTCGTGGCGGCCGCCGCGCCCCTCGGTGAGGAGCACGACCAGGTCGACGAAGGCCAGCCCGAAGCCGCGCACGAGGACCGGCTCGCCGGGCGCGAGGGCGGACAGGTCGCTGTCGGCGGTGAATTCCGGGGGCAGGTGGACGAGCCCGTGCGCGTCGGCGTACGCGCTCAACGCCCGCTGTTCCGACTCGGGTTCGGCGTCCAGGTGACCGAGCGTCAGGACGACGACGTCGGCCGCGAGGGGCTCGGCGCGGCCCTCCAGCCACACCCGCTGCCGGCCCTCGCGGGGACCGTCGACGCGCAGCGCGCGCCGGGCGTGGTGGTGGACGGTGATGCCGGACGGCAGGGCGGCCACCGTCCGCTCGAACACCCAGCGCAGGTACGCGCCCTGCCGCTGCCGGTCCGCGAAGACGCGCCCGTCGATGCCGGCCCACTCGTGCAGGGTGGGACCCTCACGGACGGGGCCCGCCATGGCGACGCTCTCGTCGGTGAACATGGTGACGTCCTGGGCCTGCGAGTTCATCCAGAGCAGCGGTGACTGCTCCTCGCGCCAGATGCGTCCGCCGCCCGGCGGGTAGGGGTCGACCAGATGGATGTCGAGGCCGGAACCGGCGTACAGCTCGGGCGCGTTGGCGGCGATCCGCTCCAGCAGTCCGGTTCCCCTCGGGCCGGCGCCGACGATGACGAGGGAGGGCCGGTCCGCGGTTGGCAGGGCGCTCATCGGCTGCGCTCCGATCCGCGGGCGTAGTGCTTCTCGACGTAGTGCTGGCCGACGCCGAGCACCGAGGTGACGATGACGTACCAGAGGGTGGCGACCATCAGGAGCGGCATCACCTGGTAGGTGCGGTGGTAGACCAACTGGACGGAGTAGAGCAGGTCCTGGACGGCGATGACGCTGACGATGGACGTGCCCTTGAGGGTGCCGATCAGCATGTTCCCGGCCGGCGGCACGATGGCGCGCATGGCCTGCGGCAGCACGATCCGCCACCAGCGTCGCCACCGGCCGAGCCCGAGCGCCTCGGCGGCCTCGATCTGTCCGCGGTCGACGGAGAGGATGCCGCCGCGCACCACCTCGGCGGCGTAGGCGGCCTCGTGGAGGGTGAGGCCGACGATCGCGACGGTGACCGGACCGAGCAGGTCGACCGTCCGCACGCCGAGGATCCGCGGGTACAGCGCGCCGATGTTGAACCAGAACAGCAGCTGCACCAGGATCGGCATCGACCGGAAGAGCCAGACGTAGCCCCAACTCACCGACCTGAGAACGGGGTTGGCGGACAGCCGGCCCGCGGCGAGCAGTGCGCCCAGCGCGAAGCCTAGGACCATCACGAGCGCGGTCAGCCAGAGCGTGAGCCACAGGCCCCGCAGCACGGAGGCCGAGGTGAAGTAGTCGCCCACGACGTCCCACTGGAACGCCTCGTTGCGGACGACGGAGTTGACGGCGAGCCCGAGCAGGACCAGGACGACGACGGCGGCCGACCACTGGCCGGGACGGCGGCGCGGGACGATGCGCAAGGGCGACGCTTCGTGCGGCGGGGCCGTCTTGAGGAGGGTGTCGGAGGACATGCGAAGGCTCCGTGATGCGTCGGATCGAACACGGGTGATGCCTTCACACAGGTCACACGGGGCGCCGCGAAGGCGCCGCACGGCCGAGCCCCTCAGCAGGGCCGTCCGCCGAGAGTACGGGGGCGTTTCCCCCCGCTGTCAAGGCTGTCCACACTGTGAGCCGTGCGTCTCAGGGCAGTTGACGCGGAAACGGATGCCTGTTCCACTTGGCCCCATGCATCCGCAGCAGTGGCTGGTCACGCGCTCCCACATCGACTTCGGTCGAGTGTGGTCCTCTTCCTGTTGAGCTGACCGCCCGGCACCCCTTCCGACGGGTGCCTCCCTGCGTTTCCCCGGCGCCTGAGCGCCGTTCGCCCACGCCTTCACACGCGTACCCCGGCGCTCCCCTCGCGCCAGCTCTCCGCACCACCGCAGCCGTGCCCTCCGCCGCCTTCCCGCGAGCGGGGCGAGTCCGCCTGCCCGCCCACGCGCCCTCCGGCTTCCGCCTGTTCAGGAGACCCGTACGCCATGAGTACGCCCTCGCGGCCCCGCCGCCGCCATTTCGTCCCCTTCGCCCTGATCACCTCCGCGGCCCTGCTGCTCACGGCGTGCGGCGGTTCCCGCGATCCGGCGGGCGCCGCCGCCGGCGGTGACGCCGAGGCCGCGGCCGACAAGGACGGGATCCCGGTGAAGGACGTCGTCTCCTCGGTCCGCGAGGACCCGGCCGCCGCCGGCCTGCTGCCGCCCGGCGTGCACAGCCTCACCGTCGCGGTCAGCGTCTCCGGTCAGCCGCCGGGCACCTCCTACCTGGCCGACGGCAAGACCCTGGCCGGGCAGGACGTCGACTTCGCGGACGCGGTCGCAAGGACGCTCGGTATCGAGCTGAAGCACGAGGCCGCGAGTTTCGAGGCGATCCTGCCGGCCCTGGACAGCGGCAAGTACGACTTCGGGGTGGGCAACTTCGGGGTGACCGACGAACGCCGCCGGACGATCGACTTCGTGACCTACGTCAACGACGGCCAGGGCTTCGCCACCCGCAAGGACAGCAAGCTGGCCAAGGTGACCGACCTGAAGCAGCTGTGCGGACTGAACGTCGCGACGGGTGCCGGGACGACCTTCGAGGCGACGCTGGAGCAGAACAAGAAGGTGTGCACGGACGCGGGTGAGAAGGCGTACAAGGTGCAGACCTACAGCGAGCAGGGCGCGGTCTGGTCCTCGCTCCAGCAGGGCCGCAGCGACATCGTGATGAGCACGATCAACGGACTGCGCTACGCGGTCGCCCATCAGGAGGGCGTGAAGTTCCTCAACGAGTTCCACCGGCTCGACGTCGGCTTCGCCTTCGACAAGGGCACGAAGCTGGCGCCCGCGTTCCAGGCCGCCGTCAACAAGCTCATCGCCGACGGGACCTACCGGAAGATCCTCGGCAAGTGGGGGACGACCGGCTCGGGCATCGAGAAGTCGCAGATCTCGCCGCCCGAGATCAAGGACTGAGATCCGGGGCCGGTCCGGGCGGCCCGCGGGGCCCGGGGCCGCCTTCCCTGAGCCCCGGACCCCGCGCGCTCAGCAGTCGCAGCAGGAGCAGCACTCACAGCATTCGCAGCAGTCGCACCCGTCGCAGCAGTCGCAGTTGTTGCACCATCCCTCGCGCCGCTGCCGTGACCACGGTCCCTCGTACTCGTCGGCGCAGCACACCTTGCAGGTGCAGCACAGGCCGATCGCCGCGGCACACCCCGCCCAGAGGCCGCGCCTGCCCGGTCCCGGCGGCCGGAGCGAGGGCCCGCCGCCGAAGGGGTTGCCGGTGCCGTACGGATTCCGCGTGTCGGGTCCGTGCGGTGCTCCCTGCTGCGGCGGCGGTCCGAACGCGCCGTCCGCCCCGCCGGGGTGCCCGTCCCCGTGCCCGCACCCGGCCGTGCCGAAGGCGCGGTCCACCGAGCGCTCCAGCTCGTGCGCGAGCAGCACGTGCGCCAGCCGCCCGTCGGCGAACTCCACCTCGCGCAGGGCGAGCCGGATGCCGTGCAGCGCGTCGTCGGCGAGACGCCGCGCCTCGGTGAGCGGTGTGCCGGTGGCCGTCAGGGGGTTCCAGGCGCCCGAGGCGGCGTCGGCCTCCCGGTCCTCGACGGCGTCCAGCAGGTGCGCGAGCCGTCCGAAGAGGCGCCCGGCCTCGGCGAGGGGCGCCGCGTTGCCCGGGCGTCCGGCGAGGACGGCGGTGTGCGCGAAGGCCGCGGCGGTCGCGGTCTCGGTGGGCTCGGTGACCGCCAGGAGCGGGGTGCCGGGGCCGGCGAGCGCCTCGACACCGGCCTGCCGGTCCACGGCGTCGAGGAGGACGGCGGTGTCGAAGCCGACGGCCGAACCGGTGCGCGTCCCGGCCCTGTCCCAGCCGGCGGCGACCCGGCGTGCGGCGAGGGCGACCGGCCTGCGGGCCAAGAGGCCGTCACCGTCCGTGACATGGTCGCGGACCTTGGCGGCGGCCAGGACCAGCGAGACGGCGGCCGCGAGCCGCGCGCCCTCGCCCTGCGCGACGGACGCCGTCCGCATCCCGCGGAGCGGACAGGGCCCCGCGGTGCGCCTGCCGGCGGTGGCGCCGCCGGCCTGAGCTTCCGTCAGAACGGATATCAGCAGCCCGTCATAATTGGTGACGATCCTCGCGAACTGACCGTGGTCACCGCGCAGCGCGAGACAGAGTCCGCACAAATGCGCCATCCACTGCGTCTTCAGACCCTCCGTCAGGCGATGCCTGCAGGGCCGGACGATTCCGAACACGACACTCCCCCGTGTCTCGTACGACGTTGAGCTGCGGCATCGTATCGACCCCTCCGTTCACCCGTACGCACCTCTCGTCACCCGTACGCCGTGAAGAATCATATTTCACTCCTAGTCAGCAGCCGTTTACATCACGACCCTTGGGAAACGCGGGCTCTCGACGGATTCGCTGTGCACCAGTACCGTCACGAAACCCCCGCGCGGCGTCTATCCACTTGGCGCGACATCCGCATCATGGACGACCATGGGGATGCGGAAAGCAAGAAAGACCGCTGTGAGAGGAGGCGTCCATGGGATCGGTGCGCAAGGCGAGTGCCTGGCTTGGCCTCGTCGACGACAACGATGACGAGCGTTACTACGACGACGACTACGCCGAAGGACAGGAGTCCGGCGATGCCTGGGTCACCGACCCGCGCGTGAAGGTCGCTTCCGAGACGGCCGAGGAGAAGGGCCGCCGGATCGGCACGGTGACCCCCGACAGCTTCCGGGACGCACGCGGCATCGGCGAGCTCTTCCGGGACGGTGTCCCGGTCATCATGAACCTCACGTCCATGGAGCCCGCCGACGCCAAGCGCGTGGTGGACTTCGCGGCCGGCCTGACCTTCGGCCTGCGCGGCACGATCGAGCGGGTCGCCAACCGTGTCTTCCTGCTGACTCCCGCCCACACGGAGATCGTCAGCGGCGAGGCCGCGGGCCGTCCGGCGGACGGCTTCTTCAACCAGAGCTGAGGCAGGGCCGCTCACCGGCCCCGCCTTCCGGTGCACCGGTCACGGGGACCGTGTCACCGGAAGGCGTCGAGTCCGGTGAGCGCCTTGCCCAGCACGAGCTGGTGCATCTCGACGGTGCCCTCGTAGGTGAGCACCGACTCCAGGTTCGTGGCGTGCCGCATGACCGGGTACTCCAGCGAGATCCCGTTGGCGCCGAGGATCGTGCGCGCGGTGCGGCAGATCTCGATCGCCTCCCGGACGTTGTTCAGCTTGCCGAAGCTCACCTGCTCGGGACGCAGCCGTCCGGCGTCCATGCGCCGCCCCAGGTGATGGGCGAGCAGAATCCCCTTGTGCAGTTCGAGCGCCATGTCGGCGAGCTTGGCCTGGGTGAGCTGGAAGCCCCCGATGGGCCGTCCGAACTGCTCACGCGTCTTCGCGTAGGCGAGCGCGGACTCGAAACTGGCCCGCGCGGCGCCCATCGAGCCCCACACGATTCCGTAGCGCGCGTGCGAGAGGCAGCTGAGCGGCCCCTTCAGCCCGGTGACCTCGGGCAGTACCGCGTCGGCGGGCAGCCGTACGTCGTCCAGGACCAGCTCGCTGGTGACCGAGGCCCGCAGCGACCACTTGTGCTTGATCTCGGGTGCCGAGAAGCCGGGTGCGTCGGTGGGCACGACGAACCCGCGGATCCCGTCGTCGGTCCGCGCCCATACGACGGCGACCCCGGCGACCGACCCGTTGGTGATCCACATCTTGCGCCCGTTGAGCACCCAGTCCCCGCCGTCGCGCTTGGCGTGGGTCCGCATGCCGGCCGGGTCGGAGCCGTGGTCGGGTTCGGTGAGCCCGAAGCACCCGATGACCTCGCCCGAGGCCATCGACGGCAGCCAGCGCTGCTTCTGCTCCTCGGACCCGAAGCGGTGGATCGCGTACATCGCGAGGGAACCCTGCACGGAGACGAGCGAGCGGATACCGGAGTCCGCGGCCTCCAGCTCCAGGCAGGCGAGCCCGTACTGCACGGCGGTGGCCCCGGCGCACCCGTACCCCTGGAGGGACATCCCGAGCGCCCCGATCCCGCCGAGTTCCCGGGCCAGCTCGCGGATGCCCGGCAACTCGCCCTTCTCGTACCACTCGGCGACGTGCGGCAGCACGCGGTCCGCCGCCCAGGTCCGCACGGTGTCGCGGACCGCCAGATCCTCCGCGTCCAGCAGATCGTCGATGCCCAGCGGGTCGGCGGGGTCGAAGGACGGCGACTTCGAGGACGCGGACATGGCAGAACCTCCGGCACGCGAAAACTAGCGGTGTTAGTTACGGCTGCGGAGCCGACGTTACGAGGCAGTGTCCCGCAAGTCCAGAGCCACCCGACCCCGGGCGGCCTCCCGCAAGGCGGCCTACGCGGAGACGCGCGACTCCCGTGCGGTACGGGAATCGGCGGCCTCCCTGGGCGAGGGCACCTCGGCCGGGCCCGCGACCGGGGCCCCGCACTCCATGACCCGGGGCAGCCGCAGCGCCATGACGGCCCCGAGCAGCAGCAGCCCCGCGCTCACCAGCAGGGTCATGTGGAGCCCGTGCACGAAGGAGTCGCGCGCCGCGTGCCGCAGGGCCTCGCCCGTGGGACCGCCGAGCCGCGCCGCGACCTCGTACGCCTCGCCCAGCGAGTGGCCCGCCGCGGCGGAGTCGGCGGCCGGGACACCCGGCACGGACGAGAGCCCCGGGGTGTAGGCGGCGTTCATCACGCTGCCCAGCAGGGCGATACCGATACCGGCGCCCAGCTGGTACGAGGTCTCGCCGATCGCGGCGGCCCCGCCGGCCTGCGCGGGCGGCGCCTCGCTGAGCATGGACTCGTAGGCGCCGAAGAGCGTGGTCTCCAGGCCGAAGCCGAGCAGCACGAAGCCGAAGAGCAGCAGTCCGGGGTTGTCGTGCCCGCCCATCGCGGTGAGGGTGACCACCGCGGCCGCCGTGACGCAGAAGCCGACGCAGACCATCGTGCGCGGCCCGAACCGGCGCAGCATGTTGGCGCCGAACAGTCCCGCCGCCATCGCGGCGACGGTGAGCGGCAGCAGCCGCAGCCCGGTCTCCAGCGGAGAGAGGTCCAGCACGAGCTGGAGGTACTGGGCGGCGATCAGCTCCAGACCGACCAGCGCGAGCATGGCGAGGACGATGCAGCCGACCGAGGTGCTGAACGCGGGCCTCTTGAACATCCGCAGGTCGACCAGTGGCTGCTCGCGGCGCCGCTGCCGGCGTACGAAGGCGGCCAGCAGGACGCCGCCCACCAGCAGGGGCAGCAGCGTGACCGGGCTCAGGGGCGGCTCGCCGCCGCCGAGCCGCTTCACCCCGAAGACGACGCCGAAGAGACCGGCGGCGGCCATCAGGGCGCCGACGACGTCCCAGGGGCCGTTGCGGTCGCCGGTCGACTCGGGCAGCAGCCAGCGGCCGACCGGCAGGCTGACCAGCATCAGCGGGATGTTGACCAGGAAGACGGAGCCCCACCAGAAGTGCTCCAGGAGGAAGCCGCCGAGCAGCGGCCCGACGGCCGCGCCGACGGCGGCGACCGCGCTCCAGATGCCGATGGCGAGCGCCCGCTCGCGGCGGTCGGGGAAGACCTGGCGCAGGATCGACAGCGTCGCGGGCATGATCATCGCCCCGCCGACGCCGAGCAGCGCGCGGGCCGCGATCAGTATCTGCGCGGTGTCCGCGAAGGCCGCTAGGGCCGAGGCGACGCCGAAGAGGGCGTAACCGAGGAGCAGGATGCGTCTGCGCCCGACGCGGTCACCCAGCGTGCCGAAGAGGATGAGCAGCGAGGCGCAGACGAGTGGGTAGACGTCGACGATCCAGAGCAGTTCGATCCCACCGGGCCTGAGGTCCTCGGTGACGGCCGGCACCGCGACGTGCAGCACGGTCGCGTCGACGGCGACGAGCAGCAGGCTGACGCACAGCACCACGAGGACGACCCAGCGGTTGGCACCGGCCCCGGTCTCCCGACGGCGACGCGCAGCGGCCGTGGTCGTCCCGGACATGTACGTACCTCCCAGATGTTCCCTCGCCTCGGCGGAAACCGCGGGGTGGGGACTCCCTGCGGCTGCGGCGCGGAAGGAGCGGCTCCCGGGCCCACGCAACGAAAGGCGAGTGAACGGTCAGCGTACGCGAGTTCCGCCGGGTGTCACGTGGTGGACCTCTCACGTTCTCGCGGGCCCGGTGTGGCGTGCGCCACGCTCCGGGGCGCCGTTCTCCGAGGTCAGCGACGCACGGTGCCGGTCCGGTCACTCCTCGGGTCGTGAGCGGGCGGGGACCCTCGGTGAGCGTCCGGCCAATTCCGCCCCGACGCGCGGTGAACGAATTCATAAGAGCCAAATAACGACGACACGGAATGATCAAAGGAATTGAAGGCCGAACCCGCGCACGAATAGCGAAACCACAGAAACAATTCGCCCGCTGAGAGCAATCCCACATCACATCGTCATCACAAAGCCGGTGTATCGGGGAGGAGCACAGCTCACTCGCTGTAACGTCGATTGAGTGCGTACCGAACGAAACCTCACCCGTCTGGAGCGGGTCTTCGCCCGGCTGGACCGTGAGCCGGAACGGCCGGCCCACATCCCCGTACCGAGGATGAGCCGGCACAGGGTCGTGCTCCTCGCCGCGACCCTGGCCTTCTACGTGGCCATCGTGTGGGCCGTCGCGATCACCTCGTGGCTGGTCCGCTTCGACTGGCAGGTCATGTTCTTCCGCCCGTACCAGCAGTGGCCGGAGATCCACGCGTTCCTCGACTACTACGTGGTGCTAGGGCAGCGCGGCCCCACCGCCGTGATGGTCTGCGCCTGGCTCGGCTGGCGCTCCTGGCGGCAGCACACCCTGCGCCCGCTGCTCACGCTGGGCGCCTCGCTGCTCCTGTTGAACATCACGGTGGGCGCCGCGAAGATCGGCATGGGCCGCCTCGGACCGCACTACGCCATCACCATCGGCTCGAACGAGATGGGGCTCGGCGGCGACATATTTCCTTCGGGACACACCGCGAACGCCGTGGTGACCTGGGGCATCCTCGCCTATCTGGCGTCGACCCCGCGGGCCAGGCGCTGGCTGTCCGCCTTGTCGGCGGTCACCTCGCTCGGCGTCGGCCTCACCACCGTCTACCTCGGTACGCACTGGCTGAGCGACGTGCTCCTGGGCTGGGCCGCGGGTCTGCTGATCCTGCTGGCGCTGCCCTGGTTCGAGCCGCTGATCGCCCGCGCCGAGGACTGGATCTTCGCGCTGCGCGACGCCTGGCGCAGCCGTCGCGGCGGCACCGCCCCAGTCCCGGCCGCCTCGCCGGTCGGCGCGCCGGTCATGGTCACGCAGCCCGCCGCCGACGAGGGCCAGACCCTCGCCCGCGAGA
This sequence comes from Streptomyces sp. NPDC028308, assembly GCF_055565855.1. Taxonomy (NCBI): domain Bacteria; kingdom Bacillati; phylum Actinomycetota; class Actinomycetes; order Kitasatosporales; family Streptomycetaceae; genus Streptomyces; species Streptomyces sp. NPDC028308. The sequence goes on from NZ_JBVHTO010000006.1 coordinate 438,135, forward strand.
CCGCCCCGACCCGGCCGCCCCGGGCGCCCGCCCACCTGGCCCCCGGTCCGCACACCGCGCGCTCGGAACGCACCCCGGTCACCCCGGTCGGCAGCCGCAGGCCGCCGCACTCGGACCGCGCGCCGCGCACCACCGGCACCTCGGCCCGCCCCGTCACGGGCGGCTGAGCCAAGAACCGCGGGGCCGGTACGCACACCCCTCCCCGCACGACGAAGGCCCCCGGTACCTGACGAGCCGGGGGCCTTCGTCGTGCCGCGTGCCGTGCCGGGGCCGTCCGGGCCGTGCCCGGGGCGGTGCCCTCAGCCCTTCCAGCAGCGGGTGACCGTGCCGTCGGCGACCTCGAAGTTCAGCCGCCCCACGCGGTACTCCATGGTGATGATCGAGCCCGGGGGCAGCGAGCGCACCGTGGTCCAGCCGCGCTCGCGGGCGCGGTCCTCGGCGCTGTTCGCCTCCAGTCCGACGTAGCTGTCCGGGCTGTCGTCGGGCTCTGCGGGCGGGGTCGTGGGAATGGGTGCCATGCACGCCACGTTAGGCGGCGCCTCGCGGCCGGGGAAGCCCGGATCGGCCACCATGCGTCACACGTCCCCCCACGGTCACACTTCTGTCACAGGATCACGACACGCGTTTCGGCCTAACCGCGTCACACGTTCGAGGGGTTCCGGGCACGTTCCGCGAGCCGCCGCGGGGAATTCCCGGTGCGCTTCCGGAAGCCCTGAATTGGCCGCGCGAAAGAGCGTGCGTCGCCGTCCCACCGCACTTTTCCCGGGCCCAATCCGGGGCCCCTCACGGATACCTGCCGGGCAGGGAAATACGCGGTTCCCGGACAGAACCCCCGCACGCCCCCTGTCGGAGCACGGGCGGCGCGAGCATCATGGCGTCTGCTTCAGCGGGGCCCGGGACGCGACGAGCGAAGGGGCGGGCGATGGGCACGAGAACCGCGCGGGCGGCGGCACGACCCGTACCGGCGAGGCGGCCGGGACGGCTGGTCGTGGACTGGCTGACCACCACGGACCACAAGAAGATCGGGCACCTCTACCTGATCACGTCGTTCGCGTTCTTCCTCGTCGGAGGGGTCATGGCGCTGCTGATGCGCGCCGAACTGGCCCGGCCGGGACTCCAGGTGATGGACAACCACCAGTTCAACCAGATGTTCACGATGCACGGCACGATCATGCTGCTGCTCTTCGCGACGCCGACCTTCGCGGGCTTCGCCAACGAGATCATGCCGCTGCAGATCGGGTCGCCGGACGTCGCCTTCCCCCGGCTCAACATGCTGTCGTACTGGCTGTTCCTCTTCGGCGGCCTGATCGTCCTCAGCTCGCTGGCCGTGCCCGAGGGGCCCGCGGACTTCGGCTGGTTCGCCTACGCCCCGCTCAACGGCCTGGAACGGTCGCCGGGCATCGGCGCCGACCTGTGGATCATGGGCCTCGCGCTGGCCGGCTTCGGCACCATCCTCGGCGCGGTCAACTTCATCACGACCATCGTCGGCATGCGCGCCCCCGGCATGACGATGTTCCGCCTGCCGATCTTCACCTGGAACGTCCTCTTCACCTCGATCCTCGTCCTGTTCGCCTTCCCGGTGCTGGCGGCGGCGCTGCTGGTCCTGGAGGCGGACCGGCGCTTCGGATCGCAGGTGTTCGACGCGGGCAACGGCGGTGCGCTGCTGTGGCAGCACCTGTTCTGGTTCTTCGGGCATCCCGAGGTCTACATCATCGCGCTGCCGTTCTTCGGGATCATCACGGAGATCATCCCGGTCTTCAGCCGCAAGCCGGTCTTCGGCTATCTCACCCTGGTCGGCGCGACGATGGCGATCACCGGGCTCTCGGTGGTCGTGTGGGCGCACCACATGTTCGCGACGGGCGCGGTGCTGCTGCCGTTCTTCTCCTTCATGTCGTTCCTGATCGCGGTCCCGACGGGCGTCAAGTTCTTCAACTGGACCGGCACCATGCTCAAGGGCTCGCTGTCCTTCGAGACGCCGATGCTGTGGGCGACGGGCTTCCTGGTGTCGTTCCTCTTCGGCGGTCTGACCGGGGTGATCCTGGCCTCTCCGCCGCTCGACTTCCACGTCACCGACACGTACTTCGTCGTCGCGCACTTCCACTACGTGGTGTTCGGCACCGTGGTCTTCGCGACCTTCGCCGGATTCCACTTCTGGTGGCCCAAGTTCACCGGGAAGATGCTCGACGAACGGCTCGGGAAGATCCACTTCTGGACGCTGTTCATCGGCTTCCACACCACGTTCCTGGTGCAGCACTGGCTGGGCGCCGAGGGCATGCCGCGCCGGTACGCCGACTATCTGGCCGCCGACGGATTCACGGCGCTCAACACCGTCTCGACGATCGGTGCCTTCCTTCTCGGCACGTCCACCCTGCCGTTCCTCTACAACGTCTGGCGCACGGCGAAGCACGGCACGCCGGTCGGCGTCGACGACCCCTGGGGCTTCGGACGCTCGCTGGAGTGGGCGACCTCGTGCCCGCCCCCGAGGCACAACTTCGTGACGCTGCCCCGGATCCGCTCCGAGTCACCGGCGTTCGACCTGCACCATCCGGCGTTCTCGGCGATCACCCCGCCGCAGACCCGGTCGGGGCAGGAGGGGAGTCCGCAGCTGCGCTTCGGTCAAGAGCGTCCGTCAGACGGTCCCGGGCCGTCCTGACCGCGTCGAGGAGCTCGGGCGGTTCGAGCACCTCGAAGGCGAAGTCCATCATCAGGATGTGCACGACCATCAGCTCGATGCCGGCGGCCCCGGTGCGCAGCAGGCAGCTGTCCTCGCCCTCCGCCTCCAGCGTCCCGGCCGAGGGCGAGACGCGTTCCTGAGCCTCCTGGAGCGGCACGAGCAGCCGGACGACCGCGTGGGTGGCGTACGCGCGCGTGGAGACGCCCCGCGCGACGTGGTCGGCCAGGTCCCCGGCGGGCGGGGTGCGGGGCGTGAAGCGCGGTCCGTGCGGCGGCCTGGGCGTGATGCGGTCCACCCGGAACGTCCGCCAGTCGTCCCGGTCGACGTCCCAGGCGAACAGGTACCAGCGGCGCTCGGAGCAGACCAGGCGGTGCGGCTCCACGGTGCGCCGTGTCGGGGAGCCGCCGTGGTCGAGGTACTCGAAGCGCAGCCGCTCGCAGTCCCGGCAGGCGTTGGCGAGTTCGGTCAGCACGCCGGGGTCCACGGTGGACGCCTGCGGGCCCCGCAGCATCGGCACGGTGAACGCGGTCAAGGCGCCCACCCGGCGGCGCAGCCGGTGCGGCAGGACCTGTTCCAGCTTGGCGAGGGCGCGCACCGACGTCTCGCCGATGCCCTCGATGCCCTGCCCGGCGGCCTGCCGCAGTCCGACGGCCACGGCCACCGCCTCCTCGTCGTCCAGCAGCAGGGGCGGCAGCTCGGCTCCCGCGCCGAGCTGGTAGCCGCCTCCGGTGCCCGGACTGGCGTTGACCGGGTAGCCGAGTTCGCGCAGCCGGTCGACGTCGCGGCGGACGGTCCTGGGCGTGACACCGAGCCGGTCCGCCAGGTCGGCGCCGGACCACTCGCGGTGCGCCTGGAGCAGTGACAGCAGGCGCAGCAGGCGTGCCGAGGTCTCCAACATGGCGCCGAGTCTGCCAGCCCTCGCGGACAGGGACGGTCCGCGAGGCGACACCGGCGGGCCGAGGATCACCGTCGGTCAGCCGGCCGGGGTCACCGCCACGGACAGGTCGTTGTCCCGCGTGTAGTAGGGCCCGGCGCGCACCGGGCCGTGCTCCGTCTCCAGGCCGGTCCTGGGGTACGTGAAGATCCGCTTCTTGTCGGCGACGTCGTCGAGCAGCCGCGCGATCCGCACCCGGGGCCCGTCCTCCCCCGCCGGACGCAGCCACAGGTCCCAGATGCCGGGCGCCAGGGCCTCGTAGGACAGGGCGAGGGTGAACCGGGCCTGCGCCGCGTCCACTTCGGCGCGCACCACGGATCCGGCGTGCCGGTGCCGCAGCTCCGCGTACGCGTCCGGCGTGCACGAGGTGCCGTACACCCGGCCGTGCACCCTCAACTCGCTCTTCTCGATGAGCAGTTCACCGGCCTCGGCGTGCGGTGCGCGCAGCCAGCTGCGGACGGTGAGGTTGCCGTGCTTGGTCGTGTACGGGATGCGGACGGCGACGTGGCCGCGGGAGCCGCCGGGCATCCGGTCGACGAGCGAGCGCAGGTCGTTGACGCCCGGCGCGAGGCGCCGCGGTTCGCCGCCGGCAGCTCTGGCGTACGCGTCCCAGCGGCCCTCGGGCAGGGCGACGCTGCTGGGCAGCGCGGCGCGCAGCCGGCCGTCCGCCGCCGGGGTCAGCGGCAGGCTGATCTCCTCGGTGCCCTCGCGGCGGCGGAGCACCAGGAGCGCGTCGCCCGGTTCCCCCGTCTCCGTGACGTCGAAGGTCAGTCCGCCCGCGGAGTCGGCGATGCAGTCGGCGCGCGGCGGCACGGCGGTGTCCTCGCCGGATCGCCGGGGTGTGGTCCGTTCGGGCGTCCTCACGCGGCACTCCCCTTGGTCCGGGCCGGGCGTCCGGCATCCCGAACGGCATACGCACCGCTGAGCAGCGTTCCGCGCGTGCGGTGCAGCGATCCGCGCACCCGGCCGCCGAAGCCGGAGCCGCCCCGCCGCGACAGGCCGGAGAACATCGACTCGTAGCGCTCGGCGATGCGGGCCGGATCGAAGCGTTCGGAGTCCTTGAGCGCCGCGTCGGCCATCCGCAGCCGCAGCCCGTCGTCGTTGATGAGTTCCAGCAGTCCCTCGGCGACGGCCGCCGCGTTCCCGACCTCGACGAGACGGCCGTCGACACCGTTGTCGATGATCTCGCCGGGGCCGTGCGGGCAGTCCGTGGACACCACGGGCAGACCGCAGCGCATGGCCTCGACGATGGTCATGCCGAAGGACTCCAGGCTGGAGGTGACCGCGGCGATGGAGCCCTTGGCCCACTCCGGTTCGATGGGGTGGGCCGGGCCCATCAGGAACACGTGGTTGTAGAGGCCCAGTTCGTCGATCAGGGCGCGCAGCCGGTCCTTCTGCCTGCCGCCGCCGTAGATCCGCAGCCGCCAGTCCGGGCGCTGGGCGCGCACCCGGTCGAAGGCGCTGATCAGCAGGTCGTACCGCTTCACCGGCACGAGCCGGCCCGCGGCGACGACCCACTTGCCGAGGCCGTCCGCCGGCTCGACGCCGGGGGCGGGCACCGGGTTGGGCACGGCCTCGACCCGGACCCCGGGCAGCCGCATCCGGCTTCGGTAGGCGCGGGCGTCCGCCTCGGTGGTCGTGGTGAGGGCGTCGAGCCGCGGGTAGGCGGCGCGCAGTTGCCGGCGCAGTGCGGGCGAGTGGCTGTCCAGGGTGAGGTGCTCCTGCCCGACGCGCACCGGTCCGCGCCTTGTCTGGCGGGCCAGGTGGACGTTCAGACCGGGCCGGGTGCCGACCACGACGTCGGCCTCGACGCTCGTGAGGTGCTCGGCGATGCGCCGGTCGGTGAGCGCGCTGTACTGCTCGTAGCGGCCCTCGGCGCGCGGGAAGACGGCGGCCGGGCGACGCGCGGCCGGATCGTCGCCGTCGTGCCCGGCGCCGTCCGCGCGCAGGTCGACGAGGTGCCGCAGCCGGATACGCGGGTCGGGTGCGAAGACGGGCTCGTCGCGGTGGCGGAAGACGGAGACGATCTCGACGTCGTGCTGCTGCGCGAGCGTGCCGGCGAGGTTGTACGTCGTCCGGATGGTCCCTCCGATGCCGTACGCGTTGTGTATCAGGAAGGAAATATGCATGCGTCCCCGAATCCCCTGGGTTCTCCTGTCTCGTCCACCTACCGCATGGTCAGACCCATAGATCGGGTGCGGGGTTGGGCACCAACACCGTGTTGTGCCCGAACGGATGCCCTATCGGTAGGTGGATTCGGGAACCTTTGGGCGGTGTTGTGCATCAGGGGCGGTAGGACAGCTGCGGTACGTCGAAGCAGGTGCGGTTCATGTCGCCCTGGCTCACCCAGCCCTCGCCGTCCTTCCAGCGGGCCACCGAGACGCAGCTCCGGCGGCTCTTCGGGGGCTCGGTCAGCCGCTCGTAGGTGACGGGGAGCAGCAGTCCGCCGGCCGTGTACGGCGTGCCGCGGTTCATGAACCGGTCGACGCACGCGCGCGTGACGCCCGTCGGCGCGCACGACCGGGCGGCGTCGGTGAACCACCTGGCGGCGGCCCAGCCCTCCAGCTGCCACTGGGAGTGGCTGCCCAGCCCCTTGGTGGCGTCCCGGAACTCCCGTACGGCCGGGTGCCCGGTGTCCTCGTGGTTGCGGCTGGATCCGGTCGCCCACAGGGCGTTGCGGCAGCGCGGCGCGTCCTTGAAGTCCTCGGGGACGGTGGACGTCCAGTTCTGCACGTTGGTGACCTTGGCGGTCACCTCGGCGCCGACGTCGTCCATCGCCGCGCACAGCCTGCTGTTGCCGTGGGTGTCCAGGGCGTCGAAGACCAGGTCGGCGCCCTGTTTCTTCAGGTCGGCCGCAGCGGCCCGGAAGTTGGGCAGCGCGAAGTCGACCTGCTCGCCGACCACGCGGTACCCCTCGGCCTTCAGGCCCCGGACGACGAGGCGGGCGTAGGCGGCGGACGCGGCCTGGTTGTAGGAGACCACCGCGGCCGTGCGGGCGCCGTGCTCCCGCTTGAAGTAGCGGTAGACCTCGGTACCGCCGTAGAGCTTCCCGTCCCAGCCGGGACTGCCGGTGCGGGGCGCGAGGCTGCCGTAGATGCCGTACAGGTGCGGGTAGGTGTCGTAGGCGGCTCCGATGGGCTCGCCGCCGATGTCGGGCACGCCCGCGCGGGAGACGCGGGAGGCTCCGGCGTAGTCCAGCGCGGTGGTGGCGACGAGCGCGACGACGTGGTCCTCGTCGACGAGCCGGTGCACGCACTCGTTGTTGCCGACCCCGCTGCCGCCGTCGTCGCACGTGCGGACCTCGACCGTGCGGCCGGCGATGCCGCCGCGCGCGTTCAGCCGGTCGAAGAACGCCTTGGCGCCGTCGCGCGGGCCGGTGAACGCGGAGCCGCCGACGGGACTGGTGGCGCTCGTGAGGATGCCCACGCGGATCGGGGCGGCGTCCCGTCCGGTGGGCGTCGGCCGGTCCTCGAAGTCGCTCTCGGGGAGGCGGCTGCCGCAGGCCGTGCCCAGCAGCAGCACCAAGCCCGCGGCGAGGGCAGTCCCGGGCCGCACGCGGGTCAGCAGCCCGGCCCCGGGGACGTGTTGCCGCTCAGCTGGACCAGTGCGCAGAGCGTCTTGACGGAGACCTTCCAGGTGCCGTCCTGCTCGACGGCCGTCCCGGAGGCGCCGGGCAGCGCGGTGGCGCCCTTCAGGGTGAGCGCGTACGTCACGTCCGCCCCGGTCGCGGAGGTGAACTCGACCTTCTCGACCTTCGCCTCGACCTGCTCGCCCCGCTCGTCCCCGTCGAAGCCCTTGAGTACCCCGGTCATCTCGTCGCCGTTCTCCAGGACGGCCCGCTTGTCGGCGGTGGGGACGGCGGGGTCGAAGAACTTCCGCCAGTTCCGCCTGATCTCCTTCTCCGCCGCCGCCGTGTCGGACGGCGCCGTCGCGCCGGACTCCGTGCCGGTCGGCCGCTCGACGGAGGGCGTGGGGACGGTCGTGTCCCGGCCCCCGCTGTCGTCGCCGCACGCCGTGAGGGACGCGGCCAGCGCGAGCGCCACGGCCGCCGTCACCCCCCGCACACCGCTCCGCCTGGCATCGCTCCCGAGAACCATCTGGCTCACCACCGGGTGTCGGTCCGGACCGTGTGCGCCCGGAGCTTTCGGGGTCGGCTTCCAGAAGGCATAGTGCAAGCCATCGGCCGACATGGACAGACACATGACGTGACGACGTGGGAGCCCGGATGCGGACTGCTCGACTGCGGACTGCGCACCCCGTCCTGTGGGCCGGGTGGGCCGCACTCGCCGTCGGGGCGGTGCTGTGCGTCATCGGCTGGTACGGCGTCTCGGGCGAGCGGTTCGCGGAGCGGCAACTGCCGTACCTGGCCTCGTGCACGGTGCCCGGGGCCGCCCTGATCGTCGCGGGCGCGGTGCTGCTCGCCCACGCCGGGAACGCGCGGGCGGCGGCGCGGATCGAGGAGCTGTACGGCCTGCTGGTGGCGGACGAGCCGGCCGGTGCGGACGGGTCCGGGCAGGCCGGGGCCGCGCCTCTCGCCACGAGCGGCGAGCTGCTGACGCTGCCCGGCGGGACGCTGTGGCACCGCGCGGACTGTCCGCTGGTGGCCGGGAAGCCCGAGGCGGTGCCGGCGGACGCGCGGGACCTGGCGGGCGGCGGGCTCGGCCCCTGCCCGGTCTGCGAACCGCCCCCGGCCGCCCGGACCGACTGATGGCGTCCCTGACGTACGACCTGACCCTGGCCGGGCTCTCGGTCGGCGGCGCCGCCGCCCTGACCGGCATCGGACTGATCGTCACCCACCGCGCGACCGGGGTGCTGAACTTCGCGCACGGCGCGATCGCGATGGTCTGCGCGTACCTGCTGCGCCAGTTCACGGTCGAGTGGCACTGGCCCCTCGCCGTCTCGGCGGCGGTCACCCTGCTGGTCGTGGCGCCCGGTATCGGCGTGGTCCTGGAGCGGTTCGTCTTCCGGCCCCTGGCCGTGCTCGGCACCGACCCCGCCCGCACGCTCGTCGCCTCCCTCGGTGTCTTCGTGCTGCTGGTCGGCGGGGCCGCGCTGGTCTGGGGCACCGGAGCGCGCTCCGACGCGCCGGCGCCGGTGCCCGCCGACCCCTGGGGGCAGCTGGCCGCGGCGCTGGTGCTGGCCGCGGCCGTCACGGGGGTCACCCGCTCCACCCGCTTCGGCCGCGAGCTGCGGGCCGTCGTCGACGACCGCCGACTGGCCGCTTTGTGGGGCGTCGACGCCGACCGGGTGGCCGCGGCGGGCTGGGCGTTCGGCTCGTTCACGGCGGGGCTGACGGGCGTGCTGCTCGCGCCGTACGTGCGTCTCGACCCGTACGGCATGCCGCTCCTCGTCATGGAGGTGATGGCGGTCGCGGTGGCCGCCCGGATGCGCAGTCTGCCCGTGGCCGTCGTGGTGGCCCTCGGTGTCGGGGTGGCGCAGAGCCAGCTGACCCGGCTGCACCCGCCGGGAGGGGCCGAGCCGTTGCTTCAGGCGGTGGGCGCCAACCTCTTCGTGGTCGCCCTGCTGGTCGCCGCCCTCGTCCTGCCCGGCATCGGGGGCCGTACCGCCCTCCCCCGCACCGCCTCGGCACGCGTCCCGGTCCCGGCCGGCGCCCGGATCGTGGCGGTGGTCCTCTTCCTGCTCCCCCTCGGCTTCGCCGGTTCCGACCTGCACACGTCCGTCCAGGTCCCGGCCCTCGGGGTGGTGCTGCTCTCCCTGGTCGTCGTGACGGGCCGCGGCGGCCAGATCTCGCTCGGGCAGGCCGCGTACGCGGGTCTGGGTGCCCTGTTCACGGCGCTGCTCGCGGCGGGCCGCTTCCCCGGCGTGCCTGACCTGCCGGAACTCGCCGCGCTGGCCGTCGCCGTCGTCCTGGTGGCACCGCTGGGCCTGCTCACCGGCCGGCCGGCGATCAGCCGTCACGGTCTGGCCCTGGCGCTCGCGACCTTCGCGGTCGGGGTCGGCGTGAGCCGCTTCGTCTTCACCCAGCCGTACGCGACGTCGGGGCTGACGCTCGGCCGTCCGGCGGGCTTCGACGGCGACCGCGCGTACTACGTCCTCGAACTCGCCCTGCTGGCAGGCGCGTTATGGGCGGTCGGCGCCCTGCGCCGCGGCCGTACCGGCCGCGCCCTGGCGGCCATGCGCGACCACGAGTGGGGTGCCTCGGCCGCCGGAGTGCCCGTCCCGGCGCTGAAGCTGGCGGCGTTCGTCGCGGGCGCCGCGCTCGCCGCGCTCGGCGGCGGCATGCTCGGCGTGGGGCTGCGCGCCTTCGACCCCGCCGCCTACGACCCCGTCCGCGGCCTCCTCTGGTTCGCCGCGGTGGTCGTCCTCGGCGCCGACAGCGTGCTCGGCGCCCTCCTCGCGGCGGCACTGCTGGTGGGCCTCGACGCCGGCGCCCGGGGCGGGGTCGCCGCCGCCGTGATCGGCGTCCTCGCCGTCCTGGCGGGCCGTTTCCCCGACGGCCCGTACGAGGCCCTGCGGAGGGCGGCGGCCCGTGCGGGTCCTCCACGGCGGCCGGTGCTGACCGAGCGGGGAGCGCGGCTGCGCGAGCGGCTGCGGGCGGCGGGCGCACGGGCACCGGCACCGCCGCGGGGGCCCGTCCCGGCCGGTGCGACGGGCAGGCCGGCCGCCGTTCGTGCGGTAACGCCCCCCGCCCCGTCCCACGCCGGGGGTTCGCCCGCGCCACCCCCCGCACGGAAGGGCACGCCGACATCGGACGCCGGGCGCCCGGCCCCGTCCGTGCCGGTGTCCGCCGGCCCCCGGACCGACACCCCCCGGGGGTCCGGCGGTTCGCGCCCGGCACCTCCCCGCGGGGATTCGGCCCGCGTGCTCCGTGCCCGTCGTCTGCTCGTGCGCTACGGCGGCTTCACCGCTCTGGAGGGCGTGGACCTGGAGGTGCGGCCCGGGCGCGTCACGGCGGTCGTCGGGCCCAACGGCGCCGGCAAGAGCACCCTGTTCCACTGTCTGGCCGGGACCATGCGGCCGGACGCGGGAGCCGTGTCGTACGGCGCGCGCGACCTCACGGGGCTCGCGGCGCACGCCCGTACCCGGCTCGGCATCGCGCGCACCTTCCAGCAGCTCGCCGTCTTCCCGTCGTTGACCGTCGCCGACAACGTGCGGGTCGGCGCCGAGCGGGGCCGGGCCGGCGGTCCGGGCTCCGTGGAGCGGGCGTTGCGGCTGCTCGGGCTCGACGGGCCGGTGCGGGACCTGCCCGCGGCGGACCTGCCGACGGGGACCCTGCGCCGGGTCGAGCTGGCCCGGGCCCTGGCGGGGAGCCCGCGCGTCCTGCTGCTGGACGAGCCCGCCGCCGGGCTCGACAGCGCCGAAGTGGCCGCGCTGGCCCGCGTCCTGCGGGCCCTCGCGGCGGACGGCACCGCCCTGCTGGTCGTCGAGCACGACCTCGACCTGGTCGCCGAGCTCGCGCACACCGTCCACGTCATGGCCGCCGGACGGATCGTCACCTCCGGCCCCGCCGGGCGTGTGCTGCACACGGCGGGTGAGGCGTGAGCATCGCCCTGCGCCACGCGCGCGTGCGCTACGGCCCCCTGGAGGCCCTGCACGGCGTCAGCCTCGTCGCGCCGTCCTCCGGCCTCACCGTGCTGCTCGGCCGCAACGGCTCCGGTCGTACGACGGCGCTGCGCGCGCTCGCCGGGGTGGTCCCGCTGTCCGGGGGCGCCGTCGTGTGGGACGGCGCCGACGTGACCCGGCTGCCGGCGTACGAGCGGGCCCGGCGCGGGCTGTGCCTGGTCCCGGAACGGGGGGCGGTCTTCGGCTCGCTCACCGTCCGCGAGCACCTCCGGCTGGCGGCGTCCGGGCGGCCGTTCGAGGCCGCGCTCGCCGCCTACCCGCGGCTCGAACCGCTGCTCCCCCGCCGCGCGGGCACCCTCTCGGGCGGCGAGCAGCGGATGCTGGCGCTCTCCCGCGTCCTGCTGGCACACGCGCGCGTGGTCCTCGTCGACGAGCCCGCGCAGGGCATGTCCCCGGCGGTCGCGGCGCGCACGTACGCGCTGCTGGTCGGTCTCGACGCGTGTGTGGTCGTCGCCGAGCAGCGGCTGCCCCCGGAGCTGAGCGGGGCGGGGGCCCGGCCGGCGGTCGTGCACGAACTGCGGCGCGGGACGGTCGTGTTCAGCGGGGAGGCGGCAGAAGTGACAGCGCGGACAGATCGGGCGGCAGCGGATCCGAGGCGGGCGCCTGGGACGCGGGAGCATCCGGGGGCGGCAGCGGGGGACCGAACAGAACGCGGTCCGAACCCCGGGCGTGGCCGGCCCCCTTCGGGATGAGCAGCATCGTGCCGGGGTTCAGCGGGCCCGGACGCGGCCCGAGCATCTGCTTGTTGGCCTTCTTCAGCGCCTTGCGCCCGCCCTTGACACCGTACTTGCGGGCGATCGACGTCAGCGTCTCGCCGGGCTTGACCACGTGCACCCGGCCGGCGAGCCCGTACTTCCTCGAGCAGTGGGGCCAGGCACCCCAGCCCTGGACGGCCAGCACCTGGGCGGCGACCTTGATCTGCTCCTCGCGGGTGGCCAGGTCGGCGCGCGGGGCGTAGGCGAGGCCGCCGAACTCCTTCCAGGTGGACTGCCCGAACTGCAGCCCTCCGTAGTAGCCGTTCCCGGTGTTGGCGTGCCACCGGCCGCTGCTCTCGCACTCGGCGAGACAGCCCCAGGGCCAGTCCCGTGCCGCGCAGTCGTACGGCGCGGACACCTCCTGGGGACCGGGGAGCGGCGCGGGTGCGGCGGTCCCCCGCGCCGGGACGAGTACGGCCAGGGCGGCGGCGGCCACGGCCGCGTACCGGATGCGCTTGATCGACACGGCGAGCATCGCGCCACGCTAGGCGGCGGGCCCACGCCGGGCCGGGCACCGCGCCCGGGGCGGCGCGCGGGCCCACCCGGTCGGAGGACCGGGCGCGGCCCGCGTCCCCGGTGGGACGCGGGCCGCGCTGCGGCCGACGGCTCAGATGTCGAGCCGCAGCCCGGGCATGATCAGGTCGGGATCACCGCCGATGGCGGTCCTGTTGGCGGTGAAGAGCTGCCGCCAGGTGGTCCCGTGCCGCGCGGCGATGGTGCTCAGGGTGTCCCCGGCGCGGACGGTGTAGTCGCCGCGGGACGCGCCGCGGTTCGGGTGGCCCGGCTCCCGTGCCGGCGCCTTCGACGGCTTGGACGGCTTCGACGGCTGCGACACCTTCGGCTCCGGAGCCGGCTTCGCCGCGCCCGAGGACGCGGGCGCGCCGCCACTGGCTCCGGCGCGTGCCGAGCAGGTGGGCCAGGCGCCCCAGCCCTGGGCGCGCTGGACCTTGGTGGCGACGGCGATCTGCGCGCTCCTGGACGCCTTGTCCGCGGTCGGCGCGTACGCCGTGCCGCCGTAGGCGCGCCAGGTGCCCGCGGAGAACTGGAGTCCTCCGTAGTAGCCGTTGCCGGTGTTGATGTGCCAGTTCCCGCCGCTCTCGCACGAGGCGATGCGGTCCCACACTCCGGCGTCGGCCGCGGCGGCGTCGCCGGTCGCGGCGAGCAGTCCGAGCGGGGCGAGCAGCGCGGCCCCGGTGAGGACCGCCGTCGTACGGGTCGTACGGACCTTGCGGGTGTCATCGGCACATGCGGTCATGTGGTTCCCTCTCGCAGGACCCGGGGTCCCCCGAGGCGGGGTGCGGATCATGTCGCTCAGGACGCGGTCGGCGCACTCCGCCCCGTCCGTCGGCGTGGTGCGGTGGTGCGGGGCCGGCGGACGTACCCGAGCGGTGCTCGTTGCACACGGCGGTGGAATCTAGGCAGCCCGGCGCCCGATAACAACCACATCCTTGTCATTCCAGGCCAGTTGGCCGTTACCGCGGGTATCGTCGAATTCCGGCCACCCCCTTCATCGGAAGATTTCCTGATTTGTCGACCTGTCGCCCTGGTGATCTGTGACTCACCTCACCGCTCCAACTTCCGCGTCTGACCGATTGGTTGGCATGGAGTGACGGATTCCGGGTCCCGGTTCACCCTCCGCGCCGGTTGGTTCGATTCCGTTCGCTCTCGGGCGTGACTCCGGCCACAGATCACCCGTTGTCTTCTTCATGAGCCGGGGACCCCCCGGGTTCATGGGCCGGGAGCCACCCGGCATCGCCACGTACCGCATCCCGAGGAGCCACCCGTGCCGCGCATGCTCGACGTCAGCGACGACGTACGCGCCGAGATCGGCGACGAAGAAGCCGACCGGCTGCTCGCCGGAGAGAACGCCCCGGGCAGTTACGACTGCACGTCCTGCCGCACCCCGGGCGACTCGGAACAGGAGCGCACCAGCACCGTCCTGTTCATCGGCGACGAGACCGCCGTCCTGGCCTTCGCCCACGCCACCTGCCTGCCCTCACAGGTCGTCCAGGTCACCGAGGAGCAGCTCCAGGGCGCCGCCCGTTCCATCGGCGCCGACGACGCGCCCGCCCAGGGGGCACCGGCGCAGCCCGCCCCCGAGCAGGCCGTGCTCGGCGTCACCAGCGGACTCGTCCTGATCAGCGGCGAGCTGCACCCGGCGCTCGTCGTGGAGCCGACCGGACCGATCGTCCGCCCGGGCACGAACGGCGTGGGCGACGACTTCCTCCCGCTGCTCATCGAGCAGGGCTTCATGCCGGTCACCGAGCTGAACTCGGCGCCCTCCGTGCTGCACGGCTGGTCCGTCCTGCTCGCCATGGGCCAGCTGCACGCCGTGCTCCAGCCCGGCACCGGCGGCGGCTCCCCGGTCGCCTGGTGGCAGGCGCACCAGCCGCTCCAGGTCACCGAGAGCTGGCGCGCCGCCGCCAACAAGCACCAGCAGGTGCTGCTGTTCGCGGCGCCGGTCGGCTCGATCGGCCGACAGCCCCGCGAGGACCTGCTGCGGGACGCGCTCGACAAGGCCGCCGCGGGCGGTCAGCTGGTGGCCGCGGCCCTCCCCCTCGCCGGCACCTGAGCCCGTCGGCACCGCGTGCCGGGGCGCGCCCGCCGGTCGCGCGCCCCGGCTTCCCCGTGCCCCGGTAGACAACGGCTGACCTGCGAAAGCGGCGGCATGACCGCATCCGCTGGGCGGATGGGTCGTTGGCACGTACGTGCACACCTACGACGCCCCCCGCCGCCAGCCCTTCCAGCCGATCCCGTCCGCGCGGGCGGCCCAGGACCCGCCGGGCGGCCCTTCGGCCACGCCGATCTACGACGCGCTCTACGCGGAGTGGGTCCGGTCCCTCAGGGCGCTGCCCGGCGACCGGCACGGCGAGGAGGAGCCGGCCTTCACCGCCTTCGGGAGCCTCCCGCGCGGCGCCAGTTCGTACAACTCGTACAGCTCGTACAGCGCCGGAGCGCACTCCGCGCGTCAGGGCGGCGCCCCGCACACGAACACGCCCCGGGGCGCGCAGGAGTCGCAGCACGGGCAGCCCTCCGCGACCCCGGTCGTCTGGCAGGCGGGCGCGCGCCAGCACGGCACCGGGATGCACCACGTTCCGGCGGGCCTGCCGCCCGCGCCCCGCAAGGGGCTCTGAGCGGGACACGGGAAAGGGGCGGCTCCTTGACGGAGCCGCCCCTTTCCCGTGGTGTCACTTCTTCTTGCCGCGCTTCTCGCGCACGCGCACCGAGATGTGGATCGGCGTGCCGTCGAAGCCGAACTCCTCGCGCAGGCGGCGCTCGATGAAGCGCCGGTAGCCGTGCTCGATGAAGCCGGAGGCGAAGAGCACGAACCGCGGCGGCTTGGTGCCCGCCTGGGTGCCGAAGAGGATGCGGGGCTGCTTTCCGCCCCGGATCGGGTGCGGGTGGGCCGCGACCAGTTCGCCGAGGAAGGCGTTCAACCTGCCCGTGGGGACGCGGGTCTCCCAGCCGGCCAGCGCCGTCTCGATCGCCGGGACGAGCTTCTCCATGTGGCGGCCGGTGCGCGCCGAGACGTTCACCCGCGGCGCCCAGGCCACCTGGAGGAGCTCGGTCTCGATCTCCCGCTCCAGGTAGTACCGGCGCTCCTCGTCGAGGGTGTCCCACTTGTTGAACGCCAGGACGATCGCGCGGCCCGCCTCGACGGCCATCGTGACGATGCGCTGGTCCTGCACCGAGATGGTCTCGGACGCGTCGATCAGGATGACGGCGACCTCGGCCTTCTCGACGGCGGCGGCCGTGCGCAGGGAGGCGTAGTAGTCGGCGCCCTGCTGGAGGTGGACGCGCTTGCGGATGCCCGCGGTGTCGACGAACTTCCAGACGACGCCGCCGAGTTCGATGAGCTCGTCGACCGGGTCGCGGGTGGTGCCCGCGATCTCGTTGACGACCACGCGGTCCTCGTTCGCCACCTTGTTCAGCAGGGACGACTTGCCGACGTTCGGGCGGCCGATGAGGGCGATGCGGCGGGGGCCGCCGACGGCGGTGCCGAAGGTCTGGGCCGGCGCCTCGGGCAGCGCCTCCAGGACGGCGTCCAGCATGTCGCCGGTGCCGCGGCCGTGCAGCGCGGAGACAGGGTGCGGCTCGCCGAGGCCGAGGGCCCACAGGTAGGAGGCGTCGGCCTCGCCGCTCTGGCCGTCGACCTTGTTGGCGCACAGCACGACGGGCTTGCCGGCCTTGCGCAGCAGGCGGACGACGGCCTCGTCGGTGTCGGTGGCGCCGACCTTGGCGTCGACGACGAAGACGACCGCGTCGGCCGCCTCGATCGCGTACTCGGCCTGCGCGGCCACGGAGGCGTCGATGCCGAGGACGTCCTGCTCCCAGCCGCCGGTGTCGACGACCTTGAAGCGGCGGCCGGCCCACTCGGCCTCGTAGGTGACGCGGTCGCGGGTGACGCCGGGCTTGTCCTCGACGACGGCCTCGCGACGGCCGATGATGCGGTTCACCAGGGTCGACTTGCCGACATTGGGGCGGCCGACGACGGCGAGGACGGGCAGCGGGCCGTGGCCCGCCGCCTCCAGGGCGCCCTCGACGTCCGCGACGTCGAAGCCCTCTTCCGCGGCGAGCTCCATGAACTCCGCGTACTCGGCATCGCCAAGCGCCCCGTGCTCGTGCTCGGCCGAGCCCTCGGGCTGGATGTGGTCGTTCATGAAGTCCGTACCTCGTCGTTCATCGTGGTGATCGGTGGAAGCTCCCGGTGTCGGGTGATCCACTACTCAAGTGTCGCCCAGCGCTCGGTGGGGCGCCCGGCGTTCATTCCGCCGGGCGTCCGGTGAGACGTCTGGCGTGGTCCAGGTGCGCGCTGAGCTGCTTCTGGATGCGCAGGGTCGCCTCGTCCAGCGCCCTGCGCGTACGTCGTCCGCTGCCGTCGCCCGCTTCGAAGGGTTCGCCGAAGACGATGTCCACCCGGCTGCGCAGCGGCGGCAGCGCCTTGGTCAACCGGCTGCTCCTGCCGGAACTTCCCAGCACCGCCACCGGGACGATCGGGGCGCCGCTGCGGACGGCGAAGTACGCGAGCCCGGCCCGGAGCGAGGCGAAGTCGCCCTCGCCGCGGGTGCCCTCGGGGAAGATTCCGAGGACGCCCCCGTCGCCGAGGACACCGAGGGCCTGCGTGATGGCCGTGCGGTCGGTGGTCGTGCGGTCCACCTTCACCTGGCCGATGCCGAGCAGGAAGGGGTCGAGCGGTCCGATGAACGCTTCCTTCTTGATCAGGAAGTGCGTGGGCCGGGGCGCCACGCCCATGACCATCGGTCCGTCGATGTTGTGCGAGTGGTTGACGGCCAGGATGGCGGGCCCGGTCGCGGGCACCCTCCAGGCGCCGAGGACGCGCGGCTTCCACAGGCCGTACATCAGGCCGACGCCGATGCGGCGCCCGACCTCGGCACCGCGGAAGGACGGCGTCTGCGCCGAAGGGGCTTCGCTCACTTCGCGGCCCGCTTCTCCTCGACGAGGGTGACGACGCACTCGATGACCTGCTGGAGCGTGAGGTCGGAGGTGTCCACCTCGACCGCGTCGTCCGCCTTGGCGAGCGGGGAGGTCTTGCGGCTGGAGTCCGCCGCGTCCCGCTTGATCAGGGCCTCGCGGGTGGCGTTGACGTCGGCGCCCTTGAGCTCGCCGCTACGGCGGGCGGCACGCGCCTCCGGGGAGGCGGTGAGGAAGATCTTCAGGTCGGCGTCGGGCAGCACCGTGGTGCCGATGTCACGCCCCTCGACGACGATCCCGGCGTGCGCGGCGCCCGCGATGGAGCGCTGGAGCTCGGTGATCCGGGAGCGGACCTCGGGCACCGCGCTGACCGCGCTGACCTTGGAGGTGACCTCCTGGCTGCGGATCGGGCCCGCGACGTCGGTCCCGTCGACGGTGATGGTCGGCGCGGACGGGTCGGTCCCGGAGACGATCTCCGGCTTCCCGGCCACCGCGGCGATCGCCGTCGGGTCGGTGATGTCGATGCCGTTGTTCACCATCCACCAGGTGATCGCCCGGTACTGGGCACCGGTGTCCAGGTAGCTGAGCCCCAGCTGCGCGGCGACGGCCTTGGAGGTGCTGGACTTGCCCGTGCCGGAGGGGCCGTCGATGGCGACAATCACTGCCGGGGCGGTCCGGGCGGCGCCGTTTTCCACGGTGGAGACACCTTCCTGGTGCGTGGTGGAGGTCTGTGCGGGGCACGAGCGCGCCCCGCACAAGGTTACTGGCTCCGCGGACCCCGTATTACTGGCCCGTCCCCGCGCCCGTCACCGGCCGTGCCCGCGCCGGGCGCCGGGCGCTACTGCCGCAGGGCCCAGCCGCGCTCGCGCAGGGCCGCGCTCAGCACCGGCGCCGCCTTGGGCTCCACCATGAGCTGGACCAGGCCGGCCTGCTGACCGGTGGCGTGCTCGATGCGTACGTCCTCGATGTTGACCCCGGCCATCCCCGCGTCGGCGAAGATGCGGGCCAGCTGGCCGGGCTGGTCGTCGATCAGGACGGCGACGACCTCGTACGCCCGCGGGGCGGAGCCGTGCTTGCCGGGGACCCGGACCTGGCCCGCGTTGCCGCGCCGCAGGACGTTCTCGACGCCGGAGGCTCCCTCGCGGCGCTTCGACTCGTCGGAGGACTGGAGGGCTCGCAGCGCCTGGACCGTCTCCTCCAGGTCGGCGGAGACCTCGGCGAGGAGGTCGGCCACCGGACCCGGGTTCGCGGACAGGATGTCGATCCACATCCGGGGGTCGGAGGCCGCGATGCGGGTCACGTCGCGGATGCCCTGCCCGCACAGTCGTACCGCCGCCTCCTCCGCGTGCTCCAGGCGCGCGGCGACCATGCTGGAGACGAGGTGGGGCATGTGCGAGACGAGCGCCACGGCCCGGTCGTGGGCGTCGGCGTCCATGACGACGGGTACGGCGCGGCAGTGCGACACCAGTTCCAGGGCGAGGTTCAGCACCTCGGTGTCCGTGTCGCGGGTGGGCGTCAGGACCCAGGGGCGGCCCTCGAAGAGGTCACCGGTGGCGGCCAGCGGGCCCGACTTCTCGCGGCCCGACATGGGGTGCGTGCCGATGTACGAGGAGAGGTCGAGTCCGAGTGCCTCCAGCTCGCGCCGGGGGCCGCCCTTCACGCTGGCCACGTCGAGGTAGCCGCGCGCGAGGCCGCGTCGCAGGGCGTCCGCGAGGGTGGCCGCGACATGGGCGGGCGGGGCCGCGACGATCGCGAGGTCGACGGGGCCGTCCGGCGCCTCGTCCGTGCCGGCGCCCAGCGCGGCGGCCGTACGCGCCTGCTCGGGGTCGGGGTCGACGAGGTGGACGACGACGCCGCGGGCGGTGAGCGCCAGCGCGGCCGAGGTGCCGATGAGGCCCGTTCCGACGACGAGTGCGGTCCTCACTGGGCGATGTCCTTGCGCAGCGCGCCCGCGGCACCCAGGTACACGTGGGCGATGTCGGCACGGGGCTTGTCGGACTCGATGTGCGCGAGGAGACGGACGACCCGGGGCATCGCGCCCTCGATGTCGAGTTCCTGCGCGCAGATCAGCGGCACGTCGACGATGCCGAGCTTGCGGGCCGCCGCCGCCGGGAAGTCGCTGTGGAGGTCGGGCGTCGCGGTGAACCAGATGCTGATCAGGTCGTCCGTGGTGAGGCCGTTCCGTTCCAGGACGGCGGTGAGCAGCTCGCTGACCTGCTCGTCCATGTGGCCGGCCTCGTCCCGTTCCAGTTGGACGGCGCCCCGGACCGCTCGTACCGCCACGGTGATGCTCCTCGCTGACTTGCGTGCACGTCTTGTCGCACCAGCGTAGTCAGCCCGCGACCGGCAGGAGTGCGGCGCCCGCCTGCCGAGACGCCCGCGGACGGCCCGCCCGCGGCGCCCGCAACACATCCGTGCGCCTCTGGACGCCGGGGCGCGCGTCCGCTCTGATGGCAGGAGGCCGGTGGCCGCGGCCCACGATCCGCGGCGAAAGGCCCGACTCGGGGGAGACACACATGAGGCGTTCCGGACCCCTCCTGACCCTGCTCGCCGGACTGCTGCTCGGTGTCTTCATGCTGTCGCTGAACGCGACGACCGGCACGGAGGGCTCCTCCTACGAGAGCCGGGCGACGCCCAGTGCGACCCCGGGAAGCCCGTCCCCCGCCGCGTCGACGACGCCACCGCCGCCCACCCCTTCGCGGACCGCCCCGGTCAACGCCGACTACGCGGGCCGCACCGACGACGACTCCTCGGCGATCGCGGTCTCCCTGCGTGACGGCAGGGCGATCGCGTACTTCTGCGACGGCCGCGACCAGGAGTCGTGGCTCAAGGGCGACGTCGAGGACGACGGCACGATGCGCCTGACCGGCAAGCACGGAGCGAAGCTCGACGGCACGCTGGAGGAGGGCCGGCGCATCCGCGGCACCGTCGTCCTGAAGGGCGGGCGGCACGCCTTCACCGCGGACAAGGCCGTCAAGCCGTCGGGGCTGTACCGGGCGACGGCGACCGTGCGCGACGCGAAGATCGACGGTGGCTGGATCGTGCTGCCCGGCGGGAAGCAGGTCGGCGTCCTCACGCGCGACGGCGAGCCCGGGGCCGCGCCCAGGATCGACCCCGCGACCGGCGCCGTGACCGTCGACGGCGAACAGCTCACCGCCCGGCCCGTCACCCCCTGACCGCCTCTTCCGCAGGGAGCCGTAGATGACCGTCGACCCGAACGCCGCCACCCGGAGCTTCCCCCCGGCCGGTCCCGCCCGCCACGGCCCGCACCCCGCCCGCTATCTCGTCCCGGCCCTGGTCGCCGCCGCGGTCGCGGTGGGGCTCGGGGTGTACGGCAAGGTGCACGACCCCGCCGGGACCGCCTTCAACCTGGCCGGCTTCAGCAGCACGGGCGCGGTCAAGAGCTGGCTCGCGACGGCGGCCTTCGGGTTCGCGGTCGTCCAGGTCGTCTCGGCACTCATGGTGTACGGCAGGCTCCCCGGTCCCCGCTGGTCTCCGGCGCTGCACCGCTGGTCGGGCCGGATCGCGTTCCTGCTGGCCGTGCCGGTCGCCGTGCACTGCCTCTACGCCTTCGGCTACCAGTCGTACGAGCCGCGCGTGTGGTGGCACTCGCTCCTGGGTTGCTTCTTCTTCGGGGCTTTCAGTGCCAAAATGCTCCTGCTCCGCTCGGAGCGACTGCCCGGCCGGCTGCTGCCGATCGTGGGGGGACTCGTCTTCACCGTCCTCACGGTCGTCTGGCTGACGTCGGCTCTCTGGTTCTTCCGCACCTTCGGAGTGAGCACATGACCAACCCCTCGGCGCGGCGCACCGTTCTCGTGACGGGCGCGGCGGCGCTGCTCGTCGGCTGCAGCAAGTACGGCGACGAGGGCGGCGACGGCACGCCGGAGTCGTCCTCCGCGGGGTCCTCGAAGACGGGGGTCGCGCCCGGCGGCGAGGAGTTGGCCGGCACCGGCGACATCCCGGTCGGGGGCGGCAAGATCTTCAAGGAGCAGAAGATCGTGGTCACCCAGCCGGAGAAGGGTGACTTCAAGGCCTTCTCGGCGGTCTGCACCCACGCCGGCTGCACGGTCGCCAGCGTGTCGGACGGCACCATCAACTGCCCGTGCCACGGGAGCAAGTTCCGCATCGAGGACGCCTCGGTGGCCGACGGTCCGGCCCCGCGTCCGCTGCCCGCGGAGAAGATCACGGTGAGCGGAAACTCGATTCGCCGCGGCTGAGACGGCACGTACGCTCCGGGACATGCATCCCGAGGCCCTGGTACGCGATCACACCGTCTACGCCTGCGTGATGGGCTCACGCGCCTTCGGGCTGGCCACGGACGGCAGCGACACCGACCGGCGGGGCGTGTTCCTCGCGCCGACTCCCCTGTTCTGGCGGTTCGACAAGCCGCCGACCCACGTCGAGGGCCCGGCCGAGGAGCAGTTCAGCTGGGAGCTGGAGCGCTTCTGCTCCCTCGCCCTGCGCGCCAACCCGAACGTCCTGGAGTGCCTCCACTCACCGCTGGTGGAGCACGCCGACGACACGGGCCGCGAACTGCTCGCCCTGCGCGGGGCGTTCCTCTCCCGGCAGGTCCACGAGACCTTCGCCCGCTACGCTCTCGGGCAGCGACGGAAGCTGGAGGCCGACGTCCGCAGGCACGGCGCGCCCCGCTGGAAGCACGCCATGCACCTGCTGCGGCTGCTGATGACCTCCCGCGACCTGCTGCGCACGGGGACGCTGACGATCGACGTGGGCGACCAGCGCGAGCCGCTGCTCGCCGTGAAGCACGGCGAGGTCCCGTGGCCGCGCGTCGAGACCTGGATGTCCGCCCTGTCCCGGGAGGCCGACGCGGCGGCGGGCCGCAGCCCGCTCCCCGCCGAGCCCGACCGGGCGCGTGTCGAGGACTTCCTCGTCCGCGTCCGCCGCGCCTCAGCCCTGAGCAGCGCCGCCGGGCCCCGCCAGCCGGACCCGGACCACGAGGTCGTGCAGGGCGTCGCGCGCGGCCGGGGCGTCGGGCAGCGCTGAGGACCGCTGCGCCTCGTCCAGCACGGCGTGCAGCCGCTCCACGTCCTCCCGGACCCGCGCCTCGGCGACGTCCGCCGGTCCGTGCTCGCGTTCCGCCTTCGCCGCGATCAGGTCCGGCAGGTACGCGGGAGCCTCCACCTGTCCGAGGAGCGTGGGCAGATGGGCCTGCACCTCGCCGCTGCGCATCAGGTGGATACCGGTGAGCAGGACCCTGAACGTGTAGAGCAGCGGCTTGAGTTCACCGGTCCGCTCGAAGAGCCGCCACTGCGTGGTCGCGAAACCCCGGTAATGGTGGGCGTGATGGCCGGTCAGGACGCCGGGTGCGAGCGCGGCCAGTTCGCGGTGCGCGTCGGTGGTGTGCACGACCAGCGGGGAGAGCAGCTGCTCCAGCACATAGCCGTTGCGCCGCAGCATCAGCCGTACGAACTTGCGCAGGTCGTGGGTGACCAGGTCCATCTCGACGCCGTCCCGGTCCCACATCCGGGACCGGGTCTCGTCCGGCTCCCGCAGGCCCACCAGGGCGTCCACCGGCAGCAGATGGACGCCCCTGAGGTCGACGTCCGAGTCGCGCGAGGGGAAGCCGTAGAGGTGCGCTCCGGAGACGGTGGCGAAGAGCACCGGGTCGGGCTGCTCCGCCACCACGGGGCCGAGATCGAATTCCAGGACGTCGGTCATCCCTCAATCGTCCCAGAGCGCTCCCAGCGACATGAGGTCGCTCTGGTACTCGATGCGGTCGGCCCATTCGCGCGGCCAGGCGTCCGAGCCGTGGTGGGCGCCCGCGAAGGCACCCGCCAGGCAGGCGATCGAGTCGGAGTCGCCGGAGGTGCAGGCGGCCCGGCGCAGCGCGGTGACCGGCTCGTCGACGAACAGCAGGAAGCACAACAGGCCGGTGGCGAGGGCCTCTTCGGCGATCCAGCCCTCCCCGGTGGCCAGGCACGGGTCGGTCTCCGGGGAGACGGTGTGCACGGCGTACCTCAGGCGGTCCAGGGCGTCCAGGCACTCGTCCCAGCCGCGCGCCATGAAGTGCTCGGCCGAGGGGTCCTGGCTGCGGGTCCACAGGTCGCCGAGCCACCGCTCGTGGTAGCGGCCGCGGTTCTCGTAGGCGTAGGAGCGCAGCAGGCCGATCAGTCCGGTCGGCTCGGCTCCCTGGGCAAGCAGCCGGACCGCGTGCACGGTGAGGTCCGAGGCGGCGAGCGCCGTCGGGTGCCCGTGGGTGAGCGCGGCCTGCAACTGGGCGGCTCCGGCGCGCTGTTCGTCGCTGAGGCCGCGGATGAGCCCGAGTGGGGCGACGCGCATGTTGGCCCCGCAGCCCTTGGAGTGGATCTGGCTGGCGTCCTGCCAGAGGCGGCGTTCGGAGGCGAGGAGGTCGCAGGCGACGAGGCAGGTGCGGCCGGGGGCGCGGTTGTTCTCGGGCGAGCGGGACCAGTCGACGAACTCCCGGCGCACGGACCGCTCCAGTGCCTCGGCGCCGAGTGAGCCGCGGTCCATCGCCGTACGCAGTCCGCGTCCCAGGGCCAGCGTCATCTGGGTGTCGTCCGTGACGATGGCGGGCCGGGGCAGGTCCATCTCCCGCCAGGGGCCGCACTTGGCGAGGATCGCCGGCACGTCGTCGAACTCCGTCGGGAAGCCCATCGCGTCACCGAGGGCGAGACCGATCAGGGATCCGGTGGCAGCGCGTTTCGCGAGCGTCGTGGTGGTCATGAAGTCCGTCCTTCCGAGGCGGGGCGCAGCAGGGGCGGGTGCAGGGCGGTGGCGCCGCCCGCGCGGTAGAGCGCGGCCGGCTTGCCCCGGCCGCCGGTCAGGCGTGCGGCGCCGGGGACCGGTTCGACGAAACCCGGCGTGGCGAGCACCTTGCGCCGGAAGTTGGGCCGGTCGAGGGCGGTGCCCCACACGGTCTCGTAGACCTGCTGCAGCTCACCGAGGGTGAACTCGGGTGGGCAGAAGGACGTGGCGAGACAGGTGTACTCGAGCTTGGCGCCGACGCGTTCGTGGGCGTCGGCGAGGATCCGGTCGTGGTCGAAGGCGAGCGGGCCGAGCGCGTTGAACCGCAGCCACTGGGCCTGGGCCGCGTCGCCGCCGCCGCGCGGCCGGGGAGGGTCGGGGAGCAGTGCGGCGAAGGCGATGGAGACGACCCGCATCCTCGGGTCGCGCCCGGGTTCGCTGTAGGTCCGCAGCTGCTCCAGGTGGAGGCCGGAGATGTCCGACAGGCCGGTCTCCTCGGCGAGTTCGCGCCGGGCGGCGGTCTCCGCGGACTCGTCCGGCAGCACGAACCCCCCGGGCAGCGCCCAGCAGCCCTCGTACGGCTCCTGCCCCCGCTCGACCAGCAGCACCTGGAGCGCGCCCGCGCGGACGGTGAGGACGGCCAGGTCGACGGTGACGGCGAAGGGCTCGAAGGCGTACTTGTCGTAGCCCTCTGGCGCCTTGCCGCCGGGAGCCCGGCCCTCATGCGTGCGCACGTCCGCCCGCCCCCTTTATGGTCAGCATGACTAATAGTCACTCAGACTATAAAGAGGGCGGGCGGTGTCCACAAGCCTTTTGTCCGTGGGGATTTGAGCGAGAGGCCCCCTGCGAACACCAGCGCCGGTGCGGGCACGCGATCCGGGTGCCGGCCTGTCAGCGCCCGGGCGGCCGGCTCACCCACCGCTGGTCCTCACGCGCGGGACGGCGCGAACGCCGCCACCACCGCTCCGGCCGCGGCCGCTCCCGCCGACACCCACAGCGCGGGCCCGCATCCGTCGACGAACGTCTCCGGCGAGCCGTAGCCCCCGAACCGCGTGAACACGGCCGCGGCGACGGCGACTCCGAACACCCCGCCCAGCTCGCGCAGCGCGTTGTTGACGCCCGCGGCGACCCCCGCGTCGCCGGGCGGCACGGACGACGTGACCGCGTTCACCACGGTGGGGAAGACCATGGAGACGCCGATGCCGGCGATGATCAGCGGCAGCACCAGGCGCTCGTAGCCGACGCCGGGCCCGACCTCCCGGGCCACCAGCCCGAGCCCCACCGCCTGGAGGGCCAGACCTCCCAGCATGAACGGCCGGTTGCCGAACCGGTCCGCGAGCGCGCCCGCAAGCGGCGCGACCAGCAGCGGCATCCCGGTCCAGACGAGGATGCGGACGCCCGTCTGCAGGGGCGAGCTGCCCAGACCCAGCTGGAACAGCTGCGTGACCATGAAGAGCGCGCCCAGCAGCGACATGAACTGCAGGAAGATCGCGCCGTTGGCGGTGGCGAATCCGCGCCTTCGGAAGTACGCGAGCGGCAGCATGGGATGGTGGGCCCGCGTGTGCTCCCAGCCGAGGAAGGCCGTCAGGAAGACGAGACCGACGGCGAGCGCGCCGCCCACCTCCGCGCTCCCCCACCCGGCCTCGGGCGCCCGCACCGGAGCCCACGCCAGCCCGGTCAGCCCCACGGCCGCCAACAGCATCCCCACGACGTCGAGTTGGGGACGGGGTCCGCGGCTCTCCCGGAGCTTCGTGGCGGCGGAGGGCAGCATCGCGACCCCGATCGGCACGTTCAGCCAGAAGATCCACTGCCAGGACAGGCCCTCGGTGACGGCGCCGCCCAGCACGGGCCCGGCGGCGACCCCGACGCCGGTCACCCCGCCCCACACGCCGATCGCGACGCCCCGCTTCTCCGCCGGGAACGCCTCACTGATCAGGGTCAGCGTGAGCGGCAGCAGGACGGCCGCCCCGGCGCCCTGGAGCACCCGCGCGGCGATGAGCTGCCCAGGACCGCCCGCGAGCGCGGCGAGGGCCGAGGCCAGGGTGAAGACGGCGAGTCCGGCGACGTAGGTCCGGCGCCGTCCGAAACGGTCCCCGAGGGCGGCACCGGTCAGGGTGAGGCAGGCGAAGACGAGGTTGTACGCGTTGATCGTCCATTCCAGCTGGGACAGGCTCGCCCCGAAGTCGGCCCGCAGCGCGGGCAGCGCGGTGGCGACGACCACGACGTCGAGCGAGCACAGCAGTGCGCCGAGCCCGGCCAGGGCGACGGTCCAGCCACGCCGTGCGGGCGCGGTGGCGGCGGGCCCCGGACGGACGCCGGCACGCAGCGTGTCAGCCATGACGGTTCCTTTCGTGAGATCACTCGATCACTCACGGAAGGCAGACCGGCCGGGGTCCGGAAAGGAATCGCCCGGACCCCGGCCGGACGGTGATCCGCCGCGCGCCGTCCGCGCGGGGCCGCCGGGCAGGCCGCGGCGCCGGGCGTCGCGGCCGAGGAAGGCCAGCAGCCGCTCGTCCGGCCCCACCCCCGCGGGGACCTCGACCGGCGCGGCGAAGCGCGTCCCCCGGTCCGCGTCCGCGACGACGCACCGCGCGAGGGGCAGCAGCGCGAGCGCCAAAGCGGCCGGGACCGGCCGCCGCCCTCCGCACGCCCGCCCCACGTCCCAGCCGTGCGCGGTGACCTCCACCGCGCCCACGACGGCCACCACGCCCAGCTCCAGCGCGCCGTCGCCCACCGCCACCCGCGTGCGTGCCGACGGGACCTCCCCGGACGCGACCGCCCAGGCCCCCAGCACCGCGCACGCCCGCTCCCGGAACGCGCACACCGGATCGGCGGCGGCCGGGGCGGGGCACAGGCCCACCCGTCCTCTGGTCACGGCCTCGTGCAGGGCGTCCACCGAGTCGTCGAGGTGGCGGAGCAGCTCGCCCAGGTCCCAGCCGGCACAGGGGGTCGGCCGGTCCAGGGTCCCCGGCGCCACCAGCGCGACACTGCCCAGCGCGTACGCCAGGGACCGCTCCAGCAGCTCCCCCGGGTTCACGACAGCACCCGCGGCAACCCGAAGCGCGCGAACAGCTCCGGATCGAGGAACACCGTGATCCGGGAGATCTCCCCCGTCCCGGCGTCCCCGGGGCGTGCGGGGGTGAGCACGTGCACGGAGTCCGCCCGGTGCACGCGGTCCGCGCCGCGTTCGAACACCGCCACGGCGGGCTGGCCGTTGGCACGCACCGGCAGCATCCGCATGGCGCCCTCGCCCCGGACCCTCGGCTCCAGGAAGCGCATCACGTCCTTGCGTCCGCTGAACCACTCCAGGTGCGGCGGCATCTCCAGCTCGACCCCGTCCCGGAGCAGACCCAGGAGGGCGTCCATGTCGGCGCGTTCGAAGGCGGCCACGTAGCGGTCGACCAGCGCGCGGTCCCCGGTGCGGTCGGGCTCGGTCACCAGGTCCTCCTCTGGGGCCACCTCGTCGAGCCGGGCACGCGCGCGCTGGAGGCTGCTCTTGACGGCCGCCGTCGAGGTGCCGAGCAGCGCGGCGACCTCGGCGGCCCGCCAGGCCGGCGCGTCCCGCAGGATCAGCACGGCCCGCTGCCGGGCGGGCAGATGCTGGAGCGCTGCCACCAGGGCGAGCCGCAGGCTCCCCCGCGCCGCGACGACGGTCGCCGGGTCCACGAGGGCGTCGGGCAGCGGCTGGAGCCACGGGACGTCCGTGGCAGGGGCCCTCAGCGGCTCCTCGGGCGTCTCTCCCGGCCCGCCGAGCCCGGAGGGCAGGGGACGGCGCCCACGCCCCTCCAGGGCCGTCAGACACGTGTTGGTGGCGATCCGGTGCAGCCAGGTGCGCAGCGACGCCCGGCCCTCGTGGCCGCCGTACGCCCGCCAGGCCCGCAGATACGTCTCCTGGACCAGGTCCTCGGCGTCGTCCACCGAGCCCAGCATCCGGTAGCAGTGCGCGAGCAGCTCCCGGCGGTACGGATCGGTCAGCCGGACGAACTCGTCGCGGTCGGACGTCGGCGCTCCCATGGCGGCACTCCTTCGCTCGCTCTCGGGAGTACGGACTCGCCGCGCGGCGAAAACGAATCGGCCGGCCCCGGGGGAACCCGGAACCGGCCGACGCGTGCGGGGCGACCTAGAGGTCGACCTCCTGCATGAGCATGCCGACCTCGGTGTTCGACAGACGGCGCAGCCAGCCCGACTTCTGGTCCCCGAGGGTGATCGGGCCGAAGGCGACGCGCACCAGCTTGTCGACCGGGAAGCCGGCCTCGGCGAGCATGCGGCGCACGATGTGCTTGCGGCCCTCGTGCAGGGTCACCTCGACCAGGTAGTTCTTGCCGGTCTGCTCCACGACCCGGAAGTGGTCCGCCTTGGCGTACCCGTCCTCCAGCTGGATGCCGTCCTTGAGCTGCTTGCCGAGGTCCCGCGGGATCGGGCCCACGATGTGCGCGAGGTAGACCTTCTTCACGCCGTACTTGGGGTGCGTGAGGCGGTGCGCCAGCTCACCGTGGTTGGTGAGCAGGATGACGCCCTCGGTCTCGGTGTCGAGACGCCCGACGTGGAACAGGCGGGTCTCCCGGTTGGTGACGTAGTCACCGAGGCACTGCCGGCCCTCCGGGTCCTCCATGCTCGACACGACGCCGGCCGGCTTGTTCAGCGCGAAGAACTGGTACGACTGCGTCGCCACCGTCAGTCCGTCGACCCTGATCTCGTCGTGCTCGGGGTCCACCCGCAGCCCCTGCTCGACGACGATCTCGCCGTTGACCTCGACCCGCGACTGCTCGATGAGCTCCTCGCAGGAACGCCGGGAACCGTAGCCCGCGCGCGCGAGCACCTTCTGCAGGCGCTCGCCCTCCTGCTCGGCGCCGGGGAACGTCTTCGGCGGCTTCACGTCCGGCTTGCCGGCGTACCGCTCGCGGTTGCGCTCCTCGGCCCGCGCCTCGTACTCGCGCGAGCGCGCCGGGGCGGTGCGGCCGCCGCGCTGCTGGCTCTGCTTCGGGCCGCCCTTGGCACCGCCGCGCGCGCCGTTGCCGCGCCCGGACTTCGGGCCCTCGTGGGAGGCGCCGGGACCTACGTCGTAGCGGCGCTCCTCGGGACGGGGCTTGCCCGCACGCTTCGGCTTGTCGTCGCGCCCTCCCCCGCTCCTGGGCTGGGAGCCGCCCCCGCCGGCCCCGCGGGGGTTGCCGCCCCCACCGGTCCCCCGGGGGTTGCCGCGCCCGCTGTTCCTGCCACTGCCGCTGCCACTGCTTCGCATCAAAGTTCCGTCGTCGTCGTGTCGTCTGCGTCTGCGTCCGGTGCATCCGGATCGAACGACGGAACCCCTTCCAGCGTCTCTGCCTCGATCGCGTCCGCCTCCGGAAGGAAGGGCGCGAGCTCCGGGAGCTCGTCCAGACCGCGCAGGCCCATTCGCTCCAGGAAGTAGTTCGTCGTCCTGTACAGGATCGCACCTGTTTCGGGTTCCGCGCCCGCCTCCTCCACGAGACCGCGCTGGAGGAGGGTGCGCATCACGCCGTCGCAGTTCACTCCGCGGACCGCCGAGACCCGGGAACGGCTGACCGGCTGGCGGTACGCGACGACCGCCAGGGTCTCCAGAGCCGCCTGGGTGAGCCGCGCCTGCTGCCCGTCGAGGACGAAGCGTTCGACGGCCGCCGCGTACGCGGGCCGGGTGTAGAACCGCCATCCGCCCGCGATGAGCCGCAGCTCGAAACCGCGGCCCTGGACGGTGTACTCGTCGGCCAGCTCCCGCAGCGCGTCCGCGATCTGCCGCCGGGGCCGCTCCAGGATCTTGGCGAGGTGCTCCTCGGTCGCGGGCTCGTCCACGACCATGAGGACGGCCTCCAGGGCGGGCCTGAGGTCGAGGTCGGAGACGGCGCCCGGCGCCGCCGGTGCCCCGCTGGTCTGCTCGCTCACGCCTTCTTCTCCTCCTTGGCATCCTCGGGGGGCCGGTCGAACTCGTCGGTGACCCTCGGCTGCTCCTCGCCGTCCCCGCCGGTCCAGCGCACGAGCAGTTCCCCGAGCGCTTCCTCCTGGTCGAGCGCCACGGCCTTCTCGCGGTACAGCTCCAGCAGGGCGAGGAAGCGGGCGACGACGGTCAGGGTGTCCTCGGTGTCCTCGACGAGGACGCGGAAACTGACCTCGCCGCGCTCCCGCAGCCGCGCCACCACGATCTCGGCCTGCTCGCGCACGCTGACCAGGGGCGCGTGGATGTGGTCCACGTACACCTGCGGCTTGGGCTTCGGCTGCATCGCCTTCACGGCGAGCCTGGCGAATCCTTCCGCCCCGATGCTGATGACGACCTCGGGGAGCAGCTCGGCGTGCTGCGGTTCCAGGCCGACGGTACGGGGGTAGCGGCGGCCCTCCTCCAGGAGGCGGGTGTTGAAGATGTCGGCGATCTGCTTGTAGGCGCGGTACTGGAGGAGCCGCGCGAACAGCAGGTCCCGTGCCTCCAGGAGCGCGAGGTCGGCCTCGTCCTCGACCTCGGCGGCGGGCAGCAGACGGGCCGCCTTGAGATCCAGCAGGGTGGCTGCGATCACGAGGAACTCGGTCGTCTGGTCGAGGTCCCAGTCCGGGCCCATGGCCCTGATGTGCGCCATGAACTCGTCCGTCACCCGGGACAGCGCCACTTCCGTGACGTCCATCTTGTGCCGGGAGATCAGCTGGAGCAGCAGGTCGAAGGGGCCCTCGAAGTTCGCGAGCCGCACCTTGAAGACCCCGTCACCGGGTTCGGCCCCGGCGGCGGGCCCGGACTCCGCGAGCGCTTCGGTCGCGCCCGAAGCCTCGGCGCCCACGGGGACGGCCGGGTCACCTTCCGGTGCGGCCGGGGGCCCGGGGGGCTCCGGGGCGGAGGGCGCGGCCTCGGCCGGAGGCTCGGGCGCCGGACCGACGGGAGGCTCGGGTGCCGGTCCGGCCGCAGGCTCGGGCGCCGGACCGGCGGGAGGTGCGGGTACCGGGCCGGCCGCAGGCTCTGGCGCCGGACCGGCGGGAGGTGCCGGTGCCAAGACCGACGGCCCCGACTCGGCCTCGGTCTCGGTCTCCGCTTCCGTGGGAGGCGGCGCCGGAAGGGCCCCGGGACCGCGTCCGAGCGCGCGCCGGCGTCCGGCGGGGCCGCCGGCGGAGGCAGGGGCGTCGTTCGAGGTCATAGCCGTCGCAGGCTACCGCTACCGCCCGCGAAGTCGTCGTACGAGGATGCTCGCGTCCCCGCGGGACTCGAGATCGGCCAGCACCACCGCGACCGCCTCGCGGACGATCCGTCCGCGGTCGACCGCGAGCCCGTGCTCACCCCGAAGCACCAGACGGGCGTGTTCGAGGTCCATGAGTTCCTCGGCGGACACGTACACCGTGATCTTCTCGTCGTGCCGCTCGCGCCCGCTGGGCCGGCGGTTCGCGCCGCGGCCCCGCTTGCCGCGGGAGGACTGACCGGCGGCAGAACCTTCCTGCGCCGTCTGGCGCCGCCCGGAGCCGGACCGCTCGCCGCCGGAGCCCCGGCTGCGGGACTCCCCGGAGTCGGACTCGGCGTCGGCCGCCACATGCTCGTCGCCCTCGCCGTCGCCGCCCTGCACGGGCACCGACTGCGGCGCATCGTCCGCGGCGCCCGCCGCGTCGCTCTCGCCCGCCGGGGCCGGCACCCTGGCCTCGCCGTTGGTCCGGCGCGAGGGCGTGGACGCCTGGAGCGCCATTCCCCCGGTCGTACGGAACAGTTCGTCGGCCCCCGGCAGACTCACTCGGCGTGACACCGGGCGAGCACCTCCCTGGCGAGCTGGCGGTAGGCGGCGGCACCGACGGAGTTGGAGGCGTACGTGGTGATCGGCTCACCGGCGACCGTGGTCTCCGGGAAGCGGACCGTGCGTCCGATGACCGTGTGGTACACGTGATCGTCGAAGGCCTCGACGACCCGGGCGAGCACCTCGCGGCTGTGCACCGTGCGCGAGTCGTACATCGTGGCGAGGATGCCGTCGAGCTCCAGCTCGGGGTTGAGCCGCTCCTGGACCTTCTCGATGGTCTCGGTGAGCAGCGCGACCCCGCGCAGCGCGAAGAACTCGCACTCGAGCGGCACGATCACCTTGTGGGCCGCCGTCAGGGCGTTCACGGTGAGCAGGCCGAGCGAGGGCTGGCAGTCGATCACGATGTAGTCGTAGTCGGCCATCAGCGGCTTGAGGGCGCGCTGGAGCGTGGACTCGCGCGCGACCTCGGAGACGAGCTGCACCTCGGCGGCGGACAGGTCGATGTTGCTGGGCAGCAGGTCCATGTTCGGGACCGCCGTCTTCAGGAGCACCTCGTCGGCCGCCATGCCCCGCTCCATGAGCAGGTTGTAGACGGTGAGGTCGAGCTCCATCGGGTTGACGCCGAGGCCGACCGAGAGCGCGCCCTGCGGGTCGAAGTCGACGAGCAGGACCCGGCGTCCGTACTCCGCGAGCGCGGCACCCAGGTTGATGGTCGACGTCGTCTTGCCGACGCCGCCCTTCTGGTTGCACATCGCGATGATCTTCGCGGGCCCGTGGTCGGTCAGCGGCCCCGGGATCGGGAAGTACGGGAGCGGACGCCCGGTCGGGCCGATGCGCTCGCGGCGCTGGCGGGCCGCGTCGGGCGCGAGCGTGGCCGCGTACTCGGGATCGGGCTCGTACTCGGCGTCGGGGTCGTAGAAGTGCCCCTCGGGCAGTTCGTCGTAGTCGGCGAAGTGGGTGTGGTTCTCGCCACTTCCGTTGCCGGCCATGGCGTTCACGTGATGGCCATCCATGCTCTGGTGTGCTGGCTGGGTCAGCCCTGTTCTAGGGGGACTCTGGTGGGCTGCGAAGGTGCGGACAGCGACGGAGCCGACAGCCTCGAGCCCCGTAGGGCCCTGGCCCCGCGTCGGCATTCCTGGTTGACCACCCCCGGGAGTAAATGTCGACTCATTCACAAGTCGTCTTACCTCCTTGGTGACCAGGAAACTTCTAGATAGGTCAGCGTGGCACCATGCCGACGATTGGCGACTCTATGGCGTGTCACCGCTCCGCAGCAACACAATCCGCCGGACCCGACCCGATGTGTCGGTAACCGAACACCCCTCTGTCAAGGGCGTAGGGCCGTCGCACAGCAGGTTTCACCGGTGTACGAATCGGTTAAAGAGTTACGTTCGCGGCGAGTTGAACGAGTGTCGCAAAGTGACCCGACACACACCCGGCCGGACCTTGTCGAGCAAGGTCCGGCCGGGTACGCGATGTTGACGACCTCTGTTGACGTATCGCCTTTTGCGGACGGGCAATCCGCCGCTGATCTGCCGAAAAGTCGACTAGTGGAGCCGGCGACCTCGTCAGCCGAGCAGCGAGTCCAGTTCGACGTGCTCCAGGCCGTGCGCCTCGGCGACCTCGCGGTAAACCACCTTGCCGTCATGGGTGTTGAGGCCCTTGGCGAGCGCGGCGTCGCGGCGCAGCGCCTCCACCCAGCCGCGGTTCGCCAGTTCGACGATGTACGGCAGCGTGGCGTTGGTCAGCGCGTAGGTCGACGTGTTGGGCACCGCGCCGGGCATGTTGGCGACGCAGTAGAAGACCGAGTTGTGGATCGGGAAGGTCGGCTCGGCGTGCGTGGTCGGACGCGAGTCCTCGAAGCAGCCGCCCTGGTCGATGGCGATGTCGACAAGGACACTTCCGGGCTTCATGCGCGAGACGAGCTCGTTGGTGACCAGCTTCGGGGCCTTGGCGCCCGGGATGAGCACCGCGCCGATGACGAGGTCGGCCTCCAGGACGGCCTTCTCCAGCTCGAAGGAGTTGGACATGATCGCCCGGACCTTGGTGCCGAAGACCTTGTCGGCCTCGCGGAGCTTGTTGATGTCGCGGTCGAGCAGCGTGACGTGGAAGCCCATGCCCACCGCGATCTGGGTGGCGTTCCAGCCGGAGACCCCGCCGCCGATGACGACGGCCTTCGCGGGCTGGGTGCCGGGGACGCCGCCGGGGAGCACGCCGCGGCCGCCGGCCGAGCGCATCAGGTGGTAGGCGCCGACCTGCGGGGCCAGGCGGCCCGCGACCTCGGACATCGGGGCGAGCAGCGGCAGGGCGCGGCTCGGCAGCTCGACGGTCTCGTAGGCGATCGCGGTGGTGCCGGACTCGATGAGCGCGTCCGTGCACTCCTTGGAGGCGGCCAGGTGCAGGTAGGTGAAGAGCGTCTGGTCCTTGCGGAGGCGGTGGTACTCCTCGGCGATGGGCTCCTTGACCTTCAGCAGCAGGTCGGCGGTGGCCCACACCTCGTCGGCGGTGGGGAGGATGCGGGCGCCCGCGGCGACGTACTCCTCGTCCGGGATCGACGAGCCGACACCGGCGCCCTGCTCGATGACGACCTGGTGGCCGTTGCGCACCAGCTCGTGCACGCCGGCGGGGGTGATGGCCACCCGGAACTCGTTGTTCTTGACCTCGCGGGGGATGCCGACCTTCACGTCGATCACGGTCCTTGGCTCAGAGGGTTCTGGGGCTGCGCATGCCAGGGCGATGCACATGAGGGCAATGCCCGTCATACCCGGCGACAGGGGGGCACACCGGGAGACACCACGAAACAACGCGGCGGAGCCAGTCTAATGAAGGGATTCTCTCTGTCTAGCCTTTCAAAGCATCAATCTTCGACGGATGTACTGCGGATTTCGCAGGCGTTAGGGCCTTGTTCCATGGCGGAAGCGTTCTCCGGCAGCTCATCTCCCAGCATGCGCTCGGCCTGACTGCGGTGCAGCCCGGCGGCGACGGGGTCGCCGAGCCGGTCGAGGGTGTCCGCCAGCCGCAGCTGCAGAGCGGCCTGGAGCCGCACGTCCTCGGCCCGGCGGGCCCACTCCACCGCCTCGTGACAGGTGTACAGCGACTCCTCCGGCCGCCCGGCGTACTCCTGGACCCGGGCCAGCTCGCTCAACGCCCTTGCCTGCGCGGCGACATCGCCGTTCCTGCGGTGCCCGGTGACCGCCGAGCGCCAGTTGCGCAGCGCCTCCCCGTAGCGGCCCGCGTAGGTGTGCACGGTGGCGATACGGCCGTAGAGCCGGGCGGCGTCCACCCGCTCGTCGCGGGCCAGGCGCTGCGCCAGCGCCCTGCCGTACCAGTCGGCGGCCCGCTCGTAGTCCCCGAGCTCCTGGTGGGCACCGCCTACGGATTCCATCGCGCGCCCGGTCGCATAGGGGTCGTCCGCCTCGCGTCCGGCGTCCAGCGCGGCCCGGTAGCGGACGAGCGCCTCCGCCGTGCGGCCGGTCTGCGCGTCGAGGTCGGCGAGATTCAGCAGGGCCGCCGCCTTCTCGCGGGGCAGGTCACGGCGCTCGGCGACGTCCAGGACGAGCTGATGGATGCCGTACAGGTCGGGGGCCGCCGCCTGCGTGCCGATGTGGGCGACCATGGCCCGCACGAGTGCCGCCATCAGCCGGCGGGCCAGGGTGTCCAGCTCGCCGTCGGCCACCGCGGCGCGGGCGGAGGCCAGCAGGGCGGGCCGGCGGATGCGCAGCCAGTCGGCGGCCGCCCGGGGGTGCGGGAAGCGCAGGGAGCGGGGCATGCCGGCGAGCTTCTCGCGGGCGGGCGAGCTGTCCGTCTCGGTGATCGCGCGGCAGGACACCAGCAGCCGTACGGTCCGCTCCAGCATCCGGGCGCGGGCCAGCTGGAGCTCGGAGGGCCGGTCGTGGGTCTCGGTGAGGGCCAGCAGCAGGGGCAGCAGGCAGCCGGGCACCTCGAACTGCGGCAGAGGCGAGTCCACCGGCCGCAGCAGGCCGAGCCCGGCGAAGTCGTCCAGGGTGGTGCGGGCCGCGTGGATCGAGCAGCCGGCCAGGGCGGAGGCGGTGTGCGGGTCGACCATGCCGGCGGGGGCCAGGGAGAGCAGCCGCAGTATCCGGGCGGCGGCACTGGGCAGGGAGGCGTACACGAGCCGGAAGGCCCGGGTCAGCGGCGGTCCCTCGTCCCCCTCGCTGCGCAGGTGCTTGGCCAGGTCCGCGACGGCGGCCTGCGGCCGGGCGGCGAGCCAGCCGCCCGCCAGCACCAGGGCGGCGGGCTGGCCCGCGCACTCCTCGACCAGTTCCTCGGCGGCGCGCGGGTCGACGGTGATGCGCACCGAGCCGGTGTGCCGGGCGAGCAGGTCCAGGGCGGACTTGGTGTCCAGGCCGCCCAGCGTGCAGGGGCGGACGTCGGCGATACCGGTCAGCGGGCCCTGGGAGACGGCGACGACCAGGCAGTCGGGGCTGTCCGGGAGCAGCGAGTCGACCTGTCCCGCGGTCGCCGCGTCGTCCAGCAGGAGTACGGCGCGGCGGTCGGCGAGGGCGCCGCGCAGGGCCTCGGTGAGGTCGTCCTCGGCGGCGCCGGGCGGGGTGGCCACGTCCAGGGCGGTGAGCAGTTCCCGCGCCGTGCGCTCGGTGGGGACCGGGGTGCCGTCGGGCTCGGTGAGCCGGGCCCGCAGCACGCCGTCGGGGTAGTCCCCGGCGACCTGCTCCACGAGTTCCTCGGCGAGCGCCGTACGGCCGAATCCGGGTCGCCCGGCGATGAGCAGCACCCGGGCGCGGGGCGCCTTGCGGCCGGAGAGGGTGTCCAGCCCGGCCCGTTCGATGTCGGCCCGGAGTTCCTTCAACTCACGTGACCGGCCCAGGAACTGACCCGTCGTAGGAGCGGACTCGGCAGCCGCCGGCTGCTCCTGTGCCGACACGTCCGTGCCGTCGGTGTCCACCGCCTGATCCGTCACGGGCCACACTCCCGTCCCACTGCGCGCACAAGCCCGCCGGGACTCCGGACGGGGCGTTTTCCGAGCCTAGGTCGTGTCCGCGGAGTCCCGTCGTCCGCCCGGAGGGCGGGTTCCGCGGCCGGGACTCTATGAACACGGCCCAGGGCCCTTCCGACGGATCTCCGCGGCCTCGCAAAGACCCGACACGAGGACCCTAGTTCACGCTCTGCGACGATCCGTGTGGAGCACGGCGGCAGGGTCCCCCGATCGGATCAGCCGATCGTCACACCGGATCCACCGGATCCACCGGATCCTGCGAGTGGACGCGCGCGAGACTCAGGACTCGAACGGCCGGGCGGGCCAGGGGGCCTCGGCCGGGCGCAGCGCGTCGAGCCCGTCGCCGTTCCTGGCGGCCACGAGGGACAGGACGCCGACGACGAGGCAGTTGTTGTGCAGTTCCCCGGCGAGGACCCCGCGGACGAGTTCGTCGACGGACAGGCGCGCGAGCTCCATGTCGGCCTCCTCCTCCTCGACCTCGAAGCGCTCGCCCTCGGCCTCGGACAGATCGCGGGCGAGGAAGATGCGCACCGCCTCGTCGCAGCCGCCGGGCGTCGTGTAGACATCGGTCAGCACGCGCCAGTCCTCGGCCTTGACGTGCGCCTCCTCGTACAGCTCGCGCTGGGCCGCGTGCAGCGGGTTCTCACCGGGGACGTCGAGCAGTCCGGCCGGGATCTCCCAGAGCTTGTGGCGCACGGGGTGGCGGTACTGGCGGATCACCAGCACGCGGTCCTGGTCGTCGAGGGCGAGGACGGCCACGGAGCCCGGGTGGACCTGGTAGTCGCGGCGGACGACCGATCCGTCGGGCATGACCACGTCGTCCGTGCGGACGGAGGTCTTGTTCCCGACGAAGGGGGTCTCGCTCGCGCGGACCTCCCACTCCTCGGCGGTGTCCTTGATCGTCATGCCCTGTGTCCTCCCACACGTGCGTGAAGACGCCGGTCACGGCCGACGGGAATCGGCCACGGTGCACCGGCGACAGAAACCGGGGCACGCGCCTCGAAAAGACGCGTACCCCGGCAACCGTACAACCCTCGTGTCACTTGCCCGTCTTGCGCTCCACGGCCGCCTTCACCAGGCCCGCGAAGAGCGGGTGCGGGCGGGTCGGGCGCGAGCGCAGCTCGGGGTGCGCCTGCGTCGCCACCAGGTAGGGGTGCACCTCACGGGGGTACTCGACGTACTCCACGAGCTTGCCGTCCGGGGAGGTGCCGGAGAACTGGAGGCCCGCCTTCTTCTCCAGCTCGGCGCGGTAGGCGTTGTTCACCTCGTAGCGGTGACGGTGGCGCTCCTCGACGTACTCCTTGTTGTCGTACACCTCGCGCACGATCGAGCCCTCGGCGAGCTTGGCCGGATACATGCCCAGCCGCATCGTGCCGCCCATGTCGCCCTCGCCGGCCACGATGTCCAGCTGCTCGGCCATCGTGGAGATGACCGGGTGGCCGGTGGCGGAGTCGAACTCGGTGGAGTTGGCGTCGGGGATGTCGGCGAGGTTCCGCGCGGCCTCGATCACGATGCACTGCAGGCCCAGGCAGAGGCCGAGCAGCGGGATCTTGTTCTCGCGGGCGTACTGGATGGCGCCGACCTTGCCGGAGACACCGCGGTCGCCGAAGCCGCCGGGGATGCAGATCGCGTCCACGTCGCCGAGCTGCTTGGCCGCGCCCGCCGGGGTCTTGCAGTCGTCCGAGGTGACCCACTTGATCTTGACGCGGGCCTTGTTCGCGAAGCCGCCCGCGCGCAGCGCCTCGGTCACCGAGAGGTAGGCGTCGGGCAGGTCGATGTACTTGCCGACCAGCGCGAGGTTGATCTCGTGCAGCGGGTTGTGGACCCGGTCGAGCAGGTCGTCCCAGGTCGTCCAGTCCACGTCGCGGAAGGGCAGGTCCAGCTTGCGGACGACGTAGGCGTCCAGGCCCTCGGTGTGCAGCACCTTCGGGATGTCGTAGATCGACTTGGCGTCGATCGCCGCCACCACGGCGGCCTCGTCGACGTCGCACATCAGCGAGATCTTGCGCTTGATGGCGGTCGGCACGTCCCGGTCGGCGCGCAGCACGATGGCGTCCGGCTGGATACCGATGTTGCGCAGCGCCGCGACCGAGTGCTGCGTCGGCTTGGTCTTCAGCTCACCGGACGGACCGATGTAGGGAAGGAGCGAGATGTGCACCACGAACACGTTGTCGCGGCCGACCTCGTGACGGACCTGGCGGACCGTCTCCAGGAACGGCAGCGACTCGATGTCGCCGACCGTGCCGCCGACCTCCGTGATGACGACGTCGACGTCGTCGGTGGCCATGCGCCGGATGCGGTGCTTGATCTCGTTGGTGATGTGCGGGATGACCTGCACGGTGTCGCCCAGGTACTCGCCGCGCCGCTCCTTGGCGATGACCGTCGAGTACACCTGCCCGGTGGTGACGTTGGCGCTGCCGTCGAGGTCGACGTCGAGGAAGCGCTCGTAGTGCCCGATGTCCAGGTCGGTCTCGGCGCCGTCGTTGGTGACGAACACCTCACCGTGCTGGAACGGGTTCATGGTGCCGGGGTCGACGTTCAGGTACGGGTCGAGCTTCTGCATCGTGACCCGCAGACCCCGCGCCTTGAGCAGCGCGCCCAGGCTGGAGGCCGTCAGTCCCTTGCCGAGGGAGGAGGCGACACCCCCGGTGACGAAGATGTGCTTGGTCGTCGTGGCGGTGCTGTTTCGGAAAGCAGCGGGCGGCATGGCCAAGAGGGGGCTCCCGTGGTCGCGGTCTGGGGTGCGTACCGGCGGTCCGACCCGGAAGTACCGGATTTTCGGGGGGCGCCGTCGCTGCGGTTCGGGGGTTTCTCGCCCTCCGGTCCACGGGCTACCAGGGTATCAGCGCCGGAACCGGAGTGCTTCCGGCCACGCTCTGCGCACACATCGACACGGAGCCCGCACAGACCCGCTCACGGCTCCCCCACCCCTCACCCTCTGCTCACTCGTTCGGCCGAGTCCGGTTGCCGGGAGGGGCACGCGGATCATCGAGGTGCGTCGTATCCTGCTCGGACACTCACTGCCGAGACCGGCCGGTAGACGGCACCACCCACGCCCGCATCCCGGAACACGAGAGCTCGTCAGTTCGTTTCGCAACGACATTCGCATAAGCCTTCCGTCGTTTCGCGACGACGCTTAACACAGACCCCTTGACCGCAAGAGCGACCGCCCCCCGGGGGCGACGTGGCCGTTCGACTGGAGATGCACGTGGCC
This sequence comes from Streptomyces sp. NPDC028308, assembly GCF_055565855.1. NCBI lineage: Bacteria > Bacillati > Actinomycetota > Actinomycetes > Kitasatosporales > Streptomycetaceae > Streptomyces > Streptomyces sp. NPDC028308. The sequence goes on from NZ_JBVHTO010000006.1 coordinate 478,136, forward strand.
GGGCGCATCGAGGACTACGCACTCATCGGAGACATGCAGACAGCGGCGCTGGTCTGCCGGGACGGCACAGTCGACTGGCTGTGCCTGCCCCGCTTCGACTCGCATGCCATCTTCGCCGGGCTGCTGGGCACCGAGGAGCACGGCTTCTGGAGGCTCGGACCGGCGCACGCGGCCGACGCCGAGCCGCCCACCGCGGCCCGGCGCAGGTACCGCGGCGACTCACTGATCCTCGAATCCGAGTGGGACACCCCACGCGGCACGGTTCGGGTGATCGATTTCATGCCCCCGCGTGACGGCGCGCCGCAGCTGATCCGGATCGTCGAGGGCGTCACCGGCCGGGTGCCGATGCGCTCCGCCCTGCGGATGCGTTTCTCGTACGGCCGCGTGGTGCCCTGGGTGCACAAGCACGAGGGCCGGACGGTGGCCGTGGCGGGCCCCGACTCCGTGTGGTTCGACACAGCCTGCGAGACCTACGGCAAGGCGCTCACCACGTACGCCGACTTCACGGTGGCGCCGGGTGAGCGGATCGCGTTCACCATCTCCTGGGAGCCCTCGCACAAGCAGCCGCCCGCGCTGCCCGAGCCCGAGCAGTCCCTGGAGGCGACGGAGGAGTTCTGGCGCGACTGGGTGGACCAATGTACGTACCACGGCCCCTACCGGGAGGCCGTGGTCCGTTCCCTGATCACGCTGAAGGCCCTGACGTACGCCCCGACGGGCGGCATCGTCGCGGCGCCCACGACCTCCCTGCCCGAGGAGATCGGCGGCGTCCGCAACTGGGACTACCGCTACACCTGGCTGCGCGACGCGGCGATCACCCTGTCCTCCCTGCTGCGCACCGGATACCGCGAGGAGGCCCGCGCCTGGCGCGAGTGGCTGCTGCGCGCGGTGGCCGGCGACCCCGAGAACCTGCAGATCATGTACGGCATCGCGGGTGAGCGGGAGCTGGGCGAGGCGGAGCTGGACTGGCTGCCCGGGTACGAGAAGTCGGCGCCGGTGCGGGTGGGCAACGGCGCCGCGCACCAGCTTCAGCTGGACGTGTACGGCGAGGTCACCGAGGCCCTGCACCTGGCGCACATGACGGGCCTGTCCCGCAACGACTACGCCTCGCTGCTCCAGCTCAAGCTGATCCGCTACCTGGAGGACCACTGGGACCAGCCGGACGAGGGCATCTGGGAGGTGCGCGGGCCGCGCCGGCACTTCGTGCACTCCAAGGTGATGGCCTGGGTCGCCGTCGACCGGACGATCAAGCTCATCGAGTCGGGCGACGCGGACGGGCCGCTGGAGAAGTGGCGCGAGCTGCGCGACGACATCCACCGGGACGTGTGCGAGAAGGGCTACGACAAGGAGCGCAACACGTTCACGCAGTCGTACGGCTCCCAGGAGCTGGACGCCTCGCTGCTGCTGATCCCGCAGATGGGCTTCCTGCCGCCGGACGACAAGCGCGTGATCGGCACGATCGAGGCGATCCAGCGCGAGCTGTCCACCGAGGACGGCTTCATCCTGCGCTACCCGACGTCCGGTGAGCACGCGGGCGTGGACGGTCTGGAGGGCGACGAGGGCGCGTTCCTCGCCTGCTCGTTCTGGATGGCGGACGACCTCGCGATGATCGGCCGGGTCGACGAGGCCCGCAAGCTGTTCGAGAAGCTGCTCGCCCTGCGCAACGACCTGGGTCTGCTCGCCGAGGAGTGGGACTCCCGGCTCCAGCGCCAGGTCGGCAACTTCCCGCAGGCCTTCAGCCACGTGCCGCTGATCGACACGGCGCTGCGGCTGACGGCGAGCGGCGCCTACGGCGGCTGACCCGCGGTTCCGAGCGGCGGCCCCGCTCCCTCCGGTACGTCCGGGAGGGAGCGGGGCCGCCGTGCTGTGCGGGGGTCACGAGTCGGCGGAGGTCACAGGACGGCCGAGATCACCTCCCGGGCCGCCCGCTCGCCCTCGGTCGCGCCGCCCTCCATGAACCCCTGGAAGTCGTACGAGCAGTGCTCGCCGCCGATGTGCACGTTGCCCTGGGCGACGCCCTCGTAGCCCGCGTACCGGTGGAGGTAGCCCACGGGCCAGTACGAATAGGCGCCCAGGGCATAGGGGTTGAGGTGCCAGGCGGAGAGCTGGGCCTTCCCGGTCCAGGCCGCCGACGTACCGGGGAAGAAGGCGTCGATGCCCTTGAGGTGCTTCTTCGCCAGGGCCGTGACGTAGGGGTCGCTCTCGCGGGAGAACGGGCCGGCCGGGGTGAGGGACCTGGCGAGGCTGCCGCCGCCGTACTGGAGGAGGATGCCGCCGGTGCCGGGCTGCACCTTGGTGGTGTCCCAGGTCTGCTGGACGTCGCTGTCGGTGAAGCAGTCGCCCGCGGAGACGCCCGGCCAGGCACCGGTGCCGCGCCAGGGGCGGCTGGAGAACTGCATGTTGAGCTTGGTGCAGTACCCCATGCGGGCGTCGCGCAGCAGGTTCCTCATGCGCGGGTCGAAGCCGGCCCTGCTCAGGTCGAGTCCCTGCAGGACCGGCAGCGGCACGCACAGGACGGTGTGGTCGGCGGTGACGGTGCGTGTGGCGCCGGCCTCCGTGAACGTCAGGGTCTGCGTCCCGTCGGAATTGGCCCTGAGCGCGGTGAGCGACCAGCCGTGGCGGATCGTCCCGTCGGGCAGGAAGTCCGCGATGGCCCGCGGCAGTCGGTCGTTGCCTCCGGTGATGTGGTAGCGCTCGTTGGACAGCCCCCAGACGTTGAAGTTGCCCGGATTGGTCTGGTAGCCCATCAGCAGGACCAGGGCGAGCGCGGACTGTTCGACGGTGTCGGCGCCGTACTCGACGTTGTACGCGACGTCGAAGAACCGGCCGAGCCGGGAGCCGTGACCGCCCGGCACACGGGACTCGACCCAGTCGTACAGGGACATGTCGTCCAGGGCGGTGCCGGTGGGCGTGGTCCGGTTCCACAGCACCTCCCCCGCCTCCGACAGGTCGCGACGCAGGGCCTGGTAGACGCCCTTGAAGTCCTCGTCGGCCTGCTCGCGCGGGTAGTACGCGCCGCCGAACCAGAGCACCTCCTCTGCCCCGTTGGGCCCGCCGCCGAGGAAGTCCTCGGTGGGGAGCCCGAAGCGGCGGCATAGTTCCAGCATCTTCTTGTGGCTGGTGTCGATCAGCTCCCCGCCGATCTCGGAGCTCTGGCCGTACGCCCAGTGGTCGCGCTGGGTGTACATCCGGCCGCCTACGCGGTCCGGGTTCGCCTCGTAGAGCGTGCAGGCCAGGCCCGCGTCGCGCAGGGTGAGGGCGGCGGTGAGCCCGGCGATGCCGGCGCCCACGACCGCGATGCGGGGTGCCGTCGCCGTGGCGGCCGCCGCGGGCGCGACGGCTGTTCCGGTGGCGGCCGCGGTGGCGAGACCCGCCGCGGCGGCGCCCTTGAGGACGGACCGGCGGCTCGTGCGCAGGCCGCGCGCCTCCGCCACGGGGACGCCGAGCCGGTGGGCGGCGGCGTGGTCGGCGGCGAGGCCTCGCAGGACGTGCATCAGGTGCGTACGGGACACGGCAGAGCTCCTCAGACGGTGGCGGAGGGTTCCTTGACGTCGTGCGTGCGCTCGGCCGCGTCCTCCAGGACGATGCGGCCGATGATCTCGTAGCGCTCCGGGTGCCGGGCCTTCAGGTACCAGCCGAGGCCGAGGCCGCCGAAGAAGACGAGGCCGACGATCCACGGGATGGCCTCGAAGAACAGCGAGTCCGCCGCCGTGCCGGCCGCGGTGTCCAGGTTCAGCACCAGCAGCACGACCACGGCGATCATGCCGATCCCGCCGATCAGCGGTGCCGTGAAGGTCCTGAACCAGTGCCGGTCCTCGGGGTGGTTGCGGCGGAAGTAGCCGATGACCGCGAAGGAGCACAGGGTCTGCACGATGAGGATCGCCATCGTGCCGAGGATCGCGAGCAGCGTGTAGAGGTGGATGTACGGGTCCTGCCCGGTGACCCAGAAGGCGCCGACCAGCGCCACGGCGATGACGGACTGCACGAAGGAGGCGAGGTACGGGGAGCCGTGCTTCGGGTGCGTGCGCCCGAGCGCCGGGTGCAGGAAGCCCTCGCGTCCGATCGCGTACAGGTAGCGCGACGCGCACTGGTGGAAGGCCATGCCGCAGGCGAACGAGCCGGTGATCAGCAGCCATTGGAAGGTGTCAACGGCCCAGGCCCCGATGAATGCGTGCGCCGGGTCGAAGAAGAGGTCGAGCGGGCTGGTGCCGGAGGAGACCTCGACCGAGCCCTTGAGGCCGTTGCCGGCGATCGTCATCCAGGAGACGTAGATGTAGAAGAGGCCGACGCCGACCACCGAGATGATCGTGGCGCGCGGGATGACGCGCTTCGGGTCGCGGGACTCCTCGCCGTACATCGCGGTCGACTCGAAGCCGACCCACGACCAGAACGCGAAGAACAGGCCGAGTCCGGCGGAGGTGCCGGTGAACGCGTTCTTCGGGTTGACCGGCTCCAGCGGGATGCCGTCCGGGCCGCCGCCCTGGAGCAGCACGGCCGTGGCCACCGCGAAGAGCACCGCGATCTCGGCGATCAGCATCACGCCGAGCGCCTTCGCGGTGAGGTTGATGTCGAAGAACGACAGCACGGCGGTGACCGCGAGCATGGCGGCCGCGTACACGATCCAGGGCAGGTCGGCGCCGAGCTGGTCGTGCACGGTGGTCTTCGCGAAGTACGAGAAGACGCCGACGATCGACGCCTCGAAGACGACGTAGGCGAGGACGGCCAGCATTCCGGAGGCCATACCGGCGATCCGGCCCAGGCCGTGCGAGATGTAGCCGTAGAAGGCGCCCGCCGCCGTGATCCGCTTGGCCATCGCGACGTAGCCGACCGAGAAGACCGTCAGCACGACCGTGGCGAAGAGGTACCCGGCGGGCGCTCCGGTGCCGTTGCCGAAGCCGACCGCGATGGGCAGGTTGCCGGTCATCGCGGTGATCGGCGCCGCGGTGGCGACCGCCATGAAGACGACGCCGACCAGTCCTACGGAATTCGCCTTGAGCCGGTGTACCTCTCGCCTGGGTGTTTCTGCCATTCCCGCCCCTCTCTGCGCGCCGACGCGACGGAATCCGAAGATCCGATCGCGGTTGTGCAACGGATGCGACAGTGTGGCGGCGGCGTGACGCACGCCACAACAGACAGCAGGTCGTGCAATTGCCGTGCAGGGGCGACGCATTGTCGGGCCCCGGGGGCCGCTGATCGTTCCCGTAACGGGCCGGAGATGTTCCCGGAACCCGCGCGCCGGTAGCGTCCGCTGCATGGACAGCCGTTACGACACCGAGGGCGCCGGGATCACCGTGCAGCGCGCGCTGGAGCTGCCCGGACTGCGCAGCGGGCTGCCGGAGATCCTGGCGGGGGCCGACCGGCTGCAACGCACGGTGCGCTGGGTCCACGCGGGCGAGGTCCCGAACATCGCCTCGCTCCTCAAGGGCGGCGAACTGCTGCTGACCACGGGGTACGGCCTCGGCACCCGCCCCGCCGAGCAGCGCGCCTTCGTGCGCACCCTGGCCGAGCGCGGGATCGCCGCGCTGGTCGTCGAGCTCGGGCCGCGCTTCTCCCGGCTTCCCGCGGCCCTGGTGGAGACGGCACGCGCGGCCGGTCTCCCGCTGGTCCAGCTGCACCGCGAGGTGCCCTTCGTGACGGTGACGGAGGAGGTCCACACCGAGATCGTCAACGGCCACTACGCGCTGCTCCAGCAGGCCGAGGAGGTGCACCGGCGCTGCACGGAGGCGCTGCTCGGCGGGGGCGGCATCCCGCAGGTCCTCGGCATCCTCGCGGACTTCGCCGGCAACCCGGTCTTCCTGGAGACGGCGGACGGCCGGCTCCTGTACGCGGCCGGCGCCGGTCCCGCAGGCGCCGACCCGCTCCAGGTGTGGGAGGGGCTGCGCGGCCAGCACAAGGACGAGCCGGCCGCGGGCACGACCGTCGTGGACGTGCCCGGCGGCGGCCCCGGCACCGGCTCGGTCCGCGCCCGGCTGGTCCTCACGCCGGTGAGCGCCCCGACGGCGCCCGTGCACCGGATGGCGGCCGAGCGGGCGGCGGGCATCCTGGCGGTCGTCCTGATGCAGGCCCGCCAGGAGGAGGAGCTGGCGGCACGCGGCCGCGGCGACTTCCTCACCGACCTCGCCGAGGGGCGTATCCGGGCCGAGGACGCGCCCGCGCAGGCCCGCGTCCTGGGGTTCAAGCCGGGCAGCAGTCCACTGCTGCCGGTCGTGATGCGCCTCGCGGACGGACTCTCGCCGGGCGGCGGCTGGGCGGTCCTCGCCCGCGCGGTCGCCGAGGAACTGGCCTCGGTGGGGGTGCCGGTGCTCCTGGGCGTACGTCCCGTCGAGGGCCGCGTGCCCCTGCTGCTCGGCCTGCGGTCGGAGTCCGAGCGCGCGGCCGTCGCGGACCGGGTCGCCGCGGCGCTGCGGGCCGGGGTGGAGCGCGCGGGCATGCAGCGGCCGGGCGCGCAGCCGCCGGTGGTGGTGGTCGGCGTCGCGGGCGGCTGGGCGGCGGCCTCGGCGGGCCTGCGGCACGCGGCGGAGACGGCGACGGCCGCGCAGGGCCTGTCGGACCGCCCCTGGTACGACGCCCGGCGCCTCGACATCGACCTGCTGCTGTGGCGGCTCCGCGACCATCCCGACCTGGCGGCCTTCGTGGACCGCGCGATCGGTCCGCTCCGTGAGCACGACCAGCGGTCGAAGCCGCCGCTTCTGCCCACGCTCCAGACGTACTTGGCGCACGCCGGACGCAAGGCGGAGACGGCACGCGAACTGCACCTCAACCGCCAGACGCTCTACAACCGCCTCGCGAGGATCGGGGAGTTGCTCGGCACCGACCTGGACGACCCGCAGACGGTACTGGCGTTGAGCCTGGCGCTGCGGGCCCGCCGGCACGTGCCGTAGCCGTCACCGGCGGGGGCGTGAGCGCGCCGGCCGGTCAGGGCAGCGGGCGCGGCTGGGTCAACTCGTCGTAGACGCTGAGGACCTGGGCGACCGTGTCGTCCTCGGTGGGCCAGGTGGCCGCCTGCCGCACGCCCCTGTCCTTGAGGAGTTCGCGGCGCGCGGGGTCCTCCAGGAGCCGTACGACGGCGGCGGCCAGGGCGTCCGCGTTCCCGTACGGGACGAGTTCGGCGGCGTCGCCGACCAGTTCGGGGATGCCTCCGACCTCGGTCGCCACCAGCGGCACGCGGGCGTGCAGGGCTTCCTGGGCGAGGACGGAGCGCGATTCCCAACTGATGGGCAGGAGCGCCAGATCGGCGCCCGCGAGCAGCTCGGCGATGTCGTCGCGGCGTCCGACCAGACGCACCGGCAGGCCCTCGTCCTCGATGCGGTGCTGGAGTTCGGCCCGCAGCGGCCCCTCGCCCGCGATGACGAGCAGGGGCGCGGGCGTCAGGTGGCGCCAGGCACGCGCGGCGCTCAGCAGGGTGCCGTAGCCGCGGTGCCGGTTCAGGGAGCCGACGGCGACGAGCAACGGGCGTCCGGTGGCGCCGAGTTCGGCCCGCGCCTTGTGCCGCAGCCGGTCCTGGTCGTCGTGCTCGACGGGCTTGCGTGGCGCCGGGAGGGCGACCGCGGCCAGCCGCGCGTCCCGGGCTCCCCTCCTGCGGGCCCGGTCCACCAGGTCGGAGGAGGTGCCGAGGACGACGGTCGCGGCCCGGGCGACGCGCCGCTCCAGCAGCCGCAGCAGCCTGGCCCGCGCTCCTTCGGCCCGGGCCCGGGTGTGCCAGGTGACCACGAGCGGGACGCTCCGGCCGCTGAGCGCGAGCGCGGCCCGCAGCGCCGCGTGCAGTCCGTGCGCGTGCACCAGGTCCGCCTCGGCGCAGGCGGCGCGCAGAGCGGCCACGGAGGCGGGGTCGCCGCTGCGGGGTACGGGGGCGTGCTGGGCGCCCACCGCCGTGAAGCCGTAGGCGTGTTCGGCTTCGGCGGGGGCGCACACGGTGACCCGCACGCCCCGGGCGACGAGTCCCGACGCCAGGGACCGCACATGCGCGCTGCTGCCCGCGCTGCCGCCGCCGAGCACCTGCACGGTGCGCAGCGGCGACTGTCCGTGCGGTGCGTGGCTGCTCACGAGGCTCACGTGGCCGGGGCTCCTGGTTCGGCGTCGGACGGTCACGAAGAAACGTACAGAAGGTCGCGCGGAGGGGGTGTACCGCACGTCGTGCTTCGCGTACTGCGTCAAGGATGCCAGGACACCCGCCCGTTCCGGCACCACCGGGCGGCCGCAGCCGCGCCGCGGTGGGCAACTCTACGGGCGTGGTCACTCACATGAGTGAGGGATGCGGCCTTTTCGTCCCGGGGTTCGAGAGCCGGAGTGAACGGCACGGTCCGCTCCGCGTACCGAGGGCGCCCCGGCAGGCGGGGCGACTCGTTGTTCGGCCCCCGTCCAGGGGCGCGCGGCCTCCAGTGCGCGCCCGCCCTCGCGCCGGTCGCGCCGTCGTCCTCAGTGCCGCCCGCGCAGGGGCGTACGCGCCCGCGCGCTCACTCGCTCGCCGAAGGCCGCCGCGGCCACCAGTGCCGCCGCGTGGGCGGCCAGCCCGGCCCTGCCGTTGCCGGCCGCGACGGCGCTGCCCAGGGCGGCGCCGAGCGCGTGGGCGCCTGTGTCGCCGATCATCGCGCGCTCGCCGAGGTCGTCGGGGAGGACGGCCGCGGCCGCGCCCACGGCGGCGGCGGACAGCCCGGCCGCCGCGCCCTTCCGCAGCAGCCCCGGCGCCCCGAGGACGAGCACCGCGCCGGCGGCCCTTCCCGGGCGTACGTCCACGAGGTTGACGAGGTGCGCGGTCCCGGCGATCACCACTCCCGCCAGCACCTTGTCCACGGGACGCTCCTTGAGCAGCGCCCCCGCGACCAGGCCCGCGGCCGAGATGCCGAACAACTTGACGGCGCCGCTGGTCACTTCGCCGTGGCGCAGGGCACCGAGATGCGCCCGGAAGCCGCGCCGCGGGTCGCCGGCCCCAATGATGTCGTCGTAGGCGCCGCAGGCACCGGCGGCGAGTACGGCGAACCCGGCGGCACGGTCGGCGCGCCCGGCGGCGAGCGCCGCCCCGAGGGCCGCGGCGGGGCCCGCGTACACCTCGACGGTCCGCCCGGCGTAGTTCGTCCGCTCCCAACGCCCGCGCCCGCCGGGCGCCTTGACGCGCAGCGCGGCGATCCCCGCGCGCGTGACACCGGCGGCGAGCCCGAGTGCGGTGCTCATGCGTGTGACCATGACCGCCACCCTACGAACCGGCGGCCGCCCCCGGACCCGGCGGGGAGCGACGACCCCGTGGGGCCGCCGCAACCGCAGGGAGCGAAGTTGCCCCCCCGCTCCCGCACCGCCTGTGCCCCGATCCCGGGGTTATCCGTCCGCCCTGGCCGTCGCCAGGAGTTCCTCCGCGTGGGCGCGGGCCGTCTCCGAGTCCTCCTGGCCCGCGAGCATGCGGGACAGCTCGCGGATGCGGTCCTCGCCCTCCAGGACCTTCACCCCGGACCGGGTCACCGAACCGTCGTTCGTCTTCTCGACCAGGAGCTGACGGTCGGCGAACGCGGCCACCTGCGGCAGGTGCGTCACGACGACGACCTGCGCGGACTTGGCCAGCTTGGCCAGCCGCCGCCCGATCTCGACCGCGGCCTTGCCGCCGACGCCCGCGTCGACCTCGTCGAAGAGGTACGTCGGCACGGGGTCGGTCCCCGCGAAGACGACCTCGACCGCGAGCATCACCCGCGACAGCTCACCGCCCGAGGCGCCCTTGGCGATGGGCCGCGGCGGGGCCCCGGGGTGCGGGGCCAGCAGCAGCTCGACCTCGTCGACACCGGCCGGCCCGTACGCGACCGTGCGCCCGCCGACCTCCACACCCTCCGGGTCCTCGGTCTGCCGGAGGTCGAAGGACACGCGCGCGTGCGGCATGGCGAGCGAGGCCAGCTCGGCGGTGACGGCGGCGGCGAAGCGCTCGGCGGCCTCCGTGCGGGCGTCCGTCAGCGCCTGCGCCAGTCCGCCCAGTTCGGCCCGCAGCGCGTCCCGCTCCGCGGTCAGTTCACCGAGCCGCTCGTCGTCGCCGTCCAGCTCGGTCAGCCGCACGGCGCTCCGCTCGGACCAGTCGAGCACGGCGTCGATGTCCTCGCCGTACTTGCGGGTCAGCTGCGTGAGGGCGGCGCGCCGCTCCTCGACCGCCGCGAGCCGCAGCGGGTCGGCGTCGAGGTCGTCGGCGTACCCGGCCAGCTCCCCGGCGACGTCGCCCAGCAAGATGCCGATCTCGCCGATCCGCCCGGCCAGCGCGCCCAGCGCGGAGTCGTGGGACCTGACCGCCTCCAGCGCCCGGTGCGCGCCCGCGACGAGGGTCGTGGCGTCGATGCCCTCCGGGTCCTCCGGGTTTCCCGCGAGCGCGGCGTGCGCGACGGTCGCGGCCGAGGCCAGCGCCTCCGCGTGCCCCAGCCGCTCGGCCTCGGCGGCCAGCTCCACGTCCTCGCCCCGGCGCGGTTCGACGGCGGCGATCTCGTCGAGCCCGAACCGCAGCAGGTCGGCCTCCTGAGCGCGTTCCCGCGCGCGCGTGGTGATCTCGTCCAGCTCGGCCGAGATCGCGCGCAGCCTGCGGTAGGCGCCCGTGTACTTGGCGAGCGGCACGGCCACCGCGTCACCGGCGTACCGGTCGAGGGCCTGCCGCTGCCGGGACAGCTTGAGCAGCCCCTGCTGGTCGGTCTGCCCGTGCACGGCGACCAGCTCGTCGGCCAGTTCCGCGAGCACGCCCACGGGGACCGAGCGGCCGCCCAGGTGGGCCCGGGAGCGCCCCTCGGCCGAAACGGTACGGCTGATGAGCAGCGCGCCGTCGTCGAGCTCGGCTCCCGCCTCCTCGGCCCGCACGATCGCCGTCCCGCCCGCGGGTACGGAGATCCTCCCCTCGACGACCGCGTTCTTCGCGCCGATCCGTACGAGGGCCGGGTCCGCGCGCCCGCCGAGCAGCAGGCCGAGGCTCGTGACCACCATCGTCTTGCCCGCGCCGGTCTCGCCGGTCACGGCGGTGAAGCCTGGTGACAGCTCGACGACCGCGTCGTCGATGACTCCGAGCGACCGTATCCGCATCTCCTCCAACACGGACACGACCTTACGAGGTCAGGGACCCGATGTGCGACGGGCCCTGCCCTCCTTCCGCGAAGGCGCAGGTGACGGACGCCCGCGAAGGGGCCGTGTCACCCGCGGGAGTGGGCTTCCCACCCGGGACGCCGGGAGGCCGCCGGGCTCCGGGAGGCTCACTCCGGCCAGGGACCGACGGTCACCGGCTCCCGGCCCCGGAACCGGCCCGGAGGTGGCACCACGGCGTCCGGACGGTCCCGGACCGCCCTCTCCCCCTCCGGGGCGCCGGGCGGGCTCCTGGCCCGCCTCCCGGCCCCTGGGGACCCCGGCGCGGAGGGTGCGAGGGTCCCGCCGGGTCAGGGACGGGCCCCGCACGTCACCCCGCTGTCAGTGCGGTGCGCCCCTCCAGCCCGAGACAGGCAGCGCGAACTTGGCGACGAGCCGGTCGGTGAACGACGCGTGGTGCAGCCGCGCGAGCCGCACCGGGACGGCTCCCCGGCGCACCTCGACCCGTGCCCCGGGCGGCAGCTCGACCGTGCGCCGCCCGTCGCACCACAGGACGCCGGGCGGGATGTGCGGCAGCACCTCCACGGCGAGCACGGAGTCCGGCGAGGTCACGAGCGGCTTGGCGAACAGGGCGTGCGCGCTGATCGGCACCATGAGCAGCGCCTCGACCTCCGGCCACACCACGGGCCCGCCCGCGGAGAAGGCGTACGCCGTGGAGCCGGTCGGTGTCGCGCAGACGATGCCGTCGCAGCCGAAGCCGGTCACCGGGCGCCCGTCGATCTCCAGCACCACTTCGAGGAGCTTCTCCGCCGAGACCTTCTGCACCGCGGCCTCGTTCAGCGCCCAGTCGGTGTGCACGATGTCGCCGTTGCGGTGCACGACGACGTCGACGGTCATCCGCTCCTCGACCTCGTACGCCTTGGTCACCACCCGGTCGACGACCTTGTCGAGGTCGTCACGCTCGGCCTCCGCGAGGAAGCCGACCCGGCCGAGGTTGACGCCGAGCATGGGGACGCCGGAGGCGCGGGCGAACTCGGCCCCGCGCAGCAGGGTGCCGTCACCGCCGAGCACGATCAGCAGTTCGCACCCGTCGAGGCACTGCGGAGTGGCCTCCTTGACCAGTTCCACCGTCGCCGGGAGCGGCAGGTCGGCCGCCTCCGCCTCCAGGACGCGCACGCCGATCCCGGAGCGCAGCAGCCCCTCGACGACGAGCTCGGCGCTGCGGATGGCCGCGGGCCGCCCGGTGTGGGCGAGCAGGAAAACAGTACGAGCTCGGGTCTGAGTCAACGGGGCCCCTCCGCCACTGCTCGGTCGACGTCGGCCGGGTCCGGTTCGGGCGCCCCGGCACGCAGCCACAGAAAGTACTCGACATTGCCGGAGGGTCCGGGCAGCGGGCTGGCCGTGACGCCCCGCACGCCGAGCCCCAGTTCCCAGGCGCGCGCGGCCACACCGCGCACGGCCTCGGCCCGCAGCTCCGGGCTGCGGACGACACCGCCGCTGCCCAGCCGTTCCCTGCCCACCTCGAACTGCGGCTTCACCATCATCACCAGATCGGCGTCCGGTGCCGTGCACCGCGCGAGGGCGGGCAGCACCAGTCCGAGCGGGATGAAGGACAGATCCCCCACGACAAGATCCACGGGCTCCCCATCGATCGCCTCCAACGTCAACTCGCGTACGTTCGTACGGTCCTTGACGGTGACGCGTTCATCGCTCTGCAAAGACCAGGCGAGTTGTCCGTAGCCGACGTCGACGGCGACGACGTGGGCGGCGCCCGCGCGCAGCAGCACGTCGGTGAAGCCGCCCGTGGACGCTCCGGCGTCCAGCGCCCTGCGTCCCTCGATCTTCAGGCCCTGCGGCACGAACGCCTCGAAGGCACCGGCCAGTTTGTGCCCGCCGCGCGAGACGTAGTCGGGGTCGCTGTCGTCCTGGGTGACCACGATCGCGGCGGCGGTCTCCACCTGGGTGGCGGACTTGGTCGCGAGGGTCTTGCCGACGGTGACCCGCCCCGCGGCGATCAGCTGGCCGGCGTGCTCGCGCGAGCGGGCGAGCTTGCGGCGGACCAGCTCGGCATCGAGGCGGCGTCGTGCCACTCCTGCCACGTTCGGTTCAGCTCCTGTGGTCGTACGAAGAGGGGGGAGCCGTCGGGGGCGACGGCACCGGGGGCCCTTGGCGTGCGTCGAGCGCGGTCAGCTCGTCGCGCAGGCTCCTGTGTACATCCTCGTACACCTCGACATGGCCGTCCGTGGCGAGGTGGTCCGCGTCGGCCAGCCGGTCGAGCAGGGCGTCGACGGCGGGGTGGCCGGTGGGGGTGCGGGGGACGTCCAGCGGCGCGGGCGCGGAGGGGTCGTGTCCGGGCTCGGCGGGGCCGGTCTGCGTGCCGTGTTCCTGCCCGGGTGACACCACGGACGCCGGGGCGGGCAGCCCGTGTCCCCGCTCCGCGGGGAAGCCGGACCACGGCGCGGCCGTCTCCTGCGGGCCCTCGGCCCGGGGCACTGAGTCGCTCATGCCCCGACGCTACCCCGAAGCGCTGCGGTACCGTCGATCACGATGGCGACGATCGAGGAGTGCCGCGCGGCACTCGACAAGCTCTCGGACAACCTGGCGGGTGCCGACGGGGACGTGCGCGGTGCGGCGGCCCTGGACCGCTCGCTGAGCTGCCGTGTCACGGACCTCGACACCACCTTCGTCGGCCGGCTGCGGGACGGCCGGATCGAGGTGCTCGACACGGTCCCGGGTCCGCCCCGCGAGAAGGCCCAGATCCGGCTCACCATGACCGGCGACGACCTGGTCGCGCTGGTCGCGGGTGAGCTGAACTTCGCGAAGGCGTGGGCTTCGGGCCGGGTGAAGCTGGAGGCCGGCCTGCGCGACCTGCTGCGCCTGCGGAGCCTGCTCTAGCCCCGCCCCTGACGGCTCGCCAGGCCAGATCCCGGCGGCGCCTGTGCCCGACGCTCCTCCGGTCATGCTCCCTCGTGGCCCGCTCCCGTCCCCGCCCGGCACCGGCAGCGCGCGCTCCCCTGTCCACGCCTCAGCCCTCGGCGCTGCGGGCCGCCGCGCCGACCGCGTGACCGGCCGCGGTCCCCCGTGCCTTGCGCGCCGCCGGAACCACCAGCGGCGTCCCGGTCTCCGGGTCGGCGATGACCTGGCAGCGGAGCCCGAAGACCTCCTCGACCAGCTCGGCCGTGACGATGTCGTTCGGCGCCCCCTCGGCGACGACCGCGCCCTCGCGCAGCGCGATGAGATGGGTCGCGTACCGGGCCGCGTGGTTGAGGTCGTGCAGCACGGCGACCAGGGTGCGGCCCTGCTCCTCGTGCAGTTCGGCGCACAGGTCGAGCACGTCGATCTGGTGCTGGATGTCGAGATACGTCGTCGGCTCGTCGAGCAGCAGCAGCGGGGTCTGCTGGGCGAGCGCCATGGCGATCCAGACGCGCTGGCGCTGTCCGCCGGAGAGCTCGTCGACGTAGCGGTCGGCGAGTTCGGCGACCCCGGTCGAGGCCATCGAGTCCCGGACGACCCGCTCGTCCTCGGACGACCACTGGCGCAGCAGGCCCTGGTGGGGGTAGCGGCCCCGGCCCACCAGGTCGCCGACCGTGATGCCGTCCGGCGCGATGGACGACTGCGGCAGCAGCCCGAGCGTGCGGGCGACCTTCTTGGCGGGCATCGAGTGGATGACCTGGCCGTCGAGGAGCACCCGCCCCTCGGCGGGCCTCAGCATCCGCGAAAGGGCGCGCAGCAACGTGGACTTGCCGCAGGCGTTCGGGCCGACGATCACGGTGAAGGAGTTGTCGGGGATCTCCACCGACAGCTTCTCCGCGATGACGCGCTGGTCGTAGCGGAGGGTCACGTTGTCGGCGGACAGGCGGTTCACAGTGCTGGCGCTCCTCTTGGTGTTCGTGTTCGGCCTGGCGCTCATATCCGGCCCGCCCTGCGCTCGGTGACGAGCAGCCACAGCAGGTAGAGGCCGCCGACGACTCCGGTCACCACGCCGACGGGCAGCTGGTCGGCGCCGAAGGCCCGCTGCGAGGCCCAGTCCGCGACGATCAGGAGGGTCGCCCCCATGCACGTCGAGGGCACCAGGTTCGGCCCCGGCGAGCGGGTCAGCCGCCGGGCGAGCTGCGGCGCGGTGAGCGCCACGAAGCCGACCGGACCGGCGGCGGCGGTGGCGCCCGCGGTGAGCAGGACGGCGGACACCATCAGGACGAGCCGGGTCCGCTCGACCCGCACCCCGAGGGCGTACGAGACGTCGTCGCCCATCTCCATCATCCGCAGGCCCCGCGCGTTGCCGAGGACCAGCGGCACGAGGACGGCGCACATGGCGAGCAGGGGCCAGACCTGCGACCAGTCCCGGCCGTTGAGGGAGCCGGTCATCCAGACGACCGCCCGCGTCGCGTCGACCAGGTCGGCCTTGGTGAGCAGGTAGCCGTTCACCGCCGTGACGACGGCGGAGACGCCGATGCCGACCAGGACCAGGCGATAGCCGTGCACGCCCTGCTTCCAGGCGAGCACGTAGATCGCGAATCCGGTCACCAGGCCGCCGGCGAGCGCCCCGAGGGTGACCTCGGCCGCGGAGCCCGAGAACAGCACGATCATGATCAGCGCGCCGGCCGTGGAGCCCTGGCCGAGGCCGAGCACGTCCGGACTGCCCAGCGGGTTGCGGGAGATGGACTGGAAGAGCGCGCCGCCCAGTCCGAGCGAGGCGCCCACCAGGATGCCCACCAGGACGCGGGGCAGCCGGAGTTCGTTGACGATGAACTCCTGCCCGGCGTCCCCGCCGCCGGCCAGCGTCCTCAGGACGTCGGCCGCGGGGATCGGGAAGTCGCCGGTGCCGATGAGGACGACACCGGAGGCGAGCATGACCAGGAGCAGCAGCGCGACGACGACGCAGGCGCGCACGTCGAGCCGAACCGAGAGTCCGCCCCTGGCGCGGACGGCGGGGGTACGTGTGGTCTTCACAGCTGCGCCGTCCTCCGCCGTCGTACGAGGTAGATGAAGACCGGGCCGCCGAGGACCGCGGTGACGATGCCGACCTGGAGCTCCGCGGGGCGCGCCACCAGCCGGCCCAGCACGTCGGCGCCGAGCAGCAGCACGGGCGACAGGACGGCTGCGTACGGCAGGATCCAGCGCATGTCGGGTCCGGTGAAGGAGCGCACGACGTGCGGGACCATCAGTCCGACGAACACGATCGGGCCGCAGGCGGCGGTGGCCGCGCCGCAGAGCACGGTGGCGGCGGCCATGGACAGCGCCCGGGTGCGGTTCAGGTCGGCGCCGAGGGCGCGGGCGGTGTCGTCGCCCATCGCCATGGCGTTCAGCGGTCTGGCCAGGGCGAGCGCGAGGACCGTGCCGACCGCGAGGAACGGCAGCACCTGCTTGATCATCCCGTCGGTGGCCGCCGAGAGCGAACCGACCGTCCAGAAGCGCATCTTGCCGAGCGCCGCGTTGTCCATGATCATCACGGCCTGGAGATAGCCGTAGAGCGCGGCGCTGATCGCGGTGCCCGCGAGCGCCAGCCGCACGGGGGTCGCTCCCCGGCTGCCGCCGAGGAACCAGACCAGGACACCGACGGCGGCGGCGCCGAAGAAGGCGAACCACACATAGCCGCTCAGCGAGGTGACGCCGAAGTAGGTGATGGCGGTGACGACGGCGGCGGAGGCGCCCGCGTTGATGCCGAGCAGTCCGGGATCGGCCAGGGGGTTGCGGGTGAGCGCCTGGAGCACCGCGCCGGACAGGCCGAGGGCGGCGCCGGCGAGCAGTCCGAGGACGGTGCGCGAGATCCGTTCGTCGACCACGACGTCGCCGTAGGTGCCCGAGTCGTGGAAGAGGCCGTGCCAGACCTGGTCCATGGGCAGCGCTTTCGCGCCGATCGCGATGCTCGCCAGCGCGACGAGCACCAGCAGGAGCACGGAGGCGACGAGCCCGAAGGACCGTATCGCCCGACGGGTCGGGGGCGCGGGAGCGGTCTCCGCGCGCTGTTCTGGAGGACTGTCGACCAACACGCAGTTAGGTTAGCCTACCCTCGCATAGTGGCACGATGGCCCGTCAAGGACCGGCCTGGGCCGCCACCTCACGGGACACGCAGGGACGCTTTCGCGTCACATCGGTCGCCGCGCACCCCACACCGTCGCCCCTACGTCACGCCTCCCTTCGCACCCCCTCACCGCCACCCTCGTGTCACGCGCCCCGCCGCGTCATGCCCCGGCTAGAGGCCCGACTTCGCCAGCGCCTTCGTGCCGTCCAGGTCGCAGGTCCCGTCCCCGGCCGCCGTCCACGCCGCCGCGCACAGGGCCCGCAGCCCGTCGAGGGGCTCGCCCTCGCCGTCCAGCTCCAGCCGCTCGCTCCCGGCGGTGGCCGTCCAGCCGCCGCACCGGAAACCGTCGCCCGCCTCGGCGACCTCGGGCTGCCCGGCGAGCAGCCCGCGCAGGTCTGC
Organism: Streptomyces sp. NPDC028308; assembly: GCF_055565855.1. Classification (NCBI taxonomy): domain Bacteria; kingdom Bacillati; phylum Actinomycetota; class Actinomycetes; order Kitasatosporales; family Streptomycetaceae; genus Streptomyces; species Streptomyces sp. NPDC028308. The sequence continues at coordinate 495,579 of NZ_JBVHTO010000006.1, forward strand.
GTCGACGAAGGTCGGCCGGTGCTGCGGCGGAGCGGCGAGGAGCTGCGCGCCGTCCGTGACGCCCGTCAGTACGAGCAGCGAGTCCACCTCGCCGTTGAACGCGCCCTCGATGTCCGTGTCCAGCCGGTCACCGACGACCAGCGGCCGCTTCGCTCCGGTACGGAGGACCGTCTCCCGGTGCATGGGCGGCAGCGGCTTGCCCGCCACCTGGGGCTCGGCGCCGGTGGCGATGCGGACGACCTCCACCGCCGCGCCGTTGCCCGGAGCGATCCCGCGCGCGCTCGGGATGGTCAGGTCGGTGTTCGACGCGAACCACGGCACCCCGCGCGCGATGGCGTAGCACGCCTCCGCGAAGCGTCCCCAGGGCAACTCGGGCCCGCCGTACCCCTGCACGACCGCCACCGGCTCGTCCTCGGCCGACTCGACCGGTTCGAGCCCGCGCTCGCGCAGCGCGACCCGCAGCCCCTCACCGCCGATGACCAGCACGCGGGCCCCCTCGGGCATCTGGTCGCTGATCAGCCGGGCGACCGCCTGCGCGGAGGTGATGACGTCCGACGCCTCGGCCGGGACCCCCAGTTCGGTGAGGTGCGCGGCCACGGCGTCCGGGGTCCGCAGGGCGTTGTTCGTCACGTACGCGAGGTGCATCCCGCCCGAGCGGGCCGTGCCGAGCGACTCCACGGCGTGCGCGATGGCGCTCCCGCCGGCGTACACCACCCCGTCCAGGTCGAGCAGCGCCGTGTCGTACGCCTCGTTCAGGGCCTGCCGACTGGCGTCGGGCCGCGTCCTGACGGTCTGGCTCATTGCACATCGCTCCTCGTTCGATCCCTTTCCCCCGATCATCGCGCATGCCACGGACACACTTACGATGCCTCAATGAACTATGCGGGTCCCGGGGACGAAACAGCGGCGTGCGAGGGACTCGAACTGGTCCCGTTCCAGGGCCTGCGCTACGACCCGGAGCGGGTCGGCAGCCTGGCGGCCGTGACCTCCCCGCCGTACGACGTCGTGGTCCGGCCCGACGGGCTGCACCACCTCGAATCGGCGGACCCGCACAACATCGTCCGGCTGATCCTCCCGCAGGACACCACGCCGGCCGTCCGCAACCAGCAGGCGGCGGACACCCTGCGGCAGTGGCTGTCCGAGGGCGTCCTGACCACCGACGCCGAGCCGGCCCTGTACGTCTACGAGCAGAGCGACGGCGACCTGCTCCAGCGCGGGGTCATCGGCGCCCTGCGCCTGTCGGAGCCCGCGGACGGCGTGGTCCTCCCCCACGAGGACGTCATGCCGCACGTGGTCGCCGACCGCGCGGCTTTGATGCGGGCCACCTCGGCCAATCTGGAACCCCTGCTGCTGACCTACCGCGGCGACGGCTCGGTGACCGGCACGGCCGCGGTGGTCGAGCGCGCCGCCGGGCGGGAACCGCTGCTCTCCACCACCACGGAGGACGGCTACAGCCACCGCCTGTGGGCCGTGACCGACCCCGCCGAACTGGCCGAGATCCGCGAGGACCTCCGCCGTCACCAGGCCCTCATCGCGGACGGCCACCACCGCTGGGCGACCTACCTGCGGCTGCGCGCGGAGCACCCCTCCCCCGGCCCGTGGGACTACGGCCTGGTGCTGCTCGTGGACACCGCGAGGCATCCGCTGCGCGTCCGCGCGATCCACCGCCTGCTGCACCACCTCCCGGTGAGCGAGGCACTGGCCGCGGTCTCGCCCCACTTCCGGGTACGGCACCTGGAGGTTCCCCTCGCCGAGGCCCTGACGGCGCTCGCCGCGGCGGCGGCCGAGGGCAACGCCTTCCTGTTGGCCGGCGACGGCGCCTTCCACCTGATCGACCGCCCGTCCCCGGACCTGCTGGCCCGTACGGTGCCGGCGGACCGCCCCGAGGCCTGGCGCACCCTGGACGCGACGGTCCTGCACGCCGCGCTCCTCGAACACGTCTGGCACATCCCCGAGGACTCCCCGGCGCGCATCGCGTACATCCACGACACGGCGGCCACGGTCGAGAAGGCCGAACGCGACGGCGGTACGGCGGTCCTGATGCACCCGGTCCGCGAGGAGGTCGTACGCGACCTCGCCCGCCAGGGCGTGACGATGCCGCGCAAGTCGACGTCGTTCGGCCCGAAGCCCGCGTCGGGTCTGGTCCTGCGGGCGCTGAGGTCCTGAAACGCGGACGGGCGGGACCCCTGCCGGAGTCCCGCCCGCCGCTTCCGCTTCTACATCCGTCGGACGTCAGCCGCGAGGAGCGTCCTCGGGACCGTCCTGCTCGTCGTCCTCGTCCTCGTCGTCGGCCGACACCTCGGCCTGCGGGACCTCGGACTCGTCGGCGGGGACACGGGTCGGCTCGGCCTCGACCTCGTCGTCCTCGTCGTCCTCCAGGTCGGTGTCGAGGTCGACCGGCGCGGTACGGGGCTCCGCCTCGTCCTCGGTCATCGCGTCGACGAACTCGACACCGTCCAGCTCGGCGAGCCGGTCGGAGGCGTCCGTGCTGCCGTCCTTGTCGGACTCGACGGCCTTCGCGAACCACTCGCGCGCCTCGTCCTCACGACCGGCGGCAAGGAGCGCGTCGGCGTACGCGTAGCGCAGTCGCGCCGTCCAGGGCTGTACGGAGTTGGAGGCCAGCTCCGGGCTCTGGAGCGTGACGATGGCCGCGTCGAGCTGGTCCATGTCACGCCGGGCACCGGCGGCCACGAGCCGCATCTCGACCTGCCCGGCCTTGTCCAGCTTCTGCACCTCGGGCGCACCGGCCATGTCCAGCGCCTTCTCGGGCCGGCCGAGACCGCGCTCGCAGTCCGCCATGACGGGCCACAGGTCGACGTTGCCGGTCATCCGCCGTGCCGCACGGAACTCCGCCAGCGCCTCGCTGAACTTCTGGTTGGCGTACGCGGCGAATCCGGCGGCCTCACGGACGGCGGCAACACGGGACGCCAGGCGCAGGGCCACCCTGGAGTAGCCGTACGCACCCTCGGGGTCCTCGTCGATCAGCCGGGCGACCATCACCAGGTTCCTGGAGACGTCCTCGGCCAGCCCCTTGGGCAGGCTCTGCAGCTCCTGCCGTACGTCCTTGTCGATCTCGTCGCCCGTGACGTCGTCCGGGATCGGCAGCCGCTTGATCGGCTCGCGGTCCCGCTCGCGCTCGTCACGGAAGCGCCCGCCGCCGCGCCGGTCGTCGCCCCGACGGTCGTCACGGTCGCGGAACCCTCCGGGACGGCCGCCCCGGTCGTCCCGGCGCGGTCCCTGCCCACGGTCGTCGCGCCCGCGGAAACCACCACGGTCGTCGTCACGGCGGAAGGCCGGACGATCCCCGCCACGGCTGTCGTCACGACGGAAGCCGCCACGGTCGCCACCGCGGTCACCACGGTCGTCCCGGCGGAACGCCGGACGGTCGCTGTCCCGACGGAAGGCGGGACGGTCGCCACCGCGGTCGTCACGCCGGTCACCACCGCGGTCGTCGCGCCCGCGGAAACCACCACGGTCGTCATCACGGCGGAAGGCCGGACGATCCCCGCCACGGCTGTCGTCACGGCGGAAGCCGCCACGGTCACCGCGGTCGTCACGGCGGAAGCCACCGCGGTCACCACCGCGATCGTCGCGGTCGTCACGGCGGAAGGAAGGACGGTCGCCGCCACGGCTGTCATCACGACGGAACCCGCCACGGTCGCCACCGCGGTCGTCACGACGCGGACCCGAGGAGGGGCGGTCGTCACGGCGCGGACCACTGGTCGGCCGGTCGTCGCGACGGAACGCCGGACGGTCGCCGCCACGGCTGTCATCACGGCGGAAGCCGCCACGGTCGCCACCGCGGTCACCGCGGTCGTCACGACGGAAGCCACCGCGGTCACCACCGCGATCGTCGCGGCGGGGGGCGCCACTCGACCGGTCGTCGCGACGGAACGCCGGACGGTCGCCGCCACGGCTGTCATCGCGACGGAATCCACCGCGGTCACCACGGTCGTCACGACGGAACCCACCGCGGTCACCACCGCGATCGTCGCGGTCGTCACGGCGGAAGGAAGGACGGTCGCCGCCACGGCTGTCATCACGACGGAACCCGCCACGGTCGCCACCGCGGTCGTCACGACGCGGACCCGAGGAGGGACGGTCGTCACGACGCGGGCCGGCCGGGCGGTCGTCGCGGCGGGGTCCGCCGGTCGGCCGGTCGTCACGGCGGAACGGGGGACGGCCACCGCTGTCACGGTCGTCACGGCCGCGGTAGCCACCGCCACCGCCACCGCCCCGGTTGTCGTCACGGCGGAAACCGCCACCGCCGCCACCGCGGTTGTCGTCACGGCGGAATCCGCCACGGTCGCCGCCCCGGTCGTCCCCGCGACGGTCGTCGCGTCGGTCGCCGCCACGGCTGTCGTCACGACGGAACGCCGGACGGTCGCCCCCACGGCTGTCGTCGCGGCGGAACCCGCCACGGTCACCGCCGCGGTCGCCGCGGTCGTCGCGGCGGAAGCCACCGCGGTCGTTGTCGCGGCCGGCGTTGTCACGACGCGGCGGGCCCCCGCGGTAGCCGCCGCGGTCACCACTGTCCCGGCGTCGCTGATCGCGTTCCGGTCGCTCGTCGGGAGAGTTGGTGGACATGGGTGACTCCTGTCTTCGGTACCGCAAGTCATTCTCGCGCAGCCGAGTACCCGGCGCGCTTCGGAAAAACAAAAGGACCCCTGGCCCCAGCGAGTCGCTGGGACCAAGGGTCCTCAAAATTTGTTCGGCGGCGTCCTACTCTCCCACAGGGTCCCCCCTGCAGTACCATCGGCGCTGTAAGGCTTAGCTTCCGGGTTCGGAATGTAAC
>NZ_JBVHTO010000007.1:0-480098 GCF_055565855.1 Streptomyces sp. NPDC028308
TTTTTGGCACGCTGTTGAGTTCTCAAGGAACGGACGCTTCCTTTGTACTCACCCTCTCGGGCTTTCCTCCGGGCGCTTCCCTTCGGTCTTGCGTTTCCGACTCTATCAGACCGTTTCCGGTTCCGATTTCCTCGGTGCTTTCCAGGTTTCCGCTTTCGCGTTTCCCTTTCCGGCGGTTCCGACTCTACCAGACCCTTTCGGACCAGATTCCCTGTCGGCGGGATTTGTCTTTGGCCTGGGACTTTTCGTCCCGCAGCCTTTCGACATTCACTACGTTAACCGATTCCCGGTGCAGCTCATAATCGAGCCGGCGAGTCGGAATTCAACATGCGGACATGACGAATTCGCCCCCGCTGAGGGGAAGTCGTAGGTAGTGGGTTGGCCGCTTCCGGCTGCAGGCTGAACGCCGTACCCGGGTCAAGCGGCTCGGGCTACGTTACGGTCCCGTCCCAGGCGAGTCAAGTTCGGCGCCGCCGGGGCGTATGAGCCCGATAAGGGCTCACCGTGGGGTCGTTGGAGATCCAGAAGCGCCATGGGTGGACACCGCCGTCGCCGGAGACTCCGGTGCGGGGGCCGCTCAGTACCTGGTCGGGACCCACCGGGCTGCCCGTCAGCATCCTGAAGGGGCCGCCCTCGGGACCGCAGGCGTCCGCGCCGTCGAGGGCGCGGTCCACCCCCAGTGCCGTGGCCAGCCGGGCCGGCCCTTTGGCCAGTTCCCTGTCGTTCCGGGCCGAGAGTCGACGTTTGCGGGCCGACTCCACCCCCTGGGTGATCTCACCCGCCCGCAGCAGGACCGCGCTCGAAGTGCCCTCCGGACCGCAGACCAGGTTCATGCAGTGCCACATGCCGTAGGTGAAGTAGACGTACACATGACCGGGCGGACCGAACATGACCTCGTTTCGCGGCGTGCGCCCGCGGAAGGCGTGGGAGCCGGGGTCGTTCGGGCCGTCGTAGGCCTCGACCTCGGTGATGCGCAGTTCGACCGGACCGTCCTCGGTGGTGCGTACAAGGGTGCGACCGAGGAGGTCGGGGGCGACGTCGAGGACGGGGCGGTCGAAGAACTTCCGGCCGAGGGGCGTACGGTCAGGGGCCGCGATCATGGCGTCCGAGCGTAGTCGAGAGCGACAGCTCGTCGTCGGGGTGGTCAGGGAGCGTCCCCCTTGCAAGGGTGATGACGCGGAACCGGCCGCGGTCGGATCGCGTTTGTATGGATCAAGGGTCCAGACGCACACAGGACGTAACAGGCGTTGCCTGGGGAGGAAGTGACATGGGGTTCAAGCGGCTGCTTGCGAGCCTGGGAGCCGGCGGGGCTTCGGTCGAGACGGTACTGACCGAGGTCAACACCGTTCCGGGCGGCGTCGTGCAGGGTGAGGTGCGGATCCAGGGCGGGTCCGTTGACCAGGCGATCGAGGGTCTGTCGGTCGGCCTGCAGGCCAAGGTCGAGGTCGAGGGCCACGACGACCAGGAGCACAAGCAGGACATCGAGTTCACCAAGGTGCGGCTCGGCGGCGCCTTCGAGCTCAAGGCGGGCGCGGTGCACGCGGTCCCGTTCGGCCTGGAGATCCCCTGGGAGACGCCGGTCACGACGATCGACGGCCAGCCGCTGCGCGGGATGCACATCGGGGTGACCACGGAGCTGGAGATCGCCCGCGCCCTCGACTCGGGCGACCTGGACCCGATCAACGTGCACCCGCTGCCGGCCCAGCAGGCGATCCTGGACGCGTTCATCCAGCTCGGCTTCCGCTTCAAGAGCGCCGACATGGAGCGCGGGCACATCCGGGGCACCCGGCAGAAGCTGCCGTTCTACCAGGAGATCGAGTTCTTCCCGCCGGCCCAGTACCGCGGGCTGAACCAGGTCGAGCTGAGCTTCGTCGCCGACGAGCGCGAGATGGACGTCGTCCTGGAGATGGACAAGAAGCCGGGCCTGTTCAGCGAGGGCAGCGACTCGTTCCGCGCCTTCAAGGTGGGGCTCAACGACTACCAGGGCACGGACTGGACGGCGTACCTGAACCAGTGGCTGTCGGAGGTCGGCAGCAAGCGCAGCTGGTTCTAGGCTCGAAGCGGAACCGTCACCACCGATCAGGAGGTACCGAGGTGCCCGAGCTCGACAGGCCGCCGCTCCCCCACGACTTCCACCCGCCCGTGCCGTCGTTCACGGTCACGAGCGAGGACGTCGAACCGGGCGCGACGCTGAAGGACGCTCAGGTCCAGGCCGCCGGGAACACGTCGCCGCAGCTGCGCTGGGAGGGCTTTCCGCCGGAGACCGGGAGCTTCGCCGTGACGTGCTTCGATCCGGACGCCCCGACCGGCAGCGGATTCTGGCACTGGGTCGTCTTCGACATCCCGGCCACGGTCACGGAGCTGCCGACGGGCGCCGGCACCGGGAAGTTCGAGGGGCTGCCCGAGGGCGCGGTCCAGGCGCGGAACGACTACGGGTCCAAGGACTTCGGTGGCGCCGCGCCGCCGCCCGGTGATCGGGCGCACCGCTATGTGTTCACGGTGTACGCCGTGGACCAGGAGAAGCTCGGTCCCGATTCGGACGCCTCGCCCGCCGTCGTGGGCTTCAACCTGCGCTTCCACACGCTGGCGCGCGCTCAGCTCGTCGGTGAGTACGCGGCGCCCGCGTAAGACGGACGTTCGCTGAACGTTTGCCCGCCCCTGGTCTTGGAATTGATCAGGGGCGGGCACTTTTTATTGCGTTGTCCATCTCGGCGTGCCCGGCCAGAGTTGATCCAGGTCCGCCGGGGAGCGGGCCGGTGCAATGGGAGGTGGGCCTGATGCGGGACACGCTGGTACTCAATGCGAGCTTCGAGCCGCTGTCGACGGTGACGCTGAACCGCGCCGTCGTCCTGGTGCTGCAGGACAAGGCCGTCGTCGAGCAGGCCCACCCCGATCTCCGTATGCGCGGAGCCGCGGTCGACATACCCGTGCCCCGGGTGATCAGGCTCTGCCGTTACGTACGGGTGCCGTTCCGAAGACAAGCGCCATGGTCACGCAGGGGTGTGCTGGTGCGGGACCGGCACAGGTGCGCGTACTGCGGCAGGCGCGCGACGACCGTGGACCATGTGGTGCCGCGGGCGCAGGGCGGCCAGGACTCCTGGCTGAACACGGTGGCTTCCTGCGCCGAGGACAACCACCGCAAGGCGGACCGTACGCCGGAGCAGGCGGGGATGCCGTTGCTGCGGCAGCCGTTCGAGCCGACGCCCGCCGACGCGATGCTGCTGACCCTCGGGCAGGACGACTTCCGGGCGCTGCCGGAGTGGCTGGCCCACACCGCCGCCGCCTAGAGCCGGACATGAGTGGGGCCCGCCTTCAGCGAAGGCGGGCCCCTTTCGCGTACCGGGTCAGTCCGTCACGGACGGCTTCTCGCGGCGCTCCGAGCCGCCGCCGCCCGAACCGCCGCCCATCGGGCCGAAGTTGCCCATCGCGCCGCTGAGGCCCTTGAGGGCGTCACCGATCTCGCTGGGCACGATCCAGAGCTTGTTGGCGTCGCCCTCGGCGATCTTCGGGAGCATCTGGAGGTACTGGTAGGCCAGGAGCTTCTGGTCCGCGTCCCCGGCGTGGATGGACTCGAAGACCGTACGGATGGCCTGCGCCTCACCCTCGGCGCGCAGGGCGGCGGCCTTCGCCTCACCCTCGGCGCGCAGGATGGCGGACTGCTTCTCACCCTCGGCGGTGAGGATCTGCGACTGCCTGATGCCCTCCGCGGTGAGGATCGCGGCGCGCTTGTCGCGGTCGGCGCGCATCTGCTTCTCCATCGAGTCCTGGATGGAGGTGGGCGGCTCGATGGCCTTGAGCTCGACGCGGTTGACGCGGATGCCCCACTTGCCGGTGGCCTCGTCCAGGACGCCGCGCAGGGCCGCGTTGATCTCCTCGCGGGAGGTCAGCGTCCGCTCCAGGTCCATGCCGCCGATGATGTTGCGCAGGGTGGTGACGGTGAGCTGCTCGATCGCCTGGATGTAGCTGGCGACCTCGTACGTGGCCGCTCGCGCGTCGGTCACCTGGTAGTAGATGACCGTGTCGATGTTGACCACCAGGTTGTCCTGGGTGATCACCGGCTGCGGCGGGAAGGGGACGACCTGTTCACGCAGGTCGATGCGGTTGCGGATGGTGTCGATGAACGGGACGACGATGTTCAGTCCCGCGTTCAGCGTCCGCGTGTAGCGGCCGAACCGCTCGACGATGGCGGCGCTCGCCTGTGGGATGACCTGGATGGTCTTGATCAGGGCGATGAAGACCAACACCACCAGAATGATCAGGACGATGATGATCGGTTCCATCGATGCTCCCCGTACCCTTCTCCGCCTCGGTAATTCCCTGAGATCTTACGGGTGTTGAAGATCTTGCTCGACGAGTCTGTCAGACCGTCGGCTGCGACGTGGGGCGTTCGGTTCAGTTGCGTCGTGCGAGGTCACATGACGATGGCCGTGGCGCCGTCGATGTCGACGACGTCCACCTGTTCGCCGACGTCGTAGACCTGTCCCGCGTCCAGGGAGCGTGCGGACCAGATCTCTCCGGCGAGTTTGATCCGGCCGCCCGAGCCGTCGACGCGTTCCAGGACGACGGCGCCCTTGCCTCTCAACGCGTCGACTCCGGTGGCCAGTTGCGGCCGCTGGGCACGGTGGCGGGCCGCGATGGGGCGTACGACGGCGATGAGGGCGACCGAGACGGCGACGAAGACGAGTACCTGGAGCACGACGTCGCCGCCGAGTCCCGCGGCGCCGGCCGCGGCGACGGCGCCCACGGCGAGCATCCCGAACTCCGGCATCGCCGTCACCACCAGCGGGATCCCGAGCCCCGCCGCGGCGACCAGCCACCACACCCATGCGTCGATGTCGTCCACACGGTCATGGTAGGACCGCGCCCGGCGGACGGACAGGGCGCACGATCAGCGCCGCCCGCTCGACGACGGGCGCGGGCGGACAGGCCGGGACGTCAGGAGAGCGGGAGGCCCTGGGCGGTCCAGCGCTCGCCGACCTGCTCGACGACGAGGGGCAGGCCGAAGCAGAGGGAGAGGTTGCGCGAGGTGAGTTCGAGCTCCAGCGGTCCCGCTGCCAGCACCTTGCCCTGGCGGATCATCAGGACGTGGGTGAACCCCGGGGCGATCTCCTCGACATGGTGCGTGACCATGATCATGGAGGGCGCGATCGGGTCGCGGGCCAGCCGGCCGAGACGGCGTACGAGGTCCTCGCGGCCGCCGAGGTCGAGGCCGGCGGCGGGCTCGTCGAGAAGCAGCAGCTCGGGGTCGGTCATCAGGGCGCGGGCGATGAGGGTGCGCTTGCGCTCGCCCTCGGAGAGCGTGCCGAACCTGCGGTCCAGGTAGTCGCTCATGCCGAGGCGGTCGAGGAAGGCGCGGGCGCGCTGCTCGTCGATGTCCTCGTACTCCTCCTGCCAGCCGGCGGTCATGCCGTAGGCGGCGGTGAGCACGGTCTGCAGGACGGTCTGGCGCTTGGGGAGCTTCTCGGCCATGGCGATGCCGGCCATGCCGATGCGCGGGCGCAGCTCGAAGACGTCGACCTTGCCGAGGGTGTCCCCGAGCACGGTGGCGGTGCCCGAGCTGGGGAAGAGGTAGCTGGAGGCGACGTTCAGGAGGGTCGTCTTCCCGGCGCCGTTGGGGCCGAGGATGACCCAGCGTTCGCCCTCCTTGACCGACCAGGAGACCTGGTCCACCAGAGCCCGGCCCTCTCGGACCACGGATACGTCCTCAAGCTCCAGAACATCGCTCATGAGCGCGCTGTCTCCCATTGCAGTCTCGGCCGTCGCTTACGTCTGTGGACGCAGCCCCCAGGGAAAACCTACGCCACCGGTCGGGCGGTCGATTCCATCGGTCGGTCCTTAGGGTGGGGGCATGCTCTCGGAACCACGCTCAGGACGCCTGGCCGCATGGGGAAATGCCCTTTTGGCCGGACTTGTTTCGCCGGACGACGCCGTGCTCGCCATCGTCGGTGAGGACGCCGTACATCGCGTCGAGGGACTTCCGGGCGAGTCGGGGCCCGTCGGGCTCACGCTCGCGCTCGGCCGGCTGCGCGCTCTCGGGGTCACCGGGCTCCGGGTGGCGCTGCCCGCGCCGGGGCATCCGCTGGGGCTGAGCGGGCCGCCGGAGTTCAACGCGCGCGCCCTCGACGCGGAGGAGGCGGCCGTCTGCCAGGGGGCGGCGCTCGGGCTGGTGCCCGAGGTGTCCGAGGCGGGGCCCGAGGGCGACCTGCACGTGGAGGTCCTCTGGCACTGCCTGCCCGTACGGGAGGCGCCGCCCGCGGACGTGCCGTCCCTCGGCGAGGCGGAGCGGGAGCTGGCCGAGGCGCTGCGCGAGGCGACCGACGTGCTGTCGCGGCTCGACGTGGCGGGGTCGGGGCCGGTGGCCGAGGCCGCCATCGACGCGTACCGGGCACGGGCCGAGCGGGGGCGCGAGCTGCTGGCGCCCGGATATCAGCCGCGGGCGGTGCGGGTGCTGGAGCTCGCCCAGCGGATGGGGCTGCTGATCTCCGTGGCGTACGAGAACGGGCACGGCGGAGCCGTCAGCGCCTCGGAGATGGCGGCGAGGTCGCAGGCCCTGCGCCCGGTGGAACGGACGGCTCGGCGGGCCCAGGTGGCCGCGTACAACGCGTTCGTGGAGGAGCGGGAGCGCGGGGTCCGCTGACCTCAGGGGTGCGGCCGGTCCAGTAGCCGGAGAGGTCCGTCGCGTTCGACAGTGGCCCGCGTGCGTGAGCGACTCCCCCGCGCGCCGGACGCGTCACGCGTGTCGCGTCCGCAGCCCGTACCGGTACGCCGAAGGGCTCCCGGACCAGGTCGGTCCGGGAGCCCTTCTCAAGTGGGGCGGGTCAGTCGTTGACGCCCTTGTTGCCGAACGTCGGGTTCAGGAGGCCGATGACGTTCACGCTGTCGCCGACGACGTTGACCGGGACGTGGATCGGAACCTGCACGGTGTTGCCCGAGGCGACACCGGGCGAGTTCACGGCCGCACCGTGGGCGTCCGAGTCGGCGACAGCCGCGCCGGCGGACGCGCCGGCCGCGATACCCGCGACGGTGAGGGCCACGGCGGCCTTCTTGGCGATCTTCATGAAAAACGTTCCTCCTGCGATTGCGTGTCGACCCGGCCGCGGGTCGTACGCTGAGAAACGCGAGGAAGATCCGGAACGGCACGGGAGACCCGGCGCGAAGCCCCCGATCGGCCTCTTGGTCGGACAGGCCGAAAAGCCGACCGGCCCCCCGGGGTGTCCGGGAGGCCGGTGGTCACCGTCCGGTCGGGACGGACCTCAGCGGTTGAGACCCAGGTTGCCGAAGGCCGGGTTCAGGACGCCGATGACGTTCACGCTGTTGCCGACCGCGTTGACCGGGACGTGGACCGGGGCCTGGACGAGGTTGCCCGAACCCACGCCCGGCGAGTTCACGGCCTTGCCGCCCGCCCACGAACCGGCGTCCGTGGCGGAGGCCATGCCCGCTCCGGCGGCGACGAGGCCGCCCGCCACCATCGCGACAGCCGTGGCCTTCTTCAGGTTCTTCATTCCTCAAGCCCTCCCTGACGATCGCCGCGGCGATCGCCGCGGCACGCCCTGGAGAACGGCCGGGACCTCCGGAGGATGCGCCATTCGGGGGACATACACCCGACGGTATGAATCTCAGTCCGGAGTGGAACCCTCCGTATCTCCGTGCCCCGGCCGAACCAACACGGCGGCCGAGGCGCGGACCGTCAGGTGATCAACCCGCCACGCCGTGCCGTACCGCCCAGAGCGCGGCTTGCGTGCGGTCGGAGAGGTCGAGCTTCATCAGGATGTTCGACACGTGGGTCTTGACCGTCTTCTCGGAGAGGACCAGCGCCCGCGCGATCTCGCGGTTCGAGCGGCCGTCGGCGATCAGGCCGAGCACCTCGCGCTCGCGTTCGGTGAGCGAGCCGCCTCTGCCCTGGCCCGCGTTGGCCTCCTCCTGGGAGAGCAGGGCGCCCGCGACCTCCGGCTGGAGCAGGATGTGTCCCGCGTGCACGGAACGGATGGCGCCGGCGAGGGCGTCCGGGTCCACGTCCTTGTAGACGTACCCGGCGGCTCCGGCGCGCAGAGCGGGCACCACCGTGCGCTGCTCGGTGAAGCTCGTGACGATCAGCACGCGTGCGGGGTTGGCCAGCTCGCGGAGCCTGCGTAGCGCCTCGACGCCGTCCATCCCCGGCATCTTGACATCCATGAGGACGACGTCCGGTTTCAGTTCCTCCGCTCGGGCGACGCCTTCGGCGCCGTCGGCGGCCTCGCCCACGACCTCGATGTCGTCCTGCACCTCCAGGAAGGTGCGCAGGCCCCGGCGGACCACTTGGTGGTCGTCGACCAGCAGCACCTTGATCGCGTCAGCCACCAGGGACCTCCATCTCTATCCGGGTGCCCTTTCCGGGCGCCGATTCCACGGTGAGCGTGCCGCCGACGCTGCTCGCCCTGTCCCGCATGGAGACCAGGCCGAGGTGGCGTCCCGCGCTGCGGATCGCCTTGGGTTCGAATCCCGTGCCGTCGTCCGCGACGCTCAGGACGGCGCCCGGGCCGCGCTTGTCCAGTGTCACCTCGACGCGGGCCGCTCCGGAGTGGCGCAGCGCGTTGTGCAGGGCTTCCTGCGCGACGCGCAGCAGCGCCTCCTCCTGGGCCGCGGGCAGGGCGCGTACGCCCCGGCTCCCGAAGGTGACGCGTGCGGAGTGGGCGCGGTCCAGGACCTGGATCTGGGTGCGCAGGGTGGCGACCAGGCCGTCCTCGTCGAGGGCGGCGGGGCGCAGCTCGACGACGGCGGCACGCAGTTCCTCGGCGGCCTCCGCGGCGAGCGCGGCGACCTGCTGGAGCTCGCCCTTGGCACGTGAGGGGTCGCGGTCGACCAGGGTCGCGGCGGCCTGGGCGGTGAGGCGCAGCGAGAAGAGCTTCTGGCTGACGGCGTCGTGCAGCTCGTGCGCGAGCCGGGAGCGCTCCTCGGCGATGGTGAGTTCGCGGCTGCGCTCGTAGAGGCGGGCGTTCGTCAGGGCGATCGCGGCGTGCTGGGCGAGGATCGTCAGGAGCTCCTCGTCCTCCTCGGTGAAGCCGCAGCTGCCGTCCGCGCCCGGTCCCGCGGAGCCGGCGGTGCGGTCGCCGGGGCGCCGCGCCTTGTTGGCGAGGAACAGGGCGCCGATGACGTCGTCGCCGTCGCGGATCGGCAGGCCGAGGAAGTCCGACATGTCCGGGTGGGCGGTGGGCCAGCCCTCGAAGCGGGGGTCCTTGCGCACGTCGGCGAGGCGCTCGGCGCGGGCCTCCTGAAGCATCGCGGCGAGGATGCCGTGCTGGCGCGGGAGCGGGCCGATGGCCTTCCACTGGGCGTCGCTGACGCCGTCGACGACGAACTGGGCGAAGCCTCCGTGGTCGTCCGGGACGCCGAGCGCCGCGTACTCGGCGTCGAGCAGCTCGCGGGCCGAGGCGACGATCGTCTTGAGGACGTCGCGCACCTCCAGATGCCTGCTCATGGCCAGCAGCGCGGAGCTGACCGCGTACAGGCCGGACCTGGGGCCTTGGCTCATGACCTCACGGTACCGGCGGGCTGTGACAGCGCGTATCGGACCTGTGGGCGCGGCTGCCTAGGCCGGTGGGCGTAGGTCGCAGGTCCCGTCCGCGGTCCTAGGGCGAAGGGCCCCTGATCGTTGCGGCCCGCGCACGAGGCGGCGGGGGCGGTCCCGTCCCTACGTTGAGGGCATCCGCCAAAAGCGGCGGAGGGACGAGGGGACGATGTCATGCCGGTAGCCGTCATCACGGGGGCTTCGAAGGGTCTGGGGCGGGCGCTGGCCGCGGCCCTGGCGGAGCGGGGCTGGGATCTGGTGCTCGACGCCAGGACCGCGGGGGTGCTGGAGGGGACGGCGGCGGAGCTGTCCGGGTACGGGGCGCGGGTGGCGGCGCTGCCGGGCGATGTGACGGACGCCGGTCACCGCCGGGAGCTGGTGGCCGCGGCCGTGCGGTTCGGGGGCGTGGACCTGGTGGTGAACAACGCGAGCGCGCTGGGCGCCGAGCCACTGGTCCGCCTGGAGAGCCTGCCGCTGGACGGGTTGCGGCAGGCGCTGGAGGTGAACGTGGTCGCCGCGCTGGGCCTGGTCCAGGAGGCGCTGCCCGCGCTGCGGGCGTCCCGGGCGGGGGCGGTGATCGGTGTCAGCTCGGACGCGGCCGTCGAGGCGTACGGGACGTGGGGCGGTTACGGCGCCTCCAAGGCGGCCCTGGACCAGCTGTCGGCGGTGCTGGGTGTGGAGGAGCCCGGGCTGCGGGTGTGGGCGGTGGACCCGGGGGACATGGCGACGGACCTGTACGCGGCGGCCGTGCCGGACGACGGGGATGCGCGGCCGGACCCCGGCACGGTGGTCCCGGCGTTCCTGCGGCTGCTGGACGAGCGTCCGGGGAGCGGCCGGTACAGCGCCGCGGCCCTGGTGGCGCGGCGATGACGACGGCGACGGGAGTCCCTTCGGCCGAGCGCGGCCGTGGGTGGGAGGTGCCGCGGGAGCTGTCGGCGCGGGTGCCGGCCGAGCAGCGCGGTCCCGGGCTGGACCGGGACGCCGTCCGGCTGCTCGTGTCACGGGGGACCTCGGTCTCGCACCATGCCTTCGCGGAGCTGCCCGGGCAGCTCCGCGCGGGGGATCTGCTCGTCGTCAACACCTCCGCCACGCTGTCCGCCGCCGTCGACGGGAGCGTCGGGCACGCGCGCGTGGTGGTGCACTTCTCCACCCGGGGTGACGACGGGCGGTGGGCGGTCGAGCTGCGGGAACCGGACGGCCGGGGCACCACGCGCCCGCGTGCGGGTGGGCCGGCGGGGACGCAGGTGCGCCTTCCCGGGGGCGTACGCCTCGTACTGGAGGAGCCGCTGACGCCGGAGGGCACGCGGCTGTGGTGGGCGCGGGTGCCGGAAGCGGACGTGCCGGGGCTGCTGCGGCGGTACGGACGCCCCATCCGGTACTCCTACACGGAGAGGGACCAGCCGCTGTCCGCGTATCAGACGGTGTTCGCGCTGCCGTCCGCCGACGGCACCGGCAGCGCGGAGATGCCGAGCGCGGCGCGGCCCTTCACGCCCCGGCTGGTGGCGGAGCTGGTGAGCCGGGGGGTGCAGTTCGCGCCGGTCACGCTGCACACCGGGGTGGCGTCGGCGGAGGCGCACGAGCCGCCGTATCCGGAGAGGTACGAGGTGCCCCTGGCCTCGGCGCGCTCGATCAACGCGGTGCGGGCGGGCGACGGGCGGGTCGTCGCGGTGGGTACGACGGCCGTGCGTGCCGTGGAGTCCGCGGCCGGGGCCGACGGGGTGGTCCGGGAGCGGCGCGGCTGGACGGACCTGGTGATAACTCCGGAGCGCGGGGTACGCGTGGTGGACGGGCTGCTGACCGGGCTGCACGAGCCGGAGGCCTCGCATCTGCTGATGCTGGAGGCCGTGGCGGGACGGGCGGCGGTGGAGCGCGGATACGGCGAGGCGCTGCGCGGGCGCTACCTCTGGCACGAGTTCGGGGACACGCACCTCCTGCTACCGGCGGAGAACCCTCACGCTGAGCATTGCTTCAGCAACCACGAGTGAGACCGGGGCCTCGCCGGTGTGAGCCCTCGCATAGGGCACACATCACGTACGAACGGGCATAGGAGATAAAGGGGACCCTTTGAGCGGGGCAGACGTACCTGTCTGCCCCGATTTGCCCTTCTGTGCTCCACTACCCGGCTTCGTACGTCACACCTTTGCCTCAGGATTTTGCGGCCGCTAACAATGGCTCTCGTCGCTCAACGCCGCGGGTTTTCGCCCCGCGGCGTTCGTCCGGAAAAAACACCTGTCCCCACCGGACCGGGAGCGGCGTCCGCGCTATTCGAAGAGGTCAATCAGTCATGTCCAAGAAGTTCATCGCTCCTGTGCATAGTCCCGCGCTGACCAAGACCCACAAGCTTTCCCTCGCCGGCGTCGCGGCCCTCGGTGCCGCCGCCATCGCGTTCACCGCCGTCCCGGCGAACTCGCAGGCGCAGACCACGACGACCGACGCCGCCGCGTCGACGACTTCCGTGGCCTACAGCCAGCAGCAGATCAAGGACGTCAAGGCCAGCGTCACCGACCAGCTGGCGGGCGCCACGGTCAAGGCCGAGGTCGCGAAGAAGAAGGCGGCCGACGAGGCCGCCGCCAAGAAGAAGGCCGCCGAGCAGGCCGCCGCCAAGAAGAAGGCGGAGGAGGCGCGCAAGAAGCAGGCCGCCAGCCGCTCCGCGCAGCGCCCCCAGGTCAAGCCGGTCGCCGCGAAGACGTACCCGAACAACCTCGACGGATGGATCCGTCAGTCGCTCGACATCATGAAGCAGAAGGGCATCCCGGGCAGCTACCACGGGCTGCACAAGAACATCATGCGCGAGTCCTCGGGCAACCCCCGGGCCATCAACGACTGGGACATCAACGCCATCAACGGCATCCCGTCGAAGGGCCTGCTGCAGGTCATCCCGCCGACCTTCGCCGCGTACCACGTCTCGGGCACGTCGACGAACATCTACGACCCGGTCGCCAACATCACGGCCGCCGCCAACTACGCGGCCGACAAGTACGGCTCCATCGACAACGTGAACAGCGCCTACTGAGTCTCGCGAGTATCGCGCGGACCTCTGAGGGTCTCGGTCAAGACGCGAAAGGGCGGCACCCCGCTGGGGGTGCCGCCCTTCAGTCGCGCCGGAGTGCTACTTGCGCATGACCTCGGGCTCGTGGCGGCGCAGGAAGCGGGCCACGAAGAAGCCGCAGAGGGCGCCGAGGACGAGCAGGGCCACCATGTCCATGCCCCAGGCCGCCGCCGTGTGGTCCCACAGCGGGTCCGTGCTGGACGGGTCGTCCGTGTTCGGACTGATGTTGTTGAAGTCCAGGGTGGCGCCGGCCGCGGCGACCGCCCAGCGCGACGGCATCAGGTACGAGAACTCGTTGACGCCGACGGTGCCGTGCAGGATGAAGAGGCAGCCGGTGAACACGACCTGGATGATCGCGAACATGACCAGCAGCGGCATGGTCTTCTCGGCGGTCTTCACCAGCGACGAGATGATCAGGCCGAACATCATCGACGTGAAGCCGAGCGCCATGATCGGGATCGACAGTTCGAGCATGACCGCGGTCTTGCCGCTGCCCAGGATCAGGCCCTCGTCGGGGATCGTGCGGCTGGAGAAGCCGATCGCGCCGACCAGCGCGCCCTGCAGCACGGTGACGGTGCCGAGCACGATGACCTTGGACATCAGGTACGCCGAGCGCGAGAGGCCGGTCGCCCGCTCCCGCTCGTAGATCACCCGTTCCTTGATCAGCTCGCGGACCGAGTTGGCGGCGCCCGCGAAACAGGCGCCGACCGCGAGGATCAGCAGCACCGTGGTGGCCGTGCCGTTCGGGATGTGCGCGCCGGTCTTCGGGTTGACCGCCGGGTTCACCAGCAGCGTCTTGTCCGGGTCGATCAGCAGGCTGACCGCGCCGAGGACCGCCGGCAGGATCACCGTCAGCGCCAGGAAGCCCTTGTCGGACGCGATCACCGACACGTAGCGGCGGATCAGGGTCATCAGCTGCGAGCCCCAGCCCTGCGGCTTGGGCGGCTTCATCGCCTGCGGCGGCGGCATGTGCACCGACTGCGGGGCGACGGCGTCGATGTCCGCGGCGTACATCTGGTAGTGCTGCGAGCCCTTCCAGCGGCCCGCCCAGTCGTAGTCGCGGTAGTTCTCGAAGGCGGAGAAGACGTCGGCCCAGGTGTCGTAGCCGAAGAAGTTCAGCGCCTCCTCGGGCGGACCGAAGTAGGCGACGGAACCGCCCGGCGCCATCACCAGGAGCTTGTCGCAGATCGCCAGCTCGGCCACCGAGTGCGTGACGACGAGGACCGTACGGCCGTCGTCGGCGAGGCCGCGCAGGAGCTGCATGACGTCGCGGTCCATGCCCGGGTCGAGACCGGAGGTCGGCTCGTCCAGGAAGATCAGCGACGGCTTGGTCAGCAGCTCCAGGGCCACCGAGACGCGCTTGCGCTGGCCACCGGAGAGGGAGGTGACCTTCTTCTCCTTGTGGATGTCCAGCTTGAGCTCGCGCAGCACCTCGTCGATCCGGGCGTCGCGCTCGGCGCCCGTGGTGTCCGCGGGGAAGCGCAGCTTCGCCGCGTACTTGAGGGCCTTCTTGACGGTCAGCTCCTTGTGCAGGATGTCGTCCTGCGGGACCAGACCGATGCGCTGCCGCAGCTCGGCGAACTGCTTGTAGAGGTTCCGGTTGTCGTAGAGGACGTCGCCCTGGTTGGCGGGGCGGTAGCCCGTGAGCGCCTTCAGCAGCGTCGACTTCCCGGAACCGGACGGGCCGATGACCGCGATGAGCGACTTCTCGGGCACGCCGAAGGAGACGTCCTTGAGGATCTGCTTGCCGCCGTCGACCGTGACGGTCAGGTGGCGGGCCGAGAAGGAGACCTCACCGGTGTCGACGAACTCCTCGAGCCGGTCGCCGACCAGCCGGAACGTCGAGTGGCCGACGCCGACGATGTCGTTCGGGCCGAGCAGCGCCGAGCCGCCCTTGGCGATCGGCTGGCCGTTGACGTACGTGCCGTTGTGCGAACCGAGGTCGCGGATCTCGTAGCGGCCGTCCGGCGTCGCGTGGAACTCGGCGTGGTGGCGCGAGACCTGGAGGTCGGAGACGACCAGCTCGTTCTCCAGGGCACGGCCGATGCGCATGACGCGGCCGAGCGAGAACTGGTGGAACGTGGTCGGGCTGCGGTCACCGTAGACCGGCGGCGCCCCCGCGCCTCCACCGGGTCCGGGCTGCTGCGGGATGGCGGCACCCTGCTGCGACTGCGGCCAGTTCTGCTGCTGAGGTGCCTGCTGCTGAGGTGCCTGCTGCGCCCAGCCCGGTCCCGCGCCCTGAGCCGCGTACGGCTGCTGGGGCCGGGCCTGCTGCGGCGAGGCGACGGCGGCGGCACCCGAGAGGCTCAGGCGCGGGCCGTCGGTCGCGTTGCCCAGGTGCACGGCCGAGCCGGGGCCGATCTCCAACTGGTGGATCCGCTGGCCCTGTACGAACGTGCCGTTGGTGCTGCCGTGGTCCTCGATGACCCAACTGCGGCCGCCCCAGCTGATCGTGGCGTGACGCCAGGACACCCTGGCGTCGTCGAGCACGATGTCCCCCTGCGGATCACGTCCGAGGGTGTATGGCCTGGACGCATCGAGCGTCCAGGTCCGTCCATTCAATTCCAGTACGAGTTCCGGCACTCCATGCCCCACTGAGTTGTCCCCCGAATTTCCCCCATCACAGGGAGTCTAGGGATGTCGAACATCGTGGGGAACTATTTCAGTAGGAGCCCCCTGACCGAAAGTCGGGCCCCGCGAAGACTGCGTACGCGCGTGTTGTCCGTTTCCGTTGACGGGGTGGAAACCGGACGGGAGGGTGGTAATCCCACGCGAGGGGGACATGCGCGGTGCATCGCCGTGGCGCGGACCGGGGGGCGGAGATGGGCATGGAGACGGCCGAGTACGACAGGAAAGTGCCCTGGGGGGATGTACTGCTGTCCGCGATCGCCGCCGTGAGCTGGGCGTTGATCGCGATGGCGGGCACGGCCGCACTGGGCCTGCATCTGCTCCAGGCCGATTCGGCGGGCTCGCTCGGCCCGATGACCGCGGCGGTGGTGGCGCTCGGGGCGGGTGGTTCGGTGACGCCGTCGGGGGACGTGTCGGCCTTCGGCCTGGAGGGGGCCGAGGCGACGACCGCCATAGAGATCACGCCACTGGGTGTGGGGCTGGTGGGTGCGCTGCTGCTCTCCTGGTTCTTCCTGCGTTCCCTGCGCGGGGCGGGAGTTGTGATCTCCCCGGCCGAACTCCTCGCACGTGCGGGGGCCGTGGTCGTGCTGTCCGTGGCGACGCTGGGCGGGCTCGCCTGGGCCGGTCACGACGTCGTCACCATCGACGGCGGGCAACTCGGCCTGGACAAGGTGCCGGGGGCCGGCGGCCTGGACGACATCACGGACCGGCTGCCGGGCGGCCTGGGCGACATCGGCGGGCTGCTGCCCGACCGGATCGGCGACCTGGTGGACGCGAAGGCCGCCGTCGGCTTCACCGTCGACACGGTGCCCACCCTGCTCGGCGGCGCGGCCTGGACCGTCGGGGTCCTGCTGATCGCCCTGCTGGCCTCGCGCCGCACTCCCCTGCCGCCCGGCTGGGACGCCGTGCACCGGGTGGTGCGGCCCGCGGCCTCCGCGCTGGTGACGGTACTGCTGGTCGCGGTCGTGGCCGGCCTCGCGGCGGCGGCGTACGCGATGACCGGCGACGACCATCCCCGGCGGATCGCGGGCGCCGCGCTGCTGGGCGCCCCGAACGGGGCGTGGCTGGGCGTGCCGCTGGGCCTCTTCGTGCCCTGGGACGGACAGGCCACCGGTGAACTCGCCAAGCTGCTGCCCGACCCCCTCGACGAGTTGCTGAGCGTCAGCCGCGACCAGCCGGTCACCCTCGGCAGGATGGCCGAACTGGACGGCAGAGTATGGCTGTTGGGCGTCGCGGCAGCTGTGATGATGCTGTTCGCCGGGGTGCTCGCGGCGGCGCGCACCCCGGCGGTACGGGACCCGGGCGGAGCCGGTGGACGGGGCACGGGCGCCCTCGGTTTCGCGGGGCGCTGTGCGCTGCGCCTCGCGCTCGTGACCGGCCCGGCGCTGGCGCTGCTCGCCTGGCTGACGGACGTGTCGGTGGACGCCTCGCTGTCGGTGCTCGGCTTCGACGCGTTCGGCGCCGGGATAGAGCTGCACGGGCAGACGCTGCCGGCGCTGCTGCTCGGCGCCGCGTGGGGCGCGGGCGCGGGCGCGGTCGGTGCCCTGCTGGCGTACGCGACGGGCGCCGCGGGACGGCGGGCCGCGCCCCTGGCACTAAGGGTGGCACCGGGTGACGCGGGCGGCCGGGGGCCCGAGGAGTACTCCGGCGAGCAGGCGCCTGAGCCGGGGCCGTACCACCCGGCCATGCCGTTCCGGCCGTCGAACCCCGACACCAACCCCTATCTCCGGGTGCCGGACGAACTGCGGGAGCCGCAGGACGCGCGACCGGCGGAGGGTGCCGCACCGCCGCGCGGAGGGACGGCGCCCTCGGGAACCGCGCGGGGGTGGGGCGCGGGCGGCGCTCGGGGAGGTCGCGGACGCGAGCCGGACGAACGGGCGCCCTCGGAGGCGCGGCCGCCGCGCGGTGGCCGGCCGCCCGGCTCGCGTCCGGAGCGGGAGGGCGGGCGGGCCGACGAGGTGTACGAGGCGCCCACGGTGATCAGCCCGCTCTCGCCTCCGCCCCGTGCGCCCAGGCCGCGGCCGCCGTCGCGGGACGGCGTCGTCCCGCCGCCCCCTCCTCCTCCCCCGCCGCACGAGAAGGGCCCGCCCCCGCCCAGGGAGTGACCGGGGGTCTGGCACAGGATGGTCAACTGCGGTGCCGGTGAACGGCGTTGGGTAAACCCCCCGCGGAACAGGCGGGGCAGCCGGATGGAGTGGCCGGAGCCGGTCACCGAGGCTCGTCCCTGTGATGAAAGCCGAGCGAACCAAGCGAAACGTACTCGTGATCGCCGTGGCCGCCGCGGTT
Source organism: Streptomyces sp. NPDC028308 (assembly GCF_055565855.1). Lineage (NCBI taxonomy): Bacteria > Bacillati > Actinomycetota > Actinomycetes > Kitasatosporales > Streptomycetaceae > Streptomyces > Streptomyces sp. NPDC028308. The sequence continues at coordinate 17,508 of NZ_JBVHTO010000007.1, forward strand.
CTCGGGCCCACCGTGCCCTTCACCGCGACGGCCGCGACACCCATGACCTCCCGGCCCCTCGTCTGGGAGAAGTGCGAGGGGAGCGGGCTCGACCCGCGGCAGGAGTGCTCCACCGTCGAGGTGCCGATGGACTACTCCGACCCCGGCGGCGAGAAGGTCGCCCTCGCCGTCTCCCGTATCCGCAGCGAGAAGCCGTCCGCACGCCGCGGCGCCCTGCTCCTGATCGCCGGCGGCCCCGGCGGCGGCAGCCTCGACGAGGTGGCCACGAAGGGCCGGACGCTGCCGCGCGAGGTGCGCGACACGTACGACCTGATCGGGTTCGACCCCCGGGGAGTCGGCCGGTCCGACCCGGTCGACTGCGGTCTGGAGAGCGGCGACCTCGACAGGTCCACGTTCTTCCCCTGGCCGGCGCCGGACGGGAGCGTCGACACGAACATGGCCACCGCCCGGCGGACCGCCGACGCCTGCGCGCGCGACGGCGGCGAGCTGGCGCGGCACATCAGCACCGCCGACAACGCCCGCGACATCGACCGCATCCGCGCGGCGCTGGGCGAGCGCAGGCTGTCCGCGTGGGGTGTCTCGTACGGGGCGTACACCGGCGTCGTCTACAGCCAGCTCTTTCCGCGCCGCACCGACCGGGTGGTGCTGGACAGCAACCCCGACGCCACCGCCGCCACCGCCCACCCCGAGCTCGGCGGCGTTCCCCGGGCCACCTGGACCGGGTTCGAGACCGGCGTCGAGGACGTGTTCCCCGTGTTCGCCGAATGGGCCTCGGCGCCCGGGAATCCGGACCGGCTGGCCGACCGCGCCGGACAGGTCCGTCCGCTCCTGCTGCGGCTCGCCGCCCGGCTGGACCGGGAGCCGATCCCCTGGCCCGGCGCCCGTCCGGCCGAGCTGAACGGCAACGTGCTGCGCCAGGCCGTGGTGGACGCCTTCTACGATCCCGGCGAGGGCTTCCCCGGGCTGGCCCGCCTGATCCTGCACGCCCGCGCGGGCACCGTCCCGCCGGCGCCCGAGCCGGCGCCGGAGCCGCCGGTGCGCAACGCCCTCTCCGTCGCCCTCGCCACGATGTGCAACGACGCCCGCTGGCCGTCGTCGGCTGCCCGCTACCAGGAGGACGTCGACGCGAGCCGCGCCGCGTACCCCCTGACCGCCGGGATGCCGAGGAACGCGATCGCCTGCGCCGCCTGGCCCTGGCCGCAGCGGGAGGAGCCGGTACGCATCACCGACCGCGTGCCGTCCACCGTCCTGCTCGTCCAGAACGAGCGTGATCCCGCCACCCCGCTGGCCGGCGCCCGCAGGCTGCGCGCGGCGCTCGGCGCACGCGCCGTCATGGTGACCACGGACTCCACCGGCCACGACGCCTACCTCGGCAACGGCAACGCCTGCGGAGACCGGATCGTCTCCCGGTATCTCGCCACCGGGCAGCGGCCGGCGGCGGACGTCCGCTGCCGGTAGGACACCCACGACGGCCGCCCGGGTCCCGGCCGGCGGGACCCGGGCTCGTCACCGGTGATCAAGGCCGGCGTCACCCGCGCGCCACGCATTGTTCGCTGTCCGCCAGGCGGACCTCGGCGGCGAAAGGCACTGGGTGCCGGATACGGTGGGAGCACCATGAGCGCTTCGCAGACCTCTGATGTCCCCACCCTCCTCGTCAAGATCTTCGGCAAGGACCGGCCCGGCATCACCGCCGGTCTCTTCGACACCCTCGCCGCCTTCTCCGTCGACGTGGTCGACATCGAGCAGGTCGTCACCCGTGGCCGGATCGTGTTGTGCGCGCTCGTGACCGAGCCGTCCGCCGGGCTCGAGGGTGACCTGCGGTCCACCGTCCACAGCTGGGCGGAGTCCATGAAGATGCAGGCGGAGATCATCTCCGGGCTGGGCGACAACCGGCCCCGCGGTCTCGGCCGCTCGCTCGTCACGGTCCTCGGGCGTCCGCTCACCGCGGAGTCGACGGCGGCGATCGCCGCCCGGATCACCGACACCGGCGGCAACATCGACCGTATCTTCCGGCTCGCCAAGTACCCGGTGACCGCGGTCGAGTTCGCGGTGTCGGGCACGGAGACCGAGGCGCTGCGCACGGCCCTCGCGACCAAGGCGGCGGCGCTCGGTGTCGACGTCGCGGTGGTCGCGGCCGGACTGCACCGCCGCGCCCAGCGGCTCGTCGTGATGGACGTGGACTCCACTCTCATCCAGGACGAGGTGATCGAGCTCTTCGCGGCGCACGCCGGCTGCGAGAAGGAGGTCGCCGAGGTGACCGAGGCCGCGATGCGCGGCGAGCTGGACTTCGAGCAGTCGCTGCACGCGCGCGTGGCGCTGCTCGCGGGGCTGGACGTCTCGGTGGTGGACAAGGTGCGCAGCGAGGTGCGGCTCACGCCGGGCGCGCGCACGCTGATCCGTACGCTGAAGCGCCTCGGATTCCAGGTCGGCGTGGTCTCGGGCGGGTTCACGCAGGTCACGGACGATCTGAAGGAGCGGCTCGGGCTCGACTTCGCGCACGCCAACACGCTGGAGATCGTCGACGGGAAGCTGACCGGCCGGGTCACCGGCGAGATCGTGGACCGCGCGGGCAAGGCTCGGCTGCTGCGCCGGTTCGCGGCCGAGGCGGGCGTGCCGCTGGGCCAGACGGTGGCGATCGGTGACGGGGCCAACGACCTCGACATGCTGAACGCCGCGGGGCTCGGGGTCGCGTTCAACGCGAAGCCGGTCGTCCGGGAGGCCGCGCACACGGCGGTGAACTTCCCGTTCCTCGACACGGTGCTCTACCTGCTCGGCGTCACCCGCGAAGAGGTCGAGGCCGCGGACACGAACGACGACGCGCTCTGAGCCGTCGCGCTCGCGCGGGTCTTCCGCCACGCGGACGGGGACCGCTGCCGCTCCCCGTCCGCGTGGCGACGGCTCATTCGGACGGCGCCCAGTAGTCGACGAGGGCGGCCACTCCGGGCTCCAGGGTCTTCCAGGGGCCGGTGAAGGTGAGGACGGCGAACGCCGCCGTCGGGAAGCCCCGGCTGCTCATGCGGGCGCGGATGTCCTTCTCGGCCTGGCCCGCGAGGACGTCGGCGAGGCCCTGGATTCCGGGGTTGTGGCCGATCAGGACCAGGCTCTGCACGTCGTCCGGGGTCTCGTTGAGCACCGCGATCAGCTCGCCCGGCGAGGCTTCGTAGACCCGCTCCTCGTAGACCGTCTTCGGCCGGTGCGGCAGCTCGTGGACGGCGAGCTTCCAGGTCTCGCGGGTCCGGGTCGCGGTGGAGCAGACGGCCAGGTCGAGGGGGATGCCCGAGTCGGACAGCTTGCGTCCGGCGACGGCGGCGTCCGTGCGGCCCCGGTCGGCGAGCGGCCGCTCGTGGTCGGAGACCTGCGGCCAGTCGGCTTTCGCATGCCGGAAGAGGACGATCCTGCGGGATTCTGCGACGCTCATGCGTCCCAGCTTCGCATGAAACACGCCACGGGGCGCAGGGAGTTGGGCCGGTCCCCCGGCACGGGTGACGGCCCGCGCCGACGGGCGCGGACGCACGTCCACGGCGGGCGGGGCGTGCCCACGGGCGGACCACGCTCGCCGTCCATCCTCCCCGAGATCCGCGCACCGCGCCTGCCGGAGCCCGGGGGACGTAAGCAGGCCCCGGGAGACCTCGGGGCGACGCACGCCGGACCGAGACGGGCGCCGGGAGAAGGCGGCCACCGGACCCGGTGCGGACTCAGCGCCGTACCGCCTCCTGGATGCGCTCGACGACGTGGGTCAGGGCGGGGTCCCCGGCCGTGGCGTGGGCGTCGGACGGGTTGACGATCAGGGCCAGCAGCGCGACGAAGGCCAGGACCGGGAGCGCGAGGGCCCACCAGGGCAGCCGGATGTCGACGCGGCCCGTGGTCACCGGGTGGGTCCGGGGGTGCGTGGGGGCCGGCATGACGCCTCCGTGGGTCTTCGAGCGGTCCGTGGGCCGCGTCCTCGCGACCACACCTCGAAGCTACGGAATCCGCGGCCTCCAACCCATCCGGAGATCCACCCACTTGACCCTGACACTCGCCCCCTAGGGGTCGGTGGGGCTAGCCCCACCACCGCCGGCGGACGGGCGCGGTCAGGGGGAGGCGATGGACGCGATGACGCCGATGATCACGGTGATGGCCAGCATCGCGCCGAGCACGAGCAGCATCTTCTTCTGGCCGTTCTGGGGGTTCGGGTCGAGCACAGGCATGCGGCCAGTCTCCCACCCGCCGGGACCTCCCCCGCCTCTGGGGTCGGGCCCCGGGGTGCGGGTGGCCTCACGCCCGCCCGCACCCCGTGGGCGTACGGCCGACGCGGGCCGTGGTCCCGGCGCCGGTCAGCGCCGTGCGGCCTCGTCCTCCACCGTGCGGTCGCGGCCCGCCAGGATGCCCACGCCGATCTGCGGGACCATCAGCCCCGCCATCAGCGCGATCGGCAGCCCCCAGCCGCCGCTGTGCTGGTAGAGCACGCCCACCAGGAGCGGCCCCGGGATCGAGATGAGGTACCCGGTGCTCTGCGCGAAGGCCGACAGCTTGGCGACGCCCGCGCCGGTCCTGGCCCGCATGCCGACCATCGTGAGGGCGAGCGGGAAGGAGCAGTTGGCGATGCCGAGGAGGACCGCCCAGGCCCAGGCGCCGCCCGCCGGGGCCAGCCACAGGCCGGCGTAGCCGACGAGACCGCTGACGCCGAGGGCGATCACGATCGGTCCCTGGTGCGGCAGGCGGGTGGCCAGGCGGGGGATGACGAAGGCCAGCGGTACGCCCATCACCATGGTGACCGCGAGCAGCAGGCCCGCGGTGCCGGCCGGGACCCCGGCGTCCCGGAAGATCTGCGCCATCCAGCCCATGGTGACGTACGCGGCGGTGGCCTGGAGGCCGAAGAAGACGGCGAGCGCCCAGGCGGTCCCGCTCCGGGTGATCCGCAGTCCGTCGGCCCGCTCATGGGACGCGGTACCGGTCACGGAGGCGGTCACGGCGCCGGGTCCGGAGACGGCCTCAGATCCGGAGACGGTGTCGGCGCCGGCCTCGGAAGCGCCCACCTCGACGGACCCACTGCCGGTCGCGGAGGCCCCCGCACGGGCGTCCGCCGCAGTGCCGTCGCCGGTCGCGGGCACGCGGATCGGCGGGGCCGTCGACGCCCCGGCGGCCCCGGAACCAGCCTCCCGCGCGCGTACGAGCGGGATCCACGGCAGTACGGCCGCGGCGGCGAGGAACGCCCAGACGGTCAGCCCGGATCGCCAGCCGCCGCCGAGCGCGTCGGTCATGGGCACGGTGACCGCGGCGGCGGACGAGGTGCCGAGCGCCAGGGCCATCGAGTACAGGCCGGTCATGGACCCGACGCGGTCGGGGAACCAGCGCTTGACGATCACCGGCATCAGGACGTTGCTGACGGCGATGCCCATGAGTGCCAGGGCGCTGGCGGCCAGGAAGCCCGGGGTGCCGCCCACGTACGGCCGTACGGCGAGGCCGACGGTGATGGCGACCATGCCCGCGCAGACGACGGCGGACGCACCGAACCGGCGGGCGAGGCGCGGCGCCATGACCCCGAAGACGGCGAAGCAGAGGGACGGCACGGAGGTGAGCAGGCCGGCGACGCTGCCGCTCATCCCGAGCCCGTCGCGCACCTCTTCGAGGAGGGCGCCGAGGCTGGTGATGGCGGGCCGCAGGTTGAGGGCCGTGAGGACGATGCCGGCGACGACCAGCCGTGTCGTCCACGCGCGCGGGGCGGGTGTCCGCTCCCCGGGTCCGGGACGGGCGGTCGACGCGGGCCCCGAGGGTCCGGGACGCGTCGTAGGTGCGGGGCCCGCCGGCTCCGTGCCGACGGAGCCGCGTATCGCTGGGGACGCCGTCCGCGTCTGATCACTGGCCATGGCGCCATCATAGAATCATGGGATGATTGGTTGTCCACTCCCTCTCGCGTCCGCCCCCTTGCGTTAATCTCCGGATCATCCGGCCCCGCAGGAAGGCCCGTTCGAAGGACCGTCATGCCGCTGAGCCATCCCCGCCGTTCGGCGCTGTCCGAGCAGGTCATCGCCGAGCTGCGGAACCAGATCACCTCGGGCGAGTGGCCGGTCGGCTCGCGCATCCCCACCGAGCCTGAGCTGGTCGAGCAGCTGGGCGTCGCCCGGAACACGGTCCGTGAGGCGGTCCGCGCGCTCGCGCACAACGGTCTGCTGGACATCCGCCAGGGTTCGGGCACCTACGTCGCGGCGACCAGCGAGCTGGCGGGCGTCATGCACCGCCGCTTCGCGGACGCCGACCCGCGGCACGTGGCCGAGCTGCGCTCCACGCTGGAGTCGAGTGCCGCCAGGCTGGCCGCCGAGCGGCGCACCGAGCGCGATCTCAAGCAGCTGGACGCCCTGCTCGTACGCCGTGAGGAAGCCTGGGAGTCGGGTGACGCGGAGGCCTTCGTGACGGCCGACGCGACCTTCCACCTGGCGGTGGTGTCCGCGTCGCACAACGAGGTCATGACCGAGATGTACGCGGACCTGGGCGAGGTCATGCGCGACTGGCTGCGCGAGGACGTCGGCGAGCGGCTGACGCCGGAGACGTACATGGACCACACCCGCCTGCTCGACGCGATCCGCGCGGGCGACGCGGAGGCGGCCGGGACGGAGGCCGCGGGCTATCCGTTCCAGTGCCGTGCGGGGCGCGCGGCCGGGGACCCGGGGGTCACCTCCGGCGGCTGAGCGGCGCCGTCACCGCTCGTGGCTGACCCACGCCGACCGGATCTCCTTCCAGCAGCGTCCGGTCAGCCGTACGGTCTCGGCGGGCCCGGCGCCGACCGGAGCGCCGTCGCTGTCGATGTCCCACCAGCGGTCGCACTCGACGTGCAGGCTGACCCGGTCGGTCTCCGGATAGGGGTTGTGGCACCAGGCGGTCACCTCGGAGCCCAGCACCCGGGTGCGGCACGAGGCCCCGAAGGGTCTCTCGTCGGCCACACGCGCGTGGAGGCCCGTTTCCGGTGAGTGCGGGGTGTGCGAGGCCGCGTCGTCGGGGAGGGCGACGGGGAGAACCAGCGCGGCTATGACCGGGGCGAATCGGTGTGACAGGCGCACAAGGGTGACCTCCTCGGCCGTGCTCTGGAGGAAACGCGTCCGAAGTGCCTGGTGAACGCGTACTCCAGAGTGCCCGGTGACCTGCCCCGGGCGCCCGGCCGGTGGGCCGAACGGGTGACGCCCCGGCCCCCGCGGGCCGCGGGAGACGGGGCGTCGTCCTCGTACGGCCCAGGGCTCGCCCGGGTGCCGCCGAGGGGGTGGGTCAGGCGCCGATCGCGTGCAGGCCGCCGTCGACGTGGATGATCTCGCCGGTGGTCTTCGGGAACCAGTCGCTCAGCAGGGCGACGATGCCGCGGCCGGCCGGCTCCGGGTCCTTCAGGTCCCACTCCAGCGGGGAGCGGGTGTCCCACACCGCGGCGAGGTCGCTGAAGCCCGGGATGGACTTGGCGGCCATGGAGCCGAGCGGGCCCGCGGAGATGAGGTTGCAGCGGATGTTCTGCTTGCCCAGGTCGCGGGCGATGTAGCGGCTGGTGGCCTCCAGCGCGGCCTTGGCCGGGCCCATCCAGTCGTACTGCGGCCAGGCGTACTGCGCGTCGAAGGTCAGGCCGACGACGGAGCCGCCGTTCTGCATCAGCGGCAGGCAGGCCATGGTGAGCGACTTCAGGGAGTACGCCGAGACATGCATGGCGGTGGCGACCGACTCGAACGGCGTGTTGAGGAAGTTGCCGCCGAGGGCGTCCTGCGGCGCGAAGCCGATGGAGTGCACGACGCCGTCGAGGCCGCCGAGCTCCTCGCCGACGACGTCGGCCAGCCGGCCGAGGTGCTCGTCGTTGGTCACGTCGAGCTCGATGACCTTGGTGGGCTTGGGGAGCTTCCGGGCGATGCGCTCGGTCAGCGTCGGCCGCGGGAACGCGGTGAGGATGATCTCGGCACCCTGCTCCTGGGCCAGCTTCGCGGCGTGGAAGGCGATGGAGGACTCCATCAGCACACCGCTGATCAGGACGCGCTTGCCCTCGAGAATTCCGCTCATGGTGATCAGTGACCCATTCCCAGTCCGCCGTCAACCGGGATGACGGCTCCAGTGATGTACGAGGCGTCGTCGGAGGCGAGGAACCGCACCGTCGCGGCGATTTCCTCCGGCTGCGCGTACCGGCCGAGCGGCACCTGGGACACGATGCCCGCGCGCTGCTCGTCGGTGAGCACCTTGGTCATGTCGGTGTCGACGAAGCCGGGCGCGACGACGTTGAAGGTGATGTTGCGCGATCCCAGCTCACGGGCGAGGGACCGGGCGAAGCCGACCAGGCCGGCCTTGGAGGCGGCGTAGTTCGCCTGGCCCGCGGAGCCGAGCAACCCGACGACCGAGGAGATCAGGACGACCCGGCCCTTCTTGGCGCGCAGCATGCCGCGGTTGGCGCGCTTGACGACCCGGAAGGTGCCGGTGAGGTTGGTGTCGAGGACGGACGTGAAGTCCTCCTCGGACATGCGCATCAGGAGCTGGTCCTTGGTGACGCCGGCGTTGGCGATCAGGACCTCGACCGGACCGTGCTCGGCCTCGATCTCCTTGTAGGCCTGCTCCACCTGCTCGGTGTCGGTGATGTCGCACTTCACGGCGAGGCAGCCCAGGTCCGTGAGAACCTTCGGCGGCTCACCGGAACGGTATGTGACGGCGACCTTGTCGCCGGCCTCGGCGAACGCGCGGGCGATGGCGAGGCCGATGCCCCGGTTGCCTCCGGTGACGAGAACCGAGCGGCTCAACGGATCACCCTTTCGTTAGCGGTCTGACGCGCCGCCCGGACGGCTGGATCGACAGGCGGCTTCCTCGAAAACCTATCGGTCCGGCCCCGCCGACGGACAATCGGGCACCGACAGTGGCGTAGGGGACTCGCTGTCGGGTCCCTACATAAAGTCATGGACGCAGGCCGGAAACCTGTGGTCCGCGGGCGCGATGGGCGACATGATCGGAGCGATCGCAGAGCACGGCGACCACCGTCACGTCCACAGAAAGAGACCCAGGTGCCTCATTCCATCGACGAAGCCTTCACGGCACTACCTCTGCGCGCCCTCGCCGACGCCGCCCTCGCCCGCGCGCGTGCGCTGGGTGCCGTGCACGCGGACTTCCGGTTCGAACGGGTGCGCAGTGCGTCCTGGCGGCTGCGCGACGCCAAGCCCGCCGGGTCCTCGGACACCACCGACCTCGGGTACGCGGTGCGGGTGGTGCACGGCGGCACCTGGGGGTTCGCGTCGGGCGTGGACCTGACGATGGACGCCGCCGCGAAGGTGGCCTCGCAGGCCGTGGCGATGGCCAAGCTGTCGGCGCAGGTGATCAAGGCGGCGGGCTCCGACGAGCGCGTCGAGCTCGCGGACGAGCCGGTGCACGCCGACCGGACGTGGATCAGCGCGTACGAGATCGACCCCTTCTCCGTGCCGGACGAGGAGAAGTCCGGGCTGCTGGCGGACTGGAGCGCGCGGCTGCTCGCGGCCGACGGGGTCAGCCATGTCGACGCCTCACTGCTCACCGTGCACGAGAACAAGTTCTACGCCGACACCGCGGGCACCGTGACCACGCAGCAGCGCGTACGGCTGCACCCCCAGCTCACCGCGGTGGCCGTCGACGACTCCAGCGGCGAGTTCGACTCCATGCGCACGATCGCGCCGCCGGTCGGGCGGGGCTGGGAGTACCTGACGGGCACCGGCTGGGACTGGGACTCCGAACTCGCGCAGATCCCGGAACTGCTCGCCGAGAAGATGCGCGCGCCGAGCGTCGAGGCCGGCGTGTACGACCTGGTCGTCGACCCGTCCAACCTGTGGCTGACCATCCACGAGTCCATCGGGCACGCCACCGAACTGGACCGCGCGCTCGGCTACGAGGCGGCGTACGCCGGGACCTCCTTCGCGACCTTCGACCAGCTGGGCAAGCTGAAGTACGGCTCCGAGCTGATGAACGTCACCGGTGACCGCACCGCCGAGCACGGCCTCGCGACCATCGGGTACGACGACGAGGGTGTGGCCGGGCAGTCCTGGGACCTCGTCAAGGACGGCACCCTCGTCGGCTACCAGCTGGACCGCCGCATCGCGAAGCTGACCGGCTTCGACCGCTCGAACGGCTGCGCCTACGCCGACTCCCCCGGCCACGTGCCCGTGCAGCGCATGGCGAACGTGTCGCTCCAGCCGGACCCCGCCGGGCTGTCCACCGAGGACCTGATCGGCAGCGTCGACCGCGGCATCTACGTCGTCGGGGACCGCTCCTGGTCCATCGACATGCAGCGCTACAACTTCCAGTTCACCGGGCAGCGCTTCTTCCGGATCGAGAACGGGCGGCTGACCGGACAGCTGCGGGACGTCGCGTACCAGGCGACGACCACGGACTTCTGGGGTTCGATGGCCGCGGTCGGCGGCCCCCAGACGTACGTCCTGGGCGGTGCCTTCAACTGCGGCAAAGCCCAGCCGGGCCAGGTCGCGGCGGTCTCGCACGGCTGCCCGTCCGCCCTCTTCAAGGGCGTGAACATTCTCAACACCACGCAGGAGGCGGGCCGATGACCTCTCGTACGCACGGTACGGACAAGCCGCACGAGATCGTCGAGCGCGCCCTCGCCCTGTCCCGGGCCGACGGCTGCGTGGTGATCGCCGACGAGCACTCGACCGCCAACCTGCGCTGGGCCGGCAACGCGCTCACCACGAACGGGGTGACCCGCGGGCGCACGCTGACCGTCGTCGCCACCGTCGACGGCCGCGAGGGCACGGCGTCCGGCGTCGTCTCCCGCTCCGCGGTGACGCCCGACGAGCTGGAGCCGCTGGTGCGGGCCGCCGAGGCCGCCGCACGCGGGGCCGGCCCTGCAGAGGACGCGCAGCCGCTGGTCACGGGCGTCCCGGAGTCCCCGGACTTCACGGACGCGCCCGCCGAGACCTCCTCGGCCGTCTTCACGGACTTCGCCCCGGCGCTCGGCGAGTCGTTCGCCCGGGCCCGCGCGGGCGGCCGTGAGCTGTACGGGTTCGCCAACCACGAGCTGGTCTCCAGCTACCTGGGTACGTCGACGGGCCTCAGGCTGCGGCACGACCAGCCGAACGGGACGCTGGAGCTCAACGCCAAGTCGCCGGACCGCACCCGCTCGGCGTGGGCGGGGCGCTCCACCCGGGACTTCAAGGACGTCGACCCGGCGGCTTTGGACGCGGAGCTGGCGACCCGGCTCGGCTGGGCCGAGCGGCACCTCGACCTGCCCGCCGGGCGCTACGAGACGCTGCTGCCGCCGACCGCCGTGGCGGACCTGCTGATCTACCAGATGTGGTCGGCGGCGGCCCGGGACGCGGCCGAGGGACGGACGGTGTTCAGCAAGCCCGGCGGCGGCACCCGCGTCGGCGAGCGGCTCACCGAGCTGCCGCTGACCCTGCGCAGCGACCCGCACGAGCCGGGCCTGGAGAGCGCCCCGTTCGTACTGGCGCACTCCTCCGGGGACGACGCGTCGGTGTTCGACAACGGACTGCCGCTGACGGCGACCGAGTGGATCGCCGCGGGACGGCTGGAGCGCCTGTCGACGACCCGGCACAGCGCGGGCCTCACGGGTCTGCCGGTGACGCCGTCGATCGGCAACCTGATCCTGGACGGCGGCGACGACCGCTCCCTGGAGGAGATGGTCGCGAGCACCGGCCGCGGCCTGCTGCTGACCTCCCTGTGGTACATCCGCGAGGTCGACCCGGCCACGCTCCTGCTGACGGGGCTCACCCGGGACGGGGTGTACCTGGTGGAGAACGGCGAGGTGGTCGGCGAGGTGAACAACTTCCGCTTCAACGAGTCGCCGGTCGGTCTGCTGGGCCGGGCCACCGAGGCGGGGCGCACGGAGAAGACGCTGCCCCGGGAGTGGAGCGACTGGTTCACCAGGGCCGCCGCTCCGGCCCTGCGGGTGCCGGACTTCAATATGAGCTCTGTCAGCCAGGGCGTATAACCTCGTAGCCGGCGGCTGCCCGGCTGCCCGGACATCATCCCCAAGGAGATACGAGAACCGTGACGGACATCGTCGACGAACTGAAGTGGCGCGGGCTGATCGCCCTCTCCACCGACGAGGACGCACTGCGCAAGGCGTTCGCGGACGGTCCTGTCACGTTCTATTGCGGCTTCGACCCGACCGCGCCCAGCCTGCACCTCGGCAACCTCGTGCAGATCCTGACGATGCGCCGGATCCAGCAGGCGGGCAACCGCCCGCTGGGTCTGGTCGGCGGGGCGACGGGCCTGATCGGCGACCCGAAGCCGAACTCGGAGCGCACGCTGAACGCTCCCGAGGTCGTCGCCCAGTGGGTGGAGCGGCTGCGCGCGCAGATCGCCCCGCTGCTGGACTTCGAGGGCCCGAACGCCGCGGTGATGGTGAACAACCTGGACTGGACCCAGGGCATGTCCGCCATCGAGTTCCTGCGCGACATGGGCAAGCACTTCCGGGTGAACAAGATGATCGCGAAGGAGGCCGTCGCGCGGCGGCTCAACTCCGACGCGGGCATCAGCTACACCGAGTTCAGCTACCAGATCCTCCAGGGCATGGACTTCCTGGAGCTCTACCGCAGGTACGGCTGCACGCTGCAGACCGGCGGCAGCGACCAGTGGGGCAACCTCACCTCGGGCACGGACCTGATCCACCGCACCGAGCCGGACGCCGTGGTGCACGCGCTGGGCACTCCGCTGATCACCAAGGCGGACGGCACCAAGTTCGGCAAGACGGAGTCCGGCACGGTCTGGCTGGACCCCGAGATGACCACGCCGTACGCGTTCTACCAGTTCTGGCTGAACGCGGACGACCGGGACGTCTCCAAGTTCCTGCGGATCTTCAGCTTCCGGTCCCGCGAGGAGATCGAGGAGCTGGAGCGGCAGACCGAGGAGCGGCCGCAGGCGCGTGCCGCGCAGCGGGCGCTGGCCGAGGAGCTGACCACCCTGGTGCACGGCCCCGACCAGACGGCCGGCGTGGTCGCCGCGTCCCGGGCCCTCTTCGGTCAGGGCGAGCTCGGTGATCTCGACGAGCCGACGCTGCGGGCGGCCCTGTCCGAGGTGCCGCACGTCCAGGTCGCCTCGCTCGGTCCGGTGGTGGACCTCCTCGCGGAGGTCGGCCTGGTGGCCAGCAAGTCGGCCGCGCGGCGCACGGTCAAGGAGGGCGGCGCCTACGTGAACAACGTGAAGGTCGCCGCCGAGGACGCGGTGCCCGCCGCGGAGGACCTGCTGCACGGGCGCTGGCTGGTGCTGCGCCGGGGCAAGAAGAACCTGGCTGCGGTGGAGGTCACGGGCGCCTGAGCGGGCTCCCGGCGGTTCTGTCCGTCACACACGCGCAGGGGCGGTCCCGTCACGGGGCCGCCCCTGCGCCGTCCGTCCCGGGGAACGGCCGCTCGCGCTTCGTCAGGTGCGCTGCCGCTGCCGGTTGCCGCGCAGCGACATGTAGAGCATGTCGCCGAAGAAGACGATCACGACCGCGGCGACGAGCTGGAGTGCGTGCCGGCCCCAGTCGATGCCGCTGGTCTCGTCGATGCCGATCGCCCGGGCGATGGCGTTGCCGACGACGGCTCCGATGATGCCGAAGATCGTGGTCAGCCAGAGCGGACTGTGCTGCTTGCCCGGAATGATGGCCTTGGCCAGCAGACCCAGCACGAATCCCACGATGATGGCCCACAACCAGCCCATGGCTGCCTCCTAGTACGGCTCTGCGTGAGCATTTCGGCCAGTCTCGGTCCGCCACCCGTACGCCGCATGTCGGGCGGAGCCATACGCGGTACGGCGCAGTCCGTCCCCCGGACGGGAGGTGCCCCCGGTCTCGAGGACGGCGCAGCCGCGGCGTAACGTGGAGCGTGTTCGGGCCCGGATCCCTGACCGGGTCCGGGTGGTACGGACCGGAGCGTCCGACACAGGCAGGTGGTGGAACGTGATGCGGAAGCAGAACAGCGGCCAGGTCTTCCGGATCACAGGAGCCAGGCAAGGACTCGACGAGGACGTACGCGGCAGGCAGCGGCGCTACGTCATCTCGATGAGCGTCCGCACCGTCGCCGTGATCCTCGCCGCGACCCTCTGGAACGTGGAGCGCCACGTCGCACTGGTCGCTCTGGTCCTCGGGGTGCTCCTCCCCTACATCGCCGTCGTCATCGCCAACGCCGGCCGGGAGAACGCGCCCTCGCTCCCGTCGACCTTCGTCACCGTCCCGGTGCGCCCGATGATCGCGCCGCCGCGCGAGGATGACGGCTCGGAACCCGCGCCGGGACCCGTGCGCGAGGACGTGACGGCGGACCCGGGAGCGGGTCTTCGGGGCGAGCCGCACGAGCGGAGCTGACCTCCGCGGATCAGCGGAATCCGGAACGGGACGGGGTGCCGGAGCGTGTACCAAGCTCAAGAAAAGCTCAGATCAATCATGTAGTTCCGGTGCCGGGCACCGGGTCCCCCGTGACATACTTCGTACGCGCTCCGCATCCCCCGTCGGAGCGACGGACCGACGCCGGGCAGCTCCCCCCGTGGCTGCTCGGCGTCGCCTTTGTGGGGCCGTCTAGGGTGGACGCGTGAACCTCCCGCTCCCCGGTCAGCCCTCCCCCTCCACACCGCAGTGCTCGGCCAAGGCCTGCCGCGCCGACGCAGTGTGGGTGCTCGCGTGGAACAACCCGAAGCTGCACACGCCCGAGCGCCGCAAGACGTGGCTCGCGTGCGAGGAGCACCGGGAGCACCTGTCGCAGTTCCTGAGCGTCCGGGGTTTCCTCAAGGACGTGGTGCCGCTGACCCAGTGGGAGTCCGAGTCCGCGCGGCCTTAACCCCCGATCGCGGACATCGGCCGCTCCGGCTGGAGGAACGTCGGGTCGTCCAGGCCGGAGCCCGCCTTCTTGCCCCACATCGCGGTCCGCCAGATGCCGGCGATCTCCTCGTCGGCGGCGTCCGAGCGCAGCGCGGCCCGAAGGTCGGTCTCCTCGGTGGCGAACAGGCAGGTGCGGACCTGGCCGTCGGCGGTCAGCCGGGTGCGGTCGCAGGCCGAGCAGAAGGGGCGGGTGACCGAGGCGATCACGCCGACCCGGTGCGGGCCGCCGTCGACGAGCCAGCGCTCGGCGGGAGCGGAGCCGCGCTCGGCGGCGCCCTCCTCGGTGAGCTCGAAGCGGGTCCGCAGCGAGGCGAGGATGTCGCCGGCGGTGACCATGCCCTCCCGCTTCCAGCCGTGCTGGGCGTCCAGGGGCATCTGCTCGATGAAGCGCAGTTCGTAGTCGTGCTCGACGGCCCAGGCGAGCAGGTCCGGGGCCTCGTCCTGGTTCAGCCCAGGCATCAGCACGGAGTTGACCTTGACGGGGGTGAGGCCGGCGTCGCGGGCCGCTTCGAGTCCTTCGAGGACGTCCTTGTGCCGGTCGCGGCGGGTGAGCGTCTTGAAGACGTCGGGGCGCAGGGTGTCGAGGGAGACGTTGACCCGGTCCAGGCCCGCCGCCTTCAGGGCGGACGCGGTGCGCTTGAGGCCGATGCCGTTCGTCGTCAGGGACATCTGGGGGCGCGGCTCCAGGGCGGCGACCCGCTCGACGATGCCGACGAGTCCGGGCCTGAGCAGGGGTTCCCCGCCGGTGAAGCGGACCTCGGTGATGCCGAGGGAGGTGACGGCGATGTCGATGAGGCGGACGATCTCGTCGTCCGTGAGCAGGTCGGGCTTGGCCAGCCACTGCAGGCCCTCTTCCGGCATGCAGTACGTGCAGCGGAGATTGCAGCGGTCGGTCAGCGAGACGCGCAGGTCGGTGGCCACCCGGCCGTAGGTGTCGATGAGCACGTGGGCCCCCTCCCTCGGTGCCAAGCACATCTGTCGGACAACTGCGAGCCTACGTGACGGGACCGACAACGGGGGCGGCCCGATCCCACGAGGTACGGCACGGCCCCGTCGTAGGGACCTACCAGTGGTGATCCACCGGGGGGTCGCGACGGGGCCGTGCCGTACGCGTGGGTCAGTGCGCTCCGGTGCCGGTGAGGGAGCGGACCTCCAGCTCGGCGTACTTGCCGGCGTCGGGCTCCTCCTTGGACACGAGCGTGCCGATCCAGCCGAGCAGGAAGCCGACCGGGATGGAGATCAGGCCGGGGTTCTCCAGCGGGAACCAGTGGAAGTCGACGTCCGGGAACATCGAGGTGGGCTTGCCGGAGACGACCGGGGAGAACAGCACCAGGCCGACCGCCGTCACCAGGCCGCCGTAGATCGACCACAGGGCGCCCTGCGTGGTGAACCTCTTCCAGAAGAGGCTGTAGAGGATCGTCGGCAGGTTGGCGGAGGCGGCGACCGCGAAGGCGAGCGCGACCAGGCCGGCCACGTTCAGGTCGCGGGCGAGGGCGCCGAGGCCGATCGAGACGACACCGATGGCGATCGTGGCGTAGCGGGCGGCCCTGACCTCCTCCTTCTCGGTGGCGGTGCCCTTCCTGATCACGTTCGCGTAGATGTCGTGGGCGAACGAGGAGGACGAGGCGAGCGTCAGTCCGGCGACGACCGCGAGGATCGTGGCGAAGGCGACCGCCGAGATGGTGGCGAGCAGGATCGCTCCCCACGTCGAGTCCACACCGCCGAGGTGCAGCGCGAGCAGCGGGGCGGCGGTGTTGCCCGCCTTGTTGGACGCGATGATCTCCTCGGGCTTGATGAGCGCGGCGGCGCCGAAGCCGAGCGCGATGGTCATCAGGTAGAAGCCGCCGATGATGCCGATCGCCCAGTTCACGGACTTACGCGCGGCCTTGGAGTCCGGCACGGTGTAGAAGCGGATCAGGATGTGGGGCAGGCCGGCGGTGCCGAGCACGAGAGCGATGCCCAGGGAGATGAAGTCCAGCTTGGACGTCGAGGTCGCGCCGTACTTGAGTCCCGGTTCGAGGAAGGACTTGCCCTTGCCGCTGTTGTCGGCCGCGGAGCCGAGCAGGTCGGAGACGTTGAAGTTGAACTTCAGCAGCACCAGGAAGGTGATCAGGATGGTCCCGCCGATGAGCAGGACGGCCTTGATCATCTGCACCCAGGTGGTGCCCTTCATGCCGCCGATCGTCACGTACACGATCATCAGCACGCCGACCAGGGCGACGATGGCGACCTTGCCGCCGTCGCTGGTGATGCCGAGGAGCAGCGACACCAGGACGCCCGCTCCCGCCATCTGGGCCAGCAGGTAGAAGATCGACACGACGATGGTGGAGGCGCCGGCCGCCGTCCGGACGGGGCGCTGGCGCATGCGGTAGGCGAGGACGTCGCCCATCGTGTAGCGGCCGGAGTTGCGCAGGGGCTCGGCGACCAGGAGCAGCGCCACCAGCCAGGCCACCAGGAAGCCGATGGAGTACAGGAAGCCGTCGTAGCCGAACAGGGCGATGGCGCCCGCGATGCCGAGGAAGGACGCGGCGGACATGTAGTCGCCGGAGACGGCCAGTCCGTTCTGGAAGGCGCTGAACTGGCGTCCGCCCGCGTAGAAGTCGGCCGCGCTCTTGGTCTGGCGGCCCGCCCAGACGGTGATGACGAGGGTGGCGACGACGAAGACGGCGAACAGGGAGATGATCAGCGGCCGGTGCTCACTGGCCTCTCCCGCCGCGAGCTGGACCTGGGTGATCGCGGGGCTCATGCGCCGCCCTCCATCCGGGACTTGATCGCCTCGGCCTTGGGGTCGAGCTTCGCGGCGGCGTGCCGCGCGTACCACCAGGCGATGAGGAACGTGGTGAGGAACTGGGCGAGGCCGAGCACCAGGGCGACGTTGATGTTGCCGAACAGCCGGGTGCCCATGAAGTCGCCCGCGTAGTTCGACAGCAGGACGTACAGCAGGTACCAGGTGATGAAGCCGATGGTCAGCGGGAAGGCGAAGGAGCGGTGCGAGCGGCGCAGTTCACCGAACTCCGCACTCTGCTGGACCTCGACGAACTCCTCGGTCGACGGGAGCGCGGGTTGGGATTTCGAGGGGGGCGGTGCGTCGGTGGCCACGGAGTCTCCTCGCGTTGCGGATGCGGTTGCGACGGTGGGCGGGGGCGAGTTGGGGTTCGCCGACGGGGACGGGGACGGACTGGGCACGGACATGGGCGGCTCTGACCTAACAGTGACGTGGATCACGTGAACCGGGAGGCGATGTTAGGGCTCCCGAGCGTGATCCGACAGGGGGCTCGATCGTGCTCGTGCTCCCTGCTCAAGGTCACGGCGCCACGCGTGGACCGGTTCAACTCCCCGCACTTCTTTCAGAAGTCGTCGTCGTATTTCATTGCTGGCCAGGTGGGGCGGGGGATAACTTCGCCCTGCACACCCCGTCATGTACCTGCCCGAGCACCACCTGTGTTCGGGCAGTGCCCGTTTCCGGATGATGTGGAGATCCCATGGCTCATCTGCGTTCCAGACGCCGTCTCGCGCTCGCCGTACCCGCCGCGCTGGCCCTGACCGCCTCCCTCGGCCTGCTGCCGGGTGTCGCGGCGGCCGCTCCCGGCACGGCGTCCGTCTCCGCCACGACCGCCACGGACAGCCCCGAGCTGGCGTACGTCGTCAACACCAGGACGGACCACCGCACGATCGCGTCCGTGCAGCGCGCGATAGCCAAGGCCGGAGGGACCGTCGTCGTCGCGTACGAGAAGATCGGCGTGATCGTCGTCCATTCGGCCAACCCCGACTTCGGCAAGCAGATCCGCGCCGTCCGCGGGGTGCAGTCCGCGGGCGCCACCCGTACCGCGCCGCTGACCGCGGCGGGGACGACGGACGAGGGCGCCGCGCAGTACCTGTCGGCCGCCCAGGTGGCCAAGGCCGAGGCGGGCGCCACGGTCTCGGGCGAGGAGCCCCTCGAGGCCGACCAGTGGGACCTGCGGGCGATCGGCGCCGACAAGGCCGCGAAGATCAACCCCGGCAGCCGCAAGGTGACCGTCGCCGTGATCGACACCGGCGTCGACGACACCCACCCGGACCTGGCCCCCAACTTCTCGGCCTCGCAGTCCGCGAACTGCGTCGGCGGCAAGGCGGACACCTCGCCGGGCGCCTGGCGTCCCGCGAACCCCGACCACTACCACGGCACGCACGTGGCGGGCGAGATAGCCGCGGCCCGCAACGGCATCGGCGTCGCAGGCGTCGCCCCGGGCGTGAAGGTCGCCGGCATCAAGGTGGCCGACCCGGTCAGCGAGCTGTTCTACCCGGAGAGCGTCGTCTGCGCCTTCGTCTTCGCCGCCGACCACGGCGTCGAGGTCACCAACAACAGCTACTACGTGGATCCCTGGCTCTACAACTGCATGGACGACCCCGACCAGCGGGCGATCGTCGACGCGGTGAACCGGGCCCAGCAGTACGCCCAGAAGAAGGGCACGCTCAACCTGGCCTCGGCGGGCAACTCGAACGACGACCTCGACTCGGACGCCCTGCTCGACGACTCCAGCCCCGACGACTCGACCCCGGTCCCCCGCACGGTCGACCCGCACGAGTGCTTCGACGTGCCGACCCAGCTCCCGGGTGTCGTCACGGTCAGCGCGACGGGCGTCACGGGCGCCAAGTCGTACTACTCGACGTACGGAAACGGCGTCATCGACATCGCGGCCCCCGGCGGCGACAAGTACCAGATCCCGGACACCCCGTCGAAGAACGGCCGCATCCTCTCCACGATGCCGGGCAACCAGTACGGCTTCCTGCAGGGCACGTCGATGGCCTCCCCGCACGCCGCCGGTGTCGCCGCGCTGCTGAAGTCCGCGCACCCGCACGCCACTCCGGCCCAGCTCCAGGCGCTGCTCAAGGCGCAGGCCGACAACCCGGGCTGCCCGTCGGCGCCGTACGACGGTGACGGCGACGGTGTCGTGGACGCCACCTGCGAGGGCGGCAAGCGCGTGAACGGCTTCTACGGCTTCGGCATCGTCAACGCGCTGCGGGCGGTCAAGTAGTCCCGGACTCGGCTCGCCCGTAACGGACTTCCGCCCTGTGAGCTTCCCGCACGGCTCGTACAGCTCGTACCGCGAACGAACTGGAGACACCATGACAGCGCCTCACTCGCGCTCTCGCCGCGCGATAGCCGTCCCCCTCGGGATGGCCATGGCGACGGCCCTCGCCTTCCTGCCGAACGTCAGCGCCGTGGCGGCGGACACCGCCGCGCCGCGGGCGACGGCGGCGGACGCGACCCCGCTCAGCTACGTCGTCAACGTCCGCCCCGGGCACGGCCCTTCGTCGCACGTGAAGAAGGCCATCGCCGAGGCCGGCGGCACGATCGTGACGTCGTACGACCAGATCGGCGTGATCGTCGTCCACTCGTCGAACGCCGACTTCGCCGCCACCGTGCGCAAGGTGCCCGGTGTGCAGTCGGCCGGTGCCACGCGCACGGCGCCGCTGCCGGCCCAGTCGACCACCGACGTCGGCACGCCGAAGGTGCTCAGCGCCGAGGACGTCGCCGGGGTCGAAGCGGTGGCCGGACAGGACCCGTTGGAGCCCCTGCAGTGGGACCTGCCCGCCATCAAGGCGGACAAGGCGCACGAGAAGTCGCTCGGCAGCCGGAAGGTCACGGTCGCCGTCATCGACACCGGCGTCGACGACACGCACCCCGACATCGCGCCGAACTTCGACCGCGACGCCTCCGTCAACTGCGTGACGGGCAAGCCGGACACGACCGACGGGGCGTGGCGGCCGAGCGCTGCCGAGAGCCCGCACGGCACGCATGTCGCGGGCGAGATCGCGGGCGCCAAGAACGGCGTCGGCATCACCGGTGTCGCCCCCGGCGTGAAGGTCTCCGGCATCAAGGTGTCCACCACCGCCGGCTTCTTCTACACGGAGGCCGTGGTCTGCGGCTTCGTGTGGGCCGCCGAGCACGGGGTCGACGTGACCAACAACAGCTATTACACGGATCCCTGGTACTTCAACTGCAAGGACGACCCGGACCAGCGGGCCCTGGTCGACGCTATCACCCGCGCCTCGCGGTACGCGGAGAAGAAGGGCGCGGTCAACGTCGCGGCGGCGGGCAACGAGAACTACGACCTGGCCGCGGACGAGATCACCGACCCCTCGTCCCCGAACGACACGACACCCGGCGACCGGGTGATCGACCCGTCCGAGTGCTACGACATCCCCACCCAGCTGCCGGGTGTGGTCACGGTGGCCGCGACGGGCGCGAAGGGCATCAAGTCGTCCTTCTCCAACCACGGTCTGGGTGTCATCGACATCGCCGCCCCCGGCGGCGACTCGACGCGCTACCAGACCCCGGCCCCGCCCGCCACGAGCGGTCTGATCCTCGGCCCGCTGCCGGGCGGCGGCTGGGGCTACATGGCCGGTACGTCGATGGCGTCGCCGCACGTCGCGGGTGTCGCCGCGCTGATCAAGTCGACGCACCCGCACGCCTCCGCCGCCCTGGTGAAGGCGCTGCTGTACGCGGAGGCGGACGCCACGCCGTGCACCGACCCGTACGACATCGACGGCGACGGCAAGATCGACGCCGTCTGCGAGGGCACCAAGAACCGCAACGGGTTCTACGGCTGGGGCACCGCGGACGCGCTGGACGCGGTGACGAAGTGACGTTGCGCTAGTCACGGGCGCACGGCCACGCGGGGGCCGGACGGCAGCACGCCGTCCGGCCCCCGTGCCGTTCCCGGGGCGCGCGTTCTCCGGCGGCGCCGCGTCCTCCGTACCCGCGCACCGGGCACCGGATCCGGGCCCCGGCGGGCATGTTGATCCCGTACACCCGGCACAGTGCCGGTATGACGCTCTCGCCTGTGGCTTACGCCTGGGACGCGCTGGGCGGCGCCCCCGCGCTGATCTCCCGTGTCTCGGCCGTCGTACGGGACGGCGCGCTGGACGCCCGGCTGCCCGTACGGGAGGTGGCGCGGGGCTGTGCCGGCGCCTGCGCGCTGGCGGCGGCCGAGCTGGCCGCCGTCCGCACCGGAGGGGCGGTGCCCGTCGTGCGCCTCGACGACGGGGCGGTCGCCACGGCGTTCACCAGCGAGCGGCACCTGCGGGTCGACGGGCGGGCCCCGGTGGGCTTCGCGCCGCTGTCGCGGTTCTGGCGGACCACCGACGGCTGGGTGCGCACGCACGCGAACTACCCGCACCACCGGGCCCGTCTGACGGCCGCGCTGGGCCTGCCGGCGGACGCGGACGCGGAGACGGTCGGCGCGGCCCTCGCCGAGCGCCCGGCGTCCGTGGCCGAGGAGTCCGTGACCGCGGCCGGGGGCCTCGCGGTCGCCCTGCGGACGACGCCGGAATGGGCCGCCCACGCGCAGGGTGCGGCCGTCGCGGGCATGCCCCTGGTCGCCGTGGAACGGCTGGACGAGGCGCCCGTGCGGAACTTCGCGGCCCCGGGCGGCGGCCCGCTGCTGCCGGCGGCGGGTCTGCGCGTCCTGGATCTGACCCGGGTCATCGCCGGTCCGGTGGCCACCCGCACACTCGCCCTGCTCGGCGCCGACGTGCTGCGCCTGGACGCGCCCTCGCTGCCCGAACTGCCCGACCAGCACGTGGACACCGGCTTCGGGAAGCGTTCCGCCGTCCTCGACCTCGCGACCGGCCGCGGCACCTTCGAGGAGCTGCTCGCCCGCGCGGACGTGGTCGTCACCGGCTACCGGCCCGGTGCGCTGGACCGGTTCGGGCTCGGGGCGCGGGCCCTGGCCGAGCGGCGGCCCGGCCTGGTGGTCGCGCGGCTGTCGGCGTGGGGGGAGGACGGGCCGTGGGCCGGGCGGCGGGGCTTCGACAGCCTGGTGCAGGCCGCCACCGGGATCGCGGTGACCGAGGGCACGGACGGGCGGCCCGGCGCCCTGCCCGCGCAGGCCCTGGACCACGGCACGGGCCATCTGCTCGCGGCGGCGGTGCTGCGGGCGCTGACCGAGCAGTCGCGCCGGGGCGGAACCCGGCTGCTGCGGCTGTCGCTGGCCCGCACGGCGCACTGGCTGACCGGCGCGCCGCGACCGGACGGCATCCCCGCGGACGCCGTCCACGAGGGGCCGGAGCCGTGGCTCGGGCTGACCGACGGGCCCCTGGGACGGCTGCGGTACGCCCGGTCCCCCGTCGTCTTCGACGGCGGGCCGCGTGACTGGACGCGTCCGCCGGGCCCCTGGGGTGCCGATCCGGCGCGCTGGACGTGAGCCGTCGGTGACGGGTCGTGCCGGCCGGCACCGGGGCGCGTACGGCTCCCGCACGCGCGCGCGTGCGGGGGCTCCGGTCACGGCCCCGGCAGCCGGTGAGGACCCGGCGGAAGTGCCGGGCCGCCCCGGGCTCAGTTGGCGATCATGACCTTCAGCGCCGTCCGCTCGTCCATGGAGCGGTAGCCCTCCGGGACGTCCTCCAGACCGACGGTCCGGTCGAAGACGGGCGACGGGTCGATGGTCCCGTCGAGGACGTCCGGCAGCAGTTCCGGGATGTACGCGCGGACGGGGGCGACGCCGCCGCGCAGGGCGATGTTGCGGTCGAACATGACGCTCAGGTCGAGGCCGGTGCCGCTGCCGTGCGGCACCCCCACGAAGCCGACGGCGCCGCCGTCCCGGGTGATGTTCACGGCGGTGCTCATGGACTGCTCGGTGCCGACCGCCTCGACGACGCAGTGCGCGCCCTGTCCGCGGGTCAGCTCCCGCACGGCCGCCACGGCGGCCTCGCCGCGCTCGGCGACGACGTCGGTGGCTCCGAAGCGGCGCGCGATGTCCGTACGCACCTCGTGGCGTCCGAGCGCGATGATCCGCTCGGCGCCCAGCCGCCGGGCGGCGAGCACGGCGCACAGCCCGACGGCCCCGTCCCCGACGACCGCCACGGTCGCGCCGGGCCGCACCCCCGCGCCGAGGGCGGCGTGGTGGCCGGTGCCCATGACGTCGGAGAGCGTGAGCAGCGCGGAGAGCAGCCGCTCGTCGGAGGCCGCCTCCTTGGGCAGCCGGACGAGGGTGCCGTCGGCGAAGGGCACGCGGACGGCCTCGCCCTGGCCCCCGTCGTAGCCGACCGAGCCCCAGAAGCCGCCGTGCTCGCAGGAGGTGGTGAGTCCCTCGCGGCAGTGGTCGCAGACGCCGTCGGACCACATGAAGGGGGCGACGACGAGGTCACCACGCCGCACACCGGTCACCTCGGAGCCGGTCTCCTCGACGACGCCGAGGAACTCGTGCCCGATCCGCTGCCCCGGCTTGCGTGCCGCCTCGCCGCGGTACGCCCACAGGTCGCTGCCGCAGATGCAGGACCGCAGCACCCGTACGACCGCGTCGGTGGGCAGCTGCGCCACGGGGTCGGGAACGTCCTCGACGCGCATGTCGTAGGGGGCGTGGATGGTGGTGGCGCGCATGCGAGGGTCCTTCTCGGCTGATCGGCTGTGGTGCGCTCGGGGGGTGGTCGAGCGCACCTCACCGTACGCCGGGGCGTACACCGGACGCTCGCCGAGGGTGCCCCACGAGACGTGGTCTCACGTGACGGGTTCCGTGACCGGCGTCGTCGTGGCGGCCGGCCGCGCGGGCTGCCATCCGGGGCCGCCCAGGACCCGCCCGGCCCGCTCGCGCCAACCGGGGGCCGCCTTGAGGTCCCTGGCGATGGCGACGTACTCGTGGGTGGCGACGCGCAGGGGGTTGTAGGTGTCGATGTTCTCGGTCAGGCCGTAGACGGGCCGGTCGGTCTCAAGCACGAACGAGCCGAAGAGCCGGTCCCGGACGATGAGGATCCCGCCGAAGTTGCGGTCCAGGTAGCCGCCCCTGGGAGGCGTGGTGGACCCGGTGGTGCCGGGCCTCTCGCACCGCCGCCCCGCAGCCCCCCGCCCCCCTCACACCCCCGCCGCCCCCAGCAGCGCCCCCGCTCCGTACGTGACCGCCATCGCCAGGGCGCCGCCGCCCACGTTGCGGAGGATCGCCCGGCGTGGGCCGGCCGCGCCGAGGCGTGCGCTCGCCCAGCCCGTGACGGTAAGGGCGGCGAGCACGCCGGCCACGGTGACCGGCAGCCGCAGGCCGTCGGGCGGGAGCACGATCGCGAGCAGGGGAAGCAGCGCGCCCGCGGTGAACGCGAGGAAGCTCGCCCAGGCCGCGTGCCAGGGGTTGGTGAGGTCGTCGGGGTCGATGCCGAGCTCCACGCGCGCGTGGGCCCGCAGGGCGTCCCGTTCCGTGAGCTGTACGGCGGCCTCGCGGGCGACCGCGCGGGACAGCCCCCGCGCCTCCAGCAGCTCGGTCAGCTCCTCCAGTTCGGCCTCCGGCTGCTCCCGCAGCTAGCGCCGCTCCTGCGCCAGCGCGGCCTTCTCCGAGTCGAGCTGCGTGGACACGGAGACGTACTCGCCGGCCGCCATGGACAGCGAGCCGGCGAGCAGTCCCGCGAGGCCCGCCGTCAGCAGCGCCGAGCGCTCGCCGGTCGCACCGGCCACCCCGACGACGAGGCCCGCCGTGGAGACGATGCCGTCGTTGGCGCCGAGGACCGCGGCGCGCAGCCAGTTGAGCCGGGCGCCGAGCGCGCCGCCGTGGGCCTCGTCGTGCACTGGTTCCGTCACACCGGGAGGATCGCACCCGGGACGACGCCGGGCGCGTACCGACCCGTCACCACACCCGTACCGAACCGCCCTTCGCGAACACCGGGCTCGTGGCGTCCGGCGGCGGCTCGGTCAGCGGGCGGGCCAGCTCCTCCACCGTCGGTCCCACCTCGGCGGCGATCGGGTCGAGCAGGTCCAGGTCGAAGCCGTACACGCGGGCGGCGTTGCCGCCGACCATCGCCGCGACCTCCTCTCGCGGCAGTCCGGCGTACGCGGCCCGCAGGCCCTCGCGCGAGTACGGGTGGGTGCCCTCGTCGTGCGGGTAGTCGCTGCCCCACATGATCTTGTCGAGGCCGATGCGGTCCCGCAGCGGCACCTCGTGCGACCTCATGAAGCTGGCGCCGACGAAGCAGTGCCGGCGCCACACCTCGGACGGCCCCTCGCCCATCGCGTCCGCGAGACCGGCACCGAACTTGGACTCCGCGGTGGAGGACTTCGCGGCGGCGGCCACCAGCCGTCCGTGGTAGTAGTCCAGCATGTCCAGCACGCCGGGGATCCAGCCCGAGCCCTGTTCGGTGAGCACCAGCCTGAGGCCCGGGTGACGGCGGAAGGCGCCGCCGAACACCAGGTGCCACAGCGCCCGGTGGGAGAACCAGGTCGTCTCCACCATGAACACCGCCCGCGCCGCCGGTTCGTCGCCCAGCGGCGGGGACGCGGAGCCGGCGTGGTGGTTGACCGGCACTCCCAGCTCGTCGCAGACGGACCAGATCGGGTCGTACGCCGACGAGTACAGCTCCAGCAGGCCCGAGCCCGGGGGTGTGCCGGGGAGCAGCAGCCCGCCCCGCAGGCCCGCCGCGACGGCCCGGCGGATCTCCGCCACCGCCGCGTCCACGTCGTTCAGGAGGATCTGGAAGACGCCCGCCCGCCGTCCGGGCGCCGCCGCGCAGAAGTCCGCCAGCCAGCGGTTGTGGGCGCGCAAGCCCGCCCAGCGCAGCTCGAACTCCCCGGCGGTCGGCGCGGGCGCCATCAGCGACGCCGACGGGAAGAACGGCGGGATGGTGTTCGGGAAGACGACCTCCGCGACGATCCCGTCCGCCGCCAGTTCCGCCAGCCGCCGCCCGGAGTTCCAGTTCCGGTCGGCGGTGTCGGCCAGCAGGTCCGCGTAGGGGTTGACGTACGTCTTCGCCCACGCGTCGAAGTCGTCGTGGTACCGGGACTCCAGGTAGGGCCGGTAGTCGAGGAGGTCGGCTCCGGCGTGGCAGTCCGCGGAGATCACCGTGTACCGGTCGGTCATGAGGTGGCCCCCAGCACCGGGAAGTCGTGGTCGGTGAGCCAGTGGCGGCCCACCTCGCGCGAGCGCGCCCAGGACGCCTCCACGGCCGCCTGGTCCTCGCTCTGGCCGAGGTCGGCCGGGGTGGGTCCGATGCGCCGGGCGAGCGGGGCCAGCTCGCCGGTGTCGAAGCCGAAGACCTCCGCGGCGGCCAGGCCGAGCATGCGGCGCGTCTCCGCGACCGGGATGTCGTGGAAGGTGCGGGTCAGCCACGCGCGCGTGTCGGGCCAGGTGCCCTCGGGGTGCGGGAAGTCGCTGCCCCAGAGGATGTTGTCGACGCCGATCTCGTAGCGCTGGGCCAGCTCGCGGCGTTTGGTGTTCGTCGCGCAGACGAAGATCTGGCGGTCCAGGTACTCGTGCGGGGGCCGCCTCAGTTCGGCGAACGGCGAGAGCTTCTTGCCGCCGTGCGCGCCGAGGTAGAGGCGGTCCATGAACCACAGGAGGTTGGGCAGCCACCAGCAGCCCGACTCCGCCACGCCGAACCGCAGGCCCGGGTGGCGCTCGAAGACACCGGACCACAGCAGGAACCACAGGGGGCGGGCGGGCCACCAGGTGACCTCGGAGACGTAGATCCCCAGGTGGTCCCCGTACTCGTGACGCGGGGCGGCCCCCGAGTGGGTGAGCACGGGCATCCCGCACTCCGCGGCGGCGGCCCACACGGGGTCGTAACGACGGTCGTGGTAGGGCGCCTTGTCGACCCACATCGCCGGGATCATGAGGGCGCCGAGGCCCGACTCCCTCGCCCGGTGCACCTCGGCGACCACCCGCTCGACCTCGCCCGTGACGGGCAACAGGGCGACTCCGCAGTGCCGTTCGGGGTTCTCCCCGACGAACTCCGCGAGCCAGCGGTTGTGCGCCTGCGCGCCGGCCATGCCCAGGTCGGGGTCCTGGTCCCCGGAGAGGCCGAGGCCCACGCCGAAGGGCGCGGCCGTGCCGCTGTCCACCGCGTCGGCGTCGGGGAAGACGACCTCGGCCGCCACTCCGTCGCCGTCGAGCTCCTTCAGGCGCTGGGCCGGGTCCCAACCGCCGCGCAGACCCTCCTCGTTGTCGCGGAACCACTTGTCGGCGAACGCCTCGTTGCGGATGCCCAGGCGGGTCATCTCCGCGCGCCGCCGCTCGCGCCCAGCGAGGAACTCGTCGAACTCCCGGTGGAAGCGGGCGTCCAGGTAGGGCCGGTACTCCTCGGTCGGCAGTCCGGCGTGGCAGTCGGAGGAGACGATCAGATAGGGGTCCCCGCCGTCGTGCGCCGCCCCCGTCCGCAACTCGTCGCCGACTGGCGCCACTTGGTCGGATCCGGTCATCGCACACCTCTCGATCGGGTCGGTCGCGTCAGTCGAGGACGAAGTCCTCCAGGTAGGACGGGTTGGTCCGGCCGAGCATCGACCGCGACCTGGCCCGGATCTGCCGGTCGCTGTGCTCGCTCGGCGGCAGCATCCAGAAGCGGTCCGCGCGGATGCCCGAGACGACCAGGCCGGCCACCTCCTCCACGGGCGTGAACCGCACCTCGCGGCCCGCCTCCCTCATCGCGGCCTCCCACTGGCCGAGGCTGCGGTACGGGGTGCGGCGTGGGCGCCGTTTCGCGTACCGGCCGGGGCGGTTGCGGTGCGACTCCCACAGGCCGGTGCGCAGCATGTGGGGTCCAGGGAAGAGCACCGAGGCGCTCACGCGCGCGCGTTCCGCCCTGAGGTGGGCGTACAGGGACTCGGTCATGGTCACGACGGCGGCCTTGGTGACGGCGTACACGGAGGCGGTGGGCAGAGGGGCGATGCCGCCGTCGCCGGACGAGGTGTTGACCACGTGGCCCGGCTCCCCCGCGGCGAGCATCCGCGGCAGGAACGCCTGGACGCCGTGGAAGACCCCCCAGACGTTGACGGCGAAGGCCCATTCCCAGTCGGCGGGGTCGTGCTCCCACATGCGGCCCTCGGCGCCCGAGCCGACGCCCGCGTTGTTGCACAGGACGTGCACCGCGCCGTACCGCTCGTACGCCGACTCCGCGAGCGCCACGACCTGCCCGCGCTCGGCGACGTCCACCACGCACGCGTGCACGTCGGCCCCCTCGCGCCGCAGCTCCGCGGCCGCCTTCTCCAGGGCGCCCTCCTCGACGTCCGCGAGCACCACCTTCAGGGCCTCGGCCGCGAAACGGCGGGCCATCGCCAGGCCGATCCCGCTCGCCGCGCCCGTGACGACGGCGACCTGTCCCTCGCGCAGGTCCATCAGGCACCTCCGGCGGGCGGGCCGTCCAGGACCTGCTGCGGATCGTCGTACCGCTGGTGGATGAAGGGCAGCAGGGCCCCGGCGCTCACGCGTTCCACGGCCCGGCCCCGCTGGGCGGTGGTCCGCTCGCCGAGCGTGATCTCCAGCAGCTCGCGCACGGGCAGGTCGGCGACCGGGTCGTACATCGACTCCCGCAGGACGACGTCCCCGGTGACGCGCCGCAGCCTGCGCACCTTCTCCTCGCGCAGGCAGTGCACCAGGACGGGGTCGTCCTCGAACCCCGAACCGTCCACGGCGGGAAGGAACTTGAAGTAGAAGTCGGTCCTCCGTGCCGGGGCGGGCAGCGGGAGGTCGCCGCTGACCGCGCCACGTACCTCGACGAACGCGATGCCGTGCCGGGCCAGGGCGGCGCGGACCACGAGGCCCTCGCGTTCGACGGTCACCTCGCCGAGCTTCTTGGGTTCACCGAAGACCTCGCGGCCTCCGGTCAGGGCCCGCTCCTGGGTCATCGGCATGACGAGCGGATACCAGCCCTCGACGTCGTCGTGCCGGGCGGCGACGGCGAACGAGCCCGCGCCCAGCGGATGTCCGGCCAGGTCGACCCGGCTGATGTTCACCCGGACCAGTGGCCGTCCGGTGGGTTTCAGCGGGGGCGGCAGCACCGCCGCGACCGCGTCCGGATCGCTCTCCCAGACGGCCACCACTCCGGTGGACCAGATGTCGGGAAGCGCGGACCTCGCGGTGCGCGCGGACGCGATCTCCGCCTCGGTCCGCGCCCCGTACCGCACTCGTGCCATGTCGTACCGCCCTTCGCCGAAGGTTGGTGATGGTCCGTCAGTGGGTCTGTAACACAGTTACAGCAGTCCTCGCGAAGGGTAAACACACGTGCACGACACGCACTTGGGAGCGGCATGGGAAGACCGGCACTCACCCGCGACGCGGTCCTGGACACCGCCGCAGGACTCGTGAAGGAGCATGGTCCGGCGGCGCTCACGATGCGGGGGCTCGCCGCCGAGCTCGGGACGGCCGTCACCTCGATCTACTGGCACGTCGGCAACCGCGAGTCGCTGCTCGACGCGCTCGCCGAGCGGACCGCCGCCGGCCTCGGCGAGATCCGGGCGGCCGGCCGGACCCCCGCCCGGCGCGTCGCGTCCGTGGCGCTCGCCTTGAGGCGGCACCTGCTCGACCATCCGCACCTGGTGGCGATGGTGCACGAACGCGGCCTGACGGAGCGGATGTTCCTCCCCGCCCAGCAGGCGCTCGTGCACGAGGTGCACGCGGCGGGGCTGCGCGGGGCGCGGGCCGCGTCGGTGGTCCACGCCGTCACCTTCCACGTCGTGGGGCACGTCCTGGTGGAGCGCGCCCGTGAACGCGCGCCCCTGCAACACCCCGGTGAGCCGGACCTGTGGGACACCGGCGCTGCCGGGGGCGATCCGGCGCTGGCCCGGGCCCTGGCGCACCCGGCGGACCCCGAACGGCTCTTCGACCTCTCCGTACGCGCCCTGGTCGACGGCCTCCTGACGAGGGGCTGACCGAGGCGGGCCCCGGCGACGAGCGGAGACGCGAGAAATCCGACTCGCCCGTTTTCATGGTAAATGCCCTGATAGTTCGTCAGAAGCCCGTGCCCGCACGGCATCGAGGGAGGCCGCCGTCGACGTCCTTTGCAGCGCACCCGGCGACCGGGCGGACGGCGAACCCGGACCGTCACTGTCGGCGCCGCCCCGTATCCTCGTGAACCATGCTCGAAGACCTCGCGACCGCAGCGTCCCCCGCCGCCTGGCCGGCCGCGTATCCGAAGGGATACGCGGTCGTTGACGTGGAGACCACCGGCCTGGCCCGGGACGACCGGATCATCTCGGCCGCCGTCTACCGGCTGGACGCGCGCGGCGAGGTCGAGGACCACTGGTACACGACGGTCAACCCCGAGCGCGATCCGGGCCCGGTCTGGATCCACGGACTGACGAGCGAGATGCTGGAAGGGGCGCCCCTCTTCCCCGACATCGCCGAGGAGTTCGCGTCCCGTCTCGCGGACCGCGTGCTCGTCGCGCACAACGCCGTCTTCGACTGGTCGATGATCGCCCGGGAGTACGCGCGCGCCGAGCGCGAGGCTCCGGTGCGTCAGCGGCTGTGCACCATCGCCCTCTCCAAGGAGCTGGGGCTGCCGCTGCCCAACCACAAGCTGGAGTCGCTGGCCGCGCACTTCGGCGTCGTCCAGCAGCGCGCGCACCACGCGCTGGACGACGCGCGCGTACTGGCCGAGGCGTTCCGGCCGAGCCTGCGGGCGGCGGCGCGGGGCGGTATCAGGCTGCCCCTGCTCGAATGCCG
Source organism: Streptomyces sp. NPDC028308 (assembly GCF_055565855.1). Classification (NCBI taxonomy): domain Bacteria; kingdom Bacillati; phylum Actinomycetota; class Actinomycetes; order Kitasatosporales; family Streptomycetaceae; genus Streptomyces; species Streptomyces sp. NPDC028308. The sequence continues at coordinate 48,675 of NZ_JBVHTO010000007.1, forward strand.
GCCGCTCACCGAGTGGTCGGCCGCGCCGCGGATCGGCCGGCAGCCCTCCGGCGGGTACTCCTCCGGGGGATACGGGGCGGGCAGCTGGCGTCCGTCCCGCAAGCGCCCCGCGTGCCCGTACCCCAACCCGGGTCGGTACGAAGCGGGCAAACCACTCAAGCAGGGCATGCGGATCGCCTTCTCCGGGGACACCTCGACCGACCGCGAGCTGCTGGAGGACCGCGCCGTCGAGGCCGGGCTGCACATCGCGACGAGCCTGTCCCGGCTCACCAGCCTGCTCGTCACGAACGACCCGGACTCGGGTACGTCGAAGGTCGTCAAGGCACGGCAGTACGGGACGCCGGTGGTCGACGAGGCCGCGTTCGGACAGCTGCTGCGGGACGTGGAGCCGGCCTCCGGGGCCTGAGGGCGCACCCGCGGCCGGACGTCAGACGGGTGATTGCCGGGCGACTCGCCCGCCACCCGCTCGCCCGCGCCGCGTCGGCGCTCCACCCTGTGGCGCATGGCGAGATGTGAAGTCTGTGGCAACGACTACGGCATGACGTTCGAGGTGCACGCGCAGGGCGCGGTGCACGTCTTCGACTGCTTCTCCTGCGCGATCCACCGGATGGCCCCCATCTGCGAGCACTGTCGCGTCCAGATCATCGGCCAGGGCGTCGAGGTCGAGGGGCAGTGGTACTGCGGCGCCCACTGCGCCCGCGCGGAGGGGAGGTCGGGGATCATCGACAAGGTCTGAGCCCGGCCGAACCCGGCTGTCGGCCCCCGCCGGGACCCTCCCGGCGGGGGCCGACACGTGCGGGGTACCGTCGTGGGGTGTACCGCTTCCTGTTGTCCCGGCAGTGGGTGATCCTCACCCTCCTGACGCTCGCGCTCATCCCGACCATGATCGAGCTGGGCTTCTGGCAGCTGCACCGCCACGAGCACAAGGTGGCGCTGAACTCGGTGATCGCCGCGTCGCTGGAGGCGAAGCCGGTGCCCGCCGAGTCGCTCACCGCTCCCGGCCGGACCGTGGCACACGACGACCTGTACCGCCGGGTCACCGCGAAGGGCACCTTCGACACCGCGCACGAGGTCGTGGTCCGCCGCCGCACCAACGCCGACGGCGAGGTCGGCTTCCACGTGCTGACGCCGTTCGTCCTGGACGACGGGCGGGTCCTGCTGGTGAACCGGGGCTGGATCCCCGCGAACGGCGTGCAGACCGCGTTCCCGAAGGTCCCCGCGCCCGCGAAGGGCGAGATCACCGTCACCGGCCGGCTGATGGCCGACCAGACGACGGCCGGCAGCGGCATCAAGAACGTACAGGGCCTGCCGGACCGCCAGATCATGCTGATCAGCAGTGCGCAGCAGGCCGAGCGGCTCGGCAGGCAGGTCCTCGGCGGCTACGTCGAGCAGACCTCGCCCGCCCCCCGGGGCGGCTCCCCCGAGCTGATCCCGGACCCCGAGCACGGTGACATCGGTCCGCACATGGCGTACGCCGTCCAGTGGTGGCTGTTCTCCGCGGGCGTCCCCGTGGGCTGGGTCGTCCTGGTCCGCCGCGAGCGCCGGGACCGGGCGGAGGCCGCCGCGAAGGAGTCCGCGCCGGAGGCCGAACCGGCGGCCGTCTGAGGCCGCTGGTCGGGTGCGGGCCCGCCTGATCCCGACGGCGGTCCCCGGCCGCGGACGGCGACCCGGCGGGCCTTCCGCCGCTCCGTCCTGCGGTTCCCGGCCGGCTCCCGGACCCGGGTGCCACTCCTGCGGCCCGATTGGCGGCCGTCGCACTCGGGAACCCGTCCTGCGTGCAACGACGCATCGAGGACTACGCGCTCATCGGGGACGAACAGACGGCGGCTCTGGTGGGGCGTGACGGTTCCATCGACTGGCTCTGCCTTCCCCGGTTCGACTCACCTGCGTGCTTCGCGGCACTGCTGGGCGACGAGAACCACGGCCACTGGCGCATGGCCCCCAAAGGTGCGGCGGGCCCCTGCACCCGGCGCGCCTACCGGCCCGACTCGCTCGTGCTCGACACCGAGTGGGAGACGGCGGAGGGCGCGGTCCGCGTCACCGACCTGATGCCGCAGCGCGAACGCGCCCCCGACGTCGTACGCGTCATCGAAGGGCTCAGCGGGCGGGTGACCATGCGCAGCTCCCTCATGCTGCGCTTCGACTACGGGGCGGTCGTGCCCTGGATGCGCCGGGAGGACGGCCACCGGGTGGCCGTCGCGGGTCCGGACGCCGTGTGGCTGCGCAGCGATCCGCCCGTGCGCACCTGGGGCAAGGACTTCCGCACGCACTCGGAGTTCACCGTCGCCGCGGGCGAGAAGGTCGCCTTCGTGCTGACCTGGCACCCCTCGCACCAGCAGCGCCCGCCGCTCGTGGACCCCTACGAGGCGCTGCGCTGCAGCCTGGACGACTGGCAGCAGTGGGCGAAACGCTGCCGCTACCGGGGCCCGCACCGGGACATGGTCGTGCGCTCCCTGATCACCCTGAAGGCGCTCACCTACGCGCCGACGGGCGGCATCGTGGCCGCCCCCACCACCTCGCTGCCCGAGGAACTGGGCGGCGTCCGCAACTGGGACTACCGCTACTGCTGGCTGCGCGACTCCACCCTCACCCTCGGCGCGCTGCTGTCCGCCGGCTACCTGGACGAGGCCAAGGCATGGCGTGACTGGCTGCTGCGGGCGGTCGCGGGCGACCCGGCGGACCTGCAGATCATGTACGGCCTCTCCGGTGAGCGCCGGCTGACCGAGTACGAGGTGCCGTGGCTGCCCGGCTTCGCGAACTCCTCGCCGGTGCGGGTCGGCAACGACGCCGTGCGCCAGCTCCAGCTGGACGTGTACGGCGAGGTCATCGACTCGCTCTACGTCTCCCGGCACGCGGGCCTGCCCATGAAACCGCACATGTGGCGGGTGCAGGTCGCGCTGATGGACTTTTTGCGCACGGCATGGCGGCAGCCGGACGAGGGGCTCTGGGAGGTGCGCGGACCGCGCCGGCACTTCGTGCACTCCAAGGTGATGGCGTGGGTGGCGGCCGACCGGGCGGTCCGCGCCCTGGAGGAGGACCCGAAGCTCAGCGGCGACCTGGCGGGCTGGCGCGCGATGCGCGACGAGGTGCACCGCGAGGTCTGCGAGCGGGGCTACGACCCCGTGCGGAACACCTTCACGCAGTCCTACGGTTCACGGGAGCTGGACGCCTCGACGCTGCTCATCCCCCGTTTCGGGTTCCTGCCGCCGGACGATCCCCGGGTGATCGGAACCATCGAGGCGGTCGCCGGGGAGCTCGGCCACAGCGGTCTGGTGCGCCGCTACACCACCGACGAGACACTCATCGACGGACTGCCCGGCGACGAGGGCACGTTCCTCGTCTGCTCCTTCTGGCTCGCGGACGCCCTCCACCTGATCGGCCGCGGGGACGAGGCACGGCGGATGTTCGAACGGCTGGTGGGACTGGCCAACGACGTCGGCCTGCTCTCCGAGGAGTACGACCCCGTCGCGGGCCGCCAGCTGGGCAACTTCCCCCAGGCGTTCAGCCACATCGGCCTGGTGAACACCGCCCTCGCCCTGTACGCGGACGAGAGGGCAGGATAGGAGCCATGGATCTTGGACTGAAGGACCGTGTGTACGTCGTCACGGGAGCCACCCGTGGCCTGGGCGCCGCGGCCGCGCGTGAGCTGGTCGCCGACGGCGCGAAGGTGGTCGTCACGGGGCGCGAGGAGAAGAAGACCGCCGAGGCCGCCGCGGCGCTCGGCCCGAACGCCGTCGGGGTGGCCGCCGACAACGCCGACCCGGGGTCCCCGGCGAGGCTGATCGAGGCGGCCCGCGCCCACTTCGGCGGCTTCGACGGCGTGCTCGTCAGCGTCGGCGGCCCGGCCCCCGGCTTCGTCGCCGACAACACCGACGAGCAGTGGACGGCGGCGTTCGAGTCCGTCTTCCTGGGCGCCGTACGGCTGGCCCGCGCCGCCGCCGCGGAACTCGGCGAGGGCGGCGTCATCGGGTTCGTGCTGTCCGGCTCCGTGCACGAGCCGATCCCGGGGCTGACCATCTCCAACGGTCTGCGGCCCGGCCTCGCGGGCTTCGCCAAGTCGCTCTCGGACGAGCTGGGTCCGCGCGGCATCCGCGTCGTCGGCCTGCTGCCGGCCCGCATCGACACGGACCGCGTCCGCGAGCTGGACGCCCTGTCCGCCGACCCCGAGGCCACCCGTGCCGCCAACGAGTCCCGTATCCCGCTGCGCCGCTACGGCAGGCCGGAGGAGTTCGGCCGCGCGGCGGCCTTCCTGCTCTCCCCCGCGGCGTCCTACCTGACGGGCATCATGCTCCCGGTCGACGGCGGCATGCGGCACGGGTTCTAGGCCGCGCGCGTCCCGTCGGCACGGGTTTCAGCCGCGCGCTTCCCGTAGGTGGGGCGGCCGGTGACGGTGCTCGGGCCGGCTCTCGACCGTGGGATCGCCGCCCGGGTACCGGAGCCGGTTCCCGGGCGGATGCCGGTGCGCCACCGGCCGCGCGGTCAGTTGACGCGTTCGGCCCGGTGCTTGGCCGCGCGCAGCCGTACCTCCGAGGGCAGCGCGGCCAGGCCCGCCGAGTCACGCGCGTGCGCGAGCGCCCGCGTGGTCAGCAAGTGCAGCGTGTCCCCGGGGTCCGCGTGCGGTTCCAGCACGAGCCGCATCCGCGTCCGGGGTCCGGTACGGCGCCCGGTCAGCCGTACCTGGGCCCGCTCGACGCCGTCCAGGTCCCCCGCCTCACCGGCCAGGACGCCCTCCATGGCGCGTCCGCGCAGCAGCGCGCCCTCGCCGTCGCCGGTGTCGACGAGCACCTCGGCGAGCCTGCGCCGCCGCAGCACCGCCGCGAGCCACCACAGGGCCAGCAGCAGGATGACGGCGAGGGCGGCGATGACGGCCGGCCACCACCAGCCCTCGTCCCGCCACCGGGTCCGGTCGGCGTCGCTGAGCAGCACGTCGTGCCGCCCGTCGTAGATCCACCAGGAGGGCGGGTCGAGTCCCAGCCCGACGGCGAGCACGGAGCCCCCGAGGACGACGAGCACCAGCCCGGCGATCCCCAGCAGCACACGGTTGACGGCCCTGAGCACCGGACCTCACCTATCCCTTCCGGCCGGGACGCCCGACGCGCACCGACAGTCCGGGCTGCCGGGCGAGCCCGAGCCCCCGGATGCCGTCGGTCAGCGTGGCGTCCAAGTCGGCGCGTACGTCGTCGAGTTCACGGAAGTGGGAGACCGCGCGGACGTCGACCTTGCGGCGCTTGACCCGCACCTTGGCCGAGCGCACCCCGGAGACGTCCATGGCCCGGTCCCGCAGCACCATGGCGGCCGCGTCCCGGTGCAGCCCGGCACGGACGTCGGTGTGGGCGCGCCGCATCGGCAGCACGCGGCGCAGACCCGGGGTCAGGGCGAGGACGAGCAGCCACAGGCCGAGGGCCGCGGCGACCCCGGCGGCCACCAGCACCCAGGTGTCGTCCAGCGGGCGTTCGTCGAGCTGACGGGCCAGCCACCGGCGCCACTGCATGGCGGGGCGGTCGGCGCGTACGGCCACGATGTCGTAGAGGAGCAGGCCGGTGCCCGCGAGGACGAGCAGCGCCAGGATCCCGGCAGGCACCCGGCGCGCGGACCAGAAGCGGCCGGCGCGGCCGCCCTCGCCGTCGAGGGTGGGCTGGGGCTCGTGGTCGGCCGCGGAGGCGGACCGGCCCGGTCCGCCGTCCGTCCCCTCCTCGGTGTCCTTCTCCAGGACGGGCAGCCGTCGGGTGCTTCCCGACGGGTCGTCGTGGTCCCGGGGCTCGCTCACTGCGTCCTCCCCTGTGCCGCTCCGTACGCCTGTGCCGGATGCAGCCGCTCCACGTGGACGGCGACCTCCGGCACCTCGAATCCCGCCAGTGCGTGTACCCGCTGGGCGACGTGACGACGCACCGCCCGGCACTGGCCGCCGATGTCCGAGGGGTAGTGGAGTTCGAGGCTGATCCTTACGCGGGCGATCTCGTGGTGCAGGGCCACCGAGGCGTGCGGGCGCCCGGCGTCGGCGGGCGGCGCGTCCAGCGCCTCCCGGGCCGCCTGCGAGGCGATCTTCGCCACGACCCGGTCGGCGATTTTCGTAGCACCCCGCTCGGCCGCCGCGACGGCCTGCACGGGCTTTCGGGTCTCACCGAGCCGGCTGGACTGGGACGGCACGCGTCACCGCCGCCGGTCGTCGCGGCTGCGGATGAAATCGTTCAGGTCCAGGTCGCCCTCCAGAAATTTCCCGACCACGAAGCCGACGGCCCCGAGAGCCGCTACCAGCAGGAAGGCCCCGAAACCGCCGAAATACCCGGCGAAGGCCAGCGCCATACCGGCGATCATGCCGATCACGGCCACACTCATGTGCGCTCCTCAACAGTCCGGGTATCCGGCATTCACTGCAGCCGGGACTCCGGCTCCTCGTCCTCCTCGTCCGGCAGCTTCACGTCGCTGACGGCGATGTTGACCTCGACGACCTCGAGCCCGGTCATGCGCTCGACGGCCGCGACCACGTTCTCCCTCACGTCACGGGCCACGTCCGCGATCGACACGCCGTACTCGACGACGATCTCCAGGTCGAGCGCGGTCTGCACCTCGCCGACCTCGGCCTTGACCCCACGGGTGACGGACTTGCCGCTGCCGCCGCCGGGCACCCGGTCGCGCATGGCCCCGAAGGTCCTGCTCATGCCGCTGCCCATGGCGTGCACGCCGAGTACGTCGCGGGCCGCGAGGCCGGCGATCTTCTCCACCACTCCGTCGGCGATGGTCGTACGGCCCCGGGCACCCGGGTCCCCGCCACCACGCCTGGTCACGTTCTCCTTGCGCGTCTGCGTGCTTCCGACGGACTCGCCCTGGGGGTTGTCCGGCCTGTTCCGCTCCGTCATGTCGGTCATCGCCGTATGTCCCTTTCGTTCGTCCTTCTTCACCCACAGTAAGCGGGGTTGCGTGGTCTCGCGCCGGGGATGCGGCAGTCTGGAGGAATGACGGCGGACCGATGGACGCAGGCGGTACGGAATCAGCTGGGGCTCGGCAGGCTGCTGCCGCTGGGCAGCGCGCGCGACGGGGCGTGGATCACGGAGGCCGCGGCCGACACGGTGCTGCGGCGGGCGGCGGCCCCCGTGGGCGGTGTCCGGCTCGGCAAGCTCAGGCTCGCGCTCGCCGACCCCGACCAGGTGTACGACGCCGCGGTGCCGGCGCCGCCCAGTGCCCTGCCGCCGGGTCCCCTGCGCGTGGACGCGGAGTTCCTGGCCTGGGCGGACCCGACGGCACCGGGGGCGGAGCCCCTGCCGACGACGGCGGCCCGGCTGCGGTCGGCGCTGCTCGCGGCGGCGACGGAGAGGCTCGGGCTGCGGGTCGCCGAGGTGGACCTGCGGGTGACGGGGCTCCTGGAGGACGGGGAGGCGCCCGCGGCGGCCGAGGCCGAGCGGCGGCCCGCGGCCGTGCCGGCGGACGGCGAGGAGTCCGTCGCGGGCGCTGCCGCACTGGCCGTTCCGGGCGTCGCCCGTCTGACGGACGTACTGGGCCGTCCGGTGCACATCGAGGACCGGACGGGTGACACGGCGGACGGCGGCGCCGCGCTGCCGCGCCGCCACGTCCGCGTCGAGATCGCGGTCACGGCGGACGCGCGCGCGCTCGACACCGCCCGCGGCGTCCGCGCCGCGGTGACGGACGCCCTGCCGGACCACCCGTCGGTGGCGGTCCTGGTCACAGCGACGGACTGAGCCCGACACCGACGGTGCCCTCGGCCCGTCCACCCGTTCCGAGCACGGGAGGAACGAACAGCAGCGAGCCGCCGCCGCCCCGTCCCCGGCACAGGCCGGGGCGGACAGCTCGCACAGCGCCCCACAGCCCAGTCACGGGCGTAGGGCAGCGCCGCCGTCCGCCCCCCGGCACGGAACCGGGCGGACAACTCGTGCAGCCCCGCCCAGACCCGCGCGGGAGACGCGGACAACCCCGAGGCACCGCCGATCCGCCCCCGGCACGCAACGGGCGGACAGCTCAGGCGCCCGCCACCCAGACCCTGGCAGGAGACGGGGACAAGCCGAGGCACCGCCCGCCCCGGCTCGGGGCGTCTACAGCTCGCGAGACGGCTCGCCCAGGCCTGGGCGTGGCCGGCGTAGACAGGCCCTTGACCCCGCGCTCGGACGGCGGTCGGCCGGAGGAGCCCCGTAGGCCAGGCGAGTGGACGGGCCGCGGTTGCTCGGGCGGGTCAGTCGCCGGTGCCGGCCAGGTCGCGGAGGCGGCGGGCCTGGGCGGCGCGCTCGGCCGTGCGCTGGTCCTCGTAGGACCGTCCCTGCGCCCCCCGCAGCAACGCCTTCGTCTCGATGACGGCGTCACGCGGCGCCGCCAGCAGCGCGGCGGTCAGGTCCCGGACGGCGGCGTCGAGCTGCTCGGCCGGCACGCGGAGGTTGGCGAGGCCCGTGCGCTCGGCCTCCTCGGCGGAGACGGAGCGTCCCGTCGCGCAGATCTCCAGTGCGCGGGCGTACCCCACGAGGTGCACCAGCGGGTGCGTACCGGTGAGGTCGGGCACGAGGCCGAGGCTGGTCTCGCGCATGGCGAACTCCGCGTCGTCGGCGACGACGCGCAGGTCGCAGGCGAGCGCGAGCTGGAAACCCGCCCCGATGGCGTGCCCCTGGACGGCGGCGACGGAGACGATGTCGCTGCGCCGCCACCAGGTGAACGCCTCCTGGTACTCGGCGATGGTCGCGTCGAGATCGGCGTCGGAGCCACGCGCGAGGTCGATGAACGACGGCTCGCCGTCGAAGCCCTCGGGCGTGAACGCCTGCCGGTCCAGCCCCGCGGAGAAGGACTTGCCCTCGGCGCGGAGCACGACGACCCGGACGGTGCCCGGCAGTGACCGCCCGGCTTGCGTCAACGCCCGCCACAGAGCAGGACTCTGGGCGTTGCGCTTGGCCGGATTGGTCAGCGTCACCGTGGCGACTGCCTCGTCGACGGTGAGCCGTACGCCGTCCTTGTCGAGTACCGGGTCGAGCGAAGCCATGGGAAGCCTCCGATGAGTGCGGTCACAGAGGATGCCGTACGACGGCACCCTTAAGTGACTGCACAGTAACCACCCGGTCGATCGGCTGACCGACCGGGTGGCCACCACCGAAGCCGATGGGGACGCCCGGCCTCAGGCCGAAGCGGCCTTCTTGCCCCGCGTCGCACCGCCACGTCCACGGAGCGTGACGCCCGACTCACTGAGCATCCGGTGCACGAAGCCATACGAGCGACCGGTTTCTTCGGCCAGCGCCCGGATGCTCGCACCGGAGTCGTACTTCTTCTTCAGGTCTGCCGCGAGCTTGTCGCGCGCGGCGCCGGTAACCCGGCTGCCCTTCTTCAGAGTCTCGGCCACCCGTGCCTCCTCATGGGAAGTGCGCTCTGGACTTCTCATGATCACCCCTTCCGCGCTTCATGGCCACCCATTCGGCAAGGTCCGTAAGACAAGGTTTTGACGACAGGAGCCCGTCCCCACGAGCGGAACGCCAGCTTCCGCACACTCGTCCGCAAGGGGTCGAACGGGTTCGTCCACGAAGCAGCAGGTCAGCGACGCGAGACGGCCGAGCCCCCGGGAACCGGGGACTCGGCCGTGAAATCGATGTAGGACACACCTCGGTATGAGGAGATCTCACACAGATGATGGATCACGGATCGGCCGAATGATCCATACGCAGTGGATCAGTCATTCGATCAACGCGGGCTGACGCGGGCGGCGTCCCCGCCGGGGGTCACGCCAGGGCGACCAGGTCCGCGTAGTCGGAGCCCCACAGGTCCTCGACGCCGTCGGGCAGCAGGATGATCCGCTCCGGCTGGAGGGCCTCCACCGCGCCCTCGTCGTGGGTGACGAGGACGACCGCGCCCTTGTAGGTGCGCAGCGCGCCGAGGATCTCCTCGCGGCTGGCGGGGTCGAGGTTGTTCGTCGGCTCGTCGAGCAGCAGGACGTTCGCGGAGGAGACCACGAGGGTGGCGAGCGCCAGCCGGGTCTTCTCGCCGCCGGACAGCACCCCGGCCGGCTTGTCGACGTCGTCGCCGGAGAACAGGAACGAGCCGAGCGTCTTGCGGACCTCGACCAGGTCCAGGTCGGGGGCGGCGGAGCGCATGTTCTCCAGGACCGTGCGCTCCGGGTCGAGGGTCTCGTGCTCCTGCGCGTAGTAGCCGAGCTTGAGGCCGTGCCCCTCGATGACCTGGCCGGTGTCGGGCTTCTCGGCGCCGCCGAGCAGCCGCAGGAGGGTCGTCTTGCCGGCGCCGTTCAGCCCGAGGATCACGACGCGGGAGCCCTTGTCGATGGCGAGGTCGACATCGGTGAAGATCTCCAGCGAGCCGTACGACTTCGACAGGCCTTCGGCCATCAGCGGGGTCTTGCCGCAGGGCGCGGGCTCCGGGAAGCGCAGCTTGGCGACCTTGTCGGACTTCCGCTCGGCCTCCAGGCCCGCGAGCAGCTTGTCGGCGCGGCGGGCCATGTTCTGCGCGGCGACGGTCTTGGTGGCCTTGGCGCGCATCTTGTCGGCCTGCGAGTGCAGCGCGGACGCCTTCTTCTCGGCGTTCTGCCGCTCGCGCTTGCGGCGCTTCTCGTCGGCCTCGCGCTGCTGCTGGTAGAGCTTCCAGCCCATGTTGTAGACGTCGATCTGGGCGCGGTTGGCGTCGAGGTAGAAGACCTTGTTCACGACCGTCTCGACCAGGTCGACGTCGTGGGAGATGACGATGAAGCCGCCGCGGTAGGTCTTCAGGTAGTCACGCAGCCAGACGATGGAGTCGGCGTCGAGGTGGTTCGTCGGCTCGTCGAGGAGCAGCGTGTCCGCGTCCGAGAACAGGATGCGGGCCAGCTCGATACGGCGGCGCTGACCTCCGGAGAGCGTGTGCAGGGGCTGGGCGAGCACGCGGTCGGGCAGGTTGAGCGCGGCGGCGATGGTGGCGGCCTCGGCCTCGGCGGAGTACCCGCCCTTGGTGAGGAATTCCGTCTCCTGGCGCTCGTACTGCCGCAGGGCCTTCTCGCGGGTGGCGCCGGCGCCGTTCGCGATGCGCTGCTCGTTCTCCCGCATCTTGCGGATCAGGGTGTCCAGGCCGCGGGCGGAGAGGATGCGGTCGCGGGCGAGCACGTCGAGGTCGCCGGTGCGCGGGTCCTGCGGGAGGTAGCCGACCTCGCCCGAGCGGGTGACGGCGCCCGCTGCGGGGATGCCCTGACCTGCGAGGACCTTGGTGAGCGTGGTCTTGCCCGCGCCATTGCGGCCGACCAGGCCGATGCGGTCGCCCTTGGCGATGCGGAAGGTGGCGGACTCGATGAGGACACGGGCGCCGGCGCGCAGCTCGATACCGGAGGCGGAGATCACGGACAGACTCCTGGGCAGGGTCGTTGGCGGACTGGACGGCTGATGACGAATCCCGCCGTCTAATGCGCGAGGAGAATGGCCATGGGCCAAGTCTAACGGGACCGTGCAACCACTTTTCCGGTGTACGGGTGTTCGGCGCCCTGCCTGCCGTTGCCCAGCGGCGTCCGGCCGGGGGTGATCCGGCCGAGGTCGTCGACGGCGACGATCTGCTCGGTCCAGGGGGCGTCGGCGGCGCAGGGCTGCGCGACCAGCAGCGTTCCTCGGCTGTGCGCGGCCCGTCCGGGGGTGAAGGCGCAGCCGGCCGGGGCCGGCAGGGTCCAGCGCAGGTCGCCGTCGGCGGTGCGGTAGGCGGCGATGCGCTCCGGGGTGAGGACGGCCAGCATGCGGGCCCCGGGGTCGAGGGTCCGCAGGACGCCCCGTCCCCCGTAGGCGGCGAGCCAGCCGGCGGCCCCGGGGAGGGCGCGGTGCCAGCGGACCGCGCGGCCGTCGGACCGGGTGTCGGTGACCAGTCCGTCGTCCCAGAGCGCGATCGCGTGCACGCGCGCGTGGAGGACGGCGAGGGGGCGGCGCCCGTCGCGGGTGTGGGTCCAGCGCGCGCGGCCCGTCTCCGCGTCGCGGGCCTGCACGGCGGCCCGGCCGGTCCGCAGCCGGATCTGCGTCGCGTGCTCCACGCGCGCGTGGACGGTGAGGCGGTCCCCGTAGGGGGCCGGCCGGGCCCGGTGGGCCGCCGCCAGCAGCAGGACCGCCGCGAGGACGGCGACGGCGGGGGGCAGGAGACGGCGGGAGATTCGCCGATCGGTTCGGGGGTACCGGGGATGCGCCGTGGCGGTCGCCCGGCTGGACACGGTGAGCGGTCCTCCGTAGGGGGTGGCCTGGTCCGGCTCTGTCGCCTTGATCGGCGGTACGACCACCCTTGCCCCCTGCGGTTGCCCCGGCCCACGGATCAGGCGCAGAGCGTAGGCGGGAGCGGGTGCGGGGGCGCCGGGACACGACGTGCGGGCGGGGCGTGTCGCCCGTTCGGACGTCCGCCCGACGCCGCGGTCAGCGGTGCCGCTAAAGAATGCGGCCACGGAACGACGTACACAGACGTACACAAAGGGTGGTGCGCGCATGCAGTTCGACGACGACGCCGGCCTGGACACCTCCGAGGTGCAGGACGTGCGCGGCAGCCGGATCCCCAGCGGCGGAGCGACCATCGGGGGTGGCGTCGTCGGCGTGATCGCGCTGCTGCTCGGCCTGTTCTTCGGGGTGGGTCCGGACCAGCTGGGCCTCTCGTCGGACGGCGACGAGCCCTCGGCGACCGCCTCGTCCCTCGACGAGGTAAGCCAGGACTGCCACACGGGGCGGGACGCGAACACCAAGGACGACTGCCGGGTCGTCGCGGTGGTCAACAGCGTGCAGGACTACTGGGCGCAGGAGTTCGAGCGCCGCGGCGAGACGTACACGTCGTCGCGGACGGTGCTGTTCAGCCAGCGGGTCGGTACCGCGTGCGGGAACGCGACCTCGGCCGTCGGGCCCTTCTACTGCCCGGGCGACCGCAAGGTGTTCCTGGACCTGGACTTCTTCGGGGAGCTGCGGACGCGGTTCGGCGCGAGCGGCGGGCCGTTCGCGCAGGCGTACGTGATCGCCCACGAGTACGGACACCATGTGCAGGACCTGACGGGGACGCTGGACAAGTCGCAGGACGGGCGTACCGGCGCGAACAGCAACTCGGTGCGGGTGGAGCTCCAGGCCGACTGCTACGCCGGCGTGTGGGCGCACCACGCGACCACCGCGAAGGACGAGTCGACCGGCAGGCCGCTGATCACCAGCCTGACCGACGCCGACATCACCGACGGCCTGGACGCGGCGGCGGCCGTCGGTGACGACCGGATCCAGGAGAAGTTCCAGGGCCGGGTGTCCCCGGAGTCGTGGACGCACGGCTCGTCCGAGCAGCGGCAGCAGTGGTTCCGGCAGGGCTACCGCACCGGCGACATGGCCCGGTGCGACACCTTCCGCTGACTGCTTCTCCCACGGCGGGCGCCTTCCGCTGACCCCTTCCGCGGCGGGCGCTGTCCTTCGACGACCTCTCCCGCAGCGCCCCCGCCGGCCCACGAGGCGGGGGCGCGGTCCTGTGCGCTCGGCGGGGCGTTGTCAGTGGTCGGTGCGAGACTGTGGAGCAGGTCACATTCGGCGCCGAGACGAGAGGGCGTGGTCGGCATGGCAGGCACGGACGGCGGCCGCCCGAGCATCTACCCGACACTGCTGTACGCGGACGCGAAGAAGGCCATCAGACAGCTCACGGACGCCTTCGGCTTCACGGAACTGTCGGTGTACGAGGGCGAGGACGGCACGGTGCTGCACGCCGAGCTGGCGCAGGGCAACGGCGCGGTGATGCTGGGCTCCAAGGGCCGCGGCGGCGTCTTCGACGCGGCCATGAAGGACGCCGGGCCCGCGGGGGTGTACGTCGTGGTGGACGACGTGGACGCGCACCACCAGCAGGCCGTGGACCACGGCGCGGAGATACTGATGCCCCCGACGGACCAGGACTACGGCTCCCGGGACTACATGGCCCGGGACCTCGAGGGCAACATATGGAGCTTCGGGACGTACACCCCCGAGACCGGGGCCTGAGCCCGAGTCAGCTTCCCCCGGTGTGCACCTGGAAGGCGGCCCGGCGCACGGCCTTGGCGAGCGCCGGGTCCGGGTGGGCCGCGGCGAGCGCGACCAGGACCTGCACGGTGCGGGGGTGCCCGACCGCGCGGACCTCGTCGAGCAGCGCCGGGACGGTGGGCTGCACCGCGGACTCCAAGTGCCGTACCAGCAGCGGGGCTTCACCGTGGTCGGCGACGGCCGCCGCCGTGTCCACCCACAGCCAGGTGGCCTCCTCGCGGGTCAGCACCTCGTGCGCGTCCTCGGGGTCGTGGCCCTCGTGCTCGGCGAGCCACAGCAGCGCGTAGGGGCGCAGCGGGGTCTCGTCGGCGACGGTGCGCACGTCCGGTTCGGCGGGGGCGCCGACCACGCGCAGGGCCTCGAAGGCGAGGCCGCGCAGGAGGGCGTCCTCCCCGCGGGCCGCGTCGAGGAGTTCGGTGACGGCGCTGCCGACGGGGCGGGCGGCGAGCCAGGCCCGGTACTCGGCGCGGGCCGCGTTGGGCCGCAGTCGGGCGCAGCCGCGCAGCATGTCCTCGGCCGACTGCTCGATGTTCCCCGCGGGGCTCTGCGCGGCGACGCAGATCTGCTCCAGCTTGACCCAGACCGCCCAGCTGCCGAGCGGGGTGAGCGTGGCCTGTCCGTCGGCGCAGGTGAGCGCTCCCACGGAGGCGAGGGCGTGCAGGGCCCAGTCGAGGAGCGGGGCGAGCGGGGTGTCCGGGACCTCGGTTTCGGCCACCGGTCCGGGGCCGGGGCCGGGGCCGTACGGGATCTCGCAGCGCTCGGTGCGCAGTTCGGTGACGCGCTGTTCGAGCAGGTCCAGCAGTTGCGCCACGTCGACGGGGCCCGCGGACAGCTGGAGGAAGGAGAGCACCTGGGGCATCGCGGAGACGACCTCGGCGACGGCGGCGGGCTCGCGGTCCGTCGGCTCGGGATACGCGAGCGACCAGGCGTCGAAGAGGGCGACCCAGCCGCGCAGTACGGCGCTGTCGTCGCGGTTCCAGGCGCGCAGGCGCCAGCCGGGCCGTGCGCTGTTGCCGTGCACCTCGACGAGGCCCGCCAGGCGTGCGGTGTCCCAGTCGGCGCGGACCTGAGCGGGGGTCAGTCCCAGTTCGGCCGCGGCCCGTTCGGCGGTGGCCTCGGAGAGGGTGCCCTTGCCGTCGGGGGTCGCGCCGTCGCCTCCCGGGTGCAGCGCGGTGTCGGCCCAGCGGGCGACGCGGGCGGCGCCGGCCAGGCCGGCGCGCGCCATACGGGCCAGTTCCGCGGGCGCCGGCGTGCCCTCGGGCGGTCGGGGTGCGGGGCGGCGGGAGCGGCTCTGGGCCACCGCTCGGGGGGCGGCGGCCAGGGGCCGCGGGCGGACGAGTCGGAGCCTGGAGTCGCGCGGGTTACGGGACGTCACAGGTGCAGTCTTCCGGTTGACAGTCCGAAAACCCAAACGGAATGCCCTGAGGGCCGTTCGGGGAGGTCGCCGGGCGGGGTCCCCCGGGGGTGCGCGAGGGGTCCGGACGGGCCCTCACCCGGCATGCAAACGGAAGGGGACGGCACCCCGACGCAACGAGATGGCCGAAACCCGCCGGTCGGTCCGGGGCGCCCGACGGACGAGAGCGGGGCCGCCTGACCGGCGGGGCCGGGGCGCCTGCGGGACGCGTGCCGAGGGCAGCCTCCGGCGGTGGGCGAGTGCCCGGGGCCCGCGCGCCGGTCCGGGGCGTCCGGCCGAGGGCCCGGGGGCGCCTGCCGACGAATGCCGACGGCCCCCTCATGCGGGGGGGGCCGGGCCGCCGGCGGCCGACATCGGGACACCCTGTCGGCAGGTGCTGGGGCGCTTGGCGGACGAGCGCGGGGCCCCCTCAAGCGGGGGCCGGATGTCCGGCGGACGAGAGCTGAGCGGCCCTCAAGCGGGGGCCGGGCGTTCGGCTGGCGAGTGCCGAGGGCCCCTCAGGCGGCAGCCGGGTGCCCGGCGGGCGCGTGTCGAAGGGCCCGGCCGTCGGTCCGAAGCCCGGCCTACGAGTGCGGGGGCGCTCGGCCGATGGGTGCCGTGGCGCCTGCCGGAGGCGTGCCGAGGGCAGCCTCAGGCGGGGGCTGGGGGGGCCGGCGGGCGATACGCGGGGCACCCCAGCCCCCGTCAGTGGACCCCAGGGCGCCCCGCGCGTGAGTGTCGAGGCTCGTCAGGGGTGGCCGGGGTGACCCGGTGGGCGTGGGGTGGCCCGGCTTCGGGGGTCACATCAGGGGGGTGAGGAAGCGGCGGAGGGTCTCCTCGTAGTGGGCCGGGTCGGCGTTCCACATGGCGCCGTGCGGTGCGTGCCGGACGGTGTGCAGGGTGACGAGGTCGGGGCGCAGCGCCGCGAGCCGGCGCGAGGGACCCCAGGGGGCGATCACGTCGTCGGGGCCGTGCACCAGCAGGGTCGGGATGGTGAGCCGGGCCGGGTCCACGACCTCCCGGACGCGGTCGCCGTGCGGGCTGGTGCGCCCCTGGGCGGCGCGCACCGCGAGGGGCAGCAGCGCGGCGGGCGTGCGGCGGGCCGAGGCCAGCGCGCGCAGCGTCGTCTCCCAGCTGAGCACCGGCGAGTCCAGGACGAGTCCGGAGATGCGGTCGCGGAGCGCGGAGTGCGCGGCGGCGTGCAGGGCCATGGTGGCGCCGGTGGACCAGCCGTGGAGGACGACCTTCTCGGCGCCGTAGCGCACCGCGTAGCGGATGGCCGCGTCCAGGTCGCGCCACTCGGTCTCGCCGAGGTGGTTCAGCCCGTCCTGCGAGCGGGGTGCGCCGAGGTCGCCCCGGTAGGCGAGGTCGAGCACCGGCAGATGCTGGCGCTGGAGGAACGGCATGACGTTCATCGGGTGTTCGCGGGTGGTGCCGAGGCCGTGCACGGTGATCACCCAGGTGTCGCGGGCGCCGGGCACGAACCACGCGGGCAGGGCGCCGAGCTCGCCGGGCACGTCCACGTCGGCGTGCTCCAGGCCGAGGGCGCCGGCCGGGTCGCCCACGTACACGTTCGGGGTCAGCCAGACCTTGTCGCCGGGTTCCAGGGTGCCGTGCGTGACGCGTTCCAGGCGGCGTACGACCGTGTCCGCGGGGTGCGGGGCACCGTCCAGGACCGGGCCGACGACCGCGTGGGAGCCGTCGCCGCCGAGTCCGTACGTACCGGGGCGCAGTGAGGCCAGGGCGCGGGTGAGGGCGATCTGGCCCGCGGCCGTGGAGTGCACGGTGAGGCGGGGTTCGGTGGGCAGGGGGCGGCCCGGTGGCGCCTTCAGCGCGGCATCGCTGGCGTACCGGCCGGCGGCTACGGAGGCCGCGCCTGCGGCGAGGGCAACGGTGACGGCGGCGGCCGTCGCTTTGACAGTGCGCACCGCTCCAGTCTCCCGGGGGAGCCCGCTGTCGGCCAGCGGGCGGGTCCTCGGCGTTTTCGTCGGCCGGGGCCGCCGGCCGGATCTCGCGGGTGATCGCCCCGGGGTGCGGGCGCCCGCTCCGGGACCCCCCGTGAGGCCGCGGTGAGGTGGCCTCGGGGGAACTCTCGGTGCCGTCGGGAGGGACGTCAGCCCTGCCGCGGGTCCCGGTCCTCCTCGCGCGGCCGGCCGTAGTCGGCCAGCCGCCGGGTCGCCTCGGCCAGCTGGGCGGGGGCCAGGAGGGACGGGGTGAGGCCGGGGACGGAGGACGCGGTGAGCCAGACGCGGCACATCCACTCCAGCTGGGCCGTGCGGTCGTAGGCCTGGTCGAGGGTGGCGCCGTGGGCGACGGTGCCGTGGTTGCGCAGGAGGCAGGCCGAGCGGCCGGCGAGGGCCCGGAGCATGTTCTCGGCCAGTTCCTCGGTGCCGTACGTCGCGTACGGGGCGACGCGGACCGGGCCGCCGAGGGCGCCGGACATGTAGTGGATCAGCGGTAGCTCGTGCACGAGCGTCGAGACGGCCGTGGCGTGGACGGCGTGGGTGTGCACGACGGCGCGCGCGTCGGTGGTGCGGTAGACGGCGAGATGCATCGGCAGTTCGCTCGTCGGCGGGAGCGCGCCGCGCACCCGGCGGCCGTCGAGGGCGACGGCGACGAGGTCCGCGGGTGTCAGCCGGTCGTACGGCACGCCCGAGGGGGTGACCAGGACGGTGTCCCCCACGCGCACCGAGACGTTGCCCGACGTGCCGACGACCAGCCCGTCGGCCACGGTGCGGCGGGCCGTCGCCACGAGCTCGTCCCAGGCCGCCGCGAGCCGCTCCCCCGCGTCCTCGGCGTGCCGCACCCCAAGGTCCCCCGCGACCGGGTCCGTCGCGTGCACCCCGGTGGGGCCTCCCGGGGTCGGCGCCGTCCGGTCTCCCCCGTCGCCCCGGGTCCCGTCCCGCCCCGACCGGTCGTCCCGTGGGTCCCGCCGCTGTTCAGCCATGCCGCGATCCTGCCAGGACGGGCGCCCACCCGCGGCTGCCGACGGCACGGGTGTCCGCGCCGAACCCGCGCGGCCCGACGAGCAGTTGACCAACCACATCACCCACTGTCACCCCACGGACACGGATGGTCAAAGTGCCGCCGGTTTTCCAGTAGCCTCTGGGGGATTTGTCGTGGCGTGTCGTCATTCCGTCGCCATTTCCATGGGGGAGAGCATGGCCCGTGAGCACCACCCGTCCCGCCGCCGGGTCCGCGCGATCGCGGTCGCCGTGGCGGCGCTCGTGGCAGGCGGGGCCGCACTGGCCGGGGCGCCGGTGTCGGCGGCGGGCAAGCCGCGGGGACACGACGTCTCCTCGCACCAGAAGAACGTCGACTGGCCGGCCGCGAAGGCCGAGGGGGCCCGGTTCGTCTACGTGAAGGCGACCGAGTCGACCGGCTACCGGAACCCGTATTTCGGCCGCCAGTACGACGGCTCGCGCGCCGCGGGCCTCCTGCGCGGCGCGTACCACTTCGCCCTGCCGGACCGGTCGTCGGGTGGCGCGCAGGCGGCGTTCTTCGTACGCAACGGAGGCGCCTGGCGTCCGGACGGCTGGACGCTGCCGCCCGCGCTCGACATCGAGTACAACCCGTACGGGAGGAAGTGCTACGGCCTGGGCAGGGCCGCGATGGTGAGGTGGATCCGGGCGTTCAGCGACGGCGTCGAGCGGGCTACGGGCCGCCGGCCGGTGATCTACACGACGACGCACTGGTGGAACGACTGCACCGGCGCCAGCTCCGCCTTCGCCGCGGACCACGCGCTGTGGATCGCGCGTTACGACTCGGCGGACGCGGGGCCGCTGCCCGCGGGGTGGACGTACTGGACGTTCTGGCAGTACGACAACGGCGGCCGGCTGCCGGGTGACCAGAATCTCTTCAACGGGTCCCTGCGCGGACTGCGGACCTTCGCGAGGGGCTAGCGGAGCCCCATATTCCGCCTCTCTGCGGCCCTCGCACGCGCCAGTCGCACACAAGCGGAAGGGCGGCACGCCGATCGGGTCACCGCTCCGCCCGCCCCAGTTCATCTTCCGTTCACCCAGGTTGCCTACGTTCCACTTGCCACTGACGTCCAACAGAAGCCTGGGTAAATGGAACACATCACGCTTCTCCTCGGGATCGTGATCGTTACCGCTCTCGTGTTCGATTTCACGAACGGTTTCCACGACACTGCCAACGCGATGGCGACGACCATCTCGACCGGCGCTCTGAAGCCCAAGACGGCGGTGGCGATGTCCGCCGCGCTGAATCTCGTCGGCGCCTTCCTCTCCGTGGAGGTCGCCAAGACGATCTCCGGCGGCATCATCAACGAAGAGGGCATCCGCACCGAGGTCATATTCGCGGCGCTCGTCGGCGCCATCCTGTGGAATCTGCTGACCTGGCTCCTGGGTCTGCCCTCCAGCTCCTCCCACGCACTCTTCGGCGGCCTCATCGGCGCCGCGGTCATGTCGGCCGGCTGGTCGTCGGTGAACGGCTCGACCGTCGTCACCAAGGTGCTCATCCCCGCGGTCGCCGCGCCCGTCGTGGCCGGACTCGCCGCGATGCTCGCCACGCGACTGACGTACAAGATCGGCAGCCGCGCCGACGAGAAGGCGACCGCCAAGGGCTACCGCGCCGGCCAGATCGCCTCCGCGGGCCTGGTCTCGCTGGCCCACGGCACGAACGACGCGCAGAAGACGATGGGCATCATCACCCTCGCCCTGGTCACCGGCGGCGTGCTCGCGCCGGGCTCCAACCCTCCCACCTGGGTCATCGTCTCGGCCGGTATGGCCATCGCGCTCGGCACCTACCTCGGCGGCTGGCGCATCATCCGCACCATGGGCAAGGGCCTCACCGACCTCGCGCCGCCGCAGGGCTTCGCCGCCCAGACCAGCGCCGCCACGGTCATCCTGGCCTCCTCGCACCTGGGCTTCTCGCTCTCCACCACCCAGTCCTGCTCCGGCGCGGTCATGGGCTCCGGCCTCGGCCGCAAGGGCGGCGTCGTCCGCTGGTCGACCGCGACCCGCATGTTCATCGCCTGGGGCCTGACCCTGCCCGCCGCGGGGCTCGTCGGCGCCGGCGCCGAGTTCCTCACCCAGCAGGGCACCTGGGGCATCATCGCCACGGGCACGCTGCTCGTGGCCGGTGCCGGGGTCATCTGGACGCTCTCGCGCCGCCAGCCCGTCACCATGGACAACGTCAACGAGACCGACGCCGAGCCCGCGGGTGTCGTCACCACCGCGATCGCCGCGGTCACCCCGCCGCCGGCCGGCCCGGTCAGCCTGACGGCCACCATCCCGGCCCCGGACTCCGGTCCCTCCACCGAGCCCACCCGCCCGGCCACGGTCTAAGGAACGAACAGCATGCACATCGACTGGGCAGCCCTCGGCTCCGTGTTCGGAGTCAGCCTCGTGGTCACCGTGGCCCTCGTCGGCCTCTTCACCCTCGGCATCGTCGGCCTCACCAAGCGGGAGTCCGCCGGCGCGCAGGGCGGATCCGCCGCCCTCGCGGTCACCACCGCGTACGCCTGCTTCGCCGCCTGCGCGGCGGCGGTGGGGTACGGGATCTATCTGATCGTCGCCTGACGACCGGACAGAACCGGCGAAAGCCGAACAACGCGGCATCACTTCACGTGGGGTGCGGGACGGATCACCGTCCCGCACCCCACGTGCGTGTGGGCCTTCGCACACTCTCCCTCCGCAGGTCAACAGCAAGTTGACGGCTGTTCTGAGCCCGTGGTGGACTGCCGGAGCCAAGTACGGCGACTGGAGAGGAAGCCGGTGTGAATCCGGCGCGGTCCCGCCACTGTCACCGGGGAAGGAAGTCCCCCGGGAGCCAGGAACTCTCCCCGCCGGTCTCTTCGAACCAGGGCGCGGACACCCTGAGTGAGGACATATCGCCATGCGCGGCTGCCCGTTGCGGGTCTTGTTGAGTACGAGGGTTCTACTTCACCCCACGGCGGGCTGACGCCGTGCGTGCCGATCGCGTCTTCGCGTACGGCGCCACCGCCGGCCTCCTCGGCGACCTGCTCCTCGGCGATCCCCGCCGCGGGCACCCGGTCGCCGCTTTCGGACGGGCCGCGGGCGCCGTGGAACGGGTGCTGTGGCGGGACCACCGCGGGTGGGGCGCGCTGCACACCGCCGTCTGCGTGGGCGGCGCCGCCGGGCTCGCCGCGCTGGCGAGCCGTTCCGTACGCCCCTCCCCCGCCGCCGCCGTCGCGCTGACCGCCGCCGCCACCTGGGCCGTCGTAGGCGGCACCTCCCTCGGCCGTGAGGCCCGCGCCGTGGGCCGCGCGCTGGAAGCCGGGGACGTCGACGCCGCCCGTGAGCGGCTGCCACACCTGTGCGGGCGGGACCCGCAGGCGCTGGACGCCGACGGGATCGCCCGGGCCGTGGTCGAGTCCGTCGCCGAGAACACCTCCGACGCCGTGGTGGGAGCCCTCGTCTGGGGCGCCGTCGCCGGGGTGCCCGGACTGGTCGCCTTCCGGGCCGTGAACACCCTGGACGCCATGGTCGG
This sequence comes from Streptomyces sp. NPDC028308, assembly GCF_055565855.1. Lineage (NCBI taxonomy): Bacteria > Bacillati > Actinomycetota > Actinomycetes > Kitasatosporales > Streptomycetaceae > Streptomyces > Streptomyces sp. NPDC028308. The sequence continues at coordinate 70,494 of NZ_JBVHTO010000007.1, forward strand.
CCACAAGTCGGCCCGCCACCGCCGCTACGGCTGGGCCTCCGCGCGGCTCGACGACGTCGCCGGCTGGCCGGGTGCCCGGCTCACCGCCGTCCTCGCGGCCGTCGCGGGCGACGACCCGCGCGGCGCGGTCCGCGCCTGGCGCGCCGACGCCGGCCGCCACCCGAGCCCCAACGCCGGTCCCGTGGAGGCCTCGTTCGCGGGGGCGCTGGGCGTGCGGCTCGGCGGGACCCTCTCCTACGGCGGCAGGGTCGAGCACCGGCCCGTGCTGAACGGGAGCGGCCGAGCCGTCGGGGTGCACGACATCGAACGGGCCGTACGCCTGTCGCGCCGGGTGAGCCGGCTCGCGCTGGGCGTCTGCGTCGCGGGACGACTGCTGTCGAAGGGAGCGAGGCCGTGAGCGGCGGGCTGCTGGTCGCCGGAACCACCTCCGACGCGGGCAAGAGCGTCGTGACCGCCGGGATCTGCCGGTGGCTGGTGCGGCAGGGCGTGAAGGTGGCGCCCTTCAAGGCGCAGAACATGTCCCTCAACTCCTTCGTCACGCGCGAGGGTGCGGAGATCGGGCGGGCGCAGGCCATGCAGGCGCAGGCCGCCCGCGTCGAGCCGACCGCGCTGATGAACCCCGTGCTGCTCAAGCCGGGCAGCGACCGCAGCAGCCAGGTCGTGCTGATGGGGAAGCCGGTCGGCGAGATGAGCGCGCGCGGCTACCACGGGGGCCGCCAGGAGGCGCTGCTCGGGACCGTGCTGGAGTGCCTGGCCGAGTTGCGGGGCACGTATGACGCGGTGATCTGTGAGGGGGCCGGCAGTCCTGCCGAGATCAATCTGCGGCGCACCGACATCGTGAACATGGGCATCGCCCGCAACGCGCGCCTGCCCGTCCTGGTGGTCGGGGACATCGACCGGGGCGGCGTCTTCGCGTCCTTCTTCGGCACGGTCGCGCTGCTCAGCCGCGAGGACCAGGAGCTCGTCGCCGGGTTCCTGGTCAACAAGTTCCGCGGGGACGTCTCGCTGCTGGAGCCGGGCCTGGAGATGCTGCACGGGCTCACCGGCCGGCCCTCGTACGGCGTCCTGCCGTTCCGGCACGGCCTCGGCATCGACGAGGAGGACGGACTTCGGGTGTCCCTGCGCGGGAGCGTCCGGGAGTCCGTCGTGGCGCCGCCGGTCGGCGAGGACGTGCTGCGGGTCGCCGTCTGCGCGGTGCCGCTGATGTCCAACTTCACGGACGTCGACGCCCTCGCCGCCGAACCGGGCGTCGTCGTGCGGTTCGTGGACCGGGCGGAGGAACTGGCCGACGCGGACCTGGTCGTCGTACCGGGCACCCGTGGCACGGTGAACGCCCTGCGGTGGCTGCGGGAGCGCGGCCTCGCGGACGCGATCGCGCGCAGGGCCGCCGAGGGGCGGCCCGTCCTCGGGATCTGCGGCGGCTTCCAGGCCCTGGGCGAGCACATCGAGGACGACGTCGAGTCGCGGGCGGGCCACGTCGAGGGGCTCGGACTGCTGCCCGTGCGGGTGCGGTTCGCGCGGGAGAAGACGCTCACGCGGCCCGTCGGCGAGGCGCTCGGCGAGCACGTCGAGGGCTACGAGATCCACCACGGGGTCGCCGAGGTCACCGGCGGCGAACCCTTCCTGGACGGCTGCCGGGTCGGCGCCGTCTGGGGCACGCACTGGCACGGCTCGCTGGAGTCGGACGGGTTCCGGCGGGCGTTCCTGCGGGAGGTGGCGGCCGCCGCGGGCCGCCGGTTCGTGCCGGCCGCCGGCACGTCGTTCGCCACCCTGCGCGAGGAGCAGCTGGACCTGCTCGGCGATCTGATCGAGGAACACGCGGACACGGACGCGCTGTGGCGGCTCATCGAGTCGGGCGCTCCGACAGGACTGCCTTTCATCCCACCGGGAGCACCCGCATGAGCACAGTGTTGTTGTTGTCGACCGCCGACACGGATCTGCTGGCGGCCCGGGCCTCCGGCGCCGCGTACCGGATCGGCAACCCGAACCGGGTAGACGTCGCCGAGGAGCTGCCCGCGCTGGTGACGGGCGCGGACGTCGCCGTCGTACGGCTGCTGGGCGGCAAGCGGGCCTGGGAGGACGGGCTGGCCGCGCTGCGGGCGTCCGGGATCCCGACCGTACTGCTCGGCGGGGAGTCCGTACCGGACGCCGAGCTGATGGCGGAGTCGTCCGTGCCGGCCGGTGTCGTCGCGGAGGCGCTGCGCTACCTCGTCGAGGGCGGCCCGGAGAACCTGACCGAACTGGCGCGCTTCCTCTCGGACACCGTGCTGCTCACGGGTGAGGGCTTCGAGGAGCCGAGGAAGACGGCCGAGTTCGGGGTGCACGGCGAGCGGGACCTGGCCGAGGGCCGCCCGACCGTCGGCGTGCTCTTCTACCGGGCCCACGAACTGTCCGGCAACACCGCCTTCGTCGACACGCTGTGCGACGCGATCGAGGCGCGCGGCGCCAACGCCCTCCCGGTGTTCTGCGGTTCGCTGCGCGGTGCCGACGCCGGGCTGTACGAGATCCTCGGGAAGGCGGACGCGCTGGTCGCGACCGTCCTCGCGGCGGGCGGCACGCACGCCTCCGAGGCCTCGGCCGGCGGCGACGAGGAGGCCTGGGACATCGGGGCGCTCGCCGACCTCGACATCCCCGTCCTGCAAGGGCTGTGCCTCACCTCCTCGCGCGCCGCGTGGGACGCCTCGGACGCCGCCCTGTCCCCGATGGACGCGGCGATGCAGGTCGCGATCCCGGAGTTCGACGGACGTCTGATCACCGTGCCGTTCTCCTTCAAGGAGCAGGGCCCGGACGACGTGCCGGTGTACGTCGCCGACCCCGAGCGGGCCGCGCGGGTGGCCGGGATCGCCGTACGGCACGCACTGTTGAAGCACAAGCCGAACGCGGAGAAGAAGCTCGCCCTGGTCTTCACCGCCTATCCGACCAAGCACTCCCGGGTCGGCAACGCGGTCGGTCTCGACACCCCCGCCTCCGCCGTCCGCGTCCTCGACGCGCTGCGGGACGCCGGGTACGCGCTGACCGAATACCCGGACAACGGCGACGAGTTGATCCACCGGCTCATCGAGGCCGGCGGCCACGACGTCGAGTGGCTCACCGAGGAGCAGCTGGCGTCCGCGCCCGCACGGGTGCCGCTCGCCGACTACCGGGCGTGGTTCGACACGCTCGACCCCGCGCTGCGCGAGGGCATGCTGGAGGCGTGGGGCGAGCCGCCCGGCTCGCTGTACGTCGACGGCGACGACATCGTGCTGGCCTGCCTCCAGTTCGGGAACGTCGTCGTGATGATCCAGCCGCCGCGCGGCTTCGGCGAGAACCCGATCGCGATCTACCACGACCCGGACATGCCGCCGTCGCACCACTACATGGCGGCCTACCGTTGGCTGGAGAACTCCTTCGGCGCGGACGCCGTGGTGCACATGGGCAAGCACGGCACCATGGAGTGGCTGCCGGGCAAGGGACTCGGGCTCAGCGGCGGCTGCGCGCCCGACGCCGTGCTCGGCGAACTCCCCCTGGTCTACCCGTTCATCGTCAACGACCCCGGTGAGGGCACGCAGGCCAAGCGGCGCGGGCACGCCACCGTGGTCGACCACCTGGTGCCGCCGATGGCCCGCGCGGACACCTACGGCGACCTCGCCAAGCTGGAGCAACTCCTCGACGAGTACGCCCTGGTGTCCGATCTGGACCCGGCGAAGGCGCCCGCGGTGCGCGCGCAGATCTGGACGCTGGTGAAGGCGGCCGAGCTGCACCACGACCTGCACGTCGACGAGCAGCCGGACGACGAGACGTTCGACGAGTTCGTCATGCACATCGACGGCTACCTGTGCGAGATCAAGGACGTGCAGATCCGCGACGGACTGCACATCCTGGGCGGCGGGCCCGAGGCCGAGCCGCGCGTGAACCTCGTGCTGGCCGTGCTGCGCGCCTCGCAGGTGTGGGGCGGCCAGGCCAACGCCCTGCCGGGGCTGCGGGCCTCGCTGGCGGCGCATTTCGGCCTGTCCGAGAAGGAGTTGCTGGCCGAGCCGGGCGCACCGGTGAAGGTGCCGGCGGAACTCACCGACCTGGTCGGGGGCCCGGCGCGGACCGGCGCCGACGCGGTCGACCTGCTGGAGCAGCTGTGCCGCCGGATCGCGCTGGGCATGGAGGAGCGCGGCTGGGCGACGTCCGAGGCCGCCCCTCTCGTGCGGGAGGTCCTCGGCGCCGAACTCCCGGACGGGGTCGCGGTGGTGGAGTTCGCCTGCCGTGAGGTCGTGCCGCGGCTCGCCCGCACGACGGACGAGATCGGGCACATCCTCAAGGCGCTGCGCGGCGGTTACGTCCCGGCCGGCCCGTCGGGTTCGCCGACCCGCGGACTCGTCAACGTCCTGCCGACCGGCCGCAACTTCTACTCCGTCGACCCCAAGGCGATCCCGTCCCGGCTCTCCTGGGAGGTCGGCCAGGCGCTCGCCGACTCCCTCGTGGCCCGCTACCTCCAGGACACCGGTGAGTACCCGACGTCCGTCGGACTGACCGTGTGGGGCACGTCCGCGATGCGCACCCAGGGCGACGACATCGCGGAGATCCTCGCGCTGCTCGGCTGCCGGCCGGTCTGGGACGACGCGTCGCGACGGGTGACCGGCTTCGAGATCGTGCCCCTGGCGGAGCTGGGCCGGCCGCGCATCGACGTCACCGTGCGGATCTCCGGTTTCTTCCGGGACGCGTTCCCGCACGTGGTCGGGCTGCTCGACGACGCGGTGCGGGCGGTGGCCGAGCTGGACGAGCCCGCGGACGCCAACTTCGTGCGCCGGCACGTCGACGAGGACACCGCCGAGCACGGTGACCGGCGGCGCGCCACGGCCCGTATCTTCGGCTCCAAGCCGGGGGCGTACGGCGCCGGGCTGCTCCCGCTCATCGACGCGCGGAACTGGCGCTCGGACGCGGACCTCGCCGAGGTGTACGCGGTGTGGGGCGGTTACGCGTACGGGCGCGGGCTGGACGGGCGGGCGGCGCGCGGCGACATGGAGACCGCGTTCAGGCGGATCGCCGTGGCCGCGAAGAACGTCGACACCCGCGAGCACGACCTGGTCGACGCCGACGACTACTTCCAGTACCACGGCGGCATGGTGGCCATGGTGCGCCATCTGACCGGCGCCAGCCCCGAGGCGTACGTCGGTGACTCCGCCACCCCGGACCAGGTGAAGACCCGCACCCTGGGCGAGGAGACGCACCGCGTGTTCCGGGCCCGGGTGGTCAACCCGCGCTGGATGGCGGCGATGCGGCGGCACGGCTACAAGGGCGCGTTCGAGATGGCGGCGACCGTCGACTACCTCTTCGGGTACGACGCGACGGCCGGTGTGGTCGACGACTGGATGTACGAGAAGCTCAGCGCGGAATACGTCTTCGACGCGGAGAACCGGGACTTCATGAAGAAGTCCAACCCGTGGGCCCTGCGCGGGATCACGGAACGGCTGCTGGAGGCGGCCGAGCGCGGCCTGTGGGCCGAACCGGACGCGCGGACGCTGGAGCGGCTGCGCGCCACCTACCTGGAGCTCGAAGGCGATCTGGAGGGCGACGACCAGTGAGTACCCCATTCCCGTTCACGGCCGTCGTCGGTCAGGACGACCTGCGGCTCGCGCTGCTGCTGAACGCCGTCTCGCCCGCGGTGGGCGGCGTGCTGGTGCGCGGCGAGAAGGGCACCGCCAAGTCGACCGCCGTACGCGCCCTTTCGGCCCTGATGCCGGAGGTGGACGTCGTCGCGGGCTGCCGCTTCTCGTGCGCGCCCGGCTCGCCCGACCCGGCGTGCCCGGACGGGCCGCACGAGGTGGGCCCCGGGGTGTCCCGGCCGGCCCGCATGGTCGAGCTGCCCGTCGGCGCCTCCGAGGACCGGCTCGTGGGCGCGCTGGACATCGAACGCGCCCTGTCCGAGGGCGTGAAGGCCTTCGAACCCGGCCTGCTGGCGGACGCGCACCGCGGCATCCTGTACGTCGACGAGGTCAACCTCCTGCACGACCACCTGGTCGACCTGCTGCTGGACGCGGCGGCGATGGGTGCCTCGTACGTGGAGCGCGAGGGCGTCTCGGTGCGGCACGCCGCCCGGTTCCTGCTCGTCGGCACGATGAACCCCGAAGAGGGCGAGCTGCGGCCGCAGTTGCTCGACCGGTTCGGGCTGACGGTCGAGGTCGCGGCCTCGCGTGAGCCGGACCAGCGGGTGGAGGTCGTGCGCAGGCGGCTCGCCTACGACGACGATCCGGAGGGCTTCGCCGCGCGCTGGGCCGACGAGGAGTCGGCGGTGCGGGCCCGGATCGTGGCCGCCCGTGACCTGCTGCCCTCCGTGCGGCTCGGCGACGGGGCGCTGCGGCAGATCGCGGCGACCTGCGCGGCCTTCGAGGTCGACGGCATGCGGGCCGACATCGTGATGGCGCGTACCGCGACCGCGCTGGCCGCGTGGGCCGGCCGGACCGAGGTGCTTGCGGAGGACGTGCGGCAGGCGGCGCTGCTGGCGCTGCCGCACCGGCGCCGGCGCAACCCGTTCGACGCCCCCGGTCTCGACGAGGACAAGCTCGACGAGACGCTGGAGGAGTTCGGCGGCGGGGACGGCACGGACGGCGACGACGACCCGGACCCGGACGGACCCGACGGCGGCGGGCGTCCGCCGCAGGACGGACCGCGGGACGGCCCTCAGGACGGGCCGGCCGAGACGCAGGACGGGCCTCGGGAGGCGGCCGGCAGCCCGGAGCCCGGCGGTGACGAGGCCGCGCGCCCGGAGGCGGGCGAGAGCGGGCAGCCGGGGTCCTCCGGCGCCGGCGAGCAGCAGCCCGCGCGGGCGGCGGAGCCGTTCCGCACCAAGGTGCTGAGCGTGCCGGGGCTGGGCGAGGGCGCCGCCGGGCGGCGGTCCCGGGCACGGACCGAGCACGGCCGCACCACCGGCTCGCGGCGGCCCCGGGGCACCCTCACCAAGCTGCACCTGGCGGCCACCGTGCAGGCGGCGGCCCCGCACCAGAAGGCGCGCGGCCGCTCGGGGCGCGGTCTCGTCGTACGGCGGGACGATCTGCGCCAGGCCACCCGCGAGGGGCGCGAGGGCAACCTCGTCCTGTTCGTGGTGGACGCCTCCGGGTCGATGGCGGCCCGGCAGCGGATGAGCGCGGTGAAGGGAGCGGTGCTGTCGCTGCTGCTCGACGCCTACCAGCGGCGGGACAAGGTGGGACTGGTGACCTTCCGCGGCTCGTCCGCCGACGTGGCGCTGCCGCCCACCTCCTCGGTGGACGCGGCGGCGGCCCGGCTGGAGTCGCTGCCCACGGGCGGCCGGACGCCGCTGGCGGCCGGTCTGCTCAAGGCCCACGACGTGCTGCGGGTGGAGCGGCTGCGGGACGCGGCGCGCCGCCCGCTGGTCGTCGTGGTGACGGACGGCCGGGCGACCGGCGGTCCGGAACCGGTGGCGCTCGCGGGGCGGGCGGCCCGGCTGTTCGCGGCCGATTCCGTCGCCTCCGTGGTCGTGGACTGTGAGACGGGGCCGGTGCGGCTCGGGCTCGCGGGGCAGCTCGCGCGTGAACTGGAGGGCACCGCGGTCACGTTGGACGAACTGCGGGCCGACTCGATCGCCGGGCTCGTCCGGGACGTGCAGGGAACCAACAGGAGGGCCGCGTAATGCCGCAGGGACAGCCGAGCGTCGTACCGGACGACGGACTGACGACACGTCAGCGACGTAACCGTCCGCTGGTCGTGGTGCACACCGGGATCGGCAAGGGCAAGTCCACAGCCGCCTTCGGGCTCGCGCTGCGCGCCTGGAACCAGGGCTGGCCGATCGGGGTGTTCCAGTTCGTCAAGTCGGCGAAGTGGAAGGTCGGCGAGGAGAACGCGCTGCGCGTGCTGGGCGCCAGCGGCGAGGGCGGCACCGTCGACTGGCACAAGATGGGCGAGGGCTGGTCCTGGGTCCAGCGCGACGCGCAGATGGACAACGAGGAGAAGGCCCGCGAGGGCTGGGAGCAGGTCAAGCGCGACCTGGCCGCCGAGACCTACCGGCTGTACGTCCTCGACGAGTTCGCCTACCCGATGCACTGGGGCTGGATCGACACCGACGAGGTTGTGTCCGTGCTGCGGGACCGGCCGGGCACGCAGCACGTGGTGATCACCGGGCGCAACGCCCCGGAGAAGCTGGTGGAATTCGCCGACCTCGTGACCGACATGTCCAAGGTCAAGCACCCGATGGACGCGGGCCAGAAGGGCCAGAGGGGCATCGAGTGGTGACGGGCGTCCCCCGGCTGGTCGTCGCCGCGCCCTCTTCGGGCAGCGGCAAGACCACCGTGGCCACGGGGCTGATGGCGGCCTTCGCCGGGCGGGGGCTCGCCGTGTCCCCGCACAAGGTGGGGCCGGACTACATCGACCCCGGGTACCACGCGCTCGCCACCGGGCGCGTGGGACGCAACCTCGACGCGTACCTGTGCGGCCCCGAGCTGGTCGCGCCGCTCTTCGCGCACGGCGCCCGCGGCTGCGACCTCGCCGTCGTCGAGGGCGTGATGGGGCTGTACGACGGTGCGGCCGGGCAGGGCGAGCTGGCGTCGACCGCGCACGTCGCGAAGCTGCTGCGGGCGCCGGTCGTCCTGGTCGTCGACGCGTCGTCGCAGTCGCGGTCGGTGGCCGCGCTGGTGCACGGGTTCGCGTCCTGGGACCCCGAGGTGCGGGTGGCCGGGGTGATCCTCAACAAGGTGGGCTCGGACCGCCACGAGGCGCTCCTGCGGGAGGCCCTGGACGCGTCCGGGGTGCCCGTGCTGGGGGTGCTGCGCCGGGCGCCGCAGGTGGACACGCCGTCCCGGCACCTGGGGCTCGTGCCCGTCGCCGAGCGGCGGGACGGAGCGGTGGAGGCCGTCGCCGCGATGGCCGCGCAGGTCCGCGAGGGCTGCGACCTGGACGCGCTGTTCGCGCTGGCGCGCAGTGCGCCCGCGCTGACGGCCGGGGAGTGGGACGCGGCCGAGGCCGTGGCGCCCGCGCCGTCCGCCGGTGTTCCCGGAGCCGCGGACCGCGCCACCGCTCCTCAGGCCGACCAGGGGGCCCGCCCCCGATCGCCGGGCGGACCCGACGGTACCCGGCCGGCGAGGGGCAGGACGGTCGCCGTCGCCGGAGGGCCCGCCTTCACGTTCTCCTACGCCGAGCACGCCGAGCTGCTGGCCGCCGCCGGTGCCGAGGTCGTCACGTTCGACCCGCTGCGGGACGAGCAACTGCCGGAAGGCACGGGCGGGTTGGTGATCGGGGGCGGGTTCCCCGAGGTGTACGCCCCGGAGCTGTCGGCCAACGAGCCGCTGCGCAAGGCCGTCTCGGAGCTGGCGCTCGCCGGGGCACCCGTGGCCGCCGAGTGCGCCGGACTGCTGTACCTGTGCCGTGAGCTGGACGGGCAGCCCATGTGCGGGGTGCTGGACGCCACGGCCCGGATGAGCGAGCGGCTCACCCTCGGCTACCGGGACGCCGTCGCCGTGTCCGACAGCGCGCTCGCCGCGGCCGGGACGCGGATGCGCGGGCACGAGTTCCACCGCACCGTCGTCGATCCCGGCGCCGGGGCTGCTCCCGCCTGGGGCGTGCACGCCCCGGGACGCCGGACCGAAGGTTTCGTCCAACAAGGTGTGCACGCGAGTTATCTGCACACGCACTGGGCGTCCGCGCCCGGTGTCGCCCGCCGGTTCGTGGAGAGGTGCCTGACGTCATGAGCAGCAAGCTGATCGGGGTCGGGGTCGGACCCGGCGACCCGGAACTGGTGACCGTCAAGGGCGTCAACGCGCTGCGGGCGGCGGAGGTCGTCGTGGTGCCCGTGCTGGACACCGGCGAGCGGGGGCGCGCCGAGGCGACCGTCCTGCACTACGTGCCCGAGGAGAAGGTCGTACGGGTCGTGTTCGCGCTCAACGAGCGGACGGACCGGGAGCGCCGCGAGGCCGCCTGGGACGCGGCCGGCGAGCGGGTCGCGGGGCTGCTCGAACGGCACGGCACCGTCGCCTTCGCCACCATCGGCGACCCCAACGTGTACTCGACGTTCACCTACCTCGCCCAGACCATCGAGCGGGCCCTGCCGGGCACGGTGGTCGAGACCGTGCCGGGCATCACCGCCATGCAGGATCTCGCCGCCCGCTCGGGTGCCGTCCTCACCGAGGGGACGGAGCCGCTGACCCTGGTCCCGGTGACCGCGGGGGCCGCCGTCCTCAAGGACGCGCTGCACGGGCCGGGCACGGTCGTGGCGTACAAGTTCGGACGGCAGGCGCACGAGGTCGCGGCGGCGCTGCGCGAGACCGGGCGCCTGGACGACGCCGTGTGGGGGTCGGCTCTCGGGCTGCCCGAGGAGTCCATCCGGCCGGCCGCCGACCTCGACGGCGGGGCGCTGCCCTACCTCTCCACGCTGATCGCGCCCGCGCCGCGCGACGGCGGGCGGGGCGGGAAGTTGTGAACCGCGACCGGCGTCCGCCTGCCCGCCGCGCGCCCTCACTGCGCGATGCCCACCACCAGCCAGATGAAGGCCGCGCCCGCGACCGTGAACAGCAGGGTCGAGCGGGCCGGGTGCTCGTGGTGCGCCTCGGGCAGGATCTCGGCGGCGGCCAGGTAGAGCAGTACGCCGCCGAAGAGGCCGAGGTAGCAGCCGAGCGCCTGTTCCGGGATGGTCACGAAGAGGGTCGAGGCGGCTCCGGCCACGGGTGCCACCGCGTCCGCGAAGAGCATGAGGAGCGCTTTGCGGCGGGCGTTCCCGTACAGGCTCGTGATCGTGTACGTGTTGAAGCCGTCCGCGAAGTCGTGGGCGACGACGGCCAGTGCGACCGCCAGCCCCATGCCGCCGCCCACCTGGAAGGCGGCGCCGATCGCCACGCCGTCCATGGCGCTGTGCCCGACCATGGCGGCGGCCGCCGTCAGGCCCACCTCGGGCGCGCGCGGGTCGCGTTCCTCGCCGCCGTGCGCGGCCCGGCGGGTGGCGAGCAGCCGTTCGCCCAGATGGGCCAGCAGGAACCCGGCCACGAACAGCAGCAGCGCGGCCGGTACGCCGAAGATCTCGCCGCCCGCCGCCTCCAGTGCCTCGGGCAGCAGGTCGAGGCCGACCACGCCCAGCATCAGGCCGCCGGCCAGGCCCAGCACCAGATGACGACGGTCGGTCACCCGCTGTGCCGTCCAGCCGCCGGCCAGCGTCATCAGGAACGCGCCGAGCGCGACGAAGACCGCCATAGGCCCTTGCTATCCGATCGACCCCCGTTCACGCACGTCCGGCGGCGCAGCGCCGCCTGACGTCCCGCCCCGCGCGACCCGCAGTACCCGTATCCGTAGGAGAGGACCGATTCCCATGGCCGATGCCCCCACCGGCAAGGTGACCTTCGTCGGTGCCGGCCCCGGCGCCGCCGACCTGTTGACGTTCCGTGCCGCGCGCGCCATCGCGGACGCGGACATCGTGATCTGGGCGGCCAGCCTGGTGCAGGCGGAGGTCCTCGACCACGCGCGCGAGGGCGCCGAGATCCTGGACTCGGCGACGATGTCCCTGGAGGACGTCGTCGCCGTGTACGAGCGGGCCGCCCGGGAGGGCCTCAAGGTGGCCCGGATCCACTCCGGGGACCCCGCGCTGTGGGGCGGCACGCAGGAGCAGGTCGACCGGTGCGCCGAACTGGGCGTCGAGACGGAGATCGTCCCGGGCGTCTCCTCCTTCTCCGCGGTCGCCGCCCTGGCCCAGCGGGAGCTGACGATCCCCGAGGTCGCGCAGTCCGTGATCCTCACCCGGCTCGGCGGCGGCAAGACGCCGATGCCGCCCGGCGAGGAGGTCCGGGAGTTCGCGCGGCACGGCACGACGATGGCGCTGTTCCTGTCGGCCGCCCGCAGCGGGCAGCTCGTCCGGGAACTGCTGGAGGGCGGCTACCCGACGTCCACTCCCGTGGTCGTCGCCTACCAGGCGACCTGGCCGGAGGAGCTGATCGTGAAGTGCACGATCGGCACGCTGGAGGAGACCGTCAAGGAGCACAAGCTCTGGAAGCACACCCTCTTCCTGGTGGGACCGGCGCTCGACGCGAGCGGCACCCGCTCACACCTGTACCACCCCGGGCACTTCCACGGCTTCCGCAAGGCCGACCCGGAGGCCCGCCGGGCGCTGCGCGCGCGAGGTGCGACGACGTGATCACCGTCGTCGGTACGGGTACGGGGGCGCCCCCGCCCACTCAAGCCGAGGCGGCGCTCGCCGGGGCGGGGCTCGTCGTGGGCGGCCGTCGGCACCTGGCCGCCGTGCGGGTGCCCGGCACGGCGGAACGGATCGTGCTCGGCCCGCTGGCGCCGGCGCTGGACGCGATCGAGCGGCACCTGGACAAGCACGGGGACGCGCAGCCGGTCGTCGTGCTCGCCTCCGGGGACCCGGGGTTCTTCGGGATCGTGCGGGCCCTGGCCGAGCGGTTCGGGCCGGAGCGCCTGGCGGTCTCGCCCGGTGTCTCCTCCGTCGCGACCGCGTTCGCGCGGCTCGGCCTGACCTGGGACGACGCGGTCGTGGTGAGCGCCCACGGGCGGGACCTGCGGACCGCGGTGAACGTCTGCCGCGCGCATCCGAAGGTGGCGGTGCTGACCGGGCCCGGCGCCGGTCCCGCCGAGCTGGGGGCCGCGCTGGCCTACCGCTCCGGCGAGCGCGTCCTCGTCGTCGCGAGCAGCCTTGGCGACCCCGGAGGCGAGCGGGTGGAGCGGGTCACGCCCGCCGAGGCCGCGACGCGCGACTGGGGCCCCGCGGTGAGCGTCGTGCTGTGCCTGGACGAGTCGCGTGCCGTGGCCCCCGTCCGCACGGTGGCGGGGCCGCCGGAAGGGCCGGCCCGGTGGGCGCTGGCCGAGACCGACTTCGCGCACCGCGACTCGATGATCACCAAGTTCGAGGTGCGGGCCCTTGCGCTGGCCCGGCTCGGCCCGCGGCGGGGCGACCTCGTCTGGGACGTGGGTTCCGGTTCCGGGTCCGTCGCCGTCGAGTGCGCGCGCTTCGGCGCCGCCGTCACCGCCATAGAGAAGACGCGGGACGGGGTGGAGCGCATCCGCGCCAACGCGGCGGCGCACGGTGTGGACGTGCAGGTCGTGCACGGTGCCGCGCCGACCGTGCTGTCCGACCTGGACGACCCGGACGCCGTCTTCATCGGCGGCGGGGGCCGGGAGCTGCCCGTCATCGTCACGGCGTGCGCGCGGCGGGCGCGGCGGGCGGTCGTGGTCGCCATGGCCGCGCTCGACCGGGTGCCCGCCGTCCGGGAGGCGCTGACCGCCGCCGGGTTCGACTGCGAGGGCGTCCTGCTCCAGTCGTCCCGGCTCGCGCCGCTGCCGGGTGAGGTCACCCGGCTCGCCGCGACCAATCCCGTTTTCCTGCTGTGGGGCGTCCGGCCTCCGGCCAGTACCGAAGGAGTCCCTCAGTGATCGGCCTGATTTCCGCGACGGCGGCGGGCGCGGCTGCCCGTGACCGGCTGGCCGCGGCCTGGCCCGGCCGTACCCGGGTGTACGACGGGTCCGGCGGCTCCGTCGGGGACGCCGTGCGGCTGGCCTTCGCCGAGTGCGACCGGCTGGTGTGCTTCCTGGCCACGGGCGCGGTGGTGCGGATCGTCGCGCCGCTGCTGGGCGACAAGGCGTCCGACCCGGGGATCGTGTGCGTCGACGAGGCGGGCCGGTTCGCCGTGTCCCTGGTGGGCGGGCACGGCGGCGGCGCCAACGAACTGGCCCGCGAGGTGGGCGGGTTGCTCGGTGCCGAGCCGGTGATCACCACCGCGACGGACGCCGTCGGGCTGCCCGGTCTCGACACCCTGGGCTTCCCTGCCGAGGGGGACGTCGCGGCGGTGTCGCGGGCGCTGCTCGACGGGGAGCCCGTGGCGCTTGAGGCCGAACTGGCCTGGCCGCTGCCGCCGTTGCCGGTGGGCACGCACGGCGCGTACACCGTCCGCGTCACCGACCGGGCCGTCGGGCCCACCGAGCGCGAGGCGGTGCTGCGGCCGCCGTCCCTCGTCGTCGGCGTCGGCGCCTCCAAGGGCGCTCCGGTGGACGAGGTCCTCGCGCTGGTCGAGGACGCGCTGCGGGACGCCGGGCTGTCCGTGAAGTCCGTCGCCGCGCTCGCCACCGTCGACGCGAAGGCCGGCGAGCCCGGCATCGTGGGGGCGGCCGAACGGCTCGGGGTGCCCGTGGTGACGTACGCGGCCGAGGAGTTGGCCGCGGTCGAGGTACCGAACCCCTCCGACGCGCCGCTGGCCGCCGTCGGCACGCCGTCCGTGGCGGAGGCCGCCGCGCTGGCCGGCGGGGGTGAACTCCTCGTGCCCAAGCGGAAGTCGGTACGGGCGGACGGGCTGCCCGCGATGGCGACCTGCGCCGTCGTCCGCCGGGTGCCCCGGGGCCGGCTCGCGGTGGTCGGCCTCGGTCCGGGGGCGCGTGACCTGCTCACCCCGCGGGCGAAGGACGAACTGCGGCGCGCGGCCGTGCTCGTCGGCCTCGACCAGTACGTCGACCAGATCCGCGACCTGCTCCGTCCCGGCACCCGGATCCTGGAGTCCGGGCTCGGCGCCGAGGAGGAACGCGCGCGCACCGCGGTGGCGGAGGCCCGCCGCGGACAGGCCGTCGCGCTGATCGGCAGCGGGGACGCGGGCGTGTACGCCATGGCATCGCCGGCGCTGGCCGAGGCATCCGACGACATCGACGTCGTCGGGGTGCCCGGGGTGACCGCCGCGCTCGCGGCCGGGGCCATCCTGGGCGCGCCGCTCGGACACGACCACGTGTCGATCAGCCTGTCCGACCTGCACACGCCGTGGGAGGTCATCGAGCGGCGGGTGCGCGCCGCCGCGGAGGCCGACATCGTCGTGACGTTCTACAACCCGCGCAGCCGGGGCCGCGACTGGCAGCTGCCCAAGGCCCTCGCGATCCTCGCGGAGCACCGCGAGCCCTCGACGCCGGTGGGTGTCGTGCGGAACGCGTCGCGTCCGGACCAGAGCAGTCTGCTCACCACGCTCGCGGGACTCGACCCGGCCGTGGTGGACATGATGACCGTGGTGACCGTGGGCAACACGGCGACCCGTGAGATCGCCGGGCGCATGGTGACGCCGCGCGGCTACCGCTGGCAGGAGGAGCCCAAGTGAGCGAGTACGGGACGGTGTCGCCCGCGAGCCGGGTCGTGCACCCCATCGAGCAGGAGTCCTTCCGGCGGCTGCGGGCGCGTCTGGACACCTCGGGCCTCCCGCCGCTGACGCGGGCGGTCGTGGAGCGGGTCATCCACTCCGCCGCCGACCTCGACTACGCCGACGACCTCGTCATGGACGAGCGGGTGCTGGAGAGGGCGCACGCGGCGCTGCACGCGGGGGCGCCCGTCGTGGTGGACGTCGAGATGGTCGCGGCGGGGATCACCCGGCGCGACACCGTGTGCCGGCTCAAGGACGCCAAGTCCGGTCCCGGGCTGACCCGTTCGGCGCACGCGATACGCCTCGCGCTGGAGGACGTCGGTCCCGGCGCGATCTGGGTCGTCGGCTGTGCGCCGACCGCCCTGGAGGAACTGCTCACACTGAACGCCGATCCCGCGCTCGTCATCGGTCTGCCCGTCGGTTTCGTCGGGGCGGCCGAGTCCAAGGCCGCGTTGCGCGAGAGCGGGCTGCCCGCTGTCAGCAACGTGTCCGAGAAGGGCGGTTCCGCGGTCGCCGCGGCCGCGCTGAACGCCCTGCTGTACCACCCCGTGCCACCGGCCGCCGAGGCCGCTCGGACCGCCGAGGCCTTCCAGGCCGCTAAGGAGAAGTCGTGACCACCCCTCCCCCCGCCCTGCTCATCGCCGGACACGGCACCCGGGACGAGGCCGGTGCCGAGGCCTTCCGCGCCTTCGTGCGGGAGCTGGGCCGCCGCCACCCCGAACTGCCCGTCGCCGGCGGCTTCATCGAGCTGTCGCCGCCCCCGCTCACCGAGGCGGTGGGCGAGCTCGTCGAGCGGGGCGTACGCCGTTTCGCCGCCGTCCCGCTGATGCTGGTGTCCGCCGGGCACGCCAAGGGCGACATCCCGGCGGCGCTGAACCGCGAGAAGGAGCGGCACCCCGGGATCTCGTACACGTACGGGCGTCCGCTGGGCCCGCACCCCTCGCTGCTGGCCGTGCTGGAGCGGCGCGTCGAGGAGGCGCTGGGCGCCGGTCCGGAGCGGACGCCCGGTGACCGGGCCGACGTGACCGTGCTGCTCGTCGGACGCGGTTCGACCGATCCGGACGCCAACGCCGAGGTGCACAAGGCGGCCCGGCTGCTGTGGGAGGGCCGCGGCTACGCCGGGGTGGAGACCGCGTTCGTGTCGCTGGCGGCGCCCGACGTGCCGTCCGGGCTGGACCGCTGCGCGAAGCTCGGCGCCCGGCGGATCGTCGTGCTGCCCTACTTCCTGTTCACGGGGATCCTGCCGGACCGGGTGCGGCAGCAGACGGAGGGCTGGGCCGCCGCGCACCCCGAGGTGGAGGTCCGCTCCGCCGACGTCATCGGCCCCGAGCCGGAGCTGCTGGACCTGGTCATGGAGCGCTACCGGGAGGCGGTGCAGGGCGATCTGAGGATGAACTGCGACTCGTGCGTGTACCGCATCGCGCTGCCGGGCTTCGAGGACAAGGTCGGCATGGCGCAGCAGCCGCACTTCCACCCGGACGACGACGGTCACCACCACGGACATCACGGAGACCACGCGCACTCGCACTCCCATGCCCACTGAGGGCGTGTCCGGGGCCGGTGCGGCCGGTTCCGCGGGGACGGCGCACGACCTGCGTCACCACGGTGACGCAGAGGTCCGTGACGACGGCTCGGCGCTCACCGACCTCGCGGTGAACGTCCGGGCCGACACGCCGCCGGAGTGGCTGCGGGAGCGGATAGCCGCGTCGCTCGCGGGGCTCGCCGCCTATCCGGACGGGCGGGCGGCGCGGGCGGCGGTGGCCGCGCGGCACGGGCTGCCGGTGGAGCACGTGCTGCTGACGGCCGGTGCGGCGGAGGCGTTCGTACTGCTCGCCCGTGCCCTGAAGGTGCGTCACCCCGTGGTGGTGCACCCGCAGTTCACGGAGCCGGAGGCGGCGCTGCGGGACGCCGGGCACACCGTCGAGCGGGTCCTGCTGCGCGAGCGGGACGGTTTCCGGCTCGACGCGGGGGCCGTGCCGGACAGCGCGGACCTCGTCGTGATCGGCAATCCGACCAACCCGACGTCGGTCCTGCATCCGGCGGACCGGATCGCCGAACTGGCCCGCCCCGGGCGGACGCTGGTGGTCGACGAGGCGTTCATGGACGCCGTGCCCGGCGAGCGCGAGGCCCTCGCCGGGCGGACGGACGTGCCCGGGCTCGTGGTGCTGCGCAGCCTCACCAAGACGTGGGGTCTGGCGGGGCTGCGCATCGGGTACGTGCTGGCCGCCCCGGAGACGATCGCGGAACTGGAGCGGGCCCAGCCGTTGTGGCCGGTCTCCACGCCCGCCCTCGCCGCGGCGGAGGCGTGCGTGTCGCCGCAGGCGCTCGCGGAGGCCGGTCACGCCGCGCACCGCATCGCCGCGGACCGGGCCCATCTCGTCGCGGGACTGCGGGAGTTCGGGTCCGACGGGCTGCGGGTGGTGGAGCCGGCGGAGGGCTCCTTCGTGCTCGTGCGGCTGCCCCGGGCGGGCGCCGTGCGCCGGCATCTGCGGGATCTGGGGTTCGCCGTGCGCCGTGGCGACACCTTCCCGGGACTGGGAGAGGAATGGCTGCGGCTCGCGGTGCGGGACCGGGCGACGGTGAATCGTTTCCTTCAGGCGCTGGACCGGGCGGTGACGCTCGCCGGGGACTGAGGCGCGGGGCCCGTGCCCCGCACCCTGGGGTCAGCCGCGGCCCCGCCGGGACAGGTAGACCCCTCCCCCGCCGGCCGCCAGCAGCGCCAACGCGCCGCCGGCGATGTACGGCGTCACCGGGCTGCCCCCGGTCTCGGCGAGGCCGGCCTCGGCCGGGGCGCCCTGGGGCTTCACCTCGGACACGGGGTCGGCGCCCGGGGCGGCCTTCGCCGGTGCAGCGGGTGACTCGCAGGTGGCGCCGGCCAGCGTGAGCGTGCCCTCGACCTCGGCGACGTTCAGCTTCAACGGGTCGACGGACACCTTGAGTTCGAGCGCGGAGGCGGCGGCCGTACGGGTCGTGGTCCGCGTCCGGGAGAGGTCGAGGCGGACCTCTCCGACCCCGGGCACCTCGACCTCGGTGGGGCCGCCCGTGGAGAGGGTGACCTTCTTGCCGAGGACGGTCACCGCGCCGAGCAGGTTCGAGGTGGCGACCGGCTTCCTTCCCGCCTCGCAGGTCGCCCTGGAGGTGACCTGCTCGACCTCGATGAGGGAGAGCAGCGGCAGCCCGGGGACATGGAGCTTCGCGTGCGCGAGGCTGGTGCGGCCCTCGGCCTTGCGTGCGGAAACCGTCGCCTCGGCGGTGGCGACGTCCGCGCGCAGCACGCTGAACGGCCGCCCGCCGGAGACGCCGTCCAACTGGGCGGTGAGCGCGGTCTTGTGCGCGCTCCGCGGTGCCCGGACCTCGTCGAGGGAGACCGCGAGCGGGAGGTTCACGGACTTGTCGAGCAGGGAGACGTCGAGCGCGGTGCGCAGGACGACGGCGCTCGCGCGACCGTGGTCGGTGGTCGCGTGGGCGGAGCCGGAGCCGGCCAGGGCCGCGGGACCGGCGGCCAGGGCGGTGGCCGCCGCGGTGGCGGCGAGGCGGCGTGCGGGCATGCGGAAGTGGTTGCCGTTCACGGTGGTTGGGACCCCCAGTGGAGAACAGACTTGGGACCCGGCAAGAATCACCCACGGAGAGTGAACAGTCAGCCACCTGACGTCACTTCACTCCAACGTGGGATTCCCGTGCATTTCTTCGAATCCTCCGGCACGGGTGTTCGCCCGCATCCCCCTCTGAACTCCCCCGTGCGCTCACGCCGGTTGACGCCCCGGCGCGGTGGCGGGGGTGCCCAACGAGCCGGCCGGCGCGCACGTCACGCTGCGTCAACCGGCGTCGCGTGGGAGGTCAGCCGGCGATCCGCCCGTCGAGGACGACCCGGCGCGGCGCGGCGAGCACCCGGACGTCCGCCCGGGGGTCCTCGTCGTAGACCACGAGGTCCGCGGGTGCCCCCTCGTCGAGTCCCGGCCGTCCCAGCCAGCGCCGGGCTCCCCACGCGGTCGCGGACAGCGCCTCCAGCGGCGGGAGGCCGGCCGTGACGAGCTCGGCCACCTCGCTCGCGACCAGGCCGTGGGCGAGGGAGCCGCCCGCGTCGGTGCCGACGAAGATCGGGATGCCCGCGTCGTAGGCGGCGCGCACGGTGTCGTAGCGCCGCTCGTGCAGGCGCCGCATGTGCGCGGACCAGTCGGGGTACTTGGCCTCGCCGCCCGCCGCGAGCTGCGGGAACGTCGCGATGTTCACCAGCGTCGGGACGATCGCGACGCCGCGCTCGGCGAACAGCGGGATGGTGTCCTCGGTCAGGCCCGTGGCGTGCTCGATGCAGTCGATGCCGGCCTCGACGAGGTCGCGCAGGGAGTCCTCGGCGAAGCAGTGGGCGGTGACGCGGGCGCCGAGCCGGTGGGCCTCGGCGATGGCCGCCTCCACCGCCTCCCGCGGCCAGCAGGCGCTCAGGTCGCCGGTCCCGCGGTCGATCCAGTCCCCCACCAGCTTGACCCAGCCGTCGCCGCGCCGGGCCTCGCGGGCCACGTACGCGACGAGGTCGCCGGGTTCGATCTCGTGGGCGAAGCCGCGGATGTAGCGGCGGGTGCGGGCGATGTGCCGGCCCGCGCGGATGATCTTCGGGAGGTCCTCGCGGTCGTCGATCCAGCGGGTGTCGGAGGGCGAGCCGGCGTCGCGGATCAGCAGGGTGCCCGCCTCGCGGTCGGTGAGCGCCTGCTTCTCCGCCACGTCCTCGGGGACCGGCCCGTGCGGGCCGAGTCCGACGTGGCAGTGCGCGTCGACGAGGCCGGGCAGCGCCCACCCCTCCACGGTCCGGACGTCGCGGGCGGCGGCGGGACGCTCGTACGAGATCCTCCCGCCGACCGCCCAGAGTTCGTCCCGGACGTCGTCGGGCCCGACGAGCACCCGCCCCTTCACGTGCAGCACCGTGCGATCGCTCATGCCCGCACCCTAGTTCCTGGCCCGGGTGGCCTGGCTAGAGGCCCTTTTCGACCGTCGCGTCGGTCTCGGCGGTGCCCTCCTCGACGTCCGCCATGGCGGGGTCGAGCAGCCGGGACAGGAAGTGCCGGGTGCGCTCGTGGGCCGGGTCGCCGATGACCTGAGCGGGGGCGCCCTCCTCGACGACCACGCCGCCGTCCATGAAGACGACCCGGTCGGCGACCTCGCGCGCGAAGCTCATCTCGTGGGTGACGACCATCATGGTCATGCCCTCGTTCGCGAGCATCCGCATGACGGCGAGGACGTCGCCGACGAGTTCCGGGTCGAGGGCCGAGGTCGGCTCGTCGAAGAGCATCACCTCGGGGCCCATGGCCAGCGCCCGGGCGATCGCCACGCGCTGCTGCTGACCCCCGGAGAGCGAGGCCGGATAGGCGTCGGCCTTCTCGGACAGCCCGACCCGGCGCAGGTTCTCCTCGGCCACGCGTGCCGCCTGCGCCTTGTCGCGGCCGAGGACCCGGCGCTGCGGCAGCGCCAGGTTCTCGGTCACCGTCAGGTGCGGGAAGAGGTTGAACTGCTGGAAGACCATGCCGATGCGGCGGCGGACGGCGTCGATGTCGACGTCGGGGTGCGTGACCTCCGTGCCGCCGACGAAGACCTGCCCCTTCGTGGGCTCCTCCAGGAGGTTCACGCAGCGCAGCAGGGTCGACTTGCCGGAGCCGGACGGGCCGATCACGCAGACGACCTCGCCGGAGCCGATCTCCAGGTCGATGCCGCGCAGCACCTCGTTGTCGCCGAAGGACTTGTGCAGCCCCTTGACCTGGATCTCGGGAGTCTTGGACGTGCTCACTTGGTGGCCTCCCCGGCCTTGGCCTCCAGGCGCCGCACGACGAAGCCGAGCGGCACGGTCACGAGCAGGTAGCACAGGCCCGCGACCAGGATCGGCGTGGAGTTGGCGGTCTGGCTCGCCAGGTCCCGGCCGAACTTGGTGAGTTCGCGCTCCTCCAGCGTGACGCCGAGGAACAGCACCAGCGAGGAGTCCTTGAACAGCAGGACCAGTTCGTTGGTGAGCGGCGGGATCACGATGCGGAACGCCTGCGGGATGATGATCGAGACCATCGCCCGCGCGTGCGAGAAGCCGAGCGAACGGGCCGCCTCCATCTGCCCCTTGGGCACCGCCTGGATGCCGGCGCGGATCGTCTCCGCCATGTACGCGGCGGAGACCAGGCCGAGCGCGAGCGCCACCTTGCCGTAGGTGCCGCCCGGGATCTCCGTGCCCGGGAAGGCGAGCGGTACGGCGACGCCCACGAAGACGAAGATCAGCAGGGCGGGCAGGCCGCGGAACACCTCGATGTAGATGCCCGCGAGCCAGCGGTAGGGGCCCACCGGGGACAGCCGCATCAGGGCGATGACCATGCCGAGGACGAGCCCGAAGACGAAGCCGGACATCGTGTACAGCACGGTGTTCTTCAGCGCCAGCGTGATGACGTCCGGGAACATCTGCCGGACCAGGTCCCACTGGGCGAACTGGTTCTTCAGCCGTCCCCAGTCCGCCGTGAGCGCGAATGCGATCACGGCGGCGACGAACACGACGTACTGCACACCGCGCGATATGGCGCGCTTCTGCCGCCGGGTCAGTCCGGACCTGCGGGGCTGGACGGTTGTGTCGGCCTCACTCATGAGGCGGACGGGGAGGCGGTCGCCGCGGACTCGTCGTACGGGCCGATCCACTTCTCGTACAGCTTCTTGTAGGTGCCGTCGGCCTTGGCTTCCTTGATCGCCTTGTTGATCGCGGCGAGCAGCTTGGTGTTGCCCTTCTTCACCGTGAAGCCGTACTGCTCACCGGTGTTGAGGTTGTCGACCACCTTGAAGGCGTCGGCGTTGGCCTTGTCCTTGAGCCAGCCCTGGACGACCGGGTAGTCGATGATGACGGCCTGGACCTGGCCGGAGCGCAGGCCGTTGATGACCGCGTCGGAGGACTCGAAGGAGACCGGGTCGAAGCCCTGCTTCTTCGCGTAGTCCTCGCCCGTGGTCTGCGCCTGGGCGCCGAGCTTCTTGCCCTTGGCCTTCACGTCCGCGAGGGAGTTGACGCCGCTCTTCTTGTCGACGAGGACGGCCTGCGTGGCGTCGAAGTACGGGTCCGAGAAGTCGACGTTCTTCTTGCGCTCCTCGGTGATCGTCATACCGGCCGCGGCGAGGTCGCACTGCTCGGAGTTGAGGAACGCGCCGGTCTTGAAGTTCTCGAACGGCGTGTCGACGATGTCCTGCTTCACGCCGAGGTCCTTGGCGACCAGGTCGATCAGCGACACGTCGAAGCCCTGCACCTTGCCGTCGATCTCCGACTGGAAGGGCGGGTACGGCAGGTGGGTGCAGGTGGTGAGCTGGCCGCCCTTGACCAGCGTGACCCCGCCGGAGGCGGTCTTCTCGCCCCCGCCGTCGTCCGAGGAGCAGCCGGCCACGAGCAGCAGCCCGGCCGTCGCGGTGGTGGCGGCCAGAATGCGGGTCCGGCGTCCGAGGACCGAGTTCACGAGGACCTCCAGTGAGGGAACTGAGGCTTCCGATTATAAGGAAAGGTTTGGGTTGCTCAAATCAATCCGATGGTCGCTGGGCCGTCCGGCCTCAGATCTCGCCCCCTGCGCGGCACTCCGCGGGGCCGTCCGGGACCGCGGCACCTCGCCGGGGACCCCGCCCGGCCGCCGGTTAGGCTCGTACCGCGTATCCACGTACTGGAATCCGCGTACTGGAACCCGTGAGCGAAGAGAGCGTCGCCGTGACCCACCCCTTCCTGGACCTGGCCCCCTTGACCGCGGCGCGCTTCGCGTCGATCGAGGACCGAGTGGCGCGGCTGCTCTCCACCGATCAGGACGTCGTGATCATGCAGGGCGAGGCGCTGCTCCCCCTGGAGGGCGCCATCCGCGCCGCCGCGGGGCCGGGGACGACGGCCCTCAACATCATCACGGGGCCCTACGGGCAGACCTTCGGCGACTGGCTGCGGGACTGCGGCGCGACCGTGGTCGACCTCGCCGTGCCGTTCCACGCGGCGGTCACGGCCGCGCAGGTCCGTGCCGCGTTCGCCGAGCACCCGGAGATCGACTTCGTCTCGCTGGTGCACGCCGAGGCGGCCACCGGCAACACGAACCCGGTCGGGGAGATCGGCGAGGTGGTGCGCGAGCACGGCGCGCTGTTCTACCTGGACGCCGTCGCCTCGATCGGCGCCGAGCCGGTGCTGCCGGACGCGTGGGGTGTCGACCTGTGCGTCATCGGGGCGCAGAAGGCGATGGGCGGGCCCGCGGGCGTGTCGGCGGTGTCCGTGAGCGAGCGGGCGTGGGCGCGGATGGCCGCGAACCCCGCGGCCCCCCGCCGGTCGTACCTGTCGCTGCTCGACTGGAAGGAGCGGTGGATCGACGGCGGCCGTACGACGCTGCTGCACGCACCCGCGCAGCTGGAGATGCTGGCCCTGGAGGCGTGCGTCGAGCGCATCGAGGCCGAGGGGCCGGCCGCGGTGATGGCCCGCCACGCCTCGGCGGCGGCGGCCACCCGCGCGGGGGCGCTCGCGCTCGGCGGCGGCATCGAGCCGTACGTGCACGAGGTGTCCGACGCCGCTCCGGTGGCGACGACGCTGCGCGCCCCGTCGGGCGTCGACGCGTCCGGGCTGGTCGCGCGCGCCCTGGCCGCCGACCCCGCGCTTCCGCTGGCCGCGGGCGGCGGCGCGCTGGCCAAGGAGATGATCCGGGTGAACCACTACGGGCCGGACGCCACACGCGGTGTCGTAAGGGCCTGCCTGGCCGCGCTGGGCTCCGCCCTGGCCGAGGTGGGCGCGACCGCGACGGTGGACCTGGAGGCCGCGGGACGCGCCGTGGCGGACGCCTGGGCGTGAGCCTGCTCCCGCAGTACCGCGGTCCCCTGCCCGTGCGGGCCGTCCGCGCGTGAACCGCTCCGACCGCCCGGCCGGACTCTGCGGCCCCTCCGGCCGCGCGGCAGACCCCTGCGCCCCGTCCGCTTCCTGCGGGCGGGGCGTTTCTTGCCGCCCGCGCATCCCGCGCCCGGACGTTCCGCGCGAGTGAGCTGTCCCATAAAGGACGGAAGCGCCGCGCACGTGAAGCGGCTCACTTTTCACGCGTGCCAATAGAGTCCGCTTCCGCGAGAATTCAACGCGCTTTTCCCCGCTCATTCCATTTGCATTGTCCGGCATAGCTTCCCGTCCTCTTCTGCCCGCTTTCCGTGTGGCTAAACGCGAAGATTTTGCGAACACCGAGCGATGCATTTCGGGCGGGCGCTGAGGAGGTCACATGGCTGTGACACACTCCACAGAGGGCCCGATTCCTCCCCTAATATCCGGGCAATACCCCACATAACTCAGCGCCCGGAGCGGAGAACTCACGCCCGCGTGATAACACACGGGTGGCCGGTACGTAACCCCGGCCGACGATGCAATTTCAACTTTCGCTGGGTAAATTCAACCGGCATGACCGCCGCACCAGCAGACCTGCAAGCGGAATTCCTGGAAATGCCCGAAGGACTCCGGATCGACCGTCCGGGGGTGGCCGACGGGGCCGCGCTCTGGCGCATCGCCAAGGATTCCGGAAACCTCGACCTGAACTCCTCGTACAGCTACCTCCTGTGGTGCCGTGACTTCGCCGGCACCTCGGCGGTGGCGCGCGACGCGAAGGGCGGGCCCGTCGGTTTCGTCACCGGCTACATCCGCCCCGAGCAGCCGCGGACGCTGCTCGTGTGGCAGGTGGCCGTGGACAGCGCCTGTCGCGGACGCGGACTCGCCGGCGCCCTGCTCGACGGACTGACCGCGCGGGTGGCGCGGGAGCGCGGCCTCGACTTCGTGGAGACCACCGTCTCGCCGGGCAACACCGCCTCGGAGCGCCTGTTCGCCTCGTACGCCGCACGCCACGGCGCGGACCTGGAGCGTGAGGTGCTGTTCGACACCGGACAGTTCCCCGACGGGCCGCACGACCCCGAGGTGCTGCACCGCATCGGACCGCTGTCCTTCTGATCCGCCCCGCCCTCTCCGGCATCCCCCCACGACTTCATCTCCCAGGAGGAGATTCGCTGTGACCATCACCCAGCCCGACCTGAGCGTCTTCGAGACCGTGGAGTCGGAGGTGCGCAGCTACTGCCGCGGCTGGCCCACCGTCTTCGACCGCGCCCAGGGCAGCCGCATGTACGACGAGGACGGCCACGAGTACCTCGACTTCTTCGCGGGCGCCGGGTCGCTCAACTACGGCCACAACAACCCGGTGCTCAAACGCGCCCTCATCGACTACCTGGAGCGCGACGGCGTCACCCACGGTCTCGACATGTCGACGACCGCCAAGCGCGCCTTCCTGGAGTCCTTCCAGAACCTGATCCTGCGCCCGCGCGACCTGCCCTACAAGGTCATGTTCCCGGGCCCGACGGGCACCAACGCGGTGGAGGCCGCGCTGAAGCTGGCCCGGAAGGTGAAGGGCCGCGAGGCGATCGTGTCGTTCACGAACGCCTTCCACGGCATGTCGCTGGGCTCGCTCGCCGTCACCGGCAACGCCTTCAAGCGGGCGGGCGCCGGCATCCCGCTCGTGCACGGCACCCCGATGCCGTTCGACAACTACTTCGACGGCCAGGTCCCGGACTTCCTGTGGTTCGAGCGGCTGCTGGAGGACCAGGGCTCCGGTCTCAACAAGCCCGCCGCCGTGATCGTCGAGACGGTGCAGGGCGAGGGCGGCATCAACGTGGCCCGCGCCGAGTGGCTGCGCGCGCTCGCCGAGCTGTGCGAGCGCCAGGACATGCTGCTCATCGTCGACGACATCCAGATGGGCTGCGGCCGGACCGGCGCCTTCTTCTCCTTCGAGGAGGCGGGCGTCACCCCCGACATCGTCACCGTGTCCAAGTCCATCAGCGGCTACGGGCTGCCGATGTCGCTGTGCCTGTTCAAGCCCGAGCTGGACATCTGGGAGCCGGGCGAGCACAACGGCACCTTCCGCGGCAACAACCCGGCGTTCGTCACCGCCGCCGCGGCCCTGGAGGCGTACTGGACCGACGGCTCCGCGATGGAGAAGCAGACCCGCGCCCGCGGCGAGCAGGTAGAGCAGGCGCTGATCTCCATCACCGAGGAGAACCTCGCCGACATCAAGGAGTACCGGGGCCGCGGCCTCGTGTGGGGCCTGGAGTTCAAGGAGAAGGAGCGCGCCGGACGTGTCGCGCAGCGCGCCTTCGAACTCGGTCTGCTCATCGAGACCTCGGGCCCGGAGAGCGAGGTCGTCAAGCTGCTCCCGGCGCTGACGATCACGCCCGACGAGCTGGACGAGGGTCTGCGCACCCTCGCCCGCGCCGTCCGCGAGACGGTCGCCTGACCGCGTACGCACGACAGAAAGGCAGCAACTCACCGTGATCGTCCGATCGTTCAAGGACATCGAGGGAACCGACCGGCATGTGAAGGCCGCGACCGGCACCTGGGAGAGCAAGCGCATCGTGCTCGCCAAGGAGAAGGTCGGGTTCTCCCTCCACGAGACGACCCTGTACGCGGGTACCGAGACGTCGATGTGGTACGCGAACCACATCGAGGCCGTCCTCTGCGTGGAGGGCGAGGCCGAGCTGACCAACGACGAGACCGGCGAGAAGCACTGGATCACGCCGGGCACGATGTACCTGCTCGACGGCCACGAGCGCCACACCATGCGCCCCAAGACCGACTTCCGGTGCGTCTGCGTCTTCAACCCGCCCGTCACCGGACGGGAGGACCACGACGAGAACGGCGTCTACCCGCTGCTGACCGAGGAGGTCTGAGCACCATGACCATCACCCCCGAGAGGACCACCGACCTCTACCCGAGCCGCGGCGCCACCGAGGTGTCCGTGCCCCGCCAGGACCCGGTCGTCTGGGGCGCGCCGGGCGACCCGGGCCCGATCGAGGCGTCCGACCTCCAGGCGTACGAGCGCGACGGGTTCCTCGCCGTCGAGGAGCTCATCACCCCCGACGAGGTCGGGGTCTACCGCGCCGAACTGGAGCGGCTCGTCGCCGATCCGGCCATCCGCGCCGACGAGCGCTCGATCGTCGAGCCGGCGTCGCAGGAGATCCGCTCGGTCTTCGAGGTGCACCGGATCAGCGAGGTCTTCGCGCGGCTGGTGCGCGACGAGCGCGTGGTGGGCCGGGCCCGGCAGATCCTCGGCTCGGACGTGTACGTCCACCAGTCGCGGATCAACGTCAAGCCGGGCTTCGGGGCCAGCGGGTTCTACTGGCACTCGGACTTCGAGACCTGGCACGCCGAGGACGGTCTGCCGAACATGCGGACGGTGTCCGTCTCGATCGCGCTGACCGAGAACCTCGACACCAACGGCGGTCTCATGATCATGCCGGGGTCGCACAAGACGTTCCTCGGGTGCGCGGGGGCCACGCCGAAGGACAACTACAAGAAGTCGCTGCAGATGCAGGACGCGGGCACACCCTCGGACGAGGCGCTCACCGCGTTCGCCGGGCGGCACGGCATCAAGCTGTTCACCGGCAAGGCGGGGTCGGCCACGTGGTTCGACTGCAACTGCATGCACGGTTCGGGTGACAACATCACGCCGTTCCCGCGCAGCAACGTCTTCATCGTGTTCAACAGCGTGGAGAACGCCGCGGTGGAGCCGTTCGCGGCGCCCGTGCGGCGGCCGGAGTTCATCGGCGCCCGGGACTTCACCCCGGTGCAGTGACCGACCGCGGTCAGGCCGGGGGCCCGGCACCCCCACGGGGTGCCGGGCCCCCGGCGTGGCACGCGGCTCGGGATGATCACAGCCAGGCCAGTGACGCCGCCCTGTCCAGCACGGCGCGTACCGCCGTGGAGTCACCCGTCGCGCCGCGCGGCACCTCCTCGGGGGTGCTCCGGCCGCCGACGAGCAGGCAGAGGTCGACCGGGTCCAGGACGAGCTCGGCGCGCACCGGCTCGTCCTCCGAGCCCAGCACCCACTCGGTGTCCCCGCCGCGGCCGGTCACCGTGAAGAGCACCGGTGCCGCCTGTGGACCCAGCGCCGTGCCGAGGATACGGACGGCGAGGCGGACGAGCTGCCACAGGTGCGGCTCGGGCGGCGGGGGCACGGCGAGGCCCAGCGCCCGGCCGATGTCGGCGCCGTGGATCCACGTCTCGAAGGCGCGGACGAGGAAGTGGTCCGCGACGGGGAGCCTGACGCCCATCAGCGTCGTGCACTGCGCGGCCGGTTCGGGCTCGCGTGCCTCACGGGTGGCGAGCAGGTCCGCGGCCTGCTCGGCCCACGCGGCGACGGTCTCCCGCGGGGCGCGCGCCCGCTCGTACGCGATCACCTCGGCGGTCCGCGCGCCCCACTCCTCGCGCCACCCGGCGCCCTCCCCGGTGACGGTCCTCGACGGCGGCACCCGGGCGGCCAGGCCCAGCCGCAGCGCCAGCGGCTCGTCCGCGGCGATCAGGTGGGCGACGGTGGCGTGCACGTCCCAGCCGTGCACGACGGGCGTCCGCCACGAACCTGCGGTGTCCGCCTCACGCAGCAGCGGACGCAGTGCGGCGACCGCGGCCGCGTAGGGCGCCGCGTGCGCGGCGACCGGCGCCGCCGCGGGAGGCGTGCGCGAGGCCGTGGGCCGGGCGCCACCGGCTGTGTGCGGCACGGCGCCGGGACCCGGCGGGCCGTCGCCCGCGCCGTCCGGGCCGCCCGGCGGCCGCACCGTCCGCCGGAGCCGTTCCGCCTCGGCGGCGCAGGACTCGCATCCCGCCAGGTGCGACGGCACCGTCTTCTCGTCCGAGGGCGGCAGCGCTCCCGCGGCCCAGTCCGCCAGCAGCTCTCGTACCCGCTCGTGTTCGGTGGTCATCCGGCGCCGTCCTTCCGGGCCGTGGTCGGCACGGCGGCCGGGGCCGGCCCGCGGCCCCGTCGCCCCGCTCCCTCCAGCGTACGCACGCCCGGCCGGTCGGTCCCGTCGCGCGGGGACCGGGCGGCACCGCGGGCGAGCGGCCCCTTTCGGGTCAGCCCGACAGGACGTCCAGCAGGCGGTCGACGTCCGCGGGGGTGTTGTAGAGGTGGAAGGCCGCCCTCAGATTGCCCGCGCGGTCGGACACCTCGACCCCGGCCCTGCTCAACTCGGCCTGCCGGTGCCCCAGTTCGGGGACGGACACGATGGGTGAGCCGGGGGCGGGGACGGGCCGGTGCCCGAGCCGGTCGAGCCCCGCGCGGAACCGGTCGGCCAGGGCGAGGTCGTGGGCCCGTACGGTGTCCACGCCCAGTTCCTCGATGAGCGCCAGCGACCTACGGGCCCCCGCGTACGAGAACAGGCTGGGGCTCTCGTCGAACCGCCTTGCGGAGTGGGCGAGTTCCTCGACGGGTCCGTAGCAGCTGTCCCAGGGGCGCTCGCCCGCGACCCAGCCCGCGAAGACGGGGGTGAGGCCGCCGAGGTCCTCGGGGACGACCAGGAAGGCCACGCCCCGGGGGCAGACGAGCCACTTGAAGGCGACGGAGGACACGAAGTCGTACGCGTCCGCCTCGATCGGCAGCCAGCCGGCGGCCTGGGACACGTCGACGTACGTCCGTGCCCCGTGCGTGCGGGCGGCGTCCCGGATCGCGGCCAGGTCGGCGACGCGGCCGTCGGCGGACTGCGCGGCACTGACGGCGACCAGTGCCGTACCGGGCCGCACGGACTCGGCGATCCGCTCCAGCGGCACGGTGCGCACCTTGAGGTCGCCGCGGACGTGGAAGGGGTTCACCACGGAGGTGAAGTCGGCCTCGGCGGTGAGGACTTCGGCGCCCGCCGGGAGCGAGGCGGCGATCAGGCCGGTGTAGACGGCGACGGAGGCGCCGGCCGCGACCCGGCGGTCGGAGACGCCGGCCAGCCGGGCGAAGGCGGACCTGGCCGCCTCCACGTCCGCGAACATGTCCTGCGGCTGCCCCGCCGCCACGGACTCGACGCCGGCCCGCATGGCGTCCACCGCGCGGACCGGGAGCAGCCCGGTGCTCGCGGTGTTGAGGTAGGTGTTCTTCGGGGCGAACTCGGCTCGTACGAGGGTCTCGAAGGTCTCCATGGGACCACTCTGCGGCCCCCGGAAGCCCCCGTCCATTGCCGATTTTTACGCAGTTTCGCCAAGCGTTGCTTATGGATGGGGCCCGACCTGCGGTTTCCCGCCGGCCGGGCCCGGATCCGCGTGCTCAGTTCTGCGGGACGGCGCAGCCGTCGGGGCCGCACACCTCCGCGGCGCCGCCCGGCTCCTGGAGCAGGGTCAGCGGGGACCGATCGCCCCAGGCCTGGGTCAGCGCCTGGGTGAAGACCTCGGCGGGCTGGGCGCCGGAGACGCCGTAGGTGCGGTCGAGGACGAAGAAGGGGACTCCGGTCGCGCCCAGCTCGGCGGCCTCGCGCTCGTCGGCGCGGACCTCGTCGGCGTAGGCAGCCGGGTCGGCGAGGACCGCGCGGGCGGCGTCCGCGTCGAGACCGGCGGCGACGGCCAGCTCCACGAGGCGCTCGTCGTCGTCAAAGACCGACCGCTCCTCCGCGAAGTTGGCGCGGTACAGCAGGCCGATCAGCTCGTCCTGGCGGCCTCGCTCCTTGGCGAGGTGCAGCAGGCGGTGCATGTCGAAGGTGCTGCCGTGGTCGCGGCCCTCGGTGCGGTACTCCAGGCCCTCGGCGGCGGCGTTCGCGCCGAGGTTGTCCTCGGCGGCCTGCGCCTGCGCCTCGCTCATGCCGTACTTCGCGGCCAGCATCGGCAGGACGAGTCCGGTGTCGCCCTTGGCCCGCGTCGGGTCGAGCTCGAAGGAGCGGTGCACCACCTCCACCTGGGCCCGGTGCGGGAAGGCGGCGAGCGCCTTCTCGAAGCGGGCCTTGCCCACGTAGCACCACGGGCAGGCGATGTCGCTCCAGATCTCGACGCGCATTCTTCGGCTTCTTCCAGGTCGTACGGGGTACGGAGAGGCCCTCCGCCGCGTACGTGAACGTCCGGTGCGCCCGGGTCATTCCCCCGGGACCGTGAAGCGCAGGAACAGGTGGTGGTCGTCCTCGGTCGGCGGGTTCGCCGGGTCCGGGACCCAGCCCTGGCGCGCGTAGAAGGCCTGGGCGCGCCGGTTGTCGACGTGCACGTCCAGTGACGCGGTCCGTTTCCGGTCGGCCTGCCACTGCTCGACGCAGGCGGCGTGCAGGGCCGTGCCGATGCCGGTCCGCCAGTGCTCGGGGTCGACGTGGAACTGGAAGAGCTTCACGGTGTCGGCGGGCGCGTCCTCGGTCGTCCGGAAGGAGGCGAGCGCGGCGATCCGGCCGCGCTCGACCACGCACAGCACGTGGCCGTCCGGGCGGTCGATGGCCTGCCGCCACCTGGCCGGCCAGTCGATGCCGTCGTCGGGCAGGCCGTCGGGGTAGTACGTCGCCCGGGCCCGGGCGTGCAGGGCGGCGACCGCCGGGGCCTCGGCGGGCAGTGCGGTCCTGATCACCCGGTTCACCCGGTTCACCCGGGCCGCGCGGTCTCCGATCATGCAACGGAGGACGTGGGCGGCCCGGCCGCGGTTCCGCGGCGGTCGAACTGGGTGCGGTAGGCGCTCGGGGTGAGGCCGGTGCGGCGGACCAGGTGGCCGCGGAGGGAGTCGGCGGTGCCGAGGCCGCAGGCGCGGGCGACCTGGTCCATCGGCAGGGTGGTCGTCTCCAGGAGTTCCTTGGCCCGCTCGACGCGCTGGTGCAGCAGCCACTGGAGTGGGCTGACCCCGCTCTCGGCGTGGAACCGGCGGGTGAGGGTGCGGACGCTGACCCCGGCGTGCCGGGCCAGGTCGGTGAGGGTGAGCGGCTTGTCGAGGTTGCGCATGGCCCAGCCGCGGGTGTCGGCGCAGGCGGTGCCGCGCTCCGGCGGCAGCGGTGTCTGCGTGAACTGCGTCTGGCCGCCGGGGCGTACGGGGGCGACGAGCGCGAGCCGGGCCACCCGGTTGGCGACCGCGGCGCCGTAGTCGCCGCGGATGATGTGCAGGCACAGGTCGATCCCGGCGGCGTACCCGGACGAGGTCATGATCGGGCCGTCCTGCACGTACAGGACGTCGCCCTGGAGTTCGAGCGACGGGTAGCGCCTGCGCAGCTCCCCGGCCTGCTCCCAGTACGTGGTGGCGCGGCGCCCGTCCAGCAGTCCGGCCTCCGCGAGCGCGAAGGCGCCGCTGCAGATCGACGCGATCCGCTTCCCGGCCGCGGCGGCCTCGCGCAGGGCGGCCACCGTGCGGGGGTCGGGCACGTACCGCTGTCCGGTGCCCGCGACCAGGACCGTCTCCGCGTCCCGTACGGCGTCGAGTCCCCGGCTCACATGAAGGTCGAGGCCGCCGGTGGTGGGGACGGGGCCCGGTTCGGGGGCGCAGATGACCACCTCGTAGCCCGGTTCGCCGTCGACCTCCACCTTTCCGAACAGCATCTCGGGGATGGCGAGGTTGAACATCGACACGGGTGACGCCGCGACGACGGCGACGCGGCGGACGCCGGGTACGCGGGACATGGCCAGAACCTCCGGACGTATGTCATTCGGGCCACTACTCTACGCCGCCGGTGATCCGCAGCATGGGGGCATGCCGACGAACCGGACCACCGAGACGCCCGTGAGCGGGCCGCCCGTCCCCTCCTCCGCGCGCAGGGCCGGGCCGCCCCCGTCCCCCGCCCTGACCCTCGCGGCGGCGCTGCTCGGCTTCGCACTGATCACCCTCGACGCGTCCGTGGTGAACGTGGCCCTGCCGGCGATCGGTTCGGACCTCGGCAGCGGGATGTCCGGGCTCCAGTGGGTGGTGGACTCCTACACGCTGGCGTTCGCGGCCCTGATGCTGTCCACGGGCGCGTTCTCGGACCGGGCCGGGGCCAGTCGCGCGTACGCCCTCGGGGCCGGGGTGTTCACCCTGGCCTCCGTGGCCTGCGGGCTGGCCCCGACCCTGCCGGTGCTGATCGGTTCCCGGGTGGTGCAGGGCGCCGCCGCGGCGGTGGTGCTGCCCGCCTCGCTCGCCCTGGTGCGGCAGGCGTACCCGGACCCCGTGCGGCGCTCGCGCGCGGTGGCCCTGTGGGCGGCCGGCGGATCGGTCGCGGTGGCGCTCGGACCGGTGGCCGGCGGCGCGCTGACCACCGCCTGGGACTGGCGCGGCATCTTCTTCGTCAACGTGCCGCTGGGCGCGGTGGCTCTCGCGCTGCTGCTCAGGGCGCCGCGCTCGGAGCGCCGGCCGGCGCCGCTGGACCTGCCGGGCCAGCTCACCGCGGTCCTCGCGCTCACGGCGCTGACGTTCGCCGTGATCGAGGGCGGGCGTTGGGGGCTCCTCGCGCTGGGGGTGGCCGTGGCGTCGGCCGTCGCCTTCGTCCGCGTGGAGGCACGGCGGGAGAGTCCCGTCGTACCGCTCGGACTGTTCCGCGGCCGGAACGTGCGGGTGGCGGTCGCCGCGGGGGCCGCGTGCAGCGTCGGGTTCTACGGGGTGGTCTTCCTGTTCTCCCTCTTCTTCCAGCAGGTGCAGGGCCGTTCCGCGCTGTACGCGGGGCTGATGTTCCTGCCCATGACCGGGCTCATCGCGGTGACGAACCTCGCGGCGGGCAAGCTGGCGGGGCGGTACGGGCCCCGCCGGCCGATGGTGATCGGGCAGAGCCTGGCCGCCGCCGGGCTCCTGCCGCTCCTGTGCGTCGACGCCTCCACGCCGACCGGCCTGGTGGCCGTCCTGCTCGTCCCGGTGGCTCTGGGCTGCGCGCTGACCGTGCCGCCGCTGACGGCCGCCATGATGGACGCGGTGCCGCCGGAGCGGGCGGGGCTGGCGGCGGGTGTCCTCAACTCCGCCCGGCAGGTGGCCGGCGGGCTGGCCGTCGCGGCGTTCGGGTCGCTGGTCGCCGGGGGGTTCGAGGCGGGGCTGCGGACGAGCCTGGCGCTGAGCGCGCTCGCGCTGGCCGCGACGGCGGCGGCGTCCACCCGCCTGCGCCCGGCCCGCTAGGGCTTCCCCCGACCCGACCCGACCCGCCCCGGACGAACAGCGGAGGGGCCCGAACCGTCAGCTGCCGTCCCGCAGGTCCTTCGGCCAGTCGGGGCGGAACTCGACGGCGTCGTACGTCACCACGCAGCCCTCACCCATCGGCGACTGCGTCATGAAGCCGACGAGGGCCGCCCCGGACGCCTCCTCGTCACCGAGGGTGAACAGCCGGACGAAGGTCCAGCGGACGCCGTCGCGGGAGGCGTGGAAGGCGAAGGCGCGGCCCGTGCGGCTCACCCGGAGCCAGACGGAACTGCCGTCGACGGTGAAGGAGTTGGCGTCGTCGGAGTGCCCCCGGGTGACCACCGTGCAGACGGTGGGCACGTCCGGGGAGTACTCCAGGCAGAGCTTCGCCCAGGCCCGCTCCCCCACGTGGACGTAGAGCACCCCGGCGTCGAAGGAGCCGGCGAAGCCGACGGTGACCCGGGCTATCAGCTGGAAGTCGCCCTCGGGCGCGCCCAGCAGCCGGGGTGCGTCGGAGGCGGGGTCCAGAGCCTCACCGGTGGGCGGCACGAAGCGGTCCTGCCGCGCGCCCGCCCATCCGGTGAGCACTCCGTCCTCGTACGACCAGTGGCCGTCCGGCCCGTAGGTGCGCAGCGGGAAAGGGAGTTCGGGAATCTCGACGTCCATCCGCCGAGTGTCCCAGGCCGGTGTGCTCAGCGCTCCAGCCGCCCGTCGTAACGGCGGGGCAGCCCCAGCGGGTTGTCGTCGCGCAGCTCCGGCGGCAGCAGGGTCTCCGGCGCGTTCTGGTACGCCACCGGGCGCAGCCAGCGCTCGATCGCCGTACCGCCCACCGAGGTCGAGGTGGAGGTGGTCGCCGGGTAGGGGCCGCCGTGGTGCTGGGCCGGGGCGACGGCGACGCCGGTCGGCCAGGCGTTGACCAGGACGCGGCCCGCGAGCGGGGTCAGTTCGGCGAGGATCTCGGCGCCGCGCCCCTCGCCTGCCGCCTCCTCGGTGGACAGGTGCACGGTGGCGGTGAGGTTGCCGGGGAGGCGGGAGAGCACCGCGCCGGCCTCCGCGTCGTCCTCGTAGCGGGCGACGACGGTGAGCGGACCGAAGCACTCCTCCAGGAGCAGGTCGTGCTCGCCCTCGGCGGCGAGGTTCCGCGCCGGCACGGTCAGGAAGCCGGGGCTCACCGTGTGCTCGCCGCCCGCGCCGGGGGTGACCGGGGACTCCACGTCCGGGAGCCCGGTGCGCTCGGCGACCCCGGCCAGGAAGTTGTCCCGCATGCGGTGGTCGAGCAGGACGCCCGCCTCGGTGTCGCTGACGGCGTCGGTGAGGGACTTCAGCAGCCGGTCCCCTGCGTCGCCCGCGGGGGCCAGCACCAGGCCGGGCTTGACGCAGAACTGGCCGACGCCCAGCGTCATGGAGCCCGCGAGCCCGGCGCCGATGGCCTCGGCGCGCTCGGTGGCGGCGGCCTCGGTGACGACGACCGGGTTGAGCGAGCCGAGCTCGCCGTGGAAGGGGATCGGCACGGGGCGGGCGGCCGCCGCGTCGAACAGGGCGCGTCCGCCGCGGACCGAGCCGGTGAATCCGGCCGCGGAGACGAGCGGGTGCTTCACCAGCTCGACGCCGGCCTCGAAGCCGTGGACCAGGCCGACGACGCCGGCGGGCACGTCGTGCCGGGCGGCGGCCCTGCGCAGGGTCGAGGCGACCAGCTCGGACAGCCCCGGGTGGTCGGGGTGGGCCTTGACGACGACCGGGCAGCCCGCGGCGAGCGCGCTGGCGGTGTCGCCGCCCGCGACCGAGAACGCGAACGGGAAGTTCGAGGCCGAGTAGACGGCGACGACGCCCAGCGGCACCTTGTAGCGGCGCAGGTCCGGGATCGGCGGGGTCGCGGTGTCGTCGGGGTGGTTGATCACGACGTCGAGGAAGGCGCCCTCGTCGACGATGTCCGCGAAGGCCCGCAGCTGGTAGCAGGTGCGGGCGAGTTCGCCGGTGAGCCGGACCGGGCCGAGCGCGGTCTCCGCGTCGGCCGCCTCGACCAGCCGGTCCTTGGCCTCTTCGAGCAGGTCGGCCGCCGTGCGCAGGAAGGCGGCGCGCACGGTGCGGTCGGCGAGAGCCCCTCTGGCGGCGTGCGCGGCGCGGACGGCCTCGTCCACTTCCTGGGCTGTGGCCTCCACCGCAACCTGCTCGCGCTGCTTCCCGGTACGGGGGTCGACACTCCAGACTGGTGCTGCTGCCACCGCGGGTTCCTCCAGATGTGATGCCGCAGTTCCTGTGTCACTCACCAGGGGCGTTCGATATGCTGAACGCTGTCTCTGATGGTGAATATGCTGTTGGAGACTATTTCCCGTCCAACGAAGGGGTCAAGGGCGATGTCGGCAGTCGAGACAGGCGGCGGGGCGCAGGTCAAGTCCGCGGTGCGGACCGTGGAATTGCTCGAGTACTTCGCCGGCCGGCCCGGAATGCACTCCCTGGCCTCCGTGCAGGAAGCCGTCGGCTACCCCAAGTCCAGCCTCTACATGCTGCTGCGCACGCTGGTCGAGCTCGGCTGGGTGGAGACGGACGCGACCGGCACGCGGTACGGCATCGGCGTCCGCGCGCTGCTCGTCGGCACCTCCTACATCGACGGCGACGAGGTCGTGGCCGCCGCCCGGCCCACCCTGGACCGCCTGTCGGACGACACGACGGAGACCATCCACCTCGCCCGCCTCGACGGCACGAACGTGGTCTACCTCGCCACCCGCCAGTCGCAGCACTACCTGCGCCCCTTCACCCGGGTGGGACGGCGGCTGCCCGCGCACTCCACCTCCCTGGGCAAGGCGCTGCTCGCCACCCACACCGACGAGCAGGTCCGCAAGATGCTCCCCGAGACGCTGCCCGCGCTGACCGAGCACACGATCACCGACCGGGAGAAGCTCATCGAGGAGCTGCACCAGGTGCGGGAGCAGGGCTTCGCGGTGGACCGCGAGGAGAACACGCTGGGGCTGCGCTGCTTCGGCGTGGCGATCCCGTACCGGACGCCCGCCCGCGACGCCATCAGCTGCTCGGTGCCGGTGGCGCGCCTCACGCCCGCCCACGAGCAGATGGTCAAGGACGCCTTGTTCGACGCGCGCGACCGGCTCACCCTCGCGACGAGGAGGCTCTGACGTGGAGGTGGCCCTGCGCCCCGTGCACGACAGCGACCTGCCGGTCTTCTTCCGGCTGTCGAACGACCCCGAGTCGAACCGGATGGCC
Organism: Streptomyces sp. NPDC028308; assembly: GCF_055565855.1. Taxonomy (NCBI): domain Bacteria; kingdom Bacillati; phylum Actinomycetota; class Actinomycetes; order Kitasatosporales; family Streptomycetaceae; genus Streptomyces; species Streptomyces sp. NPDC028308. The sequence goes on from NZ_JBVHTO010000007.1 coordinate 107,599, forward strand.
GCGTTCACGGCCCGGGACCCGGCCGACCGGGAGCTGTTCGACGCCCACTGGCGCCGCGTGCGGTCCTCCTCCGCCGTGGTGCGCACGGTCCTGGTGGACGGTGACGTGGTCGGCAGCGCCGCGGTGTACGGCGAGCCGGGCGAGCTGGAGGTGACGTACTGGATCGACCGCGCGTACTGGGGCCGCGGTATCGCGACGGCGGCCCTGCGTGCGCTGCTCGCCGCCGTCCCCGAGCGCCCGCTGCGCGCCCGGGCCGCCGCGGACAACGCGGCCTCCGTCCGGGTTCTGGAGAAGTGCGGCTTCCGGGAGACGGAGCGCACCCGCGGCTACGCCGAGGCCCGCGCCGAGGAGATCGACGAGGTCGTCCTCGCACTGCGGGACTGAACGCCGCGGGGCTGAAGAACGCCGTGGGACCGAACCCCACGGGATTGAACCCCGCAGGACTGACCCCTGCGGGACCGATACCCCGCTGGACCGAACCCCGGGAGACCGAACCCCGGGCGGGGACCGGACGCCTCTCCCCCGTGCGGCGGAGGCGGATCGTCGCCGCGCAGGACGTGGAGCAGCGTCCCGCCACGCCACGGTGGGGGCATGACGCAGCCCTCCCTCTCCGCGACGGTCCCCGCCGGCACACCCTCCCCGGGCGGGCGTCCCGCGCGGGCGCGCCGGGTCCTGCGGGTCGTCGCCGTCGTCTCCTGCCTGCCGTACCTGTCCCTCAAGTCGGCCTGGATCGCGGGCAGTCACCTCGGCATCCCCGCGGGCAGCCCGCTGCTGGAGCACCGCGCCCAACTGGTCGTGGCGAACGGCCTGACGGTCGCGATGGACGGCGCCGTCATCGTGCTCGTACTGCTGCTGACCCGGCCCTGGGGGCTGCGCGTGCCCGCGTGGCTGCTCGCCCTGCCGATGTGGACGGCGACCGGACTGCTCGCACCCGTGATGACCGGGTATCCGCTGCAACTCCTCGTCGGGGCGCTCGGCGGGTCCGTGAACCGGGCGGCGGACACCGGACGCGAGCCGTTCCTGGACGAGTGGGTCTTCGCGGTGGTCTACACGGGGTTCATCGTGCAGGGGCTCACTCTGGGCACCCTGTTCGTCCTGTACGCGCGGGACCGCTGGGGGCAGCTGTGGCGGGGCCGCCTGCGGGAACTGCCGGCGAGCGGCGTGGGGCCGGCGCAGCGGGCCACCGCCGTCGCCGCCGCCGTCCTCGCGCTCGTCCCGGCCGGCGCGCACCTGCTGTGGGCCTGCGGTGGCACGGCGGGGCTGAGCGCCGGTCGCGCCGCGCACCGGACCGCCGACTTCCACGTGCTGGAGGCGCTGGACGCCGTCTTCCTGCTGTCCGCCGTCGCGGGCGCCGTCCTGCTCGCCTTCCGGCGGGGACCCGCGCTGCCGGTGCGGGTGCCGCTGGCGCTCGCCTGGGTCGGTTCCGGGGCCACCGCCTGCTGGGGCGGCTGGCTCTCGCTGGCGGGCCTGGGCGGCTCCGACGACCTCGCCGGACGCCCCACGGGGCTGATGAGCCTCACCTACGCTGGGCAGATGATTGTCGGCCTGCTCGTGATCACCGTCGCCGCGCGTTTCCTGGCGGAGCGGTCCACCCGGGCGAAGCGGCCGGCGTGAGCGCGTTCGCCCGGTTCCTGTTCGGACGGCGGGCGCGGCTGCGGTGGATCCACCTGATCCTCGGCGGCGCCCTCGCGATGCCGTACGTCCTCGTGGGCGAGGTCGTCGTCGGACCGCTGGCGGACTCGCGGTACGTCTTCGGCTCCCTCCCCCTTCAACTCGCCTCCTTCGCGGTCGGGTTGCCGATCGCCGCGGTGACCGCCCTGTTCCCGCTCACCCGGCCGCTGTCGGTGGCCGCGGTGCGGGCGCTGTGCGGTGTCGAGGGCGACCGGCTCGCCGACGGCCCCGCGCGGACCCCGGCGGCCCGGCGCCGCACCGCGGGCTGGTTCACGCTGCATCTCGGCCTCGGCGGGATCGTCGCCGGGATGTCCCTCGCCGTACCGCCGTTCGCGGCCGTGCTGATCGCGCTGCCCGCCGTGTCCTTTCTGCGGGACTCCCGGCTCGGGCTCCCCGAAGTCCTGGACCACTCCTGGGCGTTGGCGCTTTCGCCGGTCGCCGGGGCCGCGTCGCTGATCGCGCTCGCGGCCTGTGCGGCCGGGGCGGGAGGGCTGCTCGCCCGCCGGGCGCCCGTACTGCTCGGGCCGGCTCCCGAGGACCGGCTCGCGGCGGCCGAACGGCGGGCCGCGGACCTCGCGGTGCGCAACCGGCTCGCCCGCGAGCTGCACGACTCCGTCGGCCACGCGCTCAGCGCCGTCACCCTCCAGGCGAGCGCGGCCCGGCGGGTCCTGGACACCGACCCCGGATTCGTCCGCGAGGCCCTCGCCGCGATCGAGGACACCACCCGCCGCACGGTCGGTGAACTGGACGCCGTACTCGGGGTGTTGCGGGAGGGCGACACCGGACAGGACACCGGCGTCCAGGGCCGCGCCATCGCTCCGGCCCCCACCCTCGCCGACCTCGACGGCCTGCTGCGCCGCACCCGTGCCGGTGGACTCACCGTCACGGCGGAGGTCGAGGTGGACCCCGGGACGCTGCCGCCGCTGGTCTCCCGGGAGACGTACCGCATCGTGCAGGAGGCGCTGAGCAACGCGCTGCGGCACGCCGGGCCGCGGGCCCCCGTGCTCCTGCGGATCACGCGCGGCGAGAAGACGCTGGAGATCACCGCCGAGAACCCGGTCACCGGGGCCCCCGCTCCCCGTCCCGGCGGAGGCCACGGCCTGAGCGGCGTCGCGGACCGGGCGCGGCTGCTGGGCGGCACGACCGAGGCCGGCCCCGTGGACGGGGTGTGGCGCCTGCTCGTACGACTGCCCGTGGAGGGAGCCGCATGACCGGCCCGACGATCCGGATCGTCCTCGCGGACGACGAGCGCATGGTGCGCACCGCGCTGCGCGTGATCCTCTCCGCGGAACCGGACCTGGAGGTCGTCGGGGAGGCGGCGACCGGCGCGGAGGCGGTGTCCGTGGTGCGCGAACTGCGGCCGGACGTCGTCCTGATGGACGTCCGCATGCCGGAGACCGACGGCATCCGCGCCACCGGGCAGATCCTCGCGACGCTCCCCGACCCGCCCCGCGTCGTGGTGGTGACCACCTTCGAGAACGACTCCTACGTGTACGAGGCGCTGCGCGCCGGCGCCTCGGGGTTCCTGCTCAAGCGCGCCGACGCGGACGCGCTCGTCCAGGCCGTGCGGCTGGTCGCGCGCAGCGACAGCCTGCTGTTCCCCTCGGCGGTTCGGGCGCTGGCCGCCGAGCACGCCCGCGCCCACCCCGAGCCGCCCGCGTGGGTGGCGCAGCTCACCGACCGCGAGCGGGACGTGCTGCGGCTGATGGCGACGGGCCTCACCAACGCCGAGATCGCCGCCCGGATCGGCGTGGGGCCCGCGACGGTGAAGTCCCATGTGGCCGCCGTCCTGGCGAAGACGGGCACCCGGGACCGCACCCAGGCGGTGATCGCCGCGTACGAGGCGCGCTTCGTACGGGACTCCGCCTGAGCGCCCCGTTTCATGAAAGGCGGATGAGAAATGCGGACGGAAGGGAACGATTCGAGCCCGTTCATTCGTCTTCCAGGGCGCAATGAACAAGACGATCAGGCATGCCGCCGTCTTCACGCTGCTGCTCGTGCTCGCCCTGCTGGTCCGGGCGACCTGGGTGCAGTTCTACGACGGGACGGCACTCGCGGACGACAAGCACAACCGGCGGAACGCGATCGAGCAGTACGCGCACCCGCTCGGGGACATCATCGTGGCCGGCGACGCGATCACCGGCTCGGCGCGGACGAAGGGCGGTGACCTGGATTACAAGCGCACGTACAAGAACGGCAGTCTGTACGCGGCGGTGACGGGCTACAGCTCGCAGGTGTACGGGGCGACGCAGCTGGAGGGCGTCTACCGCAGCCTGCTCGACGGCACGGACAACCAGCTGAAGAACCCGCTGGACACCCTGACGAACAAGCGCGCCGACCCCGGTGACGTCGTCACGACGATCGACCCGGCCGTGCAGAAGGCCGCCTACCGTGCGCTCGGCGACAAGAAGGGCGCCGCGGTCGCGATCGACCCGAAGACCGGGCGCATCCTGGCCGCCGTCTCCACCCCCTCGTACGACCCCGGCCTGCTCAGCACCGGCGACTCCGCCGCCTGGAAGCGGCTGACCAAGTCCTCGGACAAGCCGATGACGAACCGCGCGCTGCGCCAGCCGCTGCCGCCCGGTTCGACGTTCAAACTGGTCGTCGCGGCGGCCGCCCTGGAGGACGGGCTGTACCGGGACGTGGACGCGCGGACGGACAGCCCGAACCCGTACACGCTGCCGGGCACGACCCGGGTCCTGGCGAACGAGAACGCCTCCGCGCCCTGCGAGGACGCGTCGATCCGGGTCGCCCTCCAGTACTCCTGCAACAACGTCTTCGCGAAGATGGCCGTGAGGCTCGGCCAGGACAAGGTCCGCGCGATGGCGGAGAAGTTCGGCTTCAACGACGAGACGCAGGACGTGCCGGTGCGCGCCTACCCGAGCGTGTACCCCTCGGGCATGGACCCGGCACAGACGGCGCTGACGGGCATCGGCCAGTTCGACGTGACGGCGACGCCGCTGCAGATGGCCATGGTCTCGGCGGCCATCGCGAACGGCGGCGAGCTGGTCTCGCCGCACATGGTGGCGCGGACCAGCGACGCCGACGGCGACGTGCTGAAGGACTACGACGACAGCACCGGCACCGAGCGGATCGTCAGCGCGTCCACGGCCGAGCAGCTGCGGTCCGCGATGCGGACGGTCGTGGAGGACGGCACGGGCACGAACGCGCGGATCGCCGGTGCCACGGTGGGCGGCAAGACCGGTACGGCGCAGCACGGCGAGAACAACAGCAAGACGCCGTACGCGTGGTTCACGTCGTACGCGACATCGGACTCCACGGGCAAGGAGGTCGCCGTGGCGGTCCTGGTCGAGCAGTCCGACGCGGCCCGCTCGGAGGTCAGCGGCAACGGCCTGGCCGCCCCGGTCGCGAAGGCCGCGATGGAGGCCGCACTGCGGGACTGAGCCCGCGTTCGACGCAGTGCGCACGAGTCTGCGGGCCGCCCTCACATCCGGAGGGCGGCCCGCGGCGTTCCGGCGGCTACTACTTCACGCCGAGGATCTGCTCGATCGGGTCGATGGCGAAGTACACCAGGAACAGGGCCGACGCGCCCCACAGCAGCCAGTGGACCTCCTTCGCCCTGCCGAGGACCGTCTTGATGAGGACGTAGGAGACGAAGCCCGCGCCGATGCCGTTGGTGATCGAGTACGTGAAGGGCATCACGGCGATGGTGAGGAACGCCGGGATGGCGATCTCATAGCGGTCCCAGTCGATGTGCTTGACCTGGGTCATCATCAGGAAGCCGACGGCGACGAGCGCGGGGGCGGCGGCCTGCAGCGGGACGATGGTCAGAACCGGGGTCAGGAACAGCGCGAGGGCGAACAGGCCGCCCGTGACCAGGTTCGAGAAGCCGGTGCGCGAACCCTCGCCGACGCCCGCCGCCGACTCGATGTACGAGGTGGACGAGGACGCCGAGGCCGCGCCTCCGGCGACCGCCGCCACCCCGTCGATCAGCAGCACCCGGCCCAGCTGCGGCACCTTGCCGTCCTCGTCCAGCAGGCCCGCCTCCGCGCTGATGCCGACGACCGTGCCCATGGTGTCGAAGAAGTCGGACAGGACCAGCGTGAAGACGAGCAGCACCACGGTGATCGCGCTCGCCTCGCCGAAGGCGCCGAACAGGCTGAAGTCGCCGAGCAGCCCGAAGTCGGGTGAGGCCACCACGTCGTCGGGGACCTTCGGTGTGGTCAGTCCCCAACTCTTCACGTCGGCGACGGAGTTGATGACGATCGCGACGACCGTCATGGTGACGATGCTGATGAGGATGGCGCCCTTGACCTTGCGGGCGAGCAGTCCGATGGTCAGCAGCACGCCGAGGCAGAAGACGAGGACCGGCCAGCCGGCGAGCGCTCCGGTGCCGCCGAGCTGCACCGGGACGGTGGTGTTCGCGGCGTCGGGGATGCGGCTGACGAACCCGGCGTCGACGAAGCCGATGAAGGCGATGAACAGGCCGATGCCCACACTGATCGCCTGCTTCAGGGGCTGCGGGATGGCGTGCATGACGGCCTCCCGCAGACCGGTCACCACCAGCACGCAGATGAGCAGGCCTTCGAGGACGATCAGGCCCATCGCGTCGTCCCAGCTCATCAGCGGGGCGATCTGGAAGGCGACGACGGCGTTGAGGCCGAGGCCCGCGGCGAGGGCGAGCGGGAGGTTGCCGCCGATGCCCATCACGATCGTCATGACGGCGGCCACCAGGGCCGTGGCGGTGGTGAGTTGGACGGCGTCGAGCTGGTGGCCGAACTTGTCCTTCGCGCTGCCCAGGATGATCGGGTTCAGGACGAGGATGTAGGCCATGGTGAAGAACGTGGCGAAGCCGCCGCGTATCTCTCTGCCGAAGGTGGAACCGCGGGCGGAGATCTTGAAGTACCGGTCGACGCCGTTCACGGCGGGCGTCGGGGACGCCGGGCGCTCGGCCACCTTCTGCGTATCGGACATGGTGCTGCTCCTCGTTGCCTGCGTGGCGGGTGTGCGGATGCTGGCTGGATTGTTCCCGTGCTGCGCCCCGTTCAGGTTTTCCCCGTGTTACGGAATCGGGTTCGGCCCGCCATACGCCGTTCGAAGACCCGTACGTACGCTGGTACGCTCACGCATCTCGCCCTGGCGGCCCGCGAGTCGGCGCCCGGGTCGAACCGGGGGCCGTATACGCGCCCCCAGCACCGGTCGCCGAGAAGACGCAGCGAGGAGAGGTCGCCCGTGGGCACGGTCGTCGACGACGCCGCCTCCGTGGAGTTCCACGCCTTCTTCGAACGGCACTACGCCGAACTGGCGCGTCTGGCCCACCTGTTGACGGGCGAGGCGGACGCGGCCGACGACCTCGCGGCGGACGCGCTGCTCGCCCTGTGGCACCGCTGGGACCGGGTACGCGCCGCGGACCATCCTGTGGCGTACGCGCGGGGCGTGGTCGCCAACCTGGCCCGCACCCGCGTACGCAGCGCGGTGCGCGAGCGCCGCCGGATCACCCTGTTCTGGTCGCAGCGCGAGGACAGGGTCGAGAACCCCGACGTGCCGGGGGTGGTGGACGTCCAGGAGGCGCTGCGCCGGCTGCCGTTCCGCAAGCGCGCGTGCGTGGTGCTGCGGCACGCCTTCGACCTCTCGGAGAAGGACACGGCGCTCGCGCTCGGTGTCTCGGTCGGTACGGTGAAGAGCCAGACGTCCAAGGGGATGGCCGAACTGCAGCGGCTCCTCGGGACGCAGGAGGCCCCGCGGCGCGTGCACGCAGCGGTGCTGCGCGCGGGCGGAGCCGGAGGAACGGACCGATGAGGAAGGCGCCGGACGTGCACGACGAGCTGCGCGGCAGGCTGCGGGAGGCGGTCGGGTCGCACGAGCCGGACCGGGCACGCATGCTGGCCCGCGTCGAGCGCGGGATGGCGGGCTCCGACGAGGGCCCCGCGCGCACGGCGGGCCCCAGGGCTCTGGGCTGGGTCCGGGTCGTCGGCGCCACGGCCGCGGTCGCCGGTGTCCTCGCGGTGGGCGGCTACGCGGTCGCGTCGGCCCTGCGGGACGAGGGCCCCGCGCAGCGGACCGTCGCCGTCTCCCCCTCCCCCGACGCCTCCCCGGGCGCGACGAGCCGGGCACCGCGGCCGGCGGACTCGCCGGAAGGTTCGGGCGCGCCGGAGCGGTCCGGGAAACCGGCCGCGTCCCCGTCGCCCACGCCGACGGCCCGGGACGGCGCCGCGGCGTCCGCTCCCGCGACGCCGCGGTCACCCGCGGCGGGTGTCGAGGACGGCCCGCTGTGGTCCGACGGATCGGTCGACCCGCACAGCAACGACTTCTGGGCGCAGAGCGAGGTGACCCTCAAGACGGGGAGGCGGCTCACGGCGCTCACCGTGGAGTTGCGGATCGCGCTCACCGGCGGGGTGTCGTCGGCCGGTGCCTGGCGGTCGCTGCCGGAGGACGACTTCACGCTGACGGTGGACGAACGTGACGGGTTCCTCGTCTACACGTGGGTCCTCAAGGCGGGCCGCGGCGTCCCGGCCGGCGAGTGGGTGTTCGCCGGCCAGTACGACCATGCGCGCGGCGGCCGGGACGCGAAGGACGACCGCTACACGGCGACCGCCGAGGCGGCGGACCTGCGGCTGCGCGTGGCCGGCGACTTCGCGCGCCGGGGCACGGACGACGGTGGCTCCTAGCGGCGTCCGGCCGCGGCCCGTGGAGGAACGGATCGCGGTCCGTGGAGACGCGGTGTGAGAAAAGTGCGCGTGGGCGGCAACCCTTTCCGGGCGGGCGGCGACCAGGAGACGTAAAGATCTCCCCCACCCCCAAGGAACACGGTTCATGACTGCACGAGTCGAACAGCGCGTACGCCACCGCCGCACGGTCACCCGGCGGCGCGCCGTCATCGGCGGCGCGGCCGCTCTCGGCCTCACCGGCGCGGCGATCGTCACCACCTCGATGCTGGGCACGGCCGGCGCCGCGACGTCCTGGCCGGACGCCAAGGGCAGCAAGGCCGTGACGAAGACGATCGAGGTCTCGGGCACCTACGACGGCAAGCTGCGCGAGTTCCACGGCAGCGGCGCCCTCGGCGACGGCGGGCAGTCCGAGGGCCAGGACCCCGTCTTCGAGCTGGCGGACGGCGCGGTCCTCAAGAACGTCGTCATCGGCACCCCGGGTGCCGACGGCGTGCACTGCAAGGGCAGTTGCACCCTGCGGAACGTGTGGTGGCTGGACGTCGGCGAGGACGCGGCGAGCTTCAAGGGCACCTCGTCGTCGGCCACCTACACCGTGACCGGGGGCGGCGCCAGGTCCGCCTCGGACAAGGTGTTCCAGTTCAACGGTGCCGGCAAGCTGACCGTGACCGGCTTCCAGGTCGAGAACTTCGGCAAGCTGGTCCGCTCGTGCGGCAACTGCTCCAAGCAGTACAAGCGCACGATCGTCGTGGACGACGTCGACGTGACCACGCCGGGCAAGACGCTGGTCGGCGTCAACGCCAACTACGGGGACACCGCGACGCTCAGCAGGGTGCGCGTCCACGGCGACGGCGGCAAGAAGATCAAGCCGTGCGTCCGCTTCCAGGGCAACAACACCGGCAAGGAGCCCACGCAGCTCGGCAGCGGCCCCGACGGCACCACCTGCAAGTACAAGGCGTCGGACGTCAGTTACGACTGACCGCCCCGCCGTCTCCGAGTCCCGCCGGCCGAACCCCCTCGGCCGGCGGAGCAACACCCCTGCCGGTGAGGGCCGGTGGGACGACGCCCACGCCGGTGACGACCGGCGGGGGCGTCCGTGCGTACGGGGCACGGCAGTTCGCGCCGGCCCTGGTGTAGGAGAGCGTAAGCCGTGTCTGTCAGCACTCCCTCCACGGTGTCCAGTCGCCGAGGTACGCCTTGCGGGTCGCCGACGCGGCCTCGGTCCGAGTGAGCTGGGGCCGGTTCTCCGGGACCGGAACGGCGGCGCCCGGGCCCGTGTTGCGGTACTCGGCGAAGCGCTGGTCCTGCCACGGGTGGGCGGCCGACATGTCGGTGTAGGGCGCGCGGGCGTCGGTCCCGGCGTCCAGGCGGGTGTCGCGGACGGTCAGCATGGGGCGGGCGGTGGGGTCCGAGCCGGGCACCCAGGGCCGGGCCAGCTTGTAGTACGCGTCCGGCGCCCCGCTGGTGATCCGGCTGTGCGTGACGAGGTAGCCGCGCGGGTTGGCGGCGGCGGTGGACGGGGCGAAGACGAAGCCGTAGGGGGCGCCGGCGAGGTCGGTGCGGTCCAGGGTGTGGAAGCGGCAGTGGTCGAACACCGCGGTCGCCCGGCCGAAGACGAAGTCCACGTCGCCCTCGGCGTAGCAGTGGGCGTAGTACTGGCGGGCGAAGGTGCCGAGCGCCGCCGAGTCGGCGTACAGCGTGTCCTGGTGGCCGAGGAACCGGCAGTGGTGGAAGGCGGAGCGGTCGCCCTGGACCTTGAGGGCGACGGCCTGGGTGCCGGTGGTCTCCGGGTGGTCGGCGCGCAGCCAGTCGTTGGCGAAGGTGATCCAGCGGGCGGTGAAGCCGTCGGCCTGCACGGTGGTGGTGGCGGATCCGGTCGTGCCGTAGGTGCCGCCGCCGGGCTTCGGGGTGCCGTTGGCGTTGTCGTAGACGACCACGACGTCACGGGGGTTCTCGGAGGCGCCGATCCAGGTCATGTCCGTACGCGCGGTGCCGACGGCGACCGTCTCGCGGTAGACGCCGGGGGCGATGACGAGGGTGGTGCCGGCGCCGGTGGTGGCGCTGACCGCGGCCTGGACGCCGGTGAAGTCACCGGCGCCGGACGCGTCCACGTACACGGTCCGCTCCGTGAGGCGGGCGGCGGGCGAGCCGTACCGTCCGAAGGGTGACCGCGGGGCCGCGTGCGCGGGGCCGGACAGTCCGAGCGCGAGGGCGGCTCCGGTGCCGGCGACGAGGAAGGTCCTGCGTCCGGGGGCGGGCCGGGGATGACGCGAGGGCATGGTGATGCTCCTTCGCCGCGGCCCGGGTCTTCGCCAGGTCGCGGAGGCGGTGGTGGGGAGGGGGCGGAGCGGCAGGCCCCGGTCCGGACCCCGAGAGGTTCCGGGTGCGGGGCCGGAGCCAGGTTCCGGGTGCGGGTGCGGGTGCGCAGCCAGGTTCCGGGTGCGGGTGCGGGTGCGGGTGTGGGGCCGGAGGGCCGGAGCGGCGGGCCCCGGGTGCGGGGCGCGTGCGGAGCCGCTCCGGCCCGGCCGGTCGGCGCGGGTCAGCAGATCTTTCCGGCGCCCGCGCGGTGGTCGACGATGCCGGGCACCGCCTTCGGGGAGTCGACCCGCGTGCGCAGGGTCGGCGTCCAGCCCGCCCCCGACTGGAGCGTCTCCGCCGGGATCTCCGCGTTGTGCACGGCGATCAGGTCGACGGGTGCGCCGTTGACGTGGTTGCCCGTGGCGGTGACCGGGGCCTCCTTCCACTTCTTGAGGATCTTCGCGGCGCTGACGCCGGCCGGCAGCGTGAACGCGTTCTTCTCGGCGACGAGCCGGGACTCCATGCCGATGCCGAAGCTGTAGGCGTACGACGTGTCGGCGACGTAGTGGTTGTTGTACGCGTCGACCTGCCCGAAGCGGACGCGCGGGGCGCGCTCGACGACGCCGGAGAACAGGTTGTGGTGCAGCGTCACCTTGAGGTGGCCGCGGTCGACGGCGGCGGTGGCCGCGCTGTCGCTGTTGCCGATCATGAGGGTCTTGTCGTGCTCGGTGAAGACGTTCCAGGAGGCCGTCACGAAGTCGGCGCCCTTCACGATGTCGAGCTCGCCGTCGTGCTGCTGGTAGACCATGCCGAAGTACCTGGGCAGCGAACTGTCGGGATGGGCGCCGTCGGTGAACGTGTTGTGGTCCAGCCAGACGTGCGTGGAGCCGTACACGACCGCGCTGTCGTACTCGGAGTTCCAGTTGCCGGTGGCGCCGTCGGTGGGGTCCCACTGCGGGAAGCAGTCGAGGGGGCTCTCGACGGTGAGGTTGCGGACGATCACGTTGTCCACGCCGGTGATCTGCAGGCTCGCGCCCTTCAGCCCCGCGTTCCTCCCGACGCCGATGACGGTCGTGTTGGCCGGGATGCTCACCTTGACGGCCTCGGCCTGGCGGGCGGCGGAGATCCGGCGCAGTCCCTCGGGGCTGTCGGCGGGCTCGCCCTCCAGGTCCGTGTCCAGGCCCCAGTTCTCCGGGGAGTACTTCTCCAGGTAGGCGCCGAAGTCGTAGCCGTCGGCCGCGAAGGAGGAGCAGCCCGCGGCGTTGGCGTCGATCGTGCCCCTGATCTTGATGATCTTCGGTGCGGTGCCGCCCTCCCGGAGCGCGGTCCTGAACTGCTCCCAGGTGGTGACGGTCCTGACGTGCGCGGCGTCGGCCGCCGAGCCCCCGGTGGTGCCGGTGCCCGCGGAGCCCCAGCCGTCACCGGCGGCCAGCCTCTCGCGGCCCGGGTCGCGGCCCTGGGCCTGGGCGGTGGTGGTGCCCGTGACGGCCAGCACCAGGGCGGTGCAGCCGGCCAGGGACACGGCGGCCCGCAGGCCTCCCATGACACGTGCATGACGCTTGGATCTGCTCATCGTGCGGCTCTCTTTCCGTCAGGCGGTGGGCCAGGTGATCCAGGACTCGGGAACGTCGCCGTCGAGCCGGCGCACGTCCCGCGGTGCGACGGCCCGGCGGCGCGTCAGCTCGCCCGCTACGAGGCGGGCCACGGCGATCGCGCCGGGCGGGTTGAAGTGGGTGTTGTCCTGCTCCGTCGCGGTCCAGTTGAAGTACCTCTTGGTCTCCTCCGGGCCGAGCCGCTGCCACAGGGCGAGCGACAGGGCCTGGACGTCCAGCAGGGCGACCCCCTCCTCCTCGGCGAGCGCCCGCATCGCCGCCGGGTAGTCGCCGTGGGTCGGCAGGGCGGTGCCGTCCGCGTCGAACCTCCTGCGCTCGACGGAGGTGGCGAGCACCGGCCGCGCATCCCGGGCCCGCGCCCCGTCGACGTACAGCCGCAGCTGGTCCTGGTAGGTGGTCCAGGGCTCGGTGTAGCGGGTGGGGTCGGCGGTCTTCTCGTCGTTGTGACCGAACTGGACGAGGAGGAGGTCGCCCGGCCGGATCGCCGCGAGGACGGCGTCGAGGCGACCCTCGTCGACGAAGCTCTTCGAACTGCGCCCGTTCACGGCGTGGTTGGCGACCGCGAGGTCCCGGTGCAGGAAGAACGGCAGCGCCATGCCCCAGCCGGTCTCCGGCGCGGCGTCGGCGTACTTCTGGGCGGCGGTGGAGTCACCTGCGATGAAGAGGGTGCGCCCCCGCCGGGGCCCCTGCGGCGAGGGGCCGGCGGACGCGGGGGCCGCCGCCGCGGCGGTGAGCGGAACGGCGGCGAGGGCCGCCGCGGTGACCTGTCTGCGGGTGAGGGACACGTCGGGGTGCCTCGCTTTCGGCGCGCTGCGGGGGAGTTCGGGGGGCGGGGCCGGCGGCGGCGCCCTCGGACGGACCGCCGCCGGCCCCCGCGCTCGGGGGCGGAGCCGCTACTTCTGCTGCTGCTTCCACTCCGCCTGGGCCTCGTCGAGCTGGTCGGCCAGGGTGTGCAGGAAGTCCTCGGCCGACATCTTGCCGAGCAGGACCTTCTGGAAGTTCGGCTCGTTGTCGGTCTTGGAGATGGTGTTCCAGTCCGGCAGGTAGTACGGCAGCTGCACGATCTTCGTGCTGCCGCTGTTCAGTGCCTCGGCCGCGAGCTTGGTCGGCTCGGCCTTCTGGATCCACGCGTCCCCGGCCGCCTCCGTGTTGGACGGGATGGCGCCCGCCGACTCGTTCCACTTGCTGTTGGCCTCGTGGGAGGCGGCGAACTCGATGAACCGCCAGGCGGCCGACTTGTTCTTGCTGGACTTGAACAGGGCGAGCCCGTCGACGGGGTTGGACACCTGGACCCGGGTGCCGTCGTCCGTGGTCGGGTTCGGCAGGCCGCGGAACTTGTCGTCACCGAGCGCCTTCACGTGGTCCTGGTAGGAGCCCAGGTTGTGGCTCAGCATGCCGATCCTGCCGCTGTCCCACTGCGAGACCATCTTGGTGAAGTCGTTGTTGACGTCGGCGGACGGGGTGGCCTTCTTGTAGAGCGCGGCGTACTTCTCCAGCGCGGCCACGTTCTTCGGGTCGTCGACCGTGGTCTTGTCGCCGTCCCAGAACTCGGTGATCCCGGTCTGGCCGTACATCGCGTCCAGGGCCTGCGCGATGGAACCGGCGCCGCCGCGGATCGTGTAGCCGAACTCGTTCTTGCCCTTGTCCGTGAGCTTGGCGGCGGCCTCGTAGAACTTGGACCAGGTGGTCGGCGCCTCCAGACCCGCCGCCTTGAACAGGTCGGTGCGGTAGTACAGCACGCCGTTGCTCGCGGAGGTCGGGACGGTGAACAGCTTGTCCTGGCCGCCGGCGACCTTCACCGAGTCGAGCATGCCCTCGTTCAGCTTGCCGTCGAGCGGGCTCTCGGCGAGGCGCGAGTCCAGGGGTTCGAGGGCGTTCTGCGCGGCGATCCCGGCGAGCATCGCGGCACCGACACCGCCGACGTCCGGCAGGCCGCCGCCCTGGATGGCCGTGTCGTACTTGGACTGGACGCTCTCGGCGGGGATCCCGACGTAGTTGACCTCGATGTCGGGGTACTTCTTCTCGAAGTCCTTGATGATCTCCATCCAGACGTCACGGCGGACGGCCGTGTTGTTGTCCCAGAAGGTGATCTCGCCCTTGCCCGATCCCTCGTCGCCCTTGTCCCCGCCGGCACCGCTGCCGTCGTCTCCGCAGGCGGTGGCGGTGAGCGCGAGGACGGCGCTCAGGGCGACGGCCGTGGCCGCGCGGTACCCGCCTCGGCTGTTTCTCCGGATGCTGCTCTTCATGGTCGGCTCTCTTCTTCTGCTGGATCCAACGGGGTGGTGGGTGCTGCGAGTGCTGCCCCGGACCGAGCGGCCCGCGAGTCCCGTCGGGGGCTCGGGGTCCAGGGGCCGGGCGGGGGGCTCAGTGGCGGGCACGGGGTGCCCGGGCTCCGTCGTCCGCCGGGCCGGCGGCGGCCGTGGGGGCGCCCGGTCCCGGTCTCGGTAAGCGCTTGCTCGATGGGTGTGACATGGCGGCTCCCGACAGGCGTACGACGGAGGTGGAGTCGACCCTCAGGGGGTCGCGGTGACGCGGAAGTGCGTGAACGTGGCAGCGCCGGCGTGTCCGGTGCCGTCGGGCGCGAGCGCGAAGAGGCCGAGCAGGGCGCCGACCCAGCGCCAGGGCGTGGCCGCGAACACCGGGCCGGACGGCAGCGGGCCGTCCCCGAGATCGCAGGAGAAACGGCAGCGCGCTCCCGCGCCGATGTCGATCCGCAGCCGCGCCCGTCCTTTGGGGGCGGGCCGCGGGTGCGCGGCGTCCCGCTCCCGCTCGGTCACGGGCTCGGCGAAGCGGTGCACGAGCCGCACCGCCCCGTCGCTCCCCCGTTCGAGGCCGATCCAGCTGTAGGCGTCGCCGAGGACGGCGAGTCCCGCGCGGGCGCCCGGTTCCTCGCCCGTCAGGGCGAGTTCGACCTCGACGGTGGCGGCGATCCCGGGCAGCCGCTGCGTGAGTACGTTCGGCAGCAGCCGCAGATCGTGCGCGTCCGCCGTCCGTACACAGGTCAGCCGCAGTCCGTCGGCGGAGTGCTGGGTGGCCCAGCCGTCCTGGGGGTTGGCGGTCCACTGCCACTGCCGGCCGAACCGCCCGCCGGGGAAGTCGTCGTCGGTGCCCGGCGCGTGCGGAGGCTGACGCGGCAGGTCCGGCTTGCGGTGTACGGCGACGGGGGTGCCCGCGTCACCGAGCACCGGCCAGCCCGCCTCGGCCCCCGCGTCCGCGTCGGAACCGCCGCCGTCCGCCCACCGCATCGGCTGGAGGTGGACGACCCGCCCGTACGGGCCGCGGGACTGGAAGTGCAGGAACCAGTCCTCGCCGGACGCGGTGCGCACCCAGGCGCCCTGGTGCGGGCCGTTGACCTGCGTGTCCCCCTGCTCCAGCACGATCCGTTCCTCGTAGGGCCCGAAGAAGCCCCGGGAGCGGAAGACGCCCTGCCAGCCGGTCTCGACTCCCCCGGCGGGGGCGAAGATCCAGAACCAGCCGTCGTGCCGGTACAGCTTGGGCCCTTCGAGGGTGAACCAGCCGGGGATCCGGTCGGCGTCGACGATCACCTTGCCCTCGTCGAGCAGCCCGGTGCCGTCGGGCCGCATCCGGTGCCCGGTGAGCCGGTTCTTGACGCCGGAGCGCGATTTGGCCCAGGCGTGCACGAGATAGGCCTCGCCGCTCTCCTCGTCCCACAGCGGGCAGGCGTCGATGAGCCCCTTGCCCTCCTTGACCAGGTGCGGCCGGGTCCAAGGTCCGCGGATCTCGGGCGCGTTGACCTGGAAGACGCCGTGGTCGGGGTCGCCCCAGAAGATCCAGAACCGCTCGTCGTGACGGCGCAGGGAGGGCGCCCAGACGCCGCGGTCGTGCCGGGGCCTCGCGAACTCCTCGGCGGGTTCCAGGCGTTCGAGGGCGTGGCCGACCAGGGTCCAGTTGACCAGGTCCCGGGAGTGCAGCAGCGGCAGGCCGGGGGCGCGGCCGAAGCTGGAGGCGGTCAGGTAGAAGTCGTCGCCCACGCGGAGGACGTCGGGGTCGGACCAGTCGGCGTCGAGGACGGGGTTGCGGTAGGTCCCGTCCCCGAGGTCCGCGCTGAAGTCCCTGGTCACGGGCTCACCGCCTTGCGCACGAGGGCCGCTGCCGCGTCCCGGTCCAGGCAGCCGTCGGCGACCACGGTGACGATCCGCCGGACGGCCGTCTCCCCGGCGGCGAGCGGCAGCCGCTCGTCGTGGGCGAGGGAGGAGCCGACGCCCGGGTACTCGGCGGTGCGGACGAACCACGGGTCGCGGCGCGTGTCCTCGGTGGCGCCGGCGAAGACGAGCGTCCAGGAACTGCCCACCAGGGCCAGCCAGTCGGCGCGCGAGCCGTGGACCCGGTCCTCGCCCTCGGTGCCGGCTGTGAACACCCGCGGCGCCCCGGCCTCCTTGCGGGCCCGCCAGAAGAAGCCGCCGTAGGCCGCGCCGGGCCGCCCGTTGGTGGCGGGGCTGCCGATGGACAGCGTCCGCCCGGTCGTGTTGGTGAGCGAGAACGTGAAGTCCAGCGCCCAGGCGGTGTCGGTGAGTCCGGTGGCGGCGACCGTACGGCGTTCGTGCAGCAGCTCGCGGCTCGCGGCGATCCAGCGCAGTTCCTCCACGAAGCCGTCGGGATCGCGCAGTTGGAAGCCGCCGTGCCGCTGGGCGCCGTGGTTGTCCAGCTCGGTCGGTCCCCGGTCGCGGACGTAGGTGCGTCCGCCCCAGAAGTTGTGCCCCTCGACGTCGGGAACGGCGACACCGACGCCGAGGTGGTGGGTGTGGTCGGCGGGGCTCAGCTCGGTGACGGCCGTGCCCGCCAGGGTGGTGACCGGGTGGAGGTAGGGGCGGGGCGAGAGCCGGGGCGGCAGCTCGGGCCGGGTGACGTAACGGCCGACCGGGCGGCCGGCGACGCGCAGGACGAGCGAATCGTTGTTCATCGGCTGCTCACCTCGTTCGACAGCGCCCAGGGGGCGCCGAGTTCGGAGTAGAGGGCGAGGGTGTCGGCGGCGGCCGCGACCAGTCCGTCGATGCCGCGCACGACCCGGCGGTTCTCCCCGGGGACCGTCTCCCAGAAGTCCTCGGGCAGCGCGACCGGGTCCGGGGCCCGGCGGACCGCTTCGACGACCTTCATGAACGCGCCGGTCGACTCGGGGGTGACCAGCAGGTCGGTGCCGTCCGTCAGATGGGCGACCAGGTTCTCCAGCAGGTCCGTGCGGCCGTACTGGATCTCCTCGGGTCCGCGTCCCGACCGCTGCACGAGCACGCGGTCCTGCTTGTACCAGAAGGTGACGCGTCCGCTGCCGCCGTGCACCAGCACGTACGGCTCGTCCGGGTGTTCGGCGCACAGGGTGACGGCCACGGTGATCCGGCCGCCGTCCCGGGTGGTGACGCGGACGCAGGAGGTGTCGTCGGACTCGATGTCGTTGGCGCGCAGCAGCTCCGTCTCGATCCCGGCGACGTCCTCGGCGCGTGTGCCGCCGTCGAGTGCGAGCGCGGTGGCGACGGCGTGGGCGAGCGGGTTCGTCAGCGCGCCGTCGACCACGTCGGCGCCGTCCATCCGGCGCCTGCCCGCCCACGGTGCCCGCCGGTAGTAGTCCTCGTCCCGGGCCCAGGCGCCGGCCGCGCCGATCCCGGCCACCGGGCCGAGCGCGCCCGAGGCGATCAGCTCGCGGATGGCGGGCACGGCGTGCGAGCCCAGCGACTGGAAGCCGATCTGGCAGGCGACACCGGCCGCGGCGATGCCCTCGGCCATCCTGCCGAACTCGGCGTAGGACGGCGCGGGCGGCTTCTCCAGGAGCAGGTGCACGCCCCGTGCGGCGGCCGTCAGCGCGAGGTCGGCGTGGGTGGGGATGGGGGTGCAGATCACCGCGACGCTCGCGCCGGTGGCGTCGAGGAGGGCGCCGAAGTCGGCCGACTGCGCGGGGAGTTGGCCCGGACCGGTGAAGCCGTCCAGTTCCTCGCCGGTGAGCGGCGTCAGCTCGCAGACGCCCGCCAGCCGGACGAGGCTCTTGTCCTGGAGCCGGCGGATGTTGGCCAGGTGCCAGCGGCCGTGGCCGCGGGCACCCGCGAGGACGACGGGCAGCGGCGCGGTGCCGGTGGGCGTGCGCGGTGGCAGCGGGCGGCTCATCCCTTCACCGCCCCCGCGCTGAAGCCGGTGATCAGCCACCTCTGGATGAAGGCGAAGACGATGACCACGGGTACGGCCGCGATGATGCCGCCCGCGGCGAGCGCGCCCAGGTCCACGCTGTCCGAGCTCATCAGGGTGTTGAGGCCGACGGGGAGGGTCTGCTTGTCCTGGTTGCTGAGGAACATCAGGGCGAACAGGAAGTGGTTCCAGGCGTGCACGAAGGCGAAGGAGCCGACGGCGATCAACCCCGGCCGCAGCAGCGGGAGTACGACGATCCGGAAGGCGCGGAAGCGGTTGCAGCCGTCGACCCAGGCGGCCTCTTCCAGGGAGTACGGCACGTTCCTGATGAAGCCGCTGATGAGGATCATCGACAGCGGCAGCTGGAAGACCGTCTCGGCGATGACGACGCTGCCGATCGAGTTGATCAACTGGAGCTTGGCGAAGATCTGGAACAGCGGCACGAGCAGCAGGGCGCCCGGCACGAACTGCGAGCAGAGCAGCGCCAGCATGAAGGCGCGCTTGACCTTGAAGTCGAAGCGGGCGAGCGCGTAACCGCCGGCCAGCGCGACGACCGTCGTCATCACCAGGGTGGTCACAGCGATCAGGACGCTGTTCTGGAAGTAGACCCCGAAGCTGCGCTCGGTCCACACCTTGTCGAAGTGCTCGAAGGTGACGGGCCACGGCAGGAGCGAGGTCGAGCCGGCGGGCCGGAGCGCGAAGAGCAGGATCCAGTAGAAGGGGACGAGGGTGAAGACCAGGTAGACGGAGAGCGGGAGGTAGATGTGCCAGCGGGGGACCTCGTCCCAGGCGCGGCGGGTACGGCGTGGGCGCGGCCGGGGCTGCTCGGCGACCGGCGCGGGCACCACCGGGACGAGGGTCTCGGCGTCCTTGGTGATCACTTGTCTCCGCCTCCGAACTTGCTCAGTCGCAGATAGACGATCGAGCAGAACAGCAGAATCACGAACGCGACCGTGGTGAGGGCGGACGCGTAGCCGAAGTTGTGGGCGTCGACGCTGGTGTTGGCGATGTAGAGCGGGAGGGTGGTCGTCTCGCCCGCGGGTCCGCCGCCGGTCAGGGTGTAGAGGAGGTCGACGTTGTTGAACTCCCACACGGCGCGCAGCAGCGTGGACAGGACGATGGCGTCCTTGATGTGGGGCAGCGTGATGTGCAGGAACTGCTTGAAGCGGCTGGCCCCGTCGACCTCGGCGGCCTCGTACAGGTCCTTGGAGACGGACTGGAGGTCGGCGAGGATGAGGATCGCGAAGAAGGGGACTCCGCGCCACAGGTCGGCGACGACGGCGGCCGGGAAGACGGTGGCCGTGTCCGACAGCCAGCTGGTGCCGTACTCGCCGATGCCCACGTCGGCCAGGTAACGGGTGATGCCCGTCTGGGAGTTGTAGAGCAGCACCCAGATCGCGGAGGTCAGCACGCCGGAGACGGCCCACGGTGAGAAGACCAGCGCCCGGCCGATCGCCCGGCCCACGAAGGTCTGGTTGACGATCAGGGCGAGCGCGAGGCCGAAGAGGAGTTGCAGTCCCACCTCGACGACGACCCACTGGGCGCTGAAGGTCAGCGTGTCCCAGAACTGCGGGTCCTCGGTGAAGGCGTGCGCGAAGTTGTCGAGGCCCGCGTAGCCGTTGCGCCAGGGCTTGGTGGGGTTGTAGTGCTGCAGGCTGTAGTAGAAGACGCTGATCACCGGGTAGGCGATGAAGCCCAGCATGAGCAGGCCGGCGGGAGCGATCAGCAGGTACGGGAGTCTGCGCGGCGTCGACGAGCCACGGCGCCGCCGGGGTGGCGCGGGCTGTTTCGCCACGGCTGCGGCTTGTGCCATGACTGTTCTCCGTTCGTGGTGTGCGGGTCGAGCCGTTCTCGGGGTGCGCGCGTCGACCCGCTCGCGCCGGTCTGCGAGCCGGGCGGGTCACGCCGGTGCGGTCGGGCCGGTCGCGCGGTGCGCGCCGGTGCGGT
The DNA here is from genome assembly GCF_055565855.1 of Streptomyces sp. NPDC028308. Classification (NCBI taxonomy): domain Bacteria; kingdom Bacillati; phylum Actinomycetota; class Actinomycetes; order Kitasatosporales; family Streptomycetaceae; genus Streptomyces; species Streptomyces sp. NPDC028308. The sequence goes on from NZ_JBVHTO010000007.1 coordinate 127,883, forward strand.
CGAGCCGGTGGTGCTGTGCGCTTCTGAGCGGTTCCGTCGAAGCGCTTCACGTACGGTGTTCGTGTGCTCGGCCGTGGGGGCGCGGCCGTGGAGTCAGCCCGCGTACGGGTCCGGCACCTTCCCCGGCCTGGCCAGGAAGGCGAAGTCGCAGCCGGTGTCGGCCTGCGTGATCTGTTCGGCGTAGAGCGCGCCGTAGCCTCGCTCGTACCGCTCGGGCGGCGCCGTCCACCGCGCCCGGCGCCGCTCCAGCTCGGCGTCGTCGACGTCGAGTCGCAGCGACCGCGCCGCGACGTCGAGGGTGATGCTGTCGCCGGTGCGCACCAGGGCGAGCGGGCCGCCGACGTAGGACTCCGGTGCCACGTGCAGGACGCAGGCGCCGTAACTCGTGCCGCTCATACGGGCGTCCGAGATCCGCACCATGTCCCGCACCCCCTGCTTGAGCAGCCGGTCGGGGATCGGCAGCATGCCGTACTCCGGCATGCCGGGGCCGCCCTTGGGTCCGGAGTTGCGCAGCACCAGCACGCTGTCGGCGGTGATGCCCAGGTCCGGGTCGTCGATGGTGCGCTGCATGGTGCGGTAGTCGTCGAAGACGACGGCGGGACCGGTGTGCCGCAGCAGGCGCGGTTCGGCGGTGATGTGCTTGATGACGGCCCCGTCGGGACAGAGGTTGCCGCGCAGCACGGCGACTCCGCCCTCGTCCGCGACCGGGTTGTCCCGCGGGCGGATGACGTCGTCGTCGTGCACCCGGGCGCCGGCGAGCTGCTCGCGCATCGTGTCGTGCGAGACGGTGGGCCGGTCCAGGTGCAGCAGGTCCGGGATGCGGGACAGGAACCCGGGCAGGCCGCCGGCGAAGTGGAAGTCCTCCATCAGGTACGTCTGTCCGCCGGGCCGGACGTTGGCGAGCACCGGGACCGTGCGGGCGATGCGGTCGAAGTCGTCCAGGGTGAGGCGCACGCCCGCGCGGCCGGCCATCGCGATCAGGTGGATCACCGCGTTGGTGGAGCCGCCGAGCCCGAGGACGGTGGTGACCGCGTCGGTGAAGGCGTCCTCGGTGAGGATCTGGCTCAACCTGCGGTCCTTGTGCACCAGTTCGACGATGCGAAGGCCCGCGGCGGCGGCCATCCGGTCGTGCCCGGAGTCGACGGCCGGGATGCTGGAGGCGCCCGGGACGGTGACGCCGAGGGCCTCGGCGGCGGCGGTGAGCGTGGACGCCGTGCCCATCGTCATGCAGTGGCCCGGGGAGCGGGCGAGTCCGCTCTCCAGCTCGGACATCTCGCAGTCGCCGATCAGGCCGGCGCGCTTGTCGTCCCAGTACTTCCACATGTCGGTGCCGGAGCCGAGGACCTCGTTGCGCCAGTGGCCGGGCAGCATGGGCCCGGCGGGCACGAAGACGGCCGGCAGGTCGACGGAGGCCGCGCCCATCAGCAGGGCGGGCGTGGACTTGTCGCAGCCGCCCATCAGCACCGCGCCGTCCACGGGGTAGGACCGGAGCAGCTCCTCGGTCTCCATCGCGAGCAGGTTGCGGTAGAGCATGGGGGTCGGCTTCTGGAAGGTCTCGCTCAGGGTGGAGACCGGGAACTCCAGCGGGAAGCCGCCGGCCTGCCACACCCCCCGCTTCACGGCCTGTGCGCGGTCACGCAGGTGCACATGGCAGGGGTTGATGTCCGACCAGGTGTTCAGGATCGCGATGACCGGCTTGCCCAGGTGCTCCTCGGGGAGGTAGCCGAGCTGGCGGGTGCGGGCGCGGTGGCTGAAGGAGCGCAGACTCGAGGAGACGCCGCTGCCGTACCACTGGTGGCTTCTGAGGTCTTCGGGGCGCTTCACTGCGACCACCCCGCGGCTATCGCGGCGACTTCCGCCCGCTCGGGCTCCGGCAGCGGCTTGCTCGGGGCCCGTACGTCGCGACGGCACAGACCGAGCGAGGCGAGCGCCTCCTTGACCACGGTCACGTTGTTCGCGGAGCCGTCGGCGGCGCGCAGCTCCTCGAACCGGCGGATCTGCTCCCACACCTTCATGGCCGCCGGATAGTCCCCGGATCGAAGCGCTTCGATCATGTTCAGCGAGACGGACGGGGCGACGTTCACCAGCCCCGAGGTGAAGCCGGTGGCGCCCGCGGAGAAGTACGAGGGGGCGTACGGCTCGGCGAGTCCGGCCACCCACACGAACCGTTCCAGGCCGGCGTCGCGGGCGAAGGCGGCGAAGCGCGCCGCGTCCGGGACCGCGTACTTCACGCCGATGACGTTCGGGCAGGCGTCGGCGAGTTCGGCGAGCCGCGCGCCCGGGAGCAGCGCGTTGCGCAGGTACGGGACGACGCCCAGCTCGGGCACGGCCTCCGCGATGGCCCGGTGGTAGTCGACCCAGCCCCCGTCGGACACGTACGGGTGCACGGGCTGGTGGACCATCACCATCTGCGCGCCCAGTTCGCGGGCGTGCCGGGCGGAGGCGACGGCGGTCGGCACGTCGTGGCCGACGCCGACCAGGGTCACGGCGCGGTCCCCCGCCTCCTCGACGGTCAGCTCCGTGACGAGCTGCCGCTCCTCGGGGGTCAGCGCGTAGAACTCGCCGGTGTTGCCGTTCGGGGTGAGGGTGCGCACACCGCCGTCGAGCAGTCGGCGCAGCAGGGCCCGGTGGGTGTCGCGGTCGACCGTGCCGTCCTCGGCGAAGGGGGTCACCGGGATCGCCACGACCTCGGCGAGCGCGGCCCGCTGGGTCTCGTACGCCGCCGTCATCCCTGACCGTCCTCTCCCCGGGCCTCGGGGAAGGCCCGCTGCACGAACGACGCGATGTGCGCGTGGAGGGCGCTCGCCGCGCCGTCCGCGTCGCCGTCGAGGGCGAGCCGCAGGATCTCCCGGTGCTCGTTCGCCTCGCGTTCCCAGGACGGGTCGGCCGCCCAGGCGACGGCGGAGACCAGGGCGGCCTGGTCACGGACCTCGTCCAGCATCCGGCCGAGCAGCGGGTTGCCGCAGGAGACGTACAGGGCGCGGTGGAACTCCCGGTTGGCCAGAGAGCGTTCGGCGGTGTCGGAGGCGTCGTCGGAACGGCCGAGGGCGTCGCGCGCCGCGTCCAGGGAGGCTCCGCGGCGCACCGCCCGCCGCAGTGCCTCGGGTTCGAGGAGCAGCCGTACGTCGTACACCTCGCGCGCCATGTCCGCGTCCACCATGCGCACCGTGACGCCCTTGTACTGGTTCATCACGACGAGCCCGGTGCCGGCCAGGGTCTTGAGCGCCTCGCGCACGGGGGTCTTGGACACCCCGAACTGCGCGGCGAGTTCGGTTTCGACCAGGGCCTGACCCGGGGTCAACTGCCCGGTCAGGATGCGGTGTTTGATCCCCTCCAGCACGTACTGCGTGCGGGACGGGATCGGTGTGGGCACAGAGGTCATGCGCGCCTCTCGGATCTCACGTGCGGATCGCGTACATCTGATCTCGCGTATCGCGTCTCATATATGACGTACGAAGTACGACGCGTTGAAGCTAGAAGCGCGCTCGTGTTTCGTCAACGCTTCCGGCAAAAGAAGTCCGGACGACTTACCGGCGGGGTCCCCCGGCGCCGCGGACGGTCCGGACGTCGCCCTCGCGTGCGGTGACGGTACGGCCGCCGAACACGGCGGCGGCCCGCGCGGTCGCCGACTCCCGGGTGAGCGTGGGTCCGACATGGGTCACGAGCAGCTCGCCGACGCCCGCCCTGCGGGCCGCCTCGCCCGCTTCCTCCGGCGTGAGATGGACCCGCGTTCGCTCTTCGCCGCCGGGATGCCGGTCGACGTCGGCCTCGCAGAGGAACACGTCGGCGCCGTCCGCGAGCCGGGTGAGCGCGGCACAGGGGCCGGTGTCCCCGGAGTACGCGAGGACGGCGCCCGCGCACTCGGCGCGCAGCCCGTACGCCTCGGTGTCGTGCACGACAGCGCGGCTGGTCAGCCGCAGCCCACCGAAGCGTGCCTCGGCACCGTCCCGGAGCGGCCTGAGGTCGAGGATTCCGTCCAGGAACCCCGCGTCGGGCCGCCCGAAGAAACCGGCGAGCCGCTGTCCGCACGCCTCGGGCGCGAGGACGGGGACGGGCCGCGGCGGGGTGAGCCCGCCGTAGGCGAACCCGTAGACGGCCGACAGCAGGTCGGCGCTGTGGTCCGCGTGCAGATGCGAGATCCAGATCGCGCTCAGCCGTGCCGGATCCGTGTACCTCTGCAACTCCGCGAAGCTGCCGGGCCCGGCGTCGACCCACACCTCGGCGCCGCCGCCGCTCAGCAGATACCCGGAGCAGGGACGGCCGGGCCCCGGGTGCGGGGAGGCGGTGCCGAGGACGGTGAGGGTGATCGCCACGGGAGCGAGCCTACGAAACCCCGCCCCGAGGGGCACCCCCCACCCACACTTCGCCGGCGACGCCCCCGTACCGGCACCCGGGCCGCCCAGGTGCGGGCACGCCAACTGGCGTCTGCGTGAGGGAGCTTGGCCACCCGGGGCCGGAGACCCGCGAGGGCGACACGGGTACCCCGGACCAGCCAGGAAGCGGTCAGGGCAGGGCCTCGCCCACGCGGGGCAGGCTCTCACCCTCGTGACGCCCGGGCGGGCGGCCACATCCCCCTGGACGGGGAGCAGTTGGCACGCGGGGGCGCCACAGGTCCGGGCGTGCGGCCGACCGGCGCCTGCCGCACCGACCGCGCGAGGCGCACCCGGTCGGCCTGCCCACCCCGCCGACCTGGCGTCCCCCGGCCTGCCCAGCGGCGTACCGACCTCGCGGGACGGAATCCGGTCCCCCCGACCGCACCGCCGGCCCCGCGCCCCCGGGTGTCGCCGTGGAGGGGCGGTCTCCGGGCCGGGCGGAGGTCGGGGGCGGGTGTCCTACGGGGTCCAGTGGGGGTCGCGGCCGCTCAGGCCGATCGCCCGGGTCAGGAGGGGCGCGTCGTCCGGCACGGGCACGACGGGGCCGAAGATGCCGTCCCCGCCGGCCGGTTCCGCCGCCGAGGCGGCGAGGAATCCGTGCGCCACCAGGAGCGCGTCCGCGTCGGGCTCGTACTCCTGGCCGGTGGCGCGGGCCAGGTCCCAGCCGTGCACGACGAGTTCGTCGGCCGCGACCGCGGCGGCGACCGCGCCCGGCAGCGCCACCCCGCCCGCCCGGGTCTCACCGGTGAAGGCGGCCGGGTCGCGCCACGCCTCGGCGAACTCGTCCAGGGTCTTCGCCAGGTCCTCGCGCCAGCCGGGCCCGATGTCGGGCAGGCCGGTGTCCGGGGGCGTGTCCGTCGTCGGCCCGAGATCCTTGCGCGCGGCGTCCCGGAAGGCGATGGCGAGCCCGGTCAGATGGCCGAGCAGATTGCGCACCGCGTACGCGGGGCACGGGGTCACGCCGTCGAGCTGCTCCTCGCGCACCCGCTCGGCGAGCCCGGCCACGATCCGGGCCTGCGGTCCGAGGTCGAGCATGGTGTCGGTCATCCGAAACTCCTCCGTAGGCGTCTCCACTCCTGAGGTAGACCGGCGGCGGCCGCGAAAGTCATCGCCGCCGGGGTGCTCCGTGCACCGGCCCGCGAGAGGGGATCCCCATGAAAGCGATCGTTCAGGATGTCTACGGCCCCGTCGACGTCCTGGAACTGCGGGACATCGACCGTCCCGTACCCGGGGACGACGAGGTGCTCGTCCGGGTCCGCGCCGCCGGAGTCGACCCGAGCGTGTGGCACCTCATGACCGGCCGCCCCTACGTCGCCCGCATCGCCCTCGGCCTCCGCAGACCCAGGAACCCGGTCCGCGGCTGGGACGGCGCCGGCACCGTGGAGGCCGTCGGGGCGAAGGTGACCGGCCTGAAGCCGGGCGACGAGGTCTTCGGCACCTGCGAGGGCGCCTTCGCCGAGTACACGTGCGCCAAGGCCGGCCGGCTCGTCCCCAAGCCGACGAACCTCACCTTCGAGCAGGCCGCCGCCCTCCCCGTCTCCGGCCAGACCGCCCTCCAGGCCCTGCGCGGCACGGCCCGCCCCCGGCCGGGGCAGAAGGTCCTCGTCATCGGCGCCTCGGGGGGCGTGGGGAGCTTCGCCGTGCAGCTCGCGGTGATGTACGGCGCGGAGGTGACCGGCGTGTGCGGCCCCGGCGGCGCGGACCTCGTCCGCTCGCTGGGCGCCACCAGGGTCGTCGACTACACCCGCGAGGACGTCACCGAGGGCCCGGTCCGCTACGACGTGATCCTCGACGTGGCGGGCAACCGCCCGCTGCCGCGCCTGCGCCGCGTCCTCGCCCCGCGCGGCACCCTCGTCATCGCCGGCGGCGAGGGCGGCGGCCCGTGGCTGGGCGGCCTGGACCGCCAGCTGCGCGCCGTCCTGCTGTCGCCGTTCGTGCGCCAGAACCTCCGCAACCTGATGTCCGTGTCCCGCCGCGAGGACCTGCTGACGCTGCGGAGCCTCGCCGAGAGCGGCGAGATCGTCCCGGCCGTCGACCGCACCTACCCCCTGTCCGAGGCCGCCGACGCCGTCCGCCATCTGACGGACGGCCACCCCCGGGGCAAGCTGGTGGTCACCGTCCCGCAGGCCGCGTAGGGCAGTTGCCCGATCCCGGCGAGGGGGCCTTAGCCGCACGCTTGCCGTCCATGACGACATGGACGGTGACGCGTGTCCTGCGGGACCGCGAGGCGGGGCTGTACCTGGGCGCGGTGGTCGTGTCCGGGTTCGGCTCGTCGGCGATGTGGCTGGTGGCGGGCGTCTGGGTGAAGGACCTGACGGGTTCGGACGGCCTGGCGGCGCTGTGCGTCCTCGCCCTGTGGGCGCCCACCCTCGCGGGTCCCCTGCTGGGCGCCCTCGCGGACCGCACCCGGCGCGGACCGCTGCTGGTGTGGACGAATCTGGGCCTGGCCGCGCTGCTCCTGCCGCTCTGCGCCGTGGGGGCGCGGGACACCGTGTGGCTGCTGTTCGCGGTGCTCCTCGTCTACGGCGCGACGGGCGTCGTCCAGGACGCGGCGGAGGCGGCCCTGGTGGCGGTGGCGGTCGACCGGCGGCTGCTCGGCGACCTCAACGGGCTGCGGACGGCCGCCGCCGAGGGCATGAAGCTGGTCGCCCCACTGGCGGGAGCGGGCCTGTACGCGGCCTGCGGCGGCGCCTGGGTCGCCGTCCTCGACGCGTGCACCTTCGTACTGGCTGCGGCCCTGTACGCCCTGCTGCGCGTCCGCGAGGAGAGCCCGCGCCGGGTGCAGGGGAGCCCGTGGGAGCGTACCGCCGAGGGCGCCCGCGTGCTGTGGCGTCACCCGACGCCGCGGGCGCTGGTCCTCGCGGGCGGCACGACCATGCTCTTCGCGGGCGTCAACGGCGCGCTGCTGTACGCGGTGGTGGACGGACTCGGGCGGCCTCCCGCGTACGCCGGGGTGCTCTACACCGTCCAGGGGGCGGGTTCGGTGGCCGGCGGGCTGGCCGCGGGTCCGCTCCTGCGCAGGTTCGGCGGTCTGCGCTTCGCCGCCTGCGGGATCGCCGTCACCGCCGTCGCCGTGGCGGCACGGGCCGTTCCGTCCGACCCCGTGGCGCTGGTGAGCAGCGCGGCGATCGGCCTGGGCCTGCCGTGCGTGCTGGTGGCCGCCCTGACGGCGGTCCAGCGGGAGACGCCGGACGCGCTGCTGGGCCGTGCGGCGGCGACGGCCGGCACCCTGATGTTCGCGCCGAACGCGGTGGGTCTCGGCGTGGGCGCCGGCCTGGTCGAACTGGTCCCCCACCAGCTGGTGCTGGTACTGCTCGGAGCGGCCCTGCCGGTGGGCGTCGTGCCGCTGCTCAGGGCTCACGCGCGGCGGGCGAGCGCCTCCGCGACGAGCGACAGGTCCTCGTCGGACGCCAGCCCCGCGTGATAGAGCCGCACTTCGGTGGCTCCGAGGCCGGCCGCCCGCGCGATGTCCGCGCCCAGGGCGGCGGGGCTGCCGCCCATCCCGCTCACCACGGTGAGGTTGGCCGCCAGCACGCGCCCCGCGACCCGCTGTTCGGCGAAGGGTGCCAGCAGCTCCGGTCCCCCGGTGCAGGGCACGACGACGCCGTCGGCGACCGACAGGATGTGCCCGGGGTCCACTCCGGCGTTCGCTCCGCAGTGGTAGGACACCGGGTCCGCGTGGAGCAGGACGCGGAAGCCGTCCGGCGCGGCGGCGCGTACGGCGGCGACCGTCTCCTCCTGGAGGGACCGGGCGACGGAGTCCCGCCACGCGCGCGTGGCGGCCGCGCGCTCCCCGCCGAGGAGCTTCTCCACCGCCTCCCAGCCCCCGCCGGGCGCCTCGCCCCGCCAGACCGGCTCCAGCGCGCGCCGTACCGCGTCCGCCGTCTCGTCGGGGTCGAGCCCCCGGCCCGCGTACCCGTCGCGGCACGAGGGGCAGAAGCAGAGCGACATCAGGTACTGGCCGGCGTCCCCGAGGCGCACTCCCGCCGTCTTGTCGTGGGCGTGGAGATGGGCGAGCCCGTACCAGCCGAGGGACTCCAGTTCCGTCCCGGCGGCCCCGGGCCTCACGGCCGCCTCCACGGCGAGGCCGGTCAGGTACGCGCGCGTGCCGGGCTGCGCGATGCAGGGCGCCCAGGGATAGCGGTCCCCGTAGGCGTTGACGACGGACGTGTCGGGGAACTCCTCGCCCAGCCGGGAGTTGTGGGCGAGGACCACCCAGGTGTGCACGTCGAGGCCGGCTCCGGCGAGGGCGGCGGCGGCCTCCCCGTAGGCGTCCCCGGGCGCCCAGTCCCCGGCCGGGTACGGGCGCAGCCGGTGCCCCTTCCAGCGCTCGCCGTCCGGCGGGTAGAGGACGGCGGCGTGCGAGGCGGTGACGACGCGGTGCCGCGGGTGGCGGGGGGTGAGGGCGCGGGTGGAGTGGTAGGCGGAGGCGAGCGTCGCCTGGTGTACGCCGAGTGCGGCGAGGCGGGCCGCGGCGCCGGGGTCGCCGTTGACGTCCCAGGGGTAGACGAACGCCGCCGCGCGCGGCGTCACGGTCCGGCCGCCGGCCGCGCTCACCGGCCCTCCTCGATCAGCGCGTGGCCCCGCTCGACGAGTTCGGCGAGCTGTTTGACGTGCTCCTCCGGGGGTTCGTGCAGGGGCGGCCGGACCTCGCCGACGTCGAGTCCTCGCAGCCGTACGCCCGCCTTGACCAGCGAGACGGCGTAGCCGCGGCCGAGCCCCCGCAGGTCGACGAACGACCGGTAGAAGCCGTCGAGCAGTCGGTTGGCGGTGGTGTCGTCGCCGGAGTTCAGCGCGGTGTGGAAGGCGAGGGCGATCTCCGGGGCGAAGCAGAAGACGGCGGAGGAGTACAGGGTGATGCCGATGCCGCGGTAGGCGAGGGCGGTGAGTTCGGCGGTGGGCAGGCCGTTGAAGTAGAGGAAGTCTCCCGGGGCCTCGCTGCGCACCGCGCTCACGACGCGCTGCATCAGGTCGAGGTCGCCCAGTCCGTCCTTGAAGCCGATAATCCCGTCGGTGCGGGCGAGTTCGACGACCGTGCCGGGGGTGAACAGGGCGTTGTCGCGCTGGTAGACGACGATGTCGAGGGAGGTCGCGGCGGCGAGTTCGCGGTAGTGCCGCAGCAGGCCCTCCTGTGCGGCGACGACGAGGTACGGCGGCATGGCGAGCAGGCCGTCCGCTCCCGCCTCCTCGGCGAGCCGGGCGAAGCGGACGGCGAGCGCGGTGCCGTAGCCGGCGCCCGCGACCACCGGGACGCGTCCCGCCGCCGCCTCCACGGCCGCCCGTACGCACGCCTGGAACTCCTCGGGCGTGAGCGCGTGGAACTCGCCCGTGCCGCAGCACGCGAACACGGCCGCCGCTCCGGCGTCGACGCCCCGGCGCACGTGCTCGCGGTAGACGTCGAGGTCGACGGAGCCGTCGGGGCCGTACGCGGTGACGGGGAAGAACAGCGGGCCGCTGGGGGCACGCAGTCGGGCGGCGAGCGGGGCTGGCGTCACGGGCTCTCCCTGAACAGGCACGGCGCCCGGCGCGCCGCGCCGTCGCCGGCGCTCACGCACACACCACACAGTGCACGTCTCTGATCCACGTCTATATTTCTGAACGCGCCCACGCTAAGCCGCGACCTCGGGGCCGGTCAAGCGCGCAAACCCGCGACACGGAGGCGGATTGAGCGCCTCCGCGCGACACTTGACGCGAGGCGGCGGAGATCCCTAGCGTGTCCATGAATGTGAATGCCGTACACGCATACGCATGATTTACGGCTGCCGATGCAAGGAGACCGAGGATGCCCGCTCCCCGCACCGTTCTGCTCACCGGCGCCGCCGGCGGACTCGGCACCCTCATGCGGGGACTGCTGCCGCGGTACGGGTACCAGCTGCGCCTGCTGGACATGCGCCCCGTGGAGGGCGAGCCGGACGCGATCACCGCGGACCTCTCGGACCGGACCGCGCTGCGCGAGGCGGTACGGGGCGTCGACGCGGTCGTCCACCTCGCGGGCATCTCCCTGGAAGCCTCCTTCGACAAGATCCTCAAGGCGAACATCGAGGGAACGTACAACCTGTACGAGGCCGCCCTGGAGGAGGGCGTACGCCGGATCGTCTTCGCCTCCTCCAACCACGCGGTCGGCTTCACGCCCCGGCCGCGGGGCGAGGCACCCCACGAACCCGGCGCTCTGATCCCGATCGACACCCCGCGCCGCCCGGACACCTTCTACGGCCTGTCGAAGTCCTTCGGCGAGGACCTCGCGCAGTTCTACTGGGACAAGCACGGCCTGGAGACGGTCTCGGTGCGCATCGGCTCCTGCTTCGCCGAGCCCACCAGCGTCCGCATGCTCTCCGTGTGGATGAGCCCCGAGGACGGCGCCCGCCTCTTCCACGCCGCCCTCACCGCCGAGGACGTCGGGCACACGGTCGTCTACGGCTCCTCCGCCAACACCCGCCTGTGGTGGGACCTCACGACCGCGCGGGCCCTCGGCTACGAGCCGCAGGACGACTCCGAGCCGTACGCCGAGAAGCTCGTCGCCGAACAGGGCGAGCTCGACCCGGACAACCCGGACCACGCCCACCTGGGCGGCCACTTCGTCACGAACCCGCCGATCTGGCCGTACTGACCCGGCGACGGGAACGCGTTCAGGGGCGGGCGGGCACCGAACGGGCCCGCCTGCACCCCTGTTCGGGCACTGCGGCTGCCCGAACGCACCCCCTCACCTGCTCCGCCGCAGGTCCGACACGGACAAGCGGAGCCGCGAAACGGGCACAGCCGGGCATCATCGGGCAAGGAACAGGCCTGGTCACTGGCCACAACGCGCTGTAGAACTTCCCACGTGGGCCTCACCGGGCCCGAACGGGCAGTCCAGCAGGGCGCACAGGGAGCAGATGACGGCCATGACCGCGGAAGAACGACAGCGTGAGATCGTCCGGGCCGCGCGCCGCACCGGCGCGGTGGACGTCACCACACTCGCCGCCGAACTGGGCGTGGCCAAGGAGACCGTCCGGCGCGATCTGCGCACCCTGGAGGACCACGGCCTGGTGCGGCGCACCCACGGCGGCGCCTACCCGGTGGAGAGCGCGGGCTTCGAGACGACGCTCGCCTTCCGCACCACCAGTCACGTCCCCGAGAAGCGCAGGATCGCCGCCGCGGCGGCCGAGTTGCTCGGGGACGCCGAGACCGTCTTCATCGACGAGGGATTCACCCCCCAGCTCATCGCCGAGGCCCTGCCCCGGGACCGCCCGCTGACCGTGGTCACCGCCTCGCTCGCCACCGCGGGCGCCCTGGCCGAGGCCGACAACACGAGCGTCCTGCTGCTCGGCGGCCGGGTCCGCCCCGGCACGCTCGCCACCGTCGACCACTGGACGACGAAGATGCTCGCCGGCTTCGTCATCGACCTGGCGTTCATCGGCGCCAACGGCATCTCCCGCGAACAGGGCCTGACCACCCCCGACCCGGCGGTCAGCGAAGTCAAGGCCCAGGCCGTCCGCGCCTCACGGCGGACCGTCTTCGCGGGCGTGCACACCAAGTTCGGAGCGGTGAGCTTCTGCCGGTTCGCCGACATCAGCGTGCTGGAGGCGATCGTCACCAGCACCCTGCTCCCCTCGTCCGAAGCCCATCGCTACTCCCTCCAGGGGCCTCAGGTCATCCGCGTCTGAGAGCCCAGGCGACCCGGGCGAACCACCCTCTCCGCATCGCGCCCCGCACTTCGCGCAGGGCGCCGTCACACCCATGCCCTCCCCCTTGTCTCCCCCTACGTCCAGGAGCGATCCATGCGAACCCAGAGCCGACGGAGGCCGCGCGCGCTCGCCGCGGCCGCCGCAGGGACGCTGCTCGCCCCGCTGCTCTCCGGCTGCTGGGCCGGGGCGGGCGGAGCCGGTTCCGGCGGCGACTCCATCAACGTGCTGATGGTCAACAACCCACAGATGGTCGAACTCCAGAAGCTCACCGCCGCGCACTTCACCAAGGAGACCGGCATCGAGGTGAACTTCACCGTCCTGCCCGAGAACGACGTCCGCGACAAGATCAGTCAGGACTTCGCCAACCAGGCCGGGCAGTACGACGTCGCCACCCTCAGCAACTACGAGATACCGATCTACGCCAGGAACGGCTGGCTGCACGAGATGGACTCGTACGTCCGCGAGGACCCCGCGTACGACGAGCAGGACGTACTCAAGCCCATGCGCCAGTCCCTGACCGGCGACGACGGCAAGCTCTACGGGCAGCCCTTCTACGGCGAGTCCTCGTTCCTGATGTACCGCAAGGACGTGTTCGCCGCGAAGGGCCTGAGGATGCCCGCGCACCCGACCTGGCGGCAGGTGGCGGACCTCGCCGCGAAGGTGGACGGCGCCGAGTCCGGCATGCGCGGCATCTGCCTGCGCGGTCTGCCCGGCTGGGGCGAGATCATGGCGCCGCTCACCACGGTCGTGAACACCTTCGGCGGGACCTGGTTCGACAAGGACTGGAAGGCCCGCCTGGACTCCCCCGAGTTCGTGAAGGCGACGAAGTTCTACGTCGGCCTGGTCCGCGAGCACGGCGAGTCCGGCGCCGCCCAGTCCGGCTTCGCCGAGTGCCTCAACAACCTCACCCAGGGCAAGACGGCCATGTGGTACGACGCCACCTCCGCCGCCGGATCGCTGGAGTCGGCCAAGTCCCCGGTCAAGGGGAAGATCGGCTACGCGCCGGCGCCGGTCGAGAAGACGGAGAGCTCCGGCTGGCTCTACACCTGGGCCTGGGGCATGCAGAAGGCCTCCCACAACTCCGACAAGGCCTGGAAGTTCGTCTCCTGGGCGTCGAGCAAGGAGTACGAGCAGCTCGTCGGGGACAAGGTCGGCTGGTCCGACGTCCCGGCCGGGAAGCGCGCCTCGACGTACACCAACGCCGACTACCGCAAGGAGGCTGCGGCCTTCCAGGACATGACGCGGGCCGCCATCGAGGGGGCCCGGCCCCGCGACCCGGGAGTGCAGCCGCGGCCGGCGCCCGGCATCCAGTTCGTCGGCATCCCCGAGTTCACCGATCTCGGCACCAAGGTCTCCCAGGAGATCAGCGCGGCCGTCGCCGGACGCCAGTCCGTCGAGTCGGCCCTGAAGAAGTCCCAGCGGCTGGCCGAGCAGATCTCCGAGGAGTACGAGGGACGATGACCGCCACGACGACAGCCCCGATCGCCACCGCTCCCGCGAGCACCGCCCCCAGGTCCTCGGGACGGCTCCGCGCCTGGGCCACCCGCGCCCCGCTGCTCCCTGCCCTGATCTTCATGATCGCCGTGACCCAGCTCCCCTTCGTGGCCACGCTGGTGATCTCCTTCTTCGACTGGAACTCCCTCTATCCGAAGGCCCGTCACTTCACCGGCCTCGCCAACTACGGGGACGTCCTCACCGACCCGGACCTGCGCAAGTCGGTCCTCACCACGATCCTGCTGACCGCCACCGTGGTCATCGTCAGCCTGCTCGTGGGGCTCGGCCTCGCCCTGCTCATGGACCGCAGGTTCCGGGGCCGGGGCCTGGTCCGCACGCTGCTCATCGCGCCGTTCCTGGTCGTCCCGGTGGCCGCCGCGCTGCTCTGGAAGCATGTGCTCTACAACCCGGAGTACGGCCTTTTCAACGGTCTCCTGCACTATGTGGGCGGCCCACAGCCCGACTGGATCTCCGACACCCCGCTGCTGGCGGTCGAGGCTTCCCTGGTCTGGCAGTGGACGCCGTTCATGATGCTGATCCTGCTGGCCGGACTGCAGAGCCGCTCCCACGAGCAGATCGAGGCGGCCCGCGTCGACGGGGCGAGCGACTGGCAGATCTTCCGCCATCTGACCCTGCCCCACCTGCGCCGCTATCTCGAACTCGGCGCCCTGCTCGGCTCGATCTACATCGTGCAGAACTTCGACGCCGTCTTCACCATCACCTCGGGCGGCCTCGGCACCGCGAACCTGCCGTACACCGTCTACCAGAGCTTCTACCAGGCCCACGAGAACGGCCTCGCGTCCGCCGCCGGCGTCCTGGTCGTCATCGGTTCGATCATCATCGCGACCTTCGCCCTGCGCGTGGTGTCGTCCCTGTTCAGCGAGGAGGCGTCCCGCGCATGAGCGCCACCGCAGCCCCCGTACGCAGCCGCCGCACCCGTGGCGCGGGCCTCGGCCTGGTCGCCTGGCTGGCAGGCCTCGTCTTCTTCCTGCCCGTCGCGTGGATGGCGCTGACGTCCTTCCACTCCGAGTCGGACGCGGCGACCAACCCGCCGTCCTTCGCGGCCTCGCTCACCCTCGACGGCTACCGCGAGTTCTTCGGCTCCGGCGGCGGCGCCAGCCCCTGGCCGTCCCTGATCAACTCCACGGTGGCGTCCGTCGTCTCCACCCTGTGCGTCCTGCTGCTGGCGCTGCCCGCCGCGTACGCCCTGTCCATCCGGCCGGTGCGGAAGTGGACCGACGTCCTGTTCTTCTTCCTCTCCACCAAGATGCTGCCGGTCGTCGCGGGCCTCCTGCCGATCTACCTGTTCGCCAAGAACACCGGCCTGCTCGACAACATCTGGCTGCTGGTCATCCTCTACACCTCCATGAACCTGCCGATCGCGGTGTGGATGATGCAGTCCTTCCTCGCCGAGGTGCCGGTCGCGGTCATCGAGGCCGCGCAGATCGACGGGGCCCGGCTGCCGACGGTCCTCGCCCGCATCGTGGCCCCGATCTCCGCGCCCGGCATCGCGGCCACCGCCCTGATCTGCTTCATCTTCAGCTGGAACGAGCTGCTGTTCGCCCGGGTGCTGACCGGCGTGGTGGCCGAGACCGCGCCCGTCTTCCTGACCGGCTTCATCACCAGCCAGGGCCTGTTCCTGGCCAAGGTGTGCGCCGCGTCGCTCGTCATCTCCCTGCCGGTGCTCGCCGCGGGGTTCGCCGCCCAGGACAAACTGGTCCAGGGCCTGTCGTTGGGAGCCGTGAAATGAAGGCCGCCGTCATCGAGTCCGTGGGCAGGGCCGTCGTCACCGAGGTCCCGGACCCGACGCCGGGGCCGCGCGAGGTGGTCGTCGAGGTCGCGGCCTGCGGTCTGTGCGGCACCGATCTGCACATCCTCCAGGGCGAGTTCGCGCCGAAGCTGCCCATCGTGCCGGGACACGAGTTCGCGGGCGAGGTGGTCGGTGTCGGCACCGGCGTCACCGATCTGGCGATCGGCGACCGCGTGGCCGTGGACCCCTCCCTCTACTGCCACGAGTGCCGGCACTGCCGTACCGGCCACAACAACCTCTGCGAGCGGTGGGCGGCGATCGGCGTCACCACGGCCGGCGGCGCCGCCCAGTACGCGGTGGCCCCCGTCGCGAACTGCGTGAAGCTGCCCGAGCACGTCCGCACCCAGGACGCCGCCCTCGTCGAGCCGCTCTCCTGCGCGGTGCGCGGCTACGACGTCCTCAACTCCCGCCTCGGCGCCCACGTCCTCATCTACGGCTCGGGCACGATGGGCCTGATGATGCTGGAGCTCGCCAAGCGGACCGGCGCGGCGAGCGTCGACGTGGTGGACCTCAACGAGCAGCGGCTGTCCACGGCCAGGCTCCTCGGCGTCTCCGGGGCCGCCACCGGCGCCGACGAACTGGACCGTCCGCAGGGCTGGGACGTGGTCGTCGACGCGACCGGCAACGGCGCCGCGATCCAGGACGGCCTGGACCGGGTCGCCAAGGCCGGCACCTTCCTCCAGTTCGGCGTCGCCGACTACGCGACCCGGGTCACCATCGACCCGTACCGCATCTACAACCAGGAGATCACCATCACCGGCTCGATGGCGGTCCTGCACAGTTTCGAACGCGCGGCCGAGCTGTTCGCGAACGGCGCCCTCGACCCGGACGTCTTCATCAGCGACCGGCTGCCGCTGACGAGCTACCCGCAGGCACTGGAGCAGTTCGCGGCGGGCGTCGGCCGCAAGATCGTGGTGACGCCGTAAACCGGTGGTCCCGGGCATGGCCGGGGGCCTAGCATCCGGCCATGCCAGCACCCCAGGGATTCCGGTACGAGGAGCACGCGGACGGCTCGGTCACCATCACCCACCGTGACCGCCCCGCGGGCACCCTGCGCGGCGCCCGCGCCGAACGGTTCCTCGCCGAGATCGCGGCCGGGGACCCCCAGCTGGTGATGGCCCGCTGGACCGGGAACTACAAGCACGGCAACGAACGCACGGCGCGCAACCACCCCCGCAACCGGCGATGACCCGATTGGCCCTCGGGTAAGGGAACGGTAAAGCGGTGTCGGTCGTTCACCCGGCATGACCGCTATGACCCCCGGCTCGAACATCCCTCTCCCCGTCACCCGCGTGACGGTGGACGTCGCCGCTCCCGTGCGGCTCGACGTTTCGGGCCTGCTGCTCACCGCCGACGGCAAGGTGCGCTCCGACGACGACTTCATCTTCTACAACCAGCCCGCGGGCCCCGGCGTGACGTACCGCTCGGGCGGCGGTTCCGCGCCGGACGCGATCACGGTCGACACGGCCGCGGTCCCCCCGGGCATCGAGAAGATCGTCGTCACCGCGAGCCCGGACGCCGCGGGGCAGACCTTCCAGGGCATCGAGCCCACGGCCACCATCCGCAACGCGGACGACAACTCCGTGCTGGCCTCCTTCACCCCGCCGCAGCTGGGCGCGGAGACGGCCCTGGTGATCGTCGAGGTCTACCTGCGCAACGGCGTCTGGAAGGCCCGCGCGGTCGGCCAGGGCTACGCGAACGGCCTGGCCGGCATCGCCACGGACTTCGGTGTGACGGTCGAGGAGCCGGCGCCCGCCGCCGCCCCGGCCGCACCCCCGGCGCAGCCCGTGGCGGCCCCGCCCGTCCCGGCCGCACCGCCCGCCGCCGCACCCGCCGCCCCCTCGTCCGGGAAGATCAACCTCGACAAGGGCCGGGTGAGCCTGCAGAAGAACCAGACGGTGTCCCTGGTCAAGGGCGGCCGCCCGCTGCTCTCCCAGGTCAAGATGGGCCTCGGCTGGGAGCCCGCGTTCCGCGGCAAGGACATCGACCTGGACGCCTCGGTCATCGCGTACGGGCCGCAGCGCAATCACATCGACAGCTGCTACTTCGGCAAGCTCTCCATCGTGAACGGCGCGATCAAGCACTCCGGCGACAACCTGACGGGCGAGGGCGGCGGTGACGACGAGGTGATCGTCGTCGACCTCGGCCGTCTCCCCCAGGAGGTCACCGGCCTGGTCTTCACGGTCAACTCCTTCTCGGGCCAGAAGTTCACCGAGGTCGCCAAGGCCTACTGCCGCCTCCTCGACGCCGCGACGGGCGAGGAGCTGGTCCGCTTCGACCTCACCAACGCCGAGGCCCAGACGGGCGTCATCATGGCCAAGCTGATCAAGCAGTTCTCCGGCGAGTGGGAGATGACGGCAGTGGGCGACTTCGTCAAGTCCCGCACGGTCCGAGGCATGGTCAAGCCGGCAGCCGCCGCCCTCTGACCCACCCACCAGGCCCACCCGCCCTGAAACGCCGCCCGGGTGGGCCCACTCCTCTCACACTCCTCAGCACCGGTGGTCACGAGGGTGGGCCGGCGAACCCGACGCCAACGGGTGCCGCTGCGCCCACCCTCCCCATCATCAGGATTGCGCAGCTAGGGGCGGGACCGCCGCCCACGGCCCGCACGGGAGCAACCGGCCCCGCGCCCCCGCGGGCTCAGCCCCCACGGCCCGCACGGGAGCCACCGGGCCCGAGCCCCCGCAGCTCAGCCGCCCGCGACCCGCAGTCGCCATCGCACCGAAGGGGCCGTGCCGGTACATCAAATGGCCGTCGAGACGGGGACGTACCCGACCGAGGAACGCTGGTAACGGACGCCAACAACAACTACCGACGGCCGGATGTACCGGCACGGCCCCGACCCACCCACCGAACCGAAGGCGCCCGACGCCCACCACACCGCACCAACGGCGACCAGCGCACCGGAGTCGGCCGGAGGCCCTACGCCCGCAGTCCCTCCGTCAGCAGCGACAGGTACCGCCGGATGCACGGCCCCCCACCCCCGGCCAGCTCCGACGCCGTAACGACCCCGTGCGCCAGCCGCAGCACCTCGATCGGCTCCACATCCGCCCGCAGCGTCCCCTCCCGCTGCGCCGCCCCCACCAACCGCCCCACCGCCCGCTTCAACGGCTCCCCACACGCGCTCAGCACAGGAGCACACCCGTCCGCGACAGCCGACCCGAGCAACGCCTTCAGCCCGCGCATCCGGACCATGCCCTCGCCGAGTTCGTTCAGCCACTCCCCCAGCGCCTCGCCCGGCGGCAGCTCCCGCGCGATCTGGTCCGCCCGGACCGCCAGCGCTTCGACACTGTCGACGTACACCGCCTCCAACAGCGCCCGCCGCGTGGGGAAATGCCGGTACAGCGTGCCGGACCCCACCCCCGCCCGCTTGGCGATGTCGTCCAGCGACGCGCTCTCCCCGTGCTCGGCGAACGCGACCGCGGCCTCCTTGAGCAACCGCTCGTAGTTCCGCCGCGCGTCAGCCCTCATGCCCCGCACGGCCCCTGCACCGGAACCCGCACCGGAACCCGCACCCGCACCCGCACCCGCACCCGCACCCACCATCCCCACACTCCTCACCAACCGGGGCCCCTCTCCGCATCGTAACGAGCACCGGAGAAGGCCCGTCCGGCCCGGCTCAGAACAGGGCGCTGTAGGCGTTCAGGGCGGGCTGCCCCCCGAGGTGGGCGTACAGCACTGTCGACTCCCGCCCGATCTCGCCGCGAGCGACCAGATCGATCAGGCCGGCCATCGACTTCCCCTCGTAGACGGGGTCGGTGACCATCCCCTCGGTACGCGCGGCGAGCCGCATCGCCTCCAGCGTCGCCTCGTCGGGAACCCCGTAGGTACCTGCGTGGTACCTCTCGTCGAGCTCGACGTCCGCCTCCGTCAGTTCGGCCCGCAGACCGATCAGCCGGCCGGTGCCCCGGGCGATGCGCGAGATCTGCTCGCGGGTGCGGGCAGGCTCAGCCGACGCGTCGATCCCGAGGACGCGACGCGGTCGCCCGCCCGCCTCGGCGAGCGCCGCGAACCCGGCCACCATCCCCGCCTGGGTGGATCCGGTCACCGAGCACACCACCACGGTGTCGAAGAAGACGCCCAGCTCCTCCTCCTGTGCGGCGACCTCGTAGGCCCAGCCGGCGAACCCGAGCCCGCCGAGCGGATGGTCCGAGGCGCCCGCCGGGATGGCGTACGGCCTGCCGCCCGCCTCCTCGACCTCACGCAGCGCCCGCTCCCAGCTCTCCTTGACGCCGATGCCGAACCCGGCCCGGACGAGCCGCACGTCGGCGCCGGCGAGCCTGCTGAGGAGGATGTTGCCGACCTTGTCGTAGACGGCGTCGGGCCAATCCACCCAACTCTCCTGCACGAGGACGCACTTGAGACCGGCGCGGGCGGCGCAGGCGGCGACCTGGCGGGTGTGGTTGGACTGGACCCCGCCGATCGAGACTAGGGTGTCGCAACCCTGGGCGAGCGCGTCAGCGACGAGGTACTCCAGTTTGCGGGTCTTGTTGCCGCCGTAGGCGATGCCGGAGTTGCAGTCCTCCCGCTTGGCCCACAGCGCGGCGCCCCCGAGGTGTGCGGTCAGTCGCTCCAGGGGATGCACGGGCGAGGGCCCGAAGAGCAGGGGGTAACGCGCGTACGAGGCAAGGGACATGAGGGGGTCCTCCCCGATTCGGGTGCCGTCTCGGAAACCAGCACGCTCACCACTTCTCAACCACCGTCGACGGCACCGGCATCCCCATCCGCCAGCTCCTCCAGCCCGCGCCAGATGTCCGCCGTGACGCGGACGGCCTCGTCCACGTCCCCGTCGGCACACGCGTCGATCAGCCGCTCGTGCAGACCGGCCGACCGGCAGTTGCCCCCCTCACCGAAGCGGCGCCGCTCCAGCCGCCGGATGAGGGGGGTGTACCGGGCGACGGTGGCGGCGGCGGCACGATTGCCGCCGGCCCGCACCAGGACGTCGTGCAGCTCGTCGTCGGCACGCAGGGCGGCGTCCACGTCACCGTCCCGCACGGCGCGGGCGAACCGCGCGTTGGCCTCCCGCATCACGGTGATGTGACCGGCGTCGAGCCGGGGAACCGCCGTACGGACGGCCAGTTCGTGCATGGCGCCGACGACGGCGGCGGCGTCGCGCACATCGGCGGCGTTCACGGGGGTCACCCTGGTGTAGCTCTGCGGCTTGGACTCCAGGAGCCCGTCGTCCACGAGCCGGGCGAACGCCTCGCGGACCGGTGCCCGCGACAGCCCGAGCCGCTCGGCGAGCTCGGCGTCCCGCACCACCGCGCCCGGCGCGAGGTCACCGGCCACGATGGCGTCCCGGATGGTCTCGTAGGCCCGGTCCCGGAGCAGGGTCCGCCGCACGGGTCGCATCGTCTCCACAACTGAAATGTTAGATATCAGCTGTCCCGCGCCACAAGAGGGCGACCCGCACGACCACGGACCGCCCCCCAGCAGTCAGCGACCCCGCACCACGAACCGCCCCCTCAGCGCCCGCCCCGAGCCGAGCCCCGCCTCCGCCCCCGTCGCTCAACTCGCCCAGGGCCAGTCGGCGTCCCGTGCCCCCTCAAGGAGCGGCACCATCCGGAAGGCCGCGTCCGAGAGCCCCCCGAAGGTGTGCCGGAGGGGCGTGCCCGACGGGCCGTGGCCCGGCCGGTACCCCGCGAGGTTCCACGTGTAGACGGGGACGTCGGCCGGGACCTGCTCGGTCGGGTCGCCGTGGTGGCTGTACATGGCTTGCTCGTCGGTGACGATGAGCACCCGGTCGTGCTTCCGGTAGTGCCGGCGCACCGCCGCACTCGTGTCGGTGCCGCCGAGGTCCCCGAACCGCTCCAGGACCCGCAGCACCGACTCGCCCCGGCGGAACCGCACGGGCTCGCTGCTCGTGCCGAACTCGACCAGGTCCGCGTCCGCCGCCCGCAGCGCGAGCGCCGTACCGAAGATCGCGGCCGCGTCCGCCCGGTTCAGCTCGGAGCGCTCCGAGAGGCGCGAGTAGAACATCGAGCCGGACCGGTCGACGAGGACGAGTGTGCGTCCGCCCAGCGCCGGCACGTTGGCCAGCGAGTGGGCGAGCGCCTGCTCCAGCGGATACGCCCAGCGCAGCGAGGGCGCGTGCTGGTAGGCGGCGAGGTAGCGGAAGGGGAACTGCCGGGACCGCGCCACCTCGGCCGGGTCGCTGATCTTCGCCGCGACCCGGGCCGCGACCTCGTCGCTGACGCCCGCCTCGTCGAAGTTGCGCAGGTTGCGTACGAGGGCCATCGCGCCCATGGACGGGATCACGGCCTCCCAGGCCGCCCGGTCCATCGGGCCCTGGAGCCATCCGGCGAGCGCCTCCCAGGTGAGACCGGCCGCACGCAGCCGTTCGGGCCCGTCGGGCGCGGTGACCACGGCCCGCCGCTCGGCGACCGGCAGCGCCATCAGCTCGCGGTGCGCGACGAGCACGCGGTTCGAGGCGGGCGGGACGGCGGTGTCGGGGTTGTGGCGCCGGTCGAGGGCGTACCGGAAGAGGTCGCCCTGCCACGGCTTGTCGGGGTCCGGCGCCGCGTGCACCAGGTTGAGGATGTCGCCGAAGCGGTAGCCCTTCGACGCGGTGTCGTACTTCAGCAGGGACCCGCCGTGGTAGAGCCGCCGTACGGCGTCGGCGACACCGCGCTTGACGGGCTTGGGCACGTTGCGGCCGTAGCGGGAGGTCCAGTACGCGAGCAGCTCGCCGGGCTCGTCCGGGCGCCGCAGCACGGAGGCCACGACCTCGCGGTTGGCGGGGCCTTCGGTGGCGCCGGCGTCGAGCCGCGCCTTCACGTACTCGGCGGCGCCCACGATCGAGGCGGTCCGCAGGTTGCCCTCGCCGCGCAGCCAGCCGAGCAGTCCCGCCGTCCACGACGGGTCCTCGACGGCGAGCCGCCGCACGAGCGCGGCGAACCGGTCGTCGCGGTCGGCGCCGGTCTCGTAGAAGGTGTTCTGCGAGACGAAGTTGGCGACGGCCAGGAGGAAGAGCTCGGAGCGCGCGTCGCGCTCACGGCCGCGGCCGCCCTCGTAGGTGCGAAGGACACGGCCGGTGGAGGTCACCCGCGACGTGCTCCTGGGCTTCGCGGTCCTGATGTTGAATCGCGCCATGATGAATTCCCCCGAATTCGTCGGCGACGGTGACTGTCGCGTTTTCGGCGGAAGGCGCGGCAAATGGAGGGTGCCCGAGATCAGGGGTCGGCGACGGACTTGTCAGATGCTCTGCCGATTGAGCTACATCGGCCCTGAGCCGATGACGGGACTCGAACCCGCAACCGTCCGATCCGGAAGAAGTAACCGTTGCCTGCGCACCGGGCACCCACCATGAGCTGCGCCTCCCGAGATCAAGTCGGCGGCGGCGGGGATTCTTTGAGAGAGAAGTAGCCGCAGCCTGCGCACCGGGAGGTGCGTGAAGTTGTGGTGTCCAGAGTTCAGGTCGGCGGAACCGACGTAGGTGCTCTGCCCCTGAGCTACACCGGCGCGTGGTACCGGTGACGGGATTCGAACCCGTGGCCGCCCCATTATGAGTGGAAGTAGGTCCTGCCTTCGCACCTGGACAGGCATCACTCTAAAAGGGCGGCCGCGGAACCGGCCAATGAATTAATCATCCCGCCGCGGGCGGATTCTCACCGACGCTGCTGACGCTTCCACGGTCCCGTGATCGCCAGCATGATGCCGGGGTCCTGGATGTTGGCGAACAGGGTCCGGCCGTCGGGCGAGAACGTGACACCGGTGAACTCGCTGTACTCCGGCTCCTCTTCGGTGCCGATGTTGAGCTCGTTGCGGGCGATCGGGTACGTGCGGCCGCTGTCGGTGGCCCCGAAGAGGTGCTGGACGCCCGCGCCGTCCTCGGCGATGACGAGTCCGCCGTACGGGGAGACGGTGATGTTGTCGGGGCCGTCGAAGGCGCCGTCCTTGCCGGGGTCCGGGTTCACACCGAGCAGGACCTTCAGGGTCAGCGTGCGGCGCTTGGGGTCGTAGAACCAGACCTGGCCGTCGTGCTGGAGGGGGCTCTCCGCGCGGGCGAACGAGGAGACGATGTAGGCGCCGCCGTCGCTCCACCACATGCCTTCGAGCTTGCGGGCCCGGGTGACCTGGCCGGCGCCGAACTGCTTGCGCACGGAGACCGTCTTCGCGTCGCGGTCCGG
This sequence comes from Streptomyces sp. NPDC028308, assembly GCF_055565855.1. Lineage (NCBI taxonomy): Bacteria > Bacillati > Actinomycetota > Actinomycetes > Kitasatosporales > Streptomycetaceae > Streptomyces > Streptomyces sp. NPDC028308. The sequence continues at coordinate 151,353 of NZ_JBVHTO010000007.1, forward strand.
GACGTCCACCCAGTCGACGCCGTACACCGTGCCGATCCTGGTCGCGCGGGACAGGTCGTCGACGAACTGGCCGCCGGAGTCGAAGCACTTGAACGCCTGGAGCGCGCCCGCGTCGTCGGCGAGGCCGGCCAGCCGGCCGTGGCCGTGCTCGAAGCCCTGCGGCGGGGTCCAGCGGTATAGGAGGCCGTTCGGGTTCGAGGCGTCCTCGGTGAGGTAGAGGCGGCCGCGCTTGGGGTCGACGACGACGGCTTCGTGGGCGTACCGGCCCAGGGCCTTGACGGGCTTGGGGTCGCGGTTGCGGCGGCGGTCCTCGGGGTCGACCTCGAAGACGTAGCCGTGGTCCTTGGTCATGCCGTTCTGGCCGGCCTTGTCCTCGGTCTCCTCGCAGGTGAGCCAGGTTCCCCAAGGAGTGCTGCCGCCCGCGCAGTTGGTGGCGGTGCCGGCGATGCCGACCCACTCGGCGACCTTGTCGTGGCGGACCTCGACGACCGTGCAGCCACCGGACGCGGCCGGGTCGTAGACCAGGCCCTCGGTGAGCGGGACGGGGTACTTCCACTTGGACCGGGCGCCGGACAGTTCGTGGTTGTTGACCAGGAGGGTGGCGCCGCGCGGCCCGTCGAAGGTGGCCGTGCCGTCGTGGTTGGACGGGGTGAACTCGCCGGACTCCAGCTTGGTGCGGCCGCTGTAGGTGATGACGCGGTACTTGAACCCGGCGGGCAGGGCGAGCAGGCCGTCGGGGTCGGGGATCAGCGGTCCGTAGCCGACACCCCCGTGCCGGTCCGCCGAGTCGTCGCCGGTGCTCTCGGTGTCGGTGGACGCGAGGGCGTTCGGCGCGGTGGCGAGGGCGCCGACGCTGCCGGCCAGCGCGACTCCGGCGCCGGTGAGCGCGGACCGTCTGGCGAAGTCCCTGCGGGTGAGCGACATGCTGTCTCCTGTGACGGTGGAGTGGGACTGTCGTGAGGGGGGTGGCGGACCTCGTTGCGGCGCCACCGTCCCGCCCGCGGCTGAACGGCAGTTGAACGCGGCCCGACATCGGAGGACCCCGTTACGTGAATCCACCTGGCCACCGGCCGGGACGCCTACCCGTGCGCGGTCCCGGCCGCGCCGACCCTCTCGCAGCCCTCGCGGCGCATCCGCTCGACGCCCCAGGCACCGAGCGGGGCCAGCGCCTGGTTGAGGGTGTGCCCGTGCTCGGTCAGCGTGTACTCCACCCGGGGCGGCACCTCGGCGTGGACCTTCCGGTGCACGAGCCCGTCCGCCTCCAGCTCACGCAGGTGCTGGGTCAGCATCTTCTCGCTGACCCCCGGCAGACCGCGGCGCAGCTCCGCGAAGCGGCGTACGCCGTGCGCGTGGAGCTCCCACAGGATCAGCCCCTTCCACTTGCCGCTCACCACGTCGAGCGCGGCGTCGATCCCGCAGATGTAGGGCCCGTTCCTCGGTGCCTTGGCCATCGCTGTTCCCCCTTACCGAAAGGTGAGTACCGCAGAAAATAGTAGGTACTTCCGGGCGGGGCGGTGCTCTCCGAGCATGGAGGGGTGAACGAACGACAGAACGACACCACCGGGCGGGACACCGCCGTCACCGTGATCGGACTCGGCCCGATGGGCCGGGCGATGACCCGCACCCTGCTCGCGGCCGGCCACCCGGTCACGGTCTGGAACCGCACTCCCGGCCGCGCCGACGGCGTCGTCACCGACGGCGCGACGCTCGCGGCGACACCGGCCGCGGCGGTCGGGGCGAGCGGCCTCGTGATCCTCAGCCTCACCGACTACGGAGCGATGTACGACATCCTCGGGGACGCCGCCACCTCGCTCGCCGGGCGCACACTGGTCAACCTGAGCTCCGACACCCCCGAGCGCTCACGCCGGGCAGCGGCCTGGGCGGCGGACCACGGCGCCGCGTTCCTCACCGGAGGCGTCATGGTCCCCGCGCCGATGGTCGGTTCGGAGGCGGCCCACGTCTACTACAGCGGCCCCGCCGGGGTGATGGAGCGTCACCGTCCGGTCCTGGCACGGATCGGGTCGCCGAAGTACCTGGGCGAGGACCCGGGCCTCGCGCAGATGATGTACCAGGCCCAGCTCGCGGTGTTCCTCACCACGCTGTCCGGGCTGATGCACGCGACGGCGATGCTGGGCACCGCGGGGATGAAGGCGGCCCAGGCGCTGCCGGAGCTGCTCTCGTCCGCCGACTCCATCGGCGCCATCCTGCGGTCGGCGGAGGAGCACCCCGGCAGCGCGCTGGACGCCGGGAAACACCCCGGCGACCTCAGCACGGTCACCATGATGGGCGCGACGTCCGACCACATCGTCGAGACCAGCGCCTCGCTCGGCCTGGACCTGGCGCTGCCGTCGGCCGTGCAGGCCCACTACCGGCGCGCGATCGAGGCCGGGCACGGCGGCGACAACTGGACCCGCATCATCGACAGCATCCGGGCGCCCGACTGATGTCGGTGCCGCCGCGATCGGCGCTCGTCGCCGTGGCCGCGATCGGCGGTGCCGCGGCCCGCGGCGGGGCCGATTCGGGCGGACCCCCGGCACACGGTCCGGGGAAAGCGACCGGGCCCGCCGGACAGCGCCCCGCGAGCCCGGCCTCACGGACACAGCGCCCCACGAGGCCGGCGTCACGGACAGGACCCCCTGAGCCCGGCCTCTCGGACGGGCGCCCAGCGAGCCCACCCTCACGAACGGGCCCCCGCGAGGCCGCCCTCAATCACCGGCCGGGATGGGTCAACTCCCCTGCTGCGAGCGCGCCTTGAACGCCGCCTTGCGGGCCTCCTTGGCGATCTTGCGGTCCGGGTGCAGACGGCCCATCGCCTCCAGGACGTCCGGCGTGGCCGGGTGGTCGACCCGCCAGGCGGTCGCGAAGAAGCCGCCGTGCTGCTGGGCGAGCCCCTCGACGAGGCCCTGCAGCTCGTCGGAGTTGCCCTCGGCCGCGAGCTGCGCGGCCAGGGTGTCGATGGTCAGCCAGAAGACCATCGCCTCCGAGGGCGCCGGTACGTCGGCCGCGCCCCGCTCCGTGAGCCAGACCCGCGCCAGCCCGCCGAGTTCGGGGTCGTCGAGCACCTCGCGCAGCGCCGGTTCCGCCTCGGCCCCGACGAGCGACAGTGCCTGCTGGCAGCGCAGCCGGCGCAGCGGCGCACCGGCGTCGGCGCCCCGCGCGGCGGCCAGCAGTTCGCGTGCGGCGGCGAGGGCCTCACGGCGGGCGAGCCACTGCTCGGTCTCGGCCTGGGCCGCCGCCGGGGGGAACGCGGAGGTACCGTGCAGCAGCGCGTCGGCACCCTTGTCCGTGAGGTCGCCGACCGCCGGTGCCTCGATCCCGGACTCCAGGAGCCGGGCCCGCAGCCCGTACAGGCCGAGCGGGGTCAGCCGCACCATTCCGTAGCGTGAGACGTCCGTCTCGTCGATCGCCGCCGGCTCCTCGTCGGCGTCCGCCATCAGCGCCTCGTCGACGGGCTGGAACTCGACGAGCCCGATCGGTTCGAGCAGCCGGAACTGGTCGTCGAGCCGCATCATCGCGTCCGACACCTGCTCCAGCACGTCGTTGGTGGGCTCGCCCATGTCGTCGGGGACGATCATCGACGCGGCCAGGGCGGGCAGCGGGACCGGGCTGCCGCCGGGGCCGTCCTCACTGACCGTCAGCACGTACAGGTTGCCGAGCACGCCGTCGAGGAACCGGGCCTCCGCCTCGGGGTCCCAGTCGAGCTGGGAGAAGTCGATCGTGCCGCCCTCGTCCATGGCGCCGACGATGTCGTCGAGGTCCGGCACGCTCGCGTCGGCCAGCACGGTCTCCAGGGCGGCGAGCCACACGCCGAGGACGTCGTGCGGAGCGCCCGCAGTCAGCTGCCCGAGGTCGGCGCCCGCCGCGACGGTGCCCTCCTCCTCGTCCACGATCTCGACCAGACCGGCGTCCACGGCCACCCGCCATGCCTCGCTGGCGTACGCCGCGGCCTCGTCGCCGGTGAGACCGAGCTCGCCGGCCGCCCGCGCGAGCTGCTCCTCGACCAGTTCACCGCCCGCGCCCACACGCGTGTCCGGACCGGCCCAGCGGGCGAGCCGCGCGGCACGGGAGAGCAGCGGGGTGGCGAGCGCGTCCCGCGCCAGCTCCGCTTCGGACGACAGCCGCACGGGCGGCAGGGGTGAGCTGTCTGACATCGGCTGGTTCTCCTCCGGACAAGCAGGACAGGCGGGGGGTGTCGGTGGCCGGGCCGGCCCGGCGGGCGGAACGGCCGGGCACCGTACGGCGCGGGGCGGGCGGACGGCGCCGGGAGGCGGCACCGCGGGCGGGTGTCGGGCGAACGGTCGGGGCCGGAGACGGCGGGGCGGACAAAAACGGATACGGCGGGGCGGAGGCGGGCGTGGTGGAGACGCGTGACCCCCCGCCGCCCGCACCGCACAGCCGTGGCGACTCAGCCTAGACGGATTTGGACGCATGCCGCCCGGTTCATGTCCCTGTCAGGAGTCGTACACCCCCGAAACCTTGACAACTCCCCCGGCCACACACGAGATTGACGCGCGTAGAAGTCGAACGGGCGCCCGCCCCACCTGCTTCTACGCGCGTCACCGGCCCGCACGCAGGTCGCGCTCCCGCCATCGATCCGCCCTCGTCCCGGCGCTCACGTAACGTCCCCGGAGGGATTCCCTTGCCGAGCAAGAGAACCGCGCGCATCGCCGCGCTGACCGTCGCCGCGGTCTGTTCCACCGTCTCCGCCGTGGTGCTCACCGCACCCGCCCACGCGGACACCGTCCACATCCACGACATCCAGGGCACCACCCGCGTCTCCCCGTTCGCGGGCCAGAAGGTCACGGACGTGACCGGCATCGTCACCGGTGTGCGCACCTACGGCTCGTCGAAGGGGTTCTGGTTCCAGGACCCGGACGCGGACGCCGACCCGGCCACCAGTGAGGGCGTGTTCGTCTTCACCAGCTCCGCCCCGAAGGTCGCCGTCGGCGACAAGGTGACGGTCACGGGCACCGTCTCCGAGTACGTGCCGGGCGGCGCCTCCACCGGCAACCAGTCGCTGACGGAGATCACCAAGCCGACGGTGACCGTGGTCTCCGCGGGCAACGCGGTCCCGGCCGCCACGGTCGTCGACGCCGACTCGGTCCCGGACGCCTACACGGCCGACGGCGACCCCGCCGCGGGCGGTTCGGTCAACGGCCTGCCGCTCCGGCCGGCGGAGTACGCCCTGGACCTCTACGAGTCCCTGGAGGGCATGAACGTCCAGGTCTCCGACGTCCGGGTGGTCACCGCCACCGACCCGTACGCCGAACTGTGGGTCACGGTGAAGCCGCACGAGCACGCCGCCCGTCGCGGCGGCACGGTCTACGGCTCGTACACCTCGCAGAACACCGGGCGGCTGCAGATCCAGTCCCTGGGCGCCGCGGCCGACTTCCCGACGGCGAACGTGGGCGACGAGCTCGCGGGCACCACCTCCGGCCCGCTCGACTACAACCAGTACGGCGGCTACACGCTGGTCGCCGGCAAGCTGGGCACCCTGGACAAGGGCGGCCTGGAGCGGGAGACCACCGACGCGCAGGGCCGCAAGGAACTGGCCGTCGCGACGTACAACGTCGAGAACCTGGACCCGGGTGACACGACGTTCGCGGCCCACGCGTCCGCGATCGTGAACAACCTCCAGTCGCCGGACATCGTGTCGCTGGAGGAGATCCAGGACGACAACGGCGCCAAGAACGACGGTACGGTCTCCGCCGAGCTGACGATGCGCAAGCTGGTCGACGCCATCGCGGCGGCGGGCGGCCCGGCCTACGAGTGGCGGTCCATCGACCCGGTCGACCTCGCCGACGGCGGCGAGCCGGGCGGCAACATCCGGCAGGTGTTCCTGTTCAACCCGGAGCGGGTGTCCTTCACGGACCGCGCGGGCGGCGACGCGACGACCGCCGTCGGGGTCACCAAGGAGCGCGGGAAGGCCGCCCTGACGGTCTCCCCCGGCCGTATCGACCCGGCCTCCGACGCCTGGAAGAGCAGCCGCAAGCCGCTCGCGGGCGAGTTCGTCTTCCGCGGGAAGACGGTCTTCGTGATCGCCAACCACTTCGCGTCCAAGGGCGGCGACCAGTCGCTGCACGGGCAGTTCCAGCCGCCGGTGCGCAGCTCGGAGACCCAGCGCCACCTCCAGGCGACCGCGGTGAACTCCTTCGTCAAGGACATCCTCGCGACGCAGAAGAACGCGGACGTCGTCGCGCTCGGCGACATCAACGACTTCGAGTTCTCCGGGACGGCGGAGCTGCTGGAGGGCGACGGCGAGCTCTGGTCGGCGATCAAGTCGCTGCCGAGGAGCGAGCGTTACACGTACGACTACCAGGGCAACAGCCAGGTCCTGGACCAGATCCTGGTCAGCCCGTCGATCCGCAAGGGCTGCGACCTGGAGTACGACAGCGTGCACATCAACTCGGAGTTCTCGGACCAGATCAGCGACCACGACCCGCAGGTGCTCCGCTTCAAGCCGTAGCACCGGCGGCCGGCGGCCTTCGTACGCCGCCACGGCCGCCCACGCGCCGGAGCCCGGCCCCGCGTCAGGGGGCCGGGCTCCTCGCGTCCGGCGGCCCGGAGCAGTCCGGACGGCATTACTAGCCGGCGAAGACTCCGTCGAGCCAGCCCCGCCAGGCCGTCTCGGTGCCCTTGGCGTCGGCACCGGGCGCGAAGTCGTGGACGCTGACGCCGACGGGGGCGCCCCAGTGGTTGCGACCGAAGAAGCGGTAGAGGGCGTCGTCGGTGCGCAGGCCGATGAAGTACGGGTTGCGGTAGTCGACCACGGCGTCCAGGACGCGGCCCTCGGGTCCCTCGGCCCGCACCCGCGCACCCTCGGCGGTGTCGTCGGCGAGACCGAGCGCCCGTCCGACGGCGGCGAAGGCCTCCGGGGCGACGGACGCCTCGGGTCCGTCGAAGGTGGTGAAGGCGACCGGGCGGCCCGCGAAGTGCGTCACGTACTCGCGCAGGGTGTGCAGGTAGAAGTCGGTGTGCTTGGCGGCGCCGTCGTACTGGTTGTCCCAGTCGTCGACGAAGATGCCGCTGTGCACGTAGCGCACCCAGGAAGAGCGCCCGCCGTCGCGGGACTCGATGGTGTGGTCGAGCTGGTTGAGCGTCTGGACGTCGATCCCGTCGACGTCCTCGACACGGCTGGTCAGTCGGTGCGGCGGGTCCCAGGCGGTGATGGTGGCCCCGTAGGGTCCGGTGCCGCCCTCCTTGGGCTCGTACTCCATGGGCCACAGCCAGCCGCCCGTACCGCTGGTGATCGCCTCCCACACCTTCTCGGGCGGGGCCTCGACCTCGAACTCGCGGGCGATCTCGAATTCCTTGGACATGACGGTCACTCCTGCTGTTCGGCCCTGGGCGGGCACTCGGGGGGCGGGTCGGACGGCGGTGGCGGCGCTCATGACGGCGCCCCGATCTCCGGCGCGGGCGGTTCGTCGGCACCGGTGCCGGGTCTGACCGTGGGGTGGACGGCGAGGACGATGCGGTGGTCCCGCCCGCCCTGCGCGTCCGGGTCGTGGTACTTGCGGACGAGGGCGCCGACACCCTGCGTCAGCTCCTCGATGAACGCGGCGCGGTCGGCGGCGGAGGCGAAGGTCACCTCGCCGTCGAGGGCGTAGGTGGCCAGGCGCTTGCGCGCCTTCGCCGCACCGGTGATCAGTGACCCGACGTCCCGGACGAGCCGGGCGCCGAGCGCGAGCAGCCAGCGCGCGGACAGCTGGTCCCGGAAGCGGTCGGGGTCGGGCTGCACGGCGGCGAGAGCGAGCGGCGAGATGACGTACGACGCCGCGGTCGCGCGCATCAGCCGCTCGGTGACGTTGCCCTTGCGGCGCTCGCCCGCGAGCTCGACCAGGCCGTGCCGCTCCAGGGTCTTCAGGTGGTAGTTCACCTTCTGGCGGGGCAGCCCGACCCGCCCCGCCAGCATGGCGGCCGACGCCGGGCCGGCCGCCAGCTCCGCCAGCAGCCGGGCCCTCGTCGGGTCCAGGGAGGCGGCGGCGGCCTCTGCGTCCTCGATCACGGTCACGTCCAGCATGCCTCCACGGTCTCACCGAACAATTAATTTGTCCAGGCGACTCGGATTGTCGGCGGGCCGCGCCCCGCCGGGCACCGAAGCAGGATTCGGCTTCCCGGGGCGGCTTCACGGCGCCGTTTCGGGAGACACGTCAGGTCATGGACGAGAAGCGACCGGATCCGGAGAGAGAGGGGCTGACCGAAAAGGACAGCCCCTCCGAGTTGCCCGCGCACTCCTGGTGGGCGGTGGTGCGACGCACGGCGAAGGAGTTCATGGACGACGAACTCTCCGACCGGGCGGCCGCGTTGACCTACTACGGCGTGCTGTCGATGTTCCCCGCGCTGCTGGTGCTGGTGTCCCTGCTGGGCGTGGCCGGACAGCGCACCACGGACAAACTCCTCGACAACGTCGGCGACCTGGCCCCCGGGCCGGCCCGCGACATCCTGCACGACGCGGTCGTGCAGCTGGGCGACAGCGGCGGCACGGGGAGCGTGCTCGCGATCGTCGGCCTGCTCTTCGCCCTGTGGTCCGCGTCAGGTTACGTCGCCGCCTTCATCCGCACCTCGAACGCGGTGTACGACCTGCCGGAGGGGCGCCCCGTCTGGAAGGTCACCCCGCTGCGGCTGATCCTGACCATCGCCCTGATGGTGATGCTCGCGGTGAGCGCCATGATCGTCGTGTTCACCGGTCCGCTGGCCGAGCGGGCGGGCACCGCGGTCGGGCTCGGCGACGCGGCGATCACCGCCTGGTCGATCGCCAAGTGGCCCGTACTGCTGGTGCTGGTGATCCTGATGATCGCCCTGCTGTACTGGGCGGCCCCCAACGTCCGTGACCGCGGCTTCCGTTGGGTGAGCCCCGGCAGCGTCCTCGCCACGCTCGTCTGGCTGGCCGCCTCCGCCGGGTTCGCCCTCTACGCGGCCAACTTCGGTTCCTACAACAAGACGTACGGCGCGCTCGCGGGCGCCATCATCTTCCTCGTGTGGCTCTGGCTGACGAACCTGGCGATCCTGCTGGGCCTGGAGTTCGACGCGGAACTCGCCCGCCAGCGCGCGATCACCGGAGGTCAGCCGGCCACCGAGGAGCCCTACGTGGAGCCGCGGGACACCCGCAAGTGGCCGCCGCGGCTGCGGGCCCTCCGCGAGGCCCGGGCGCGGGCGGCGCAGGGCGGCAGGACGGGCTGAGGCGGCGCCGCACCGGACGCGGGTGCCGTCCGGCGGCGCCACCGTACGCGGCGACGGTGGCGGGACCTGGTCGGTCCCGCCCGTCGCCGCTCGTCGTCGCGGCCGCCGCGCCTACGTCCGCACCCCTGCCGGCGTCGCGATGCCCGACGCGCCGCTCCCGCACCCGCACCCGCACCCGCACCCGCACCCGCACCACGGTCGCGATGCCCGGAGCCGCTCCCGTACCCCCACCCCCACCGTCACGATGTCCGACGCGGCTCCCAAGTCCCCGCCACCGGGCGACACCCTCGTCCCAGCCACCATCGCGATGCCCGCCGCCCCCGCACCCGCCGCCGTCGCGATGCCCGGCGCCGCTTCAACGCCCCACCACCGGCGCGACGCCCGGCGTTGCTCCCAAGTCCCCGCCTTCCGCGCCCGGTTCGGCTGCTACGCCTCCACCTCCCGCCCCCACTCACGACGAAGCGCCAGTGCCGTGGTTCTCAGGGGCACTGGCGCGGTGTCGCGCGCTTGGTGGCGTCCGGGTCGGCGCCGGCAGGGGGCCCGCCGGTGCCGCCGGTGTCAGTGGTGTCCGTTGTGGCGCCGCAGCATCAGGGAGACCGCGAGGATCACGCCCGCGCCGATCAGGACGGGGCCGGGGTGCCGACGTCCGGCCTGGACGACGGTGGACGCCGCGTTGCGCACCGGCTCCGGCATGTTCTCCTGCACGACGTGACCGCACTGGGCGGCCTTGCCCTGCACGACGTGTCCGGCCTGGGCGGCCTTGGTCTGCACGACCTGGCCCGCCTGGCCGGCGGTGCCCTTCATCTGGACGGTCATGGCGCCGGCCTTGTCCTTGAGGTCGGCGGCGCGGGCCCGGGCGCGGGCCTTCACGTCTGCCTTCGCGGCGAGTTCCTCGACCGTGTCGCCGAGCCGGCTCCTGGTCTCCTCGATCTGCCGCCGCAGCTCCTCGGGGCCCTTGGCGCCCACCGACTCCGGGGCGTCCGAACCGGGCTTGGCGCCCGCGGTGGCCCCGGCGGTGTCAGTGCCCGGCTGCACACCGGGGACCTGTGCTCCGGCCGCCTTCGCGGCGTCCGCGCCCGTCTTGTCGTTCGTCATCGATGCGCCCTTTCCTTGATCTCGTCGACATCGGCCTTGACGCTGTCAAGCGCCCGTTCGGGTGTGGGCGGAGTGGCCTGGCGCAGCTGTGCCCGGCCCATGGCCGCCAGTACTCCGGCGATCACGAAGAGCACCGCCGTCACGATGAGCGCCGCGGCCCACACCGGCAACACCAGGGAGAGGGCGGCCACGCCGGTCCCGGCCAGGGCCATCAGCCCGACGTAGCCGACGGCGCCGGCCGCGCCGATCATCCCGCCGCCCTTGCCCGCGCGCCGGCCCTTCTCGGCCAGTTCCTCCTTGGCCAGGGTCATCTCCTGGCGTACGAGCTGGGAGAGCTGCTCGGTGGCCTGCCCGACGAGCTCGCCCACCGACTGATTCCCGTGTTCGTCCCGCACGGGCCTGCTGTTCATGATCCCGGTCACGGTGTCCCGCCTCCTCTCGCTTGAGGAGGGCCGGGTACCCGGACCGGCGGGGGCTACCCCTGCGGTCCCCGTTCGTCCAGACGCGCCAACTGGCTCTGGAACACGTCGAGCCGCGCCTGGAGGAACGCGGCCTCCGCGACCAGCTCGCGCAGGCCCTGTTCGGCGGGCGGGAGAGCCATCCCGTCGGCCGCCCGTACCCTCAGCCCCTCACCGGCGAGGCGGGCGAATCCGGCGAGTGACAGCGACGTACGGCCGCGTACGCATCCCGCGCACGCCGCCGTGAGCGCGAGCCACCCCGGGCGCCCCCAGGCCGCGTCGGCGAGGGCCACGGCCGTGGCTCCGCAGGCACAGGGGCCGACGGTGGCGGTCCGGACCCGCTGGCGGGCGTACCGAAATCCGTGTTCGAATCGGATGTAGGCGCCGAGGACCGAAACCTCCAGCAGGACCGCCGCCCGGTGCTCGGCGGTGCACAGCAGGGCCCGGGCCGCGGCGCGGTCGTGCACGCAGTGGAAGCCGCAGTCGCAGCGGCGGTGGGGTGCGCGGTGGCGCCGTCCGTAGACGCAGCGCGCCTCGTCCAGCACTCCGTACGGCAGCGCGCCGCCGAGCGAGACGCCGGTGAACTCGGCCCGGGTGCCGTCCTGGGACAGCACCGGGTGGGCGATCTTGTATCCGGTCGGCGGCTCCGTCGGGCGTTCCTCGGGGAGCCGCAGCCTCATCGGGCGACCGGGACCTCTTCGGGCGACGGAGCGTCGATCTCCTCCATGGCCTCGGCGACCCGGAGGTCGGCCTCCTGCTCGGTGGTGCCGGTCTCCTCCGCGACTCCGGTGGCGAGTGCCTTGCCCAGCCTCATCGTGCCTCCCGTGACCTGCCGTCGACTCCGACCCCGTCATGGTGACCCATGAGGGGCCCGCTTGGCACCAGTGCCTCCCGCCCTCACTGCCGCGACTGTGTAGTGAACGCGCCCAATATCTCGTAGCAGAATTAAGTGGAGCTTCACTGTCCGGGTGCCGAGACTGTCGGTATGAGCACACAGGACACCGCATGAGTACGCAGGCCACCGCTCCTGGCACCGCCGCGGGCGCCGCGCGGGTGGCACCCGGCGCCCCCTTCGGCCGCGCGCTCTGCGCGATGGTCACCCCGTTCGACGAGAGCGGCGCGCTGGACCTCGACGGAGCACGGCGGCTCGCCGTCCGGTTGATCGCCGAGGGGTGCGACGGCCTGGTGCTCTCCGGCACCACGGGTGAGTCGCCGACGACCTCGGACGCGGAGAAGTCCGCGCTCGTGCGCGCGGTGCGCTCGGCGGTCGGCCCGCACGTGCCGGTCGTCGCGGGGGTGGGCACCGCCGATACGCGGCACACCGTGGAACTGGCCCTGGCGGCCGAACAGGCGGGCGCGGACGGGCTGTTGGTCACCGCGCCCTACTACAGCAGGCCGCCCCAGGACGCCGTCGAGGCCCACTTCCGGGACGTCGCCGACGCCTGCGGACTGCCGATCGTGCTCTACGACATCCCCGGCCGCACCGGGACCCGGATCGAACCGGCGACGATGATCCGGCTGGCGGAGCACCCCCGGATCGTGGCGGTCAAGGACTGCGCGTACGACCTCCTCGGCACCCAGAAGGTGCTGGCGCACACGGAGTTGGCGTTCTACGCGGGCTGCGACGAACAGGTCCTCGCCCTGTACGCGATCGGTGGCGCGGGATACGTGTCCACGGTCGCGAATGTGGCGCCCCGTCAGTTCCGTTCCGTGCTCGACGCGTTCGACGCCGGTGACACGGCGGAGGCGGCGCGCAGGCAGCGGCTGACCATCGGGCTGACCGAGCTGATGATGTCCGCGGGGCTGCCCGGAGCGGTCACCGCGAAGGCGCTCCTCGCCCGGCTCGATCTGCCCTCCGGACCGGTCCGCGCGCCGCTGCGGCCCGCCGGCCGCGAGGCGTCCGACGGGCTGCTGGCCGCGTACGAGCGGCTGGTCGCCGAGGTGTCCTGACGGGTGGGGCCGACCCCCGTCCGCCCCCACCGTCCTGACGGGCCGGGCCGGTCCCCGGCCGGCCCGGCCCCTCGGCTCCCGACGCCCGCCCCGCGTCGCCCGACGCGTCAGCGCCGGGCGAAGACCGGTGTCCAGCGCCCGCCCCCGCTCTCGTCGCCCTTGCGGAAACCACTGAGCGGGACGACCTTGTCGCTGCCGATGGTGACGAGCATCAGCCGGTTGTGGAACTCGTTGGTCCCGGGCTCGATGTCCCAGGCGATGAGCCGCTTGTTGTCGACCCAGGCCAGCAGCTGCTGGCCGTGCACCTTGGCCACCCTCTTGCCGGTGTAGGGGTCGAGGATCTCGGAGGCCGTGGTCTTCGCCCCGCCCGCGAAATCCCCGGCCGCGAGCTTGCCGTCGGGCGAGAGCCGCGCCTGGACGTACCAGTGGAGGTACTTCTCCTTCGCGGGCTCGGGGACCTTGTTGCCCTTGAGGTCGTAGTACTGCTCGGAGGGCTCGGAGGTGAGCCCCGAGTAGACCAGTCCGGCGTCGGCGCTGAAGGAGAAGTCCTGGCGGGGGTTGACGCCCCCGGATTCCGACGTCTCCTTCTCCACCCCGCCCCAGGAGCTCGTGCCGGAGCCCACGTCGACGACGTAGAAGCCGGTGCGGTGCGACTGGTCGTAGGACGGCATCCAGTCGTTCTTCTTGCCGTCGCCGTCGCTGTCGTAGTCCGCCTTGTAGACCAGGTCGGGGTTCTCGGAGTACGTCGTCGCGACCAGCTTGCCGCCGTCGGGCGAGAACTCGACGGACCCGACGCCGCGGGCGGCCGGGATCCAGCGCTCGACCTTGCCGGTGAGCAGGTCCAGCACGCCGATCCGCTTCGCGGGCAGCTTCTTCTCCAGGACGGCGGCGGTGCGCATCCCCGGCGCGACGCTGACGAAGGACCACTTGGCCGTCTTCACGTACTTGCCGGTCTTCTGGTCCAGCAGGGAGTACGTACGGGTGTTGACGGCCGTCTTCGCGCTCCGCTCGACCCGGTGCAGGGTGTAGTAGGCGGCCAGCGCGGTGTCGCCCGCCGCGATCAGGTCCCTGGGCGGGGTCTGGCCTGGGTGGGCGATGATGTCGCTGCGGTTCATCTCGCTCGCGAGGCGCACCTCGTCCTTGCCGGAGCCGAGCAGCGGCACCGCCACGGCGACGGCGACCACGGCGGCGGTGGCCGCGGCGGCGGACGCGAAAGCCCGCGTGCGGCGGCGGCGCCGCACGGCCAGCACCCGATCGGCGAACTCCGGCCCGAGCGGCGGCTGTTCGAGGGCCTGCTCGCGGAGCGACTCGCGTACCAGTTCTTCGACGTTCACGGGCGCGCCTCCATCGGCGAGAAGTCACGGGACGGCCGCTCTTCGCCGTCGGCCGGCGCCAGGGGGGCGAGTTCGGGGGCGAGGGCGCGCAGCCGGGCGAGGGAGCGGTGCGTCGTGGACCGCACGGTTCCGACGGAGCAGCCCAGGAGCCGGGCCACGTCGGCCTCCGGCAGGTCCTCGAAGTAGCGCAGCACCAGCACGGTGCGCTGCCGGGCGGTGAGCCGGGCGAGCGCCCCGCGCATCAGCAGGCGCAGGTCGGCCGCGGCGGAGGTGTCCGCGTCCGCCGTCCCCTCCGGCGGCTCGGCGACGCTCAGTTCACGGCGCGGCCACTTCAGCCTCCAGCGGCTGATCTGCTGCCGGTAGAGGATCTGCCGTACGTACGCCTCGGGTTCGTCGATGCGGTGCCAGCGGCCGGCCGCCTTGATCAGGGCGTTCTGCAGCAGGTCCTCGGCCGCGTGCCGGTCCCCACCGCTGAGCAGCACGGCCGTCTTCAGCAGCGCGGACGACCGGTTCGCCACGAACTCCCGGAATCGTTCCTGCCCTTCGGCATCCATCGTCACCTTCTCTTTCCCCGGCCGGGCATGTGCCCGTCCCCTCTGCCCCATGTGACGCTCCGGACGGGCCCCCGCTATGCCTGCGCCCGCGAGAAAGAACCTTCCGGTGCGCCGGCCGCCCGCTGCCGTACGTTGGCGGGGTGAGCAGACCCCTGCTGTTCCTCGATGTGGACGGCCCCCTCAACCCGTACGCGGCGGGGCCGCGGCGTCCGCCCGAGGGTTACACCACGATCCTGGTGGCCCTGCGGCCCGGCCGCCCCCTACGGGTGTGGCTCCACCCCGGCCACGGGCGGGCGCTGCTCGGTCTCGGCTTCGACCTGTGCTGGGCCACCACGTGGATGGACGCCGCCAATCGGTGGATCGCTCCCGTCGTCGGCCTGCCCGAGCTGCCGTACGTCGACTTCGGGGACACGCTGCTGACGGAGCGGCCGGACGGCGTCCACTGGAAGACGGAGGCGATCCTCACGTACGCGGGACGGCGCCCGTTCGCATGGGTGGACGACGAACAGAGCCCGGCGGACACCGCGTACGTGGCCGCCCGCCATCCGGGCCCCGCCCTCCTGCACCACGTGAACCCGCGCACCGGCCTGCGCGAGGGCGACTTCGAGACGCTCGCACGGTTCGCCGCGGCCGCCCCCGGCTGACGACCGAGCGCCCTCCCGCACGGACGACGGAAGGGCGCTCGGTATCACGCACGGTGTGGGTGCGGCCCGCTGTCGGCGTCAATCTCTGGTCGGCAACGGCTCGTGACGGTGCCAGATCAGGTACCGGTCCTCGCGGCGCAGCTCCGCGGAACCCCACTCGATGCGCATGACGCCCTTCTCCATCGAGCAGGCGTAGGCGACAAGGACGAGCCGTACGTCTTCCGGAAGCAGCTCCAGGTCTGGATGCACCTCGGAGTCATCGAGTTCTCCCCAGTCCAGGTCGAATGCCTGCTGCCTGGGAGGTGGGCCGTGGCGTCGGATCAGGTCTGCTCGGAAGCCCGTGGCTCGACGGAGACGTGCGGCCGTGACGGGTACGTCCTTCTTCGCGTAGCGGAGGGGGTAGATCAGGTGGCCGCGGACGAGCATGAGCGTGCGCCCTTGCAGGCGCACGGCTTCCCCGAGCCCGGAGATACCGGCGGCCAGTTCCTCGTACTGCACCGCGTAGAGGCCGTGTCCGTAGGCTTCGAGCGTCTGCGTGTGGACGCCCTCGTGCCCGGTCCGGGCACGGTCATGAGCCCGGAGGAGGCAAGCCGGGATGATGTCGGCCAGCTCACCGGCGATGTCCCCGAAGGTCTCACGTGCCCATTCGCTGGCTGAACCCACGACGTACCACCCCTCCGTGACGGTCCTGCAGCAAGCACCGAGCAGCGTCCACCTGAACCGTGCTGCGCCCGGGCGAGTCACACAAGGTCGCAACCAGCGCACAGAGGGAGCGCACACCACCTGAACAGGGTTCACCGCACGCACCGCTCCCGTGCCGACAGCAGCGGACGTCCTCCCGGCACGGTGCCGGGGAAGGCGAACGCCCTCCCCGGCCGTCCTCGGGCCATGGAAGGGCGCTCAATGGTGGTCAACGTCGACAGCTACCGGCAACTCGGCGGCAGGTCGGGGCGTTGACCGATGAGGTGGCCGCAAGTCACGGCCGCCTGTGGTCAGTTGTGGCTGTGGAGCACGTCGTTCAGGCCGCCCCAGACCGCGTTGTTCGGGCGGGCCTCGACCGTGCCCGTGACCGAGTTGCGGCGGAAGAGGATGTTCGAGGCGCCTGAGAGCTCGCGGGCCTTGACGATCTGGCCGTCGGGCATCGTGACGCGGGTGCCGGCGGTGACGTACAGACCGGCCTCCACCACGCACTCGTCGCCCAGCGCGATCCCCACGCCTGCCTCCGCGCCGACCAGGCAGCGCTCGCCGATGGTGATACGGACGTTGCCGCCGCCGGAGAGGGTGCCCATCGTGGAGGCGCCGCCGCCGATGTCCGAACCGTCGCCGACGACGACGCCGGCCGAGATGCGGCCCTCGACCATCGACGTGCCGAGCGTGCCCGCGTTGAAGTTCACGAAGCCCTCGTGCATGACGGTCGTGCCCTCGGCGAGGTGCGCGCCGAGCCGGACGCGGTCCGCGTCGGCGATGCGGACGCCCTTCGGGGCGACGTAGTCGGTCATGCGCGGGAACTTGTCGATGGACGTCACCTGGAGGTGCAGGCCCTCGGCACGGGCGTTCAGGCGGGCCTTCTCCACGTCGTCCACGGCGACCGGGCCGAGCGAGGTCCAGGCGACGTTGGCGAGGTGGCCGAAGATGCCGTCCAGGCTCTGGCCGTGCGGCTGCACCAGCCGGTGCGAGAGCAGGTGCAGGCGCAGGTAGACGTCGTGGGCGTCGGTCGGCTTCTCTTCGAGCGAGGCGATGACCGTACGGACCGCGACCACCTCGACGCCACGGCGGGCGTCGGGCCCGATGGCCTTGGCGGCGCCCTCGCCGAGCAGCTCCACGGCACGCTCGGCGGACAGCCGCTCGGTGCCGGCCGGGCCGGGCTCGGCGGACAGTTCGGGGGCGGGGAACCAGGTGTCGAGGACGGTGCCGTCGGCGGTGAGGGTGGCGAGCCCGGCGGCGACGGCGCCGGTGGTGCGAGTAGCAGTCGTGTCGGTCATGAGGGCAACCTAACCGGCCGAGGGCCGCGGAGGCGAACCCGTGCGCGGGGCGTCTCAGAGACCGGGCCGGCCGGACCACCGGCGACCACTCCCCCGCCGGCCGGGGCGCCCAGGAAACACCGGTCCCCCTCTGCGCCACCGACGGATCACCCGGGCCGCCCGCCGCAGCCCACCCCGTCGGCCCGCGCCCGTGCTCACGCCCCGCCCCGGCCCACCACCCACCGACCCCACCCACCCCTCACCGAACAACCCGAGCCAGCACCTCCCGCGCGTACTCCTCGTCGTACGACGCCCCGGTCAGCAGCACCTGGAGGCAGATCCCGTCGACGAGGGCGACGAGGGCCCGTGCCGTGAGCGGGTCCGTGCGGCGGGCGAGCCGTTCGGTGAGGTCCTCGCACCACTCGGCGGCGACCGGCCGAAGCGCGGGGCGGCGCAGCGCGGCGAGGTACAGCTCGTACTCCAGCTCGACGCCCGTGCGGTCCCCGGCCAGCCACTCCCCCAGAAGTCCGGCGAGTTCGGCGGCCAGGTCGGCCCGGGTGTCCTCCAGGGCGCCGCGCGAGACCAGCACCTTCGCGAAGCCCTCGTTGGCCTGGCGCAGCGCGGCGACCAGCAGTTCGTCGAGGGTGGCGAAGTGGTAGGTGGTGGAGCCGAGCGGCACGTCGGCCTCGGCGGCGACGGAGCGGTGGGTCAGCCCCGCGATGCCCTTGGCGCCGACGACGCGGATCGCCGCCTCGACGATCCGCCCGCGCCGCTCCGGGTCGTGGCGGCGGGCCATCAGTGGGCCCCGCCCAGGTTCAGCACGACGACCCCGGCGATGATCAGCGCGATGCCGGTGAGCTTGGCCGCGGTGAGGCCCTCGCCCAGGAAGAGCATCCCGATGGCGGCGATGACGGCGGTCCCGGCACCCGCCCAGATGGCGTACGCGGTGCCGACCGACACCGTCTTGAGGGTCTGCGCCAGCAGCGCGAACGCGACGACGTAGCCGAGGAGCGTCACCAGCGACGGCCAGAGTCTGCTGAAGCCCTCGCTGTACTTCATGGCGGTCGTGGCGGCCACCTCGGCGGCGATGGCCCCGGCGAGCAGCACGTATCCCATGCGGGCGAGGGTACCCGTCGTTTGTGTACGCGCGTACACAACGACGGACACCCTCGGAGCCGTCGGCGACCGCGGGCGGGACCTGGGATCGGGAATCGGCCCGGACGGGAAATGCGCGACGCGCACACGGACGAGGCCCCCGGCGGGATGCCGGGGGCCTCGTTCACGGGGTGTGGATCAGACGTTGAACCCGAGCGCGCGGAGCTGCTCGCGCCCGTCGTCCGTGATCTTGTCGGGGCCCCACGGGGGCATCCAGACCCAGTTGATGCGCAGTTCGTTGACGATGCCGTCCGTGGCGGACTTCGCCTGGTCCTCGATGACGTCGGTCAGCGGACAGGCCGCGGACGTCAGCGTCATGTCGATCGTCGCGATGTTCGCGTCGTCGATGTGGATGCCGTAGATCAGGCCGAGGTTGACGACGTCGATGCCCAGCTCGGGGTCGACGACGTCGTACAGCGCCTCACGGACTTCCTCTTCCGAGGCCGGCTTCGTCGTCAGGGTCTCGTTCTCGCTCATGCCGTCTTCCTCTCGGCGCTCTCGCCCAGTGCCTGGGCCGTCGCGTCCTTCCATGCCATCCAGCTCAGGAGGGCGCATTTGACCCGGGCCGGGTACTTGGAGACGCCGGCGAACGCGACCGCGTCCTCCAGCACCTCCTCCATCGCGTCGTCCGGCTCGATCCGGCCCTTGGACTGCATCAGCTCCAGGAAGGTCTCCTGGACCTTCTGCGCCTCGGACAGCCCCTTGCCGACGAGAAGCTCGTTCAGCACGGAGGCCGAGGCCTGGCTGATCGAGCAGCCCTGGCCCTCGTACGAGATGTCCGCGATCTGCTCGCCGTCGTACTTCACGCGCAGCGTGATCTCGTCGCCGCACGTGGGGTTGACGTGGTGCACCTCGGCGTCGCCATCCCGGAGACCGCGCCCGTGCGGGTGCTTGTAGTGGTCCAGGATGACTTCCTGGTACATCGAATCAAGCTTCACGACTCAGCCAGCTCCTCAGCCGAAGAAGTTCCGTACGTGCTCCAGGCCGTCGACCAGGGCGTCGATCTCGGAAGGCGTGGAGTACAGATAGAACGACGCTCGCGTGGTCGCAGGAATTCCGTACCGCAGGCAGACCGGGCGCGCGCAGTGGTGTCCGACCCGGACGGCGATGCCCTGCTCGTCCAGGACCTGGCCCACGTCGTGGGGGTGGATGTCACCCAGCGTGAACGAGATCGCGGCACCGCGGTCCTCGGCCGTCGTCGGGCCGATGATCCTGAGGTCGGGGACCTCCGCGAGCCGCCGTACCGCGTACTCGGTGAGCGCGTGCTCGTGGGCGAGGATCTTGTCCATGCCGATCGAGCTCAGGTAGTCGATGGCCGCGCCGAGACCGACCGCCTGGGCGATCGGGGGCGTGCCCGCCTCGAACTTGTGCGGAGCGGGAGCGTACGTCGACGAGTGCATCGACACCGTCTCGATCATCTCGCCGCCGCCGAGGAACGGGGGCAGGTCCTCCAGCAGCTCCTGGCGGCCCCACAGGACGCCGATGCCGGTCGGGCCGCACATCTTGTGTCCGGTGAAGGCGACGAAGTCGGCCTGCAGCGCCTGCACGTCCAGCGGCATGTGCGGGGCGGCCTGCGAGGCGTCGATGAGGACCAGCGCGCCGACCTCCTGGGCGCGGCGCACTATCGCCTCGACCGGGTTGACCGTGCCCAGGATGTTGGAGACCAGCACGAAGGAGACGATCTTCGTCTTCTCGGTGATGACCTCCTCGATGTCGGACAGGTCGAGGCGGCCGTCGTCGGTGAGCCCGAACCACTTCAGCTTCGCGCCCGTGCGCTGCGACAGCAGCTGCCACGGGACGATGTTGGAGTGGTGCTCCATCTCCGTGATGACGATCTCGGTCTCGTGGTCCACGCGGTAGGGCTCGTCGGCCCAGCCCAGCATGTTGGCCACGAGGTTGAGCGACTCGGAGGCGTTCTTGGTGAAGATCACCTCGTCGCGGCTCGGCGCGTTGATGAAGGCGGCGACCTTGTCGCGCGCGCCCTCGTACAGCGCCGTGGCCTCCTCGGCGAGCACATGCACACCGCGGTGGACGTTGGCGTTGTAGCGCTCGTAGTAACCACTGAGGGCGTCGAGCACCTGGCGCGGCTTCTGCGAGGTCGCCGCGTTGTCCAGGTACACGAGCTTCTTACCGTCGTGGACCTGCCGGTCCAGGATGGGGAAGTCCTTGCGGATCGCCTCGGTGTCGAGGAGGCCCGGCAGCTGCGTCACGCGGATACGCCACCCTTCGTGTAAGCCTCGTAGCCCTCGTTCTCCAGCTTGTCGGCGAGCTCGGCGCCGCCGGACTCGACGATGCGGCCGGCCGAGAAGACGTGGACGAAGTCGGGCTTGATGTAGCGCAGGATGCGCGTGTAGTGCGTGATCAGCAGGGTGCCGACCTCGCCGGTCTCGCGGACGCGGTTGACGCCCTCGGAGACGATGCGGAGCGCGTCGACGTCCAGACCGGAGTCCGTCTCGTCGAGGATCGCGACCTTCGGCCGGAGCAGTTCGAGCTGGAGGATCTCGTGGCGCTTCTTCTCGCCGCCGGAGAAGCCCTCGTTGACGTTGCGCTCGGCGAAGGCGGGGTCCATGTTGAGGCGCTCCATGGCCTCCTTGACCTC
The DNA here is from genome assembly GCF_055565855.1 of Streptomyces sp. NPDC028308. Taxonomy (NCBI): domain Bacteria; kingdom Bacillati; phylum Actinomycetota; class Actinomycetes; order Kitasatosporales; family Streptomycetaceae; genus Streptomyces; species Streptomyces sp. NPDC028308. Next base: position 172,283 of record NZ_JBVHTO010000007.1, read on the forward strand.
CTTCACCCAGGTGCGCAGCTTGGGGGCCTCGCCGCGGATCGCGGTGGCGGAGGTGCGCAGGAAGTTGGAGACCGAGACGCCGGGGACCTCGACCGGGTACTGCATCGCCAGGAACAGGCCGGCGCGGGCGCGCTCGTCGACGGACATCTCCAGGACGTCCTCGCCGTCGAGGGTGACGGTGCCGCCGGTGATCGTGTACTTCGGGTGACCCGCGAGCGAGTAGGCGAGCGTGGACTTGCCGGAGCCGTTGGGGCCCATGATGGCGTGCGTCTCGCCCTGCTTCACGGTGAGGTCGACGCCCTTGAGGATCTCCTTCGTGGCGTTGTCGGCCTCGACGGTGACGTGCAGGTCTCGGATTTCAAGCGTTGCCATGGGTGCCTCAGGACTCCTGGGAGAGGGAGACGAGCACGTCGTCCCCTTCGATCTTTACGGGGTATACGGGGACGGGGCGCGTCGCGGGAAGGCCGGACGGCTTGCCGGTGCGGAGGTCGAAGGCGGAGCCGTGCAGCCAGCACTCGATCTGGCAGTCCTCCACCTCGCCCTCGGAGAGCGAGACGTTCGCGTGCGAGCAGATGTCGTTGATCGCGAACACCTCGCCCTCGGTGCGCACCACGGACACCGGCGTGCCGTCGAGTTCCACCCGTTTGGGGGTGTCCTCCTCCAGCTCGCTCAGCGCACAGGCGCGTACGAAGGACGCAGCAGTCATCAGACCGACGCCTCCAGCTCCTCGTCGATACGGGCGAGGAGGCGCTCCTGGATGTCGGCGACCCCGATCTGCTGGACCAGCTCGGCGAAGAAGCCGCGGACCACCAGACGGCGGGCGTCGTCGGCCGGGATGCCGCGGGCCATCAGGTAGAAGAGCTGCTCGTCGTCGAAGCGGCCGGTCGCCGAAGCGTGGCCGGCGCCGACGATCTCGCCGGTCTCGATCTCCAGGTTCGGCACGGAGTCGACGCGGGCGCCGTCGGTCAGAACCAGGTTGCGGTTCATCTCGTAGGTGTCGGTGCCCTCGGCCTTGGCCTCGATGAGGACGTCACCGATCCACACCGCGTGGGCGCCGTCGCCCTGGAGCGCGCCCTTGTAGGCGACGTTCGACTTGCAGTGCGGGGTGTTGTGGTCGACGAGGAGGCGGTGCTCCTGGTGCTGGCCGGCGTCGGTGAAGTACAGGCCGAACAGCTCGGCCTCGCCGCCGGTGCCGGCGTAGGCCACGCGCGGGTGCAGCCGTACGAGGTCGCCGCCGAAGGTGACGACGAACGACTTCAGGGTGGCGTCCCGGCCGATCAGCGCGTTGTGCTGGGCCACGTGGACGGCCTTGTCGTCCCAGTCCTGGACGGAGACGACGGTCAGCTTGGCGCCGTCGCCGAGGACGTACTCGACGTTGGCGGCCAGTACGGCGTCACCGGTGTGGTCGATGACGACGACGGCCTCGGCGAAGGCTCCCAGCTCGATGACCTGGTGGCCGTAGGCGACACCGCCCTGGCCGTGCACGGCGATGCGGATCGGCTCGGTGAGCACCGTCTCCTTGGGGACGGTGACGACACCGGCCTTCTCGAACGCCGAGTAGGCCTGGGCGGCGACACGGTCCACCGGGGTGCCGGCCCGGCCGAGGCGGGCGTCGTCACGGCCGACCGCCTCGACGATGACGCCCTCGGGGGCCTGGACGTCGACCTTCACGCCCTCGCCGGTGGCGACCGCGGTGCCGTCGTGCAGTCCGCGCAGGCGCTCCAGCGGGGTGAACCGCCACTCCTCCTCGCGGCCGTGCGGGACCGGGAAGTCCTGCACGTCGAAGGAGGGGGGCGCGCTCATGCGCGTGGCGACGGTCGACTCGGCGGCCACCGCGATCTGGCCGGCGGTGGTGGACCCCACCGGGATATTCGTAGCCTCAGCCATGGCTGTCGGTCTGCTCTCTTTCCTACGTCAGAAAATTGCCGCTGCTGTCAGGACGGGTCTCAGCCGACCGCGCCTTCCATCTGCAGCTCGATCAGCCGGTTGAGTTCGAGGGCGTACTCCATGGGGAGTTCCTTCGCGATCGGCTCGACGAAGCCGCGCACGATCATGGCCATCGCCTCGAACTCGGAGAGACCGCGGCTCATCAGGTAGAAGAGCTGGTCCTCGGAGACCTTGGAGACGGTCGCCTCGTGGCCCATGGACACGTCGTCCTCGCGGACGTCCACGTAGGGGTACGTGTCGGAGCGGGAGATCGTGTCGACGAGCAGCGCGTCGCACAGCACGTTGGACTTCGAGCCGTGGGCACCCTCACCGATCTCGACGAGACCGCGGTAGGAGGTGCGGCCGCCGCCGCGCGCCACGGACTTGGAGACGATGTTGGACGACGTGTTCGGCGCCATGTGGACCATCTTGGAGCCGGCGTCCTGGTGCTGGCCCTCGCCCGCGAAGGCGATGGAGAGGGTCTCGCCCTTGGCGTGCTCGCCCATCAGGTAGACGGCCGGGTACTTCATGGTGACCTTGGAGCCGATGTTGCCGTCGATCCACTCCATGGTCGCGCCCTCGTACGCCACGGCGCGCTTGGTGACCAGGTTGTAGACGTTGTTCGACCAGTTCTGGATGGTCGTGTAACGGCAGCGGGCGCCCTTCTTCACGATGATCTCGACCACCGCGGAGTGCAGGGAGTCCGACTTGTAGATCGGCGCCGTGCAGCCCTCGACGTAGTGGACGTAGGCGTCCTCGTCGACGATGATCAGCGTCCGCTCGAACTGGCCCATGTTCTCCGTGTTGATACGGAAGTAGGCCTGGAGCGGGATCTCGACGTGCACGCCCTTGGGGACGTAGATGAACGAGCCGCCGGACCACACGGCGGTGTTCAGCGAGGCGAACTTGTTGTCACCGACCGGGATGACGGTGCCGAAGTACTCCTTGAAGAGCTCCGGGTGCTCCTTCAGGGCCGTGTCGGTGTCCAGGAAGATGACGCCCTGCTCCTCCAGGTCCTCGCGGATCTGGTGGTAGACGACCTCGGACTCGTACTGGGCCGCGACACCGGCGACGAGGCGCTGCTTCTCCGCCTCGGGGATGCCGAGCTTGTCGTACGTGTTCTTGATGTCCTCGGGCAGGTCCTCCCAGGACTCCGCCTGCTTCTCCGTGGAGCGCACGAAGTACTTGATGTTGTCGAAGTCGATGCCCGACAGGTCCGAGCCCCAGTTCGGCATGGGCTTCTTCTCGAACAGGCGCAGGCCCTTGAGACGGAGCTTGGTCATCCACTCCGGCTCGTTCTTCTTCGACGAGATGTCGCGGACGACGTCCTCGTTGATGCCGCGCTTCGCAGAGGCGCCGGCCGTGTCGGAGTCGGCCCAGCCGTATTCGTACTTGCCCAGACCCTCGAGTTCGGGGTGAGCAGTCTCCGTGGGGAGAGTCATGCGGGGTTCCTCCCGGCCGTGCTTGCAGATGCGTTGTCAGTGGTCTGGGAAATCTTGGGGATGAAGGTGGTGCACACACCGTCGCCGTGGGCGATGGTGGCCAGCCGCTGCACATGCGTACCGAGCAGCTGGGAGAAGATCTCGGTCTCCGCCTCGCACAGCTGCGGGAACTGCTCGGCGACGTGGGCGACCGGGCAGTGGTGCTGGCAGAGCTGCTCGCCGACCGGTGCGCTGCGCGCCGTAGCAGCGTACCCGTCCGCACTCAGGGCCCTGGCCAGCGCTTCGGTGCGCTCCTCGGGGGTCGCGGCCTCGATGGCTTCGCGGTACGCCCCGGCCTGTGCGGCGATCCTGGCGCGGGCGAAGGCGACGATCGCCTCGTCACCGCCCTCGCGCTCGGCGATCCAGCGGAGCGCGTCCGCGGCGAGCTTGTCGTAGGACTGGTCGAAGGCGTCCCGGCCGCAGTCGGTGAGGGCGAAGACCTTCGCGGGGCGTCCGCGCGTGCGTGCGCCGTAGACGCGCTGCTCGCGGGCTTCGACGACGGTGTCGGCGACGAGTGCGTCGAGGTGGCGGCGGACGGCGGCCTGCGTGAGTCCGAGCCGCCCGGCGAGATCGGCCACGGTGGACGGGCCGTGGTCCAGGATGGAGCGCGCGACCCGGTTGCGGGTGGACCGCTCACCGGTCGCGAGTTCCTCCTGCGGAGCCTCGCCAACCTTTTTCACAACGCCATTGTTGCGTAATTCCTTTGAGCCTGACAACCCGCCCCCCTCGGGGTGGACGGTGCGCTGCATCACTTAGGTATACCTAATATGACCTGCGGAAACGATCTTTGATCGATCAATACGGTGGTAATCCCGGAGGCGGTCCACCAGACTGCCGGGCGTGCCCATACCGCCTCCGACCGGCCCACTCGTCACCCGCGCCGACGTCGCCGAGCAGCTGCGAGCGCTCGGTGTCCGCCCCGGCGAGACCCTCCTCGCGCACTCCTCCCTCGGCTCGCTCGGCTGGGTCTGCGGCGGGGCCCCGGCCGTCGTTCTGGGACTGCTGGACGCGCTCGGTCCGGAGGGAACCCTGGTGGTCCCCACCCAGACGGGTGACTTGTCCGACCCCGCGCTCTGGGCGAACCCGCCGGTCCCCGAGGAGTGGTGGGCCGCCATCCGGGCGACGATGCCCCCGTACGACCCGCGCGTGACGCCCAGCCGGGGGGTCGGCGTGATCCCGGAGACCGTGCGCACCTGGCCCGGCGCGCTGCGCAGCGCGCACCCGCAGACCTCGTTCGCCGCCGTGGGGCCGCGCGCGGCGCAGGTGATCGAGGGGCACGCCCCGGACTGCCGCCTCGGCGAGCGCAGCCCGCTGGCCCGCCTGGAGGCCATGGACGCCCGGGTCCTGCTGCTCGGCGCCGGATACGACGCGTGCACCGCCTTCCACCTGGCCGAGTACCGCATTCCCTCGCCCCTGGCCGAGGTGGGGCGGCCGGTGACCGGGCCCGACGGGGAGGCGCGCTGGGAGGTGGTGACCGAGGTGTCGGTCAGCTCGGAGCGCTTCGACGAACTGGGCGCCGACTTCGAGCGGGACCGCACGGTCGTACGCGGCCGGGTGGGCGCCGCCGAGACCCGGCTGTTCCCGGTGGCCGCCGCCGTGGCGTACGCGCAGCGGTGGCTGGCGCTGCACCGCCCGCGCGAGGAGTGGATCACCGGGGAGCCGTCGCGGGGCCGCGCGGGAACGTCCGGGGCCCCCGGGGTCGTGGCCCCCGCCCGCCGCGGCACCCGGTCGCGTCCCTAGACTTGCGCCTCATGCGAAGCGAGCCCGTCGTCCAGGTCCAGTCCCTGGTGAAGCGGTACGGCAAGAAGACCGCGGTGGACGGCCTCGACCTGGTGGCCGGGGCGGGCATCACCGCCGTCCTCGGACCCAACGGCGCGGGCAAGACCACCACCGTCGAGACCTGCGAGGGGTACCGCAAGCCGGATTCCGGCAGCGTGCGCGTCCTGGGGCTCGACCCGGTCCGGGACTCCGCCCGGCTGCGTCCGCGGATCGGGGTGATGCTCCAGTCCGGCGGTGTGTACTCGGGCGCGCGCGCCGAGGAGATGCTCCGCCACGTGGCCCGGCTGCACGCGCACCCGCTGGACGTGGACGCGCTGATCGAGCGGCTCGGACTGGGCGGCTGCGGCCGGACGACGTACCGCCGGCTGTCCGGCGGCCAGCAGCAGCGGCTCGCGCTCGCCATGGCCGTCGTCGGCCGCCCCGAGCTGGTCTTCCTCGACGAGCCCACCGCGGGCCTCGACCCGCAGGCCCGCCGCGCGACCTGGGACCTCGTCCGCGATCTGCGCGCGGACGGCGTCTCCGTCATCCTCACCACGCACCACATGGACGAGGCCGAGGAACTCGCCGACGACGTCGCGATCATCGACGCCGGCCGGGTCATCGCGCAGGGCTCGCCCGACGAGCTGTGCCGCGGCGGCGCCGAGAACACCCTGCGCTTCAGCGGCCGCCCCGGACTCGACGTGGGGTCCCTGCTCAAGGCCCTCCCGGCGGACTCGACGGCGGCCGAGCTGACGCCGGGCGCGTACCGGGTGGGCGGCAAGGTCGATCCGCAGCTGCTGGCGACGGTCACCTCCTGGTGCGCGCAGCACGGGGTGATGCCGGAGAAGATCTCCGTCGAACGCCACACCCTCGAAGACGTCTTCCTGGAACTCACGGGCAAGGAGCTGCGCGGATGAGCGCCGCCGGTACGTACTCCCCGCGGCCGGGAGCCGCGCCGCTCCCCCGGATGATCGGCGCGCAGGCGGCCCTGGAGACGAAGATGCTGCTGCGCAACGGCGAGCAGCTCCTCCTCACGGTCGTCATCCCGACGCTGCTGCTCGTCCTGTTCAGCACGGTGGACATCGTCGACACGGGCAAGGGCGAGGCCGTCGACTTCCTCGCGCCGGGCATCCTCGCGCTGGCGGTGATGTCGACCGCGTTCACCGGGCAGGCCATCGCGACGGGCTTCGAGCGCCGCTACGGGGTCCTGAAGCGGCTCGCCGCCTCCCCGCTGCCGCGCTGGGCGCTGATGACCGCGAAGACGGCGTCCGTGCTGGTCACCGAGATCCTCCAGGTGATCCTGCTGACCGCGATCGCGCTGGCGCTCGGCTGGTCCCCGCACGGCAACCCGCTGGCCGTGCTGCTCCTGCTCGTCCTCGGCACCGCCGCCTTCTCCGGGCTCGGGCTGCTGATGGCCGGCACGCTGAAGGCGGAGGCAACGCTGGCCGCCGCCAACCTCGTCTTCCTGCTGCTGCTGGTCGGCGGCGGCGTCGTCGTCCCGCTCGACAAGTTCCCCTCCGGGGCGCAGGACGTGCTCGGGCTGCTGCCGATCTCCGCCCTGTCGGACGGTCTGCGGGACGTGCTCCAGCACGGCGCCGGGATGCCGTGGGGGGACCTGGGGATCCTCGCCGTCTGGGCGGTCGTGGGGCTCGGCGCGGCTGCCCGATTCTTCCGGTGGGAGTAGAGACCTCCCCCTCGTGAAGGCGTGCACAAGCCTCCGCCTACGATGGTGCACGTGCCAAACGTGACCCGAGCCGACGTGGCCCTCGCCGCGCGCAGTCCGCTCGCCTTCATCGCCGAACACTGGACCCCCACGCCCCGGACGGTGCGGCGGGCGGCCCTCGCCGCCCTCGTCATGGCGGTGGTCATCGTGGTCACCGGCGGCGCCGTGCGGCTGACCGGCTCCGGGCTCGGCTGCCCGACCTGGCCCAAGTGCACGGACGACTCGCTGACCACCACCAGCGCGATGGGCCTCCACGGCGTCATCGAGTTCGGCAACCGGATGCTGACCTACGTGCTGTGCGCCGCGGTCGGCTGGGCGATCATCGCGGCCCGCTCGCAGAAGCCGTGGCGGCGCGGACTCACCCGGCTCGGCTGGGCGCAGTTCTGGGTGGTCATGGGCAACGCGATCCTCGGCGGGATCGTCGTCCTGGTCGGCCTGAACCCGTACACGGTCGCCGCTCACTTCCTTCTCTCCACGGCACTGATCGCGGTCGCCACGGTGATGTGGCAGCGCACCCGGGAGGGCGACGCCGAGCCGCGCCCGCTGGTCGGCAAGGCCGTGCAGCAGCTCGTGTGGTTCCTGGTCGCCGCGTCCGTGCTGCTGATCGCGGTCGGCACCGTCGTCACCGGCGCGGGTCCGCACGCGGGGGACTCCAGCGACGTCGACCGCATGCCGCTGGACTGGGAGACCGTGACCAAGCTGCACGCCGTGCTGGCCTGGATCGTGGTGACGCTGACGTTCGCACTGTGGTTCGTCCTCAAGGCCGTCGACGCCCCCAGGGGCCCGCTGGACCGCACCCGCGACCTGTTCCTGATCCTCCTCGGACAGGGCGTCATCGGCTACGTCCAGTACTTCACGGACCTCCCCGAGGCGCTGGTCGGCCTGCACATGCTGGGCTCCTGCCTGGTGTGGATCGGCGTCCTGCGCGTGCTGCTGGCGCTGCGCGAGCGGCCCGACGCCGTGGCGGACGTCCCCGGTCCCTCGGCGGAATCGGCACTCACGCGCGCGTGAGCCGCGTCCCGCGCCCGCGGGACGCACGCTCCCGCACCGCCGGGACGCTCACTCCAGGGCGTACACCCGCCGGGCGTTGCCCGCCGCGATGAGGCCGGCCACCCGCTGCGCGTCCGCGAGCGACCAGGCCCCCTCGGCCACCCAGGTGCCGAGCACCCGCGCGAGCGCCTCGCGGAACAGGCGGGCGCCCACCACGTGGAGTTCGGGCAGGCCGTGGGCGCCGCTGGAGAAGAGCAGCTTGCCGAAGGGCGCGAGCTCCAGGATCTCCGCGAGCACCGCGGCCGCCCGTGCCCCGGTGCGCACCAGCGCGGCACCGAGGTCGGCGTACACGTGCGGATAGACGCCGGCGAGATGGGCCGCGTGACGGTGGTACGGGTAGCCGTGCAGCAGTACGAGGTCGGTGCCGAGCCCGGCGGTGGCGCGGGCGAAGTCGGTGAGCAGGGCCGGGTCGGTGCGGTCGATGCGCAGGCCGGGCTCGCCCACGCCCGCGTGGAGCTGGAGCGGCAGTCCCGAGGCCACGGCGATCCACAGCAGGTGCCGCAGCAGGACCGGGTCGCTCAGCTCGCCGCCCACGCGCCGCCCGGCCAGCCAGCGGCCCGCCGCACCCCGCACCTCCCCCGGTCCCGGTGGCTCCGGTGCCAGCGCGAGGCCGTGCCGCATGCCGGCCACGGAGGTGAAGGCGACGGCGTTCGAGGCCGCGCCGTGCACGGACTCCGCGAGGTTGGCGAGGAACGACTCGACGGTGCCTGAGGTGTCGGCGACCTGCTCGGCGAGCAGCTCCAGCCGGACCACCTCGTGGGCATCGGCCGCCCCCGCCGAGGCCATCTCGCCGGGACCCGTGAGGTCGCCGGGCAGTCCGGTGTCGACGAGGTACGTCGTGATGCCGCTGCCCCGCAGGAGCCTGCGGCCCGACTCCAGGACGCCCAGTTCGCGGCGCCGGGCGAGGTAGTGCGCCGGCGGACAGTGCGGTTCGAGGCCGAGCAGGGGCGGGCACCAGCGGCGTACCGCGAAACCAGTCTGCGTGTCGAAGAAGGTGGTGCCGGGGGCGGCGGGGCCCTCGGTGCGGGAGAGATGGGCCTCGAAGGTGCCGAGGCCCAGCTCCGTGCGGAGCACTCCGTGGCAGTACTGGTCCACGAGGGACGGCGTTTCGATCATCCGGGCTCCCGTGTGTGGACCGTGCTTACTCAGGTCCTAACGGGTGAGGCGGGTTCAGGTGTTGCTGGCGCACACCCCGTGCGAAGGCGCTCCGCTTTGTCACCTGTTCTTGGGGGTGCGCCGGGGTTTCCGCCGGGGGGCGGAGGGGCGTGTTCCCGGCGGGGGGCGCCGTTCCTTGCGCCCCCTTACGGGGTGCGTCTGGCTCTTCGGGTGCGGGTGGGTGGGGGTTGGGCGCGCCGTTCCCCGCGCCCCTTGCGGGGCTGCGCCCGGGACTTCGGGTGCGGGTGGGTGGGGGTTGCGCGCGCCGTTCCCCGCGCCCCTTACGGGGCTGCGCCCGGGACCTTGGGTGCGGGTGGGTGGGGGTTGCGCGCGCCGTTCCCCGCGCCCCTTACGGGGCTGCGCCCGGGACCTTGGGTGCGGGTGCGTAGGGGCTGGGCGCGCCGTTCCCCGCGCCCCTTGCGGGGCTTGCTCAGCTGGTGGGGTTGCCCAGTTGTAGGCCTGCCATGCGCTTCCACTCGTAGGGGCCCGTTTCGACCTTGGCGGCGAACTCGCCGTCGAACTCCTCGTGGACGGTGATGCCCGCCTTCTTCACGGCCTGCTCGGCGATCGCGTGGGTGGGGGCCACCACGTCGCCCCAGCCGCCGTCGGCGCCGACGAGCACGATCCGGGCTCCGCGCTGCCCGAGGTACTCGACGTGGCCCTCGGTGCCGCCGTGCGCCTTGGCGAAGGCGGCGATCTCCTTGGCGAGCCGGGCGGCCCTGCGCTCGGCCTTGGCGTCCTGCTTGGCGCCGGTGCTCTCGTCAACCTGCTCGGTGTCTGCCATGGCCAGGATGCTACCGACGGGTAGATCAAACGGCGACGGGCGGGGTGCGTGGCTTTGGCCACGCACCCCGCCCGTCGGGAGTGTCCGAGCGCGTCTAGCGCAGGAAGGGGTCCACCGCGACCGCCACGAAGAGCAGCGAGACGTAGGTGATCGACCAGTGGAACAGCCGCATCTCCTTGAGCTTGCCGCCCGTCGCCTCGGACCGGGCGCGGTTCTGCAGCCCGTGCGCCTCCCACAGCCACCAGCCGCCGGCCACCAGCGCGACCGAGGTGTAGAACCACCCGGTGTAGCCGAGCGGGGTCAGCAGCAGCGAGACGGCGACCATCACCCAGCTGTAGAGGACGATCTGGCGGGCGACCACCTTGTTGGAGGCGATGACCGGCAGCATCGGCACGCCCACGCGCGCGTAGTCCTCGCGCACCTTCATCGACAGCGGCCAGTAGTGCGGCGGCGTCCAGAAGAACATGACGAGGAAGAGAACGACCGGGGCCCACGACATCGAGTCGGTCACCGAGGACCAGCCGATGAGGACCGGCATGCAGCCGGCGATGCCGCCCCAGACGATGTTCTGCGAGGTGCGGCGCTTGAGGATCATCGTGTAGACGACCACGTAGAAGAGCAGTGCTCCGAGCGACAGCCAGGCCGACAGCCAGTTGACCGTGAGGCCGAAGAGCAGGGTGGAGACCACCGCGAGCGAGAGGCCGAAGGCCAGGCACTCGCGGGGGCTGACCATGCCGGTGACCAGGGGCCGCTGCGCCGTCCGGTCCATCAGGGCGTCGATGTCACGGTCGATGTACATGTTGAGCGCGTTGGCTCCGCCGGCCGACAGGTAGCCGCCGAGGCAGGTGAGGAGCACCAGCTTCAGGTCGGGCACGCCCTGCTCGGCCAGGAACATCACCGGAACGGTGGTGATCAGCAGCAGCTCGATGATCCGCGGCTTGGTCAGCGCCACGAACGCCATGACACGGGCCCCGAACGGCCGCTGGCCCCGCGGGCTGCTCGTCCCGAGCTCCCCCACGGCCTTCACGGCATGGGTGGTGCCCCCACCCGCTGGACGGGATTCGACGGCCGTCACGCACACCCCTGACAGAGACATCCCAGCAAGCCCCGGGTGTGAACTCCCGGTAAAGGCTCGCGCGTACCACGCCACTGTAGACGTTGCCCAGACCCCGCTCTTCGCGGGGGTGGGGTCGTGTTGGGGGCCCGCGCACAAAGAGCCGGGCACCTCTCGATTGAGCAGTCAGATGAGCGGCTCCGTATTCACTTGCCACACGGGGAACACACCGGTCGGGAGGCGGATCGCGTCCAGTCCCGGCAGTCTGGAATGAGTCGAAAAAACGCACGTACTTACGGGGGTAGGCTCGACAAAGTCCGGTGGGCGCCGAGCCCACCGGCATTCGACATGTGGACCATGTGGAGAGGAGCCCTGACTCAGGGTGAGCACCAAGCCGACCACCACAGACCTCGAGTGGACCGAGTTGGACCAGCGGGCCGTCGACACCGCCCGCGTCCTGGCCGCCGATGCCGTACAGAAGGTCGGCAACGGCCATCCGGGTACGGCGATGAGCCTGGCGCCCGCCGCTTACACCCTCTTCCAGAAGGTGATGCGGCACGACCCGGCGGACGCCGACTGGACCGGACGCGACCGTTTCGTGCTGTCCGCGGGTCACTCGTCCCTGACCCTCTACATCCAGCTGTACCTGGCCGGCTTCGGCCTGGAGCTGGAGGACCTCCAGTCCTTCCGGACGTGGGGCTCCAAGACGCCCGGCCACCCCGAGTACGGCCACACCACCGGTGTCGAGACCACGACCGGCCCGCTCGGCCAGGGTGTCGCCAACGCGGTGGGCATGGCGATGGCCGCCCGCTACGAGCGCGGTCTGTTCGACCCGGAGGCGGCCCCCGGCACCTCCCCGTTCGACCACTTCATCTACGCGATCGCCGGTGACGGCTGCCTCCAGGAGGGCATCTCCGCCGAGGCGTCCTCCCTGGCGGGTCACCAGAAGCTCGGCAACCTGGTCCTGCTGTGGGACGACAACCACATCTCGATCGAGGGCGACACCGAGACGGCCGTCTCCGAGGACACCGTCAAGCGGTACGAGGCGTACGGCTGGCACGTGCAGCGGGTGCAGCCCAAGGAGAACGGCGACCTCGACCCCGAGGCCCTCTTCGCGGCGATCCAGGCCGCCAAGGCCGTGACGGACAAGCCGTCGTTCATCGCGATGCGCTCGATCATTGCCTGGCCGGCCCCGAACGCCCAGAACACCGAGGCCGCGCACGGCTCGGCGCTCGGCGACGACGAGGTCGCGGCCACCAAGCGCGTCCTCGGCTTCGACCCGGAGAAGTCCTTCGAGGTCTCCGACGAGGTCCTCGCCCACACCCGCGGCGCGCTCGACCGCGGCCGTGAGGCCAAGGCCGAGTGGGACAAGACGTTCGCCGCGTGGCGCACCGCCAACCCGGAGCGCGCCGCCGAGTTCGACCGCATCGACGCGACCGAGCTGCCGGCCGGCTGGGAGGAGAAGCTCCCGGTCTTCGAGGCGGGCAAGGGCGTCGCCACGCGCGCCGCGTCCGGCAAGGTCCTCCAGGCCCTCGGCGCGGTCATCCCCGAGCTGTGGGGCGGCTCCGCCGACCTCGCCGGCTCGAACAACACGACGATCGACAAGAACTCCTCGTTCCTGCCGGCCGACAACCCGCTGCCCGGCGCCGACCCGTACGGCCGCACGATCCACTTCGGCATCCGCGAGCACTCCATGGCCGCGGAGATGAACGGCATCGCGCTGCACGGCAACACCCGCATCTACGGCGGCACCTTCCTGGTGTTCTCCGACTACATGCGCAACGCCGTCCGCCTCTCCGCCCTCATGCACCTGCCGGTGACGTACGTGTGGACGCACGACTCCATCGGCCTCGGCGAGGACGGCCCCACCCACCAGCCCGTCGAGCACCTCGCCTCGCTGCGCGCCATCCCGGGCCTGAACGTCGTCCGCCCCGCCGACGCCAACGAGACCGCGATCGCCTGGCGCGAGATCCTCCGCCGCTACACCAAGGTGTTCGGCAAGGGTGCTCCGCACGGTCTCGCGCTGACCCGCCAGGGCGTGCCGACGTACGAGGCCAACGACGACGCCGCCAAGGGCGGTTACGTGCTGTTCGAGGCCGAGGGCGGCACCCCCGAGGTCATCCTGATCGGCACGGGCTCCGAGGTGCATGTGGCTGTCGAGGCACGTGAGCAGCTTCAGGCCGAGGGCATTCCGACGCGGGTCGTGTCCATGCCGTCCGTGGAGTGGTTCGAGGAGCAGGACCAGGGGTACCGGGACAGCGTCCTGCCGCCGTCCGTCAGGGCGCGGGTGGCGGTGGAAGCCGGCATCGGTCTCACCTGGCACCGGTTCGTCGGCGACGCCGGACGCATTGTTTCGCTGGAGCACTTCGGCGCTTCCGCCGACGGCAAGGTGCTCTTCCAGGAGTTCGGCTTCACTGCCGAGAACGTCGCCTCCGTCGCCCGGGAATCGATCGCCGCAGCCCAGCGCTGACGCTGACATACGACACGTAGGAGATGCATTTTCCATGACAGACGCACTCAAGCGCCTCTCCGAAGCAGGCGTCGCGATCTGGCTGGACGACCTGTCGCGCAAGCGGATCACGTCCGGCAACCTCGCCGAGCTGATCGACCAGCAGCACGTCGTGGGCGTCACCACCAACCCCTCGATCTTCCAGAAGGCCATCTCGCAGGGCGACGGCTACGACCAGCAGGTCTCCGACCTCGCGGCCCGCCGGGTCACGGTCGAGGAAGCCATCCGCATGATCACGACGGCGGACGTCCGCGACGCCGCCGACATCCTGCGCCCGGTGTTCGACTCCACGGGCGGTCAGGACGGCCGGGTCTCGATCGAGGTCGACCCGCGTCTGGCCCACGACACCAAGGCGACGGTCGCCGAGGCCAAGCAGCTGGCCTGGCTGGTGGACCGCCCGAACACGCTCATCAAGATCCCCGCCACCGAGGCGGGCATCCCGGCGATCACCGAGGTCATCGGCCTCGGCATCAGCGTGAACGTGACGCTGATCTTCTCGCTGGAGCGCTACCGCAAGGTCATGGACGCCTACCTTGCCGGTCTGGAGAAGGCCAAGGAGCGCGGCCTGGACCTCTCCAAGATCCACTCGGTGGCGTCCTTCTTCGTGTCCCGCGTGGACACGGAGATCGACAAGCGGATCGACGCGCTGGGCACCGACGAGGCCAAGGCCGCCCGCGGCAAGGCCGGCGTCGCCAACGCGCGCCTCGCCTACCAGGCGTACGAGGAGGTGTTCAGCGGTGAGCGCTGGGCCGCCCTCGACAAGGCGCAGGCCAACAAGCAGCGTCCGCTGTGGGCGTCCACCGGCGTCAAGGACCCGGCGTACAAGAGCACCATGTACGTCGAGGAACTGGTCGCGCCGAACACGGTGAACACCATGCCGGAAGCCACCCTCGAGGCCACCGAGAGCGAGGGCGAGATCTCCGGCGACACCGTCACGGGTACGTACGAGCAAGCTCGTGCCGACCTCGACGCGGTCGAGAAGCTCGGGATCTCGTACGACGAGGTCGTGGAGCTGCTGGAGGTCGAGGGCGTCCAGAAGTTCGAGGCGTCCTGGAACGACCTGCTCAAGTCGACCGAGGCGGAGCTCCAGCGCCTCGCCCCTTCGGAGGGCTGAAATCTTGTCGAGCAGCAATCCGCTGCGTGACCCCGCAGACCGACGGCTCCCGCGTATCGCGGGGCCGTCGGGCCTGGTCATCTTCGGCGTCACGGGCGATTTGTCACGTAAAAAGCTGATGCCCGCCGTGTACGACCTCGCCAACCGCGGACTGCTGCCACCGGGCTTCTCGCTCGTCGGCTTCGCCCGGCGGGAGTGGCAGGACGAGGACTTCGCCCAGGAGGTCCACGACGCCGTCAAGGAGCACGCGCGCACCGAGTTCCGCGAGGAGGTCTGGCAGCAGCTCATCCAGGGGATGCGCTTCGTCCAGGGCGACTTCGACGACGACGACGCCTTCGAGCAGCTCAAGGCGACGATCGAGGACCTCGACAAGGCGCAGGGCACGGGCGGCAACTTCGCCTTCTACCTCTCCGTACCGCCGAAGTTCTTCCCCAAGGTCGTGCAGCAGCTCAAGAAGCACGGGCTGGCCGACCAGCAGGGCGGCTCCTGGCGCCGCGCGGTCATCGAGAAGCCCTTCGGACACGACCTGAAGTCGGCTGAGGAGCTCAACCGAATCGTCCACGAGGTCTTCGCCCCGGACCAGGTCTTCCGCATCGACCACTACCTGGGCAAGGAGACCGTCCAGAACATCCTGGCGCTGCGCTTCGCCAACCAGATGTTCGAGCCGATCTGGAACCGGTCGTACGTCGACCACATCCAGATCACGATGGCCGAGGACATCGGCATCGGCGGCCGGGCCGGCTACTACGACGGCATCGGCGCCGCCCGTGACGTCATCCAGAACCACCTGCTCCAGCTGATGGCCCTGACCGCGATGGAGGAGCCCGCCTCCTTCGACGCGGACGCGCTCGCCGCCGAGAAGACCAAGGTGCTCGGCGCGGCCAGGCTGCCGAAGGACCTGGGCAGGAACACGGTCCGCGGGCAGTACGCGGCGGGGTGGCAGGGCGGCGAGAAGGTCGTCGGCTACCTCCAGGAGGACGGTATCGACGCGAAGTCGAAGACCGACACCTACGCGGCCGTCAAGCTGGAGATCGACAACCGCCGCTGGGCGGGCGTCCCCTTCTACCTGCGTACGGGCAAGCGGCTCGGCCGCCGTGTCACCGAGATCGCGGTCGTCTTCCAGCGCGCCCCGCACTCCCCCTTCGACCACACGGCGACGGAGGAGCTCGGCTCGAACGCGATCGTCATCCGCGTCCAGCCCGACGAGGGCATCACGGTCCGCTTCGGGTCCAAGGTCCCCGGCACCTCCATGGAGATCCGGGACGTGTCGATGGACTTCGCGTACGGCGAGTCGTTCACGGAGTCCAGCCCGGAGGCGTACGAACGGCTGATCCTCGACGTCCTGCTCGGCGACTCCAACCTCTTCCCGCGCACGGAGGAGGTCGAGCTGTCCTGGAAGATCCTCGACCCGATCGAGGAGTACTGGGACAGGCACGGCAAGCCCGCGCAGTACCCGGCCGGCACCTGGGGCCCCGTCGAGGCGGACCAGATGCTGGAACGAGACGGACGGAGCTGGCGGCGGCCATGAAGACAGATCTCACGGACACCACGTCCAGCAAGATCAACAAGGCGCTCGTGCAGGGCCGTCGCGCGATCGGCACGCCGGCCGTCGGCATGGTGCTCACCCTCGTCATCGTCACCGACGAGGAGAACGCCTACGACGCCCTGAGGGCCGCGAACGACGCCTCGCGCGAGCACCCCTCGCGCACCCTCGTGGTCATCAAGCGCGTCTCCCGCTCACCCCGCGACCGCACGAAGTCCCGCCTGGACGCCGAGGTGCGCCTCGGTGTGGAGGCGGGCACCGGCGAGACGGTCGTCCTGCGGCTGTACGGCGAGGTCGTGGACCACGCCCAGTCGGTCGTGCTGCCGCTGCTGCTTCCGGACGCCCCGGTCGTGGCGTGGTGGCCGGTGAACGCGCCGAGCGACCCCGCCAACGACCCGCTGGGCGCCCTCGCCCAGCGCCGGGTCACCGACACCTACGCCTGCGAGCAGCCGGTACGGGAGCTCTCGGCCCGCGCCGACGCCTACTCCCCCGGCGACACGGACCTGTCGTGGACCCGGATCACGCCCTGGCGTTCCATGCTGGCCGCCGCGCTCGACCAGGTCGCGTGCGAGGTCGACGCGGTCGAGGTGGAGGGCGAGGAGTTCAACCCGAGCTGCGAGCTGCTCGCCATGTGGCTCGCGGACCGGCTCGCCGTCCCGGTGAAGCGCTCGGTGTCCGCCGGCCCCGGCCTCACCGCCGTCCGGATGGCCACCGACTGCGGCCCGATCGTCCTGGACCGCGCCGACGGCTCGCTGGCGACGCTGTCCATCCAGGGCCAGCCCGACCGCGCGGTGGCGCTCAAGCGCCGCGAGACGGCCGAGCTGATCGCGGAGGAGCTGCGCCGGCTCGACCCGGACGACACCTACGCGTCGGCGCTGCGGTACGGCGTGGACCGGCTGAACGCCGGTGCCGCCGGGGCCCCGGCCGACGACGCGGAGGAGGGTGCGGTCAAGACCGCCGCCAAGGCTCCGGCGCGGCGCACGGCCAAGGCGCCCGCCAAGCAGGCCGCGAAGGCACCGGCCAAGAAGGCGGCCGCCAAGTGAACACACCGCAGCTCGTCGTCCACCACGACAAGGAGCTGATGGCCAAGGCCGCCGCGGCCCGGCTGGTCACGAAGATCGTGGACGCGCAGGCCTCGCGCGGCTACGCCTCGGTCGTGCTCACCGGGGGACGCAACGGCAACGGCCTCCTCGCCGCGCTGGCCGCCGAGCCCGCCCGGGACGCCGTCGACTGGTCCCGGCTCGACCTGTGGTGGGGTGACGAGCGGTTCCTGCCCGAGGGCGACCCGGAGCGCAACGTCACCCAGGCGCGCGAGGCGCTGCTGGACGCGGTTCCGCTGGACCCCGTCCGGGTGCACGCGATGCCGGCGTCCGACGGCCCGTACGGCGCCGACGCGGACGCGGCGGCCGAGGGCTACGCGGCCGAGCTGGCGAAGGCGGCGGGGCCCGAGAACCACGGCTCCGTACCGACGTTCGACGTCCTCATGCTGGGCGTCGGCCCGGACACCCACGTGGCCTCGCTGTTCCCGGAGCTGCCGGCGGTCCGGGAGACGGAACGCATGGTCGTCGGCGTGCACGGGGCGCCGAAGCCCCCGCCGACGCGCGTCTCGCTCACGCTGCCCGCGATCCGCTCCGCGCGGGAGGTGTGGCTGCTGGCGGCCGGCGAGGACAAGGCGGAGGCCGCGGCCATCGCCCTCTCGGGCGCGGGCGAGGTGCAGGCACCCGCTGCGGGGGCCTACGGACGGGCCCGCACCCTGTGGCTGCTGGACTCCGCGGCGGCCTCGCAGCTGCCGCGCTCGCTGTACCCGCCCGCCTCGCCGTAGGGCACGGGCGGCCCGGCCTCCGGGTCGCCACCGTAAATCCACTCGAACGCCGGACGGGCCGAAAGGCTCGCCCGGCGTTCGGCGTCGTGGCCGCCGTCCGGGCGCTGGGCCCGCCTCAGCTCCGGGGCCGGCCGTACGGGTTGGCGGGTCCCTGGGGGTAGGGGTGCTGCGGAGGCTGGGGGTACGGGTTGCCCGGCCCCGGCGCGTAGGGGCCGCCCTGGTGGAACGTGAACGCCGGGTTCGGCGCGAACGGGCCGGGCTGCGGCGGCAGATGCCCGTACGGCGGGGCGGGCGGAACCGGCCGGGGCAGCGTGGCCGGGTGCGCCCGCAGCCGGATGCCGTGCCGCCGCCGCAGCCGGTGCAGTTCCAGCGCCGAGATGGCGGTCACCGTCAGGGGTGCCCCCAGGATGAAGACGATCCCCATGGTGAGGCTGAGCCCGTGCAGGTCGCCGGTGACCAGGTCCGGGATGGCCATGAGCCATGAGGTCACAGTGGCGAGCAACGCCGGCAGGCAGCGGTGCACACCGGCGGAACCGAAGAAGTTCCCGGACACCTGCACGGCTCCGTACGCGACGAGGCCGGTGAGCCACATCGCGGTCAGCCCGGGGACCATCATCAGCAGGCTGCCGCCGAGCGACATCGACAGCTGCCACAGCAGTACCGTGACCACGATCGTGCCGATGAAGAGCAGCAGCAGCTTGAGCGAGTCGAAGAGCGACCCGCGCAGCTCGCGGAGGCGTCCGGTGCGGCGCCAGACGAACAGCATCACGCCGACCGTCAGGGGCGTGATGACCAGCAGCACGAGGGCCGCCGTCAGCATGTTCTCCAGGATCTCCCTGAACTCGAACCTGCCCTGCACGAACGTGTAGACCCCGAACGCGGCGACCGCCCCGGCGACCACCCGCACGCGCTTGAGCCGCTCCACGGACGGGTCGGCCGGCGCCGGGATCCACGCCGGGTGGAACAGGGCCCGCGCCACGGCCTTCGGCTGCAGGACCGACCTCGCCGACAGCGGGCCGCTCAGCCATCCTCTTCGTGAACCGGTCACTTGCTCCCCCGAGCCCTCGTCGATCCGACCGGCGGCGAGTCTACGGGAGGCGGGCGATCACACCCGCCTCCCCCGCGCCGGAGGCCTGGGGCCTGTCCGGCGGATCAAGCCGGAGGAAATCGGCAGTGCCTTGCAGCCCAGGTGAGCGGGGTCTGGTGCGTTCGGCTGCAAGGCGGAGGAGGACGTCGACGCGATGGGGGTCCCCCCGCTCGAGTGGAGCCGAGAGTGGGGGAGTCGGCAACCGACGACAACGCCGCAGACGGGCGTGCCAGACCCCGCGTCTCCGGCATGATCCGCCGGACAGGCCCTAACGGCCGCGCAGCTGGCGGTACTTGGCGACCAGGGCCTTCGTCGACTCGTCCAGCCCTGGCACGTCGGCGCCCTCGGTCAGCGCGGGTTCGACGCGCTTGGCGAGGACCTTGCCGAGCTCGACGCCCCACTGGTCGAAGGAGTCGATGTTCCAGATCGCGCCCTGGACGAACACCTTGTGCTCGTACAGCGCGATCAGCTGGCCCAGCACGGACGGGGTCAGCTCGCGGGCCAGAATCGTCGTCGTCGGGTGGTTGCCCCGGAAGGTCTTGTGCGGGACCAGCTCCTCGGGCACCCCTTCGCCGCGCACCTCGTCCGGCGTCTTGCCAAAGGCCAGCGCCTGCGTCTGGGCGAAGAAATTCGCCATCAGCAGGTCGTGCTGGGCGACCAGGGCCGGCTGCAGACCGGCGACCGGCTCGGCGAAACCGATGAAGTCGGCCGGGATCAACTTGGTGCCCTGGTGGATGAGTTGGTAGTAGGCGTGCTGGCCGTTGGTGCCGGGGGTGCCCCAGACGACCGGGCCGGTCTGCCACTCCACGGGGCGTCCCTCGCGGTCCACCGACTTGCCGTTGGACTCCATGTCGAGCTGCTGGAGGTACGCGGTGAACCTGGACAGGTAGTGCGAGTACGGCAGCACCGCGTGCGACTGGGCGTCGAAGAAGTTCCCGTACCAGACACCCAACAGGCCCAGCAGCAGCGGGACGTTGGACTCGGCGGGCGCCGTGCGGAAGTGCTCGTCGACGAGGTGGAAGCCGTCGAGCAGCTCGCGGAAGCGGTCGGGGCCGATCGCGATCATCAGGGACAGGCCGATCGCGGAGTCGAAGGAGTAGCGGCCGCCGACCCAGTCCCAGAACTCGAACATGTTGGCCGTGTCGATGCCGAAGTCCGCCACCTTTCCGGCGTTCGTCGACAGCGCCACGAAGTGCTTCGCCACGGCGTCCTGACCGGCGCCCAGCCCGGTGAGCAGCCAGTCGCGGGCCGAGGTCGCGTTGGTGATCGTCTCGATCGTGGTGAAGGTCTTCGAGGCGATGACGAACAACGTCTCCGCCGGGTCCAGGTCGTGGACGGCCTCGTGCAGGTCGGCGCCGTCCACGTTCGACACGAAGCGGACCGTGAGGCCCCGGTCGGTGAAGGAGCGCAGCGCCTCGTAGGCCATCGCCGGACCGAGGTCGGAGCCGCCGATGCCGACGTTGACGACGTTCTTGATGCGCTTGCCGGTGTGCCCGGTCCACTCACCCGAGCGGACCTTGTCGGCGAAGGCGCTCATCCGGTCGAGCACGGCGTGCACGGCGGGCACGACGTTCTCCCCGTCGACCTCGATCACGGCGTCGCGCGGGGCGCGCAGCGCGGTGTGCAGCACGGCCCGGTCCTCGGTGACGTTGATCTTGTCGCCGCGGAACATGGCGTCCCGCAGGCCGAAGACGCCGGTGGCCGAGGCCAGCTCGCGCAGCAGGCGCAGGGTCTCGTCGGTGACCCGGTGCTTGGAGTAGTCGACGTGCAGGTCACCGACTTCGAGGGTGTACCGGGAGCCGCGCCCGGGGTCGGCGGCGAACAGGTCCCGCAGACGGGTCTCGCCGACCTCCTCACGGTGCTTGGCCAGAGCGGTCCACTCGGGTGTCTGGGTGAGCCTGGTACGGCTTTCTGCGTTCATCTCGGACTTCCGCCTCTTTCCTGCGTGTGCTGCTGCGTACCTTGCCCCGCTGCCGGTCCCAACCTAATTGATCAGGGCTCGACGTGAGCTGTCGTGGAGCGGGCGTGCGGGTTGACAACAGATACGTCCCGCTTGCGCGCGGGTGTCAGGGCGGTGACGGCGAGGGCGAAGAACACGGCGGCCAGCAGCGCCGGGGCGTGGAGCCCCAGGGCCGTCGCGACGGCGCCTCCCAGCAGGGCCCCGACAGGCGCTCCGGCGACCGCGAGCGTCCGGAACGCCGAGCTGACGCGGCCGAGTGCGCCGGCGGGGCTGCGCTGCTGCATCAGGGTCGTGGTGTTGACGTTCCACACCATGCCCATGAGCCCGAAGACACCCATGCTCACGGTCAGCGCGGCGAGGCTGCGTATCGAGCCCATGGCGAGGAGCGCACCGGTCTGCACGGCCCCGGCGAGCAGCACGGCACGCATCCGGCCGAGCCGGGCCACGACGCGCCGGTTGGCGGCTCCCCCGGCCAGGCTGCCGAGCGTGTAGGCGGTCATCGCCGCCGCGTATCCGGCGTTCCCCGCGTCGAGCCAGCCGGTCACGAGGAGCACCAGGGTGGCGATGAGGGCGCCCATGCCGATGTTGCACAGGGCGGTGGCCGCGCACAGTCCGCGCAGCGCCCGGTCCCGCGCGAGGACGCGCAGCCCGGCCGAGATCTCGCCGCGCAGGGTGCTGCCCGCGGGTCTCGGGGGGCGCTCGGCGGGCGCGCCGCGCAGGGAGGCGACGAGCGCGGCGGCCACGAGGTAGGTCACGGCGTCCGCGAGGAAGGGGACGGCGGCTCCGGCGACGATCAGCGCGGGGACGAGGGGGCCGGCGAGGAGACCGCCGGCGACGCGCTGGCCGGTCATAAGCCGCGCGTTCGCACTGCCGAGAGCCTCACGCTCGACGAGGGCGGGGAGCAGCGCCGTGGACGCGTTGTCGAAGAGGGTCTGGAGGGTGGTGAGCGCCAGGGCCAGGGCGATCAGCAGGCCGATCGAGGCGTGTCCCAGGGCGACGGCCACGCCGAAGGCCGCCACCAGCAGACCCCGCACCACGTCGACGGTCCACATCGCGCGCCGCTGGTCCACCCGGTCGGCGACGGCTCCGCCGAGCAGTCCGAAGACGATCCAGGGGACGTAGCCGCAGGCGGTGACGGACGCGACGAGGAGGGGCTCGCGGGTCAGCGTCGCGGCCAGCAGCGGCAGGGCCGCCGTCCGCAGGGCGTCACCGAAGCTGGAGAGGACGGCGGCACTCCACAGCCGGCCGAACCCGCCACGCCACGCGGGCGCACGCGCCTCTGGCACATCGGTCGTCGTCATCGGGCCCCCCGCGGCTTCCACTGATGCAAGAACCGTAGAGGGCACCACTGACAACCGGCCGTGGAGCGGGCGGGACGGCCGTACCAGACGCGTCCGGCCAGGCACCCCTCGGTGTCCGGCCGGCTGTCAACTCCTAGATCTCGCCCCGCAGTTTGGCGAGCGCCTCGGCGAGGATCGCCTCGCCGTCCGCGTCGCTGCGCCGCTCCCGTACGTACGCGAGGTGCGTCTTGTACGGCTCGGTGCGCGGCGGGTCCGGCGGGTTGTCCTGGTCCTGTCCGGCCGGAAAGCCGCAGCGCGGGCAGTCCCAGGTGTCGGGGACCTGCGCGTCGCTGGCGAAGCTCGGCTGCGTCTCGTGCCCGTTGGAGCACCAGAAGGAGACGCGCAGCCGCGGCGCGGACTCGCCGCGCTCGGCCTCGCCCATCGGCCCCGCCCCGACCCGGCTTCCTCGGATCGCGTTGCCACTTGCCACGGTCGTAACTCCCTGCGTAATGGTGCCGCGAAGCGAGTCGGCGTGACGCTTCGCTGCGAGCGCCTCAGTCTACGTAAGGCCCAACGCGCGTCCAGTGATTGGAGTTACATCCCCGCCCCTAGACGCAAGCCCCATGATAGGCCGCGCCGGGAGGCGCGTACCGGACATGGGGCCTTACGTGCAAAATGTGCGTGCGTATTGCGCTGTCGAGACGCCGTACCGATGTCAGCCGGAGATCAGTTGCCGGTCTTCATCAGGATGCCGAGCACGACGATGCACGCGAACCAGAGCAGACCGATCACCACGGTGATCCGGTCGAGGTTGCGCTCGGCGACCGAGGAGCCGCCGACGGACGACTGCATACCGCCACCGAACATGTCGGAGAGGCCGCCGCCCTTCCCCTTGTGCATCAGCACCAGCAGCATCATCAGCAGGCTGAAGACGATCAGGGCGATCGAGAACCCCATAACCACGGCTGGACCAACTTCCTCGGATCTGGATGACAACGGGGGTCCGGTGGGTTGCCACCGGACCCCCGCAAGAGTACGACGTAACGCCGCTACCGCATACTCACTGGTCGCGGAAGCGGACGATCTTGACGAACTCGTCGGCGTCGAGCGCCGCCCCGCCGATCAGCGCGCCGTCCACATCGGGCTGGGCCATGATCGCCGCGACGTTGCCGGACTTGACCGAGCCGCCGTACTGGATGCGGACCTTGTCGGCCAGCTCCTGGGAGTACAGCTCGGCGAGACGGCCGCGGATCGCGCCGCAGACCTCCTGGGCGTCCTCGGGGGTGGCGACCTCGCCGGTGCCGATCGCCCAGACCGGCTCGTACGCGATCACGATGGACTCGGCCTGCTCGGCCGGGACGTCCTTGAGGGCGCCGTCGACCTGCGCGAGCGTGTGGGAGACCTGGTTGCCCGCCTTGCGGACGTCCAGTCCCTCACCGACGCACAGGATCGGGGTGAGGCCGTGCTTGTACGCGGCCTTGACCTTGGCGTTGCACAGCTCGTCGGTCTCGTTGTGGTACTGCCGACGCTCGGAGTGGCCGATGGCCACGTACGTGCACTTGAGCTTCGAGAGCATCGCACCGGAGATCTCGCCGGTGTAGGCGCCGGAGTCATGCGCCGAGAGGTCCTGGGCGCCGTACTTGATCCTCAGCTTGTCGCCGTCGACCAGGGTCTGCACGGAGCGCAGGTCGGTGAAGGGCGGCAGGACGGCGACCTCGACGGCCTCGTAGTCCTTGTCGGCCAGGGCGAAGGCGAGCTTCTGGACGTGCGCGATGGCCTCGAGGTGGTTGAGGTTCATCTTCCAGTTGCCCGCCATCAGCGGCGTGCGCGTGCTCATTGAGGTCAGTCCTCCAGTGCGGCGAGGCCGGGGAGCGTCTTGCCCTCGAGGTATTCGAGGGAGGCGCCGCCGCCGGTCGAGATGTGGCCGAATGCCTGCTCGTCGAAGCCCAGGATGCGGACGGCCGCGGCGGAGTCGCCACCGCCGACGACCGTGAAGGCCGGGGAGTCGAGAAGGGCCTGGGCGACCGTCTTGGTGCCCTCGGCGTAATCGGGGTGCTCGAAGACGCCCATCGGGCCGTTCCAGAAGACGGTGGCCGCGTCGGCGAGCTTCGAGGCGTACAGCTTGCGGGTCTCAGGACCGATGTCGAGACCCATCCGGTCGGCCGGGATGGCGTCCGCGGCGACGGTGGTGGGGTCGGAGGGGGCCTTCGTCTTCAGGTCCGGGAACCCGGTCGCGGCCACGACGTCGACGGGGACGACCAGCTCGACGCCGTTCTTCTCCGCGCGCTCGACGTACTCGACGACGGCCGGGATCTGGTCCTCCTGGACGAGGGAGGCGCCGATCTCGTACCCCTTGGCCTTGAGGAAGGTGAACGCCATGCCGCCGCCGATGAGCAGCCTGTCGGCCTTGCCGAGCAGCTGGTCGATGACGGCGAGCTTGTCGGAGACCTTGGAGCCGCCGAGCGCGACCACGTAGGGGCGCTTGACGTCCTCGGTGAGCTTCTTGAGGACGCCGACCTCGGTGGCGATGAGGTAGCCGGCGTAGTGCGGCAGGCGGGCCGGGAGGTCGTACACGGAGGCGTGCTTGCGGTGCACGGCGCCGAAGCCGTCACCGACGTAGACGTCGGCGAGGGCGGCGAGCTGATCGGCGAACTCGCCGCGCTCGGTGTCGTCCTTGGAGGTCTCGCCGGCGTTGAAGCGCAGGTTCTCGATGACGGCAACCTGGCCGGGCTGCAGTCCGTTCACCGCGTCGTGGGCGGCGGGGCCGACGGTGTCCTGGGCGAACGCCACGGAGGCGCCGAGGAGTTCACCGAGCCGCTCGGCGGGCTGGAGCAGGGAGAAGGCCGGGTCCGGGGCGCCCTTGGGGCGGCCCAGGTGGGAGGCGACGACCACCTTGGCGCCCGCTTCCGCGAGGGCCTTGACGGTGGGCAGGACGGCGCGGATGCGGCCGTCGTCGGTGATACGGCCGTCGGCCAGCGGCACGTTGAGGTCGGCGCGGACGAAGACCCGCTTGCCGTCCACGCCTTCGGCGAGAAGTTCGTCGATCGTCTTCATGAAGGGACTCCTGGGAGGCTCGTGAGATCCGTGAGGGCTGATCGATCAGCACGTGCGAGAGGGCCCGGGCAGCGCGGCCTAGCGCTGCCCGGGCCCTGCTCTCACATCGAGGTGCCTGCTCCGGGTACTAGAGCTGGCCGCCGACGAAGACCGTGAGGTCGACGAGGCGGTTGGAGTAGCCCCACTCGTTGTCGTACCAGCCGAGGATCTTCACCGAGTTGCCCTCCTGGACCATGGTCAGGGAGGAGTCGAAGGTGCAGGACGACGGGTCGCCGACGATGTCCGAGGACACGATCGGGTCCTCGGTGTAGGTCAGGAAGCCCTTGAGGTCGCCGTCCTCGGAGGCCTTCTTGAACGCGGCGTTGACCTCGTCCTTGGTGACCTCGCGCTGCAGCGTCACGACGAGGTCGGTGGCGGAACCGGTCGGGACCGGGACGCGCATCGCGATGCCGTCGAGCTTGCCCTTGAGCTGGGGCAGGACCAGGGCGGTGGCCTTGGCGGCACCCGTCGTGGTCGGGATGATGTTCTCGGCGGCGGCGCGGGCGCGGCGCAGGTCCGAGTGCGGGAAGTCCAGGATGCGCTGGTCGTTCGTGTACGCGTGGACCGTCGTCATCAGACCCTTGACGATGCCGAAGTTCTCGTCGAGGACCTTGGCCATCGGCGCCACACAGTTGGTGGTGCAGGAGGCGTTGGAGATGACGTGGTGGTTCGCCGGGTCGTACTTGTCCTGGTTGACGCCCATCACGATCGTGATGTCCTCTTCCTTGGCCGGAGCCGAGATGAGGACCTTCTTGGCGCCGCCCGCGATGTGCTTCTCGGCGTCGGCCTTCTTGGTGAAGATGCCGGTCGACTCGATGACGATGTCGACGCCGAGGTCGCCCCACGGGATGTCCGCGGGGTTGCGCTCGGAGAGCACCTTGATGGTGTGGCCGTCGACGGTGATCGTGTCGGCGGTGTGCGACACCTCGGCCTTGAGGCGGCCCAGGATGGTGTCGTACTTGAGCAGGTGAGCGGTGGTCGCGGTGTCACCCAGGTCGTTGACAGCCACGATCTCGATGTCAGCACCCTGCTCCAGCAGCGCGCGGAAGTAGTTACGACCGATGCGGCCAAAGCCGTTGATGCCTACGCGGATCGTCACGAAACCGATCTCCTCGTTGGTACGCCGGCTCAGATGCCGGCGAGTTGTATGGGATGTCCCCGACCGCCTACGACCCTACCTCCCTGACGCCTCCTGAGTGACATCGAGAGGGCCCATACACGGCAGGGCGGTCCGTACCCGCCAGTAGGGGTACGGACCGCCCGGCCCGGGAGATCCGGTCACTCGTGACGGCTACGCGACGTCACGCCGTGTTGACGAGGGGGAATCAGCTCCTCAGGGCCGCGAGCGCCTTCCCGAGCAGCGCCGTACGGTCGGCCGCCGCGGTGACGTGCTCCAGGCCGAAGCCCAGCAGCACGGTGTCGTCCGTGGTGACGCCTCCGTACGTCTGGAACAGCGCCCCGGTGCGCGTCCAGTCCTTGAGGACGGCCGGGCTGCCCGCCGGCGGACCGGGGACGCGCCAGACGCCGAGCGACGTCTCGAAGCCCTCGGTCGCGGTGGCCGTGCCTCCGACGACGAGCGAGGCGTCGTCCGCGAGGAGCCCGTGGCCGCCGCTGCTCGGGTCGGTGATGTAGCTCAGCGAGACCTCCACGGACTTGCCGGCGTACGCGCTGAGGTCGAACTCGACCTGCTGCCAGCCGTCCGACTCGCCCGTGAAGCTGTTCCACGCGCCGCTGGTGCCCGTGCCCGTGCAGGCCGTGGCGCCCTGCGTCAGGTAGTGCTTGAGGAAGGGGTGCTCGTTGAGCAGGAACCCGGCCTCGCACTCGGCCGGGACGGCGGAACCGGTCGCGCCGCCCGCGTCGGGGAGCGTGGTCCAGTCCTCGGCCCCGGTGGTGTGGGCCTCCAGCACCGCGTGGTCGTAGCCGGGCTCGGTGTCCCACAGGAGACGGGTGCGCAGCGTCGGCTTGTCGGCCGCGCTCACCCCGGTGAGGTCGATCGTGCGGGTGAGGCGCTTGTAGGCGTCGTCGGTGTGGACGGCGGCGGCCATGTACGAGCCCGCGTACGGCCCGTACGGGTTGACCGTCCCGGCGAACTGGCCGGCGCCCGCGCTGGCGAACTGCGGGTACTGCGCGACGGGCAGCGTGTCGGAGGTGACGCCGTACGCGCCGGCCGCGTTCAGCGGGTTGCCGGGCGCGTCGCCGAGGGCGCCGGTGAAGCCCGCGAGCTTGCCGGAGCCGTTGAAGCCGGTGGCGCCCGGGGTCGTCGTGCGGGAGTAGGCGCCCAGGTAGTACTGGCTGAAGTCGTTCGAGAGGGTGCCGCCGCCGAGGTCGACGTTGCCGCCGGCCTGCTCGCCCGCCTCGATCAGCTTGCCGCCCTCGTTGAGGAAGGCGCGCAGCTGGAGCTGGGTGGCGTTGCCGGGCCGGTCGGCGCCCGTGTAGTGGACGACCGTGCCGAAGTGCCCAAGGACCGCGAGCGCGTCGGGGGCGCCCTGGGTGGCGACGTCCCAGACGAGGGGCTTGCGGCCGTTGGCCTTCAGCGCGTCGGTGTACTTCTGCGCCTGGGTCGCCGTCGCGCCCTCCTCGGCCACGACGAGGGTGTCGGCACGCGGCCGCTCGGCCACGGTGTAGGTGAAGTGGCTGCTGGAGGTGCGCTTCCCGCTGCGGGTCCGGCCGGTGAACCAGACCTCGACCTTGTCGCCGGTGTCGCCGTCCCGGACCTTGGCGCGGTACTCGTCGAAGTAGAGGTTGTCCTCGCCGCCGTAGGTCTCGCCACCCTTCCACGGCCTGAGCGCCATGTCGTGCGTGCGGCCGCCGTTGACGCGGTACTTGAGCTCCTTGTCGCGGACCGACCTGCGGGCGACGACGGAGACCTCCTGGTCGGCGCCGCGCGCGTACGACGTCGAGAAGGCCGCGGGGCTGAAGTCGGGGGCGTCGATGCCGACCGAGGAGGAGGGCCGGTCGGGGTGCGAGGCGGTCTCGGCGACGGAGAGCGCGAACGGGACGTTCTTGCGGAACTCCTGCTCGATCAGCTTCTCGTCGTCCGGGAACGTGAAGACCGAGGCGCAGTCGGCCGCGTTCCAGGCGTCGTCCGGGTAGAGGTTCGACGCGGTCTGGCAGGTCGACATCTCGGGGGTGAACATCCCCGTGCCGTTGACGTTGCTCGCGTGCCCGTCCGCTTCACCGTTGGTGGTGTAGAGCTCCGAGGAGACCTGCGGGTGGTAGCCCTCGACGGCCGAGTTCTCGGGGGTTCCGGCGAGCGAGCGGTAGAGCACGTCGTCCGGGCTGGGCGTCGCCACCTGCCAGCCGACCCCGTACAGGAGCAGCTCGGCGGCGGAGTGGTAGTTGATGCCGTACGTGAAGCCGATGCGCTTCTCGAAGGCGTCCAGGGCCTTGGTCTCGGGCTCGGAGCCGGGGCTCGCGCCGCGGTAGGTCTGGCTGGTCGGGCTGGGGGACGAACCCTCGTCGTCGTAACCCCACTTGTAGGCGAAGTTGCGGTTGAGGTCGACGCCGTCCCCGGTCGTGATGGCGCCGTCGCCGTTCACGTCCCGGAGGTTCTTGCGCCACTGCCGGTCGCCCTCGGGGGAGAACGTGAAGTCGTAGCCGTCGGGGTTGGCGGACAGCACGAACCACAGTTCCGTGGAGTCGACGAGCTTCTTGACCCGCTTGTCCGTGGAGTAGTTGTCCAGGTAGTAGTGCATCAGGCGCCGGGTCATCTCCGGCGTGATCCACTCGCGCGCGTGCTGGTTGGACATGTACAGCACGGACGGCTTGGCGCCGTCCTTGCTCTTCCGGGCGCCCTTGGTCAGCTTGAGGGCGAGGATGTCCTGGCCCTTGACGGTCTTGCCGATGGAGACGACCTTGGTGAGACCCGGGTGGTCCTGGTTGGTCCTGAGGATCTCCTCCCGGAGGTTCCCCTTGCCGCTGTACGGGCGGAACACGCCGTCGCCCGCAGCCGCCACCCGCGCCTCGGCCCGCGCCGACAGCTTGTGCTCCGTGAGCTCGACGCCCTGCTTCTCCAGCTTCTCGGCCTGCTTGTCGGTGAGGTAGACCTCGACCGACGCGGTGCCCTTGTCCGGCGCCTGTTCGCCGAGTTCGTGGGCGTCCTGTCCGGCCGCGAGCAGCAGGGGTACCTGCTTCTTCGTGACCTCGGCGCGGAACACCTTGACGGCGTTCGCGTCCGGCTCGGGTGAACTGCCGTCCTGTGCCTGGGCGCCCGGGGCCAGGCCCGCACCGCCCAGCAGGAGCGCGCTCGCAGCGAGGATCGCTCTCGCTCTTCGTCTCATGAGTCCCCCTTGCACTGGTCCGCCACGGCGGCGAACAGAGCCAGGCTCATGACACTTCATCATCAAGTCAAGGGTGCCTCGGCAACGGGCAGACGCCGGTGCCGACGTCCCAAGTGGGCGTCGGCACCGGCGTGTTGAGCTCTGTTCGCTTCCCGGACCGGGGCCCGGGTGTCAGCCGACGAGGTTGTCGGCCATCTCCTCGGTGAGGTTGGACTCCGTGCTCGGGATGCCCAGGTCCTGGGCGCGCTTGTCGGCCATGGCGAGCAGCCGGCGGATACGGCCCGCGACGGCGTCCTTGGTCAGCGGCGGGTCGGCGAGCGCGCCCAGCTCTTCAAGGGAGGCCTGCTTGTGCTCCATGCGCAGCCGGCCGGCGGCGGCGAGGTGCTCGGGGACCTCCTCGCCGAGGATCTCCAGGGCGCGCTGCACGCGGGCCCCGGCGGCTACGGCGGCGCGGGCCGAGCGGCGCAGGTTGGCGTCGTCGAAGTTGGCGAGCCGGTTGGCGGTGGCGCGGACCTCGCGGCGCATCCGCCGCTCCTCCCAGGCGAGCACCGACTCGTGGGCGCCCAGACGGGTGAGGAGCGCACCGATGGCGTCGCCGTCGCGGACGACCACGCGGTCCACGCCGCGGACCTCGCGGGCCTTCGCCGCGATGGACAGCCGCCGGGCCGCGCCGACCAGTGCCAGCGCCGCCTCCGGGCCCGGGCAGGTCACCTCCAGGGAGGAGGAGCGCCCCGGCTCGGTGAGGGAGCCGTGCGCGAGGAAGGCCCCGCGCCAGGCGGCCTCGGCATCGCAGGTGGCCCCCGAGACCACCTGCGGGGGCAGTCCGCGGATCGGCCTGCCGC
Source organism: Streptomyces sp. NPDC028308 (assembly GCF_055565855.1). NCBI lineage: Bacteria > Bacillati > Actinomycetota > Actinomycetes > Kitasatosporales > Streptomycetaceae > Streptomyces > Streptomyces sp. NPDC028308. The sequence goes on from NZ_JBVHTO010000007.1 coordinate 202,744, forward strand.
GGCCGTCGACGAGTCCCGTCTGGCGGGCCAGCTGGTCGCCGCCCGCGACGACGCGCACGACGTAGCGCGAGCCGCGGCGCAGCCCGCCGGGCGCCATCACGATCAGTTCGGAACTGTGGCCGAAGATCTCCAGGATGTCCCGCTTCAGCCGGCGCGCCGCCATCGCGGTGTCCAGCTCCGCCTCGATCACAATCCGGCCGCTCACCAGGTGAAGGCCGCCCGCGAACCGCAGGATGGCGGAGACCTCCGCCTTTCTGCAGCACGTCCGGGTGACGGGAAGCCGGGAGATCTCATCCTTCACCGCTGCCGTCATCGCCATGGGCCGATCCTTCCATGCATCCGAAAAATACGGTCGTACGCGGCGGCCAACAGCTCCGGGTCGTGCCGCGGAGTGCCGTCGGTCCGGGCCACCGGCGCCAGCTCGACCGCGGCGCCGAACCGCTTGGCGGCGTCGGTCAGTGAGTCGCGGTCGGGCACGGCGGCCTCGTCGGCCAGCACCACGTCCAGGGCGAGTTTAGGGGCGTGTCGTCCCAAAACCTCCAAATGACGCTGCGGGGAGAAGCCATCGGTTTCTCCGGGCTGCGGCACGAGGTTCAGGGAGAGCACCCGGCGCGCCTTCGTCTGGATCAGCGCGTCGAGCAGGTCGGGCACCAGCAGGTGCGGGATCACGGAGGAGAACCAGGACCCCGGGCCGAGCACGACCCAGTCCGCGTCCAGGACCGCTTCCACGGCCTCCGGAACGGCGGGCGGGCCGTGCGGCACGACGTGCACGGACTGCACCTCGCCGGGCGTGAGGGCGACGGTGGCCTGGCCGCGGACGGTGTCGACGTCGTCGGGCCGGTCCGGGTCGTGGCCCCTGACCAGGGCCTGGAGCTCCAGGGGCACCGCCGACATGGGCAGCACGCGGCCCTGGGCGCCGAGCAGCCTGCCCACCAGGTCCAGGGCCTGGACGTGGTCGCCGAGCTGCTCCCACAGGGCGACGATCAGCAGGTTGCCGACCGCGTGCTCGTGCAGGTCGCCCTTGGACTGGAAGCGGTGCTGGATGACGCGGGCCCAGGTCTGGCCCCAGTCGTCGTCACCGCACAGCGCGGCCAGCGCCTTGCGCAGGTCGCCGGGCGGCAGGACGCCCAGCTCGTCGCGCAGGCGCCCGCTGGAGCCGCCGTCGTCGGCCACGGTGACGACGGCGGTGAGGTCGCCGGTGATCCGGCGCAGGGCGGCCAGGGAGGCGGACAGGCCCATGCCGCCGCCGAGGGCGACGACCTTGGGCTGGGCGCCGCGGCGGCGCGTCTTGCCGCCGCGGCGCTCCGGGACGGACCGGCGCAGCCTGCCCAGCCGCAGTGAACTTCCGGTCATTCGCGGCCCATGTCCCGGTGGACGACGACCGTCTCCACTCCCTCGGACGCCAGTCGGGCGGCGAGCTTCTCGGACGTGGCGACCGAGCGGTGCTTGCCGCCGGTGCAGCCGACCGCGATGGTCACGTAGCGCTTGCCCTCGCGCCGGTAGCCGGCGGCGATGAGCTGGAGCAGCTCGGTGTAGCGGTCGAGGAACTCCTTGGCACCGGGCTGGTTGAGGACGTAGGCCGCGACCTCCTCGTTCAGGCCGGTGAAGGGGCGCAGCTCCGGGACCCAGTGCGGGTTGGGCAGGAAGCGCATGTCCACGACCAGGTCGGCGTCGACCGGCAGGCCGTACTTGAAGCCGAAGGACATGACGGTCGCCCGCAGCTCGGGCTCCTCCTCGCCCGCGAACTGGGCGTCCATCTTGGCGCGCAGCTCGTGCACGTTCAGGCTGGAGGTGTCGATCACCAGGTCGGCGTCGCCGCGCAGCTCCCGCAGCAGTTCCCGCTCGGCGGCGATGCCGTCGACGATGCGTCCGTCGCCCTGGAGGGGGTGCGGGCGGCGCACGGACTCGAAGCGGCGCACCAGCGCCTCGTCCGAGGACTCCAGGAAGACGATGCGTCGGGTGACGTGCCGTGCCTCCAGGTCGGCGAGGGACTCGCGTAGATTGTCGAAGAAGCGCCGGCCGCGTACGTCGACGACGACCGCGATCCTCGCGACGTTGCCCTGGGAGCGGGCGCCGAGCTCCACCATGGTGGGGATCAGCGCGGGCGGCAGGTTGTCGACGACGAACCAGCCGAGGTCCTCCAGGCACTTGGCGGCCGTCGACCTCCCCGCTCCGGACATGCCGGAGATGATCACCAGCTCGGGGATGGCCGCCTCCGGGACCCCGGCCTTCTCGATGCCCGTACCCACCTGTGCTCCGTCTCCCCCGGTGCCCTGTTCCCCGCCCGCCGCGTCCTGGCCCGGCGTGCGCTCCGGGTTCTCCTCGCTCGTCTCCTTGTGCGTCTCCCGGCCCTGGGCCGGGCGTTCTTCCTCAGCGTGCCGTTCGGTCATGTCTCCTGCCCCCGTCGCTCGTCCGAGGCGCCCGCGGACACGGGCTCCCCCGAGGGACCCGCCGTCGTCCCGGGTTCCTCTTCTTCCATGATCTCTCCAGTCGCCGTGTTGACGGCGGGCGCGGCCGGAGCCGCCTGGGCGAAGGCCACGGCGATCGCCTCGGCCGTCTTGCGGCCTATGCCGGGGACTTCACAGATCTGGTCGATTGTCGCGGATCGCAGCTTTTTCACCGAACCGAAATGCTTGATCAACGCCTGCTTGCGGGTCTCGCCCAGGCCCGGCACGTCGTCCAGGGGGCTCGCCCGGAAGCGCTTGGCCCGCTTCGCACGCTGGTAGGTGATCGCGAAGCGATGGGCCTCGTCACGGACGCGCTGGAGGAGGTACAGCCCCTCGCTGGTGCGCGGCAGGACCACGGGGTCGTCCTCGCCGGGCACCCAGACCTCCTCCAGACGCTTGGCGAGGCCGCACACGGCGATGTCGTCGATGCCGAGCTCGTCCAGGGCCCGCGCGGCGGCCGCGACCTGGGGCCGGCCGCCGTCGACGACGATGAGCTGGGGCGGGTAGGCGAACCGCTTGGGGCGGCCGTCCTCCTCGGTGAGCTCGGCCGTGCCGTCGGCCCACTCCCCCGTCTTCTCCTTCTCGGCGAGGTAGCGCTTGAAGCGGCGGCTGATCACCTCGTGCATGGAGCGGACGTCGTCCTGCCCCTCGAAGCCCTTGATCTGGAAGCGCCGGTATTCGCTCTTGCGCGCGAGCCCGTCCTCGAAGACGACCATGGAGGCCACCACGTCGTCGCCCTGGAGGTGCGAGATGTCGTAGCACTCGATCCGCAGGGGCGCGCTGGCCAGGTCCAGGGCTTCGGCGATCTCCTCCAGGGCACGCGAGCGCGTGGTCAGGTCGGAGGCCCGCTTGGTCTTGTGCAGCACGAGGGACTGCTGCGCGTTGCGCTGCACGGTCTCCATGAGGGCCTTCTTGTCTCCGCGCTGGGGGATGCGCAGCGACACGTTCGACCCGCGGCGCGCGGTGAGCCACTCCTGGACCGACTCCACGAGGTCGGGCAGCGCCGGGACGAGAACCTCCTTGGGCACCGAGTCGCCGCTCTCCTCGCCGTACAACTGCTGGAGCGCGTGCTCGACGAGGTCACCCGTGGTGACCGCCTCCACCTTGTCGGTGACCCAGCCGCGCTGGCCGCGCACCCGGCCGCCGCGGACGTGGAAGATCTGCACGGCCGCCTCCAGCTCGTCCTCGGCGACGGCCATCAGGTCGGCGTCGGTCGCGTCGGCGAGCACGACCGCGTTCTTCTCCATGGCCTTCTTCAGGGCCCCGATGTCGTCGCGCAGGCGCGCCGCCCGCTCGTACTCCATCTCCTCGGCCGCGTCCACCATCTGCTGCTCCAGCCGGCGGATGTACGTCCCCGTACGGCCGGCCATGAAGTCGCAGAACTCCTCGGCGAGTTCACGGTGCTCCTCGGGGCTGACCCGGCCGACGCACGGGGCGGAGCACTTGCCGATGTAGCCGAGGAGGCAGGGGCGGCCGGTGCGGGCCGCGTTCTTGAAGACACCGGCGGAGCACGTGCGCACGGGGAAGACGCGCAGCAGCAGGTCGACCGTGTCGCGGATGGCCCACGCGTGCCCGTACGGCCCGAAGTAGCGCACGCCCTTGCGCTTCTGGCCGCGCATCACCTGGACGCGGGGGAACTCCTCGTTCATGGTCACCGCGAGGTACGGGTAGCTCTTGTCGTCGCGGTACTTGACGTTGAACCGGGGGTCGAACTCCTTGATCCAGGAGTACTCCAGCTGCAGCGCCTCGACCTCCGTGGACACCACGGTCCACTCCACGGACGCGGCCGTCGTGACCATCGTGCGGGTGCGCGGGTGGAGGTTCGCCAGGTCCTGGAAGTAACTGTTCAGGCGCTGGCGCAGGCTCTTCGCCTTTCCGACGTAGATCACCCGGCGGTGCTCGTCGCGGAATTTGTAGACCCCGGGGGTGTCCGGGATCTCTCCCGGCTTGGGGCGGTAGCTGGAGGGGTCGGCCATGTCTCACACCCTACTGGCGAGGGGTGACAGCGTGACGGGGTCCCGCCCCGCCTGTGGACAACCACCTGGCCGGGTCGGCCACGCCGGGCCGCACCGGCCCGCCTGGGACGACTCGCCCACCCCGGGACGGCGGCACTGCATGCCCCGACCGGCCCGACGAGACTCCCCCCGAGGCCTGGCACCACACGGGACACGATCAGCGGCGGCGCCGCCGCAGGGCCCACGTCACGCTCAGGGCGAGTGCCACGAGGGCACCCGCTCCGGCCAGCGCCGAGACGACCGCGACGGCCGGACCGACGTCATCCGTCTGGTTCCGTTTGTGAGTTTTACCCGGCTTGGCCGCTCCTCTCGCCGTACGCGTCACACCCACGCCGTGCGGGGCCGTGACGCGGTCGGCCCGGCGGGCGGAGACCGAGGAGATGGCGATGGCGGTCGGGGCCACGTGGACCGTCGGAAGGCGGGCGGGAGCGGCCCCCGGCGCGGGGGTTGCGGCGGGAGTACGGGCTGCGGGAGTACGGGAAGGGGTGGCCGGCACGACGGCTGTTGCGGAGGCACGTACTGGGGTAGCCGGCGCGGCGACCACCGTGGAGGCACGCACAGGGGCCGTCGGCTCGGCGGCCGCCGAAGCGCGCGTGGGGGCGGTCGGCACGGCGCAGAGGGCCGCCAGGACGATCACCGGGGCGACCGCGCGGGCGACCGGGGCGACGATGAGCCTGCTGCGGCGCATCGCGTTCCTCCCGAGTGGGGTTCGAGGGGCGGAGCGGAACGCGTCCGGACACTGCGGTTGAGCATCAGGTGTTGTCGGGACTTGGTCAACACGCTTCAATGCGGTGGAACTTGGGGCCGTGAACGACGCCGTACGGATGTGAACAATCCCCGCACGCCCACCAGGCGGTCCCCGGAACCCGCGCTGACGGTCTGACCAGCCGTTTGTGAACATTCACAGAAAGGCCCGCGTATGCGGCACGGCACAGAGCACGTGGACCTCGTCCCGGCCGAACTGGAGACGGCCCTGCGGGGCGGCCCCTTCCACATCGCACTGCGCGCCGCGATAGCCGCCCGCGGACTGCCGCTGCAACGCGTGCAGCACCACCTGTCGCGTTACGGCGTCAAGGTGGGCGTGACAAGCCTCAGTTACTGGCAGCAGGGGGCCCGGCGTCCACAGCGCCCGGAGTCACTGCGTGCCGTGCGCGCCCTGGAGGAGATCCTCCAACTGCCGGACGAGTCGCTGATCCGGCTACTCGCCAAGAGCGAGGAACTCCCGGGCTCGGACCGCCCGGCGAGCCGTTCCTACCGCGCCCTGGTGGAAGCGTCCGGAGTACTTGAACGCCTGCTCGACGAACTGGAGTCCCCACTCGACGGCGGCCTGCACACCATCGGCCACCACGAGCGGGTGCACATCGGCGCCCACCGCGAACTGCGGGGCCGCGAGTCGCAGCACATCGTCCGCGCCCACAAGGACGGCGTCGACCGCTATGTCGCCATCCACCACGGCGACCCGGGGTGCGCGCCCAACCGGATGGCCGTGCGCGCCCTGGAGAACTGCCGGACGGGCCGCGTGCGCTGGCACCACGACACCGGCGTGCTCGTGGCCGAGTTCCTCTTCGACACCCGGCTTCGCGCCGGCGACACGTTCCTGTTCCGCTACGGCTTCGACGACGGCACGGCGGGCGCGTCCAGCGAGTACCTGCGGGGGTTCAGCTTCGCCGGCGGGCAGTACGCGCTCCAGGTGCGCTTCGACGAACGGGCGCTGCCGGTGCGCTGCCACCGGTTCACCCAGCACTCGGCGGCGGCACCTCGCGGTGGCCGCCAGGAGCTGACGCTCAGCGGACAGCACCGCTCGGTGCACCTCGTGGAACAGCGCGTGCGGTCCGGCATCGTGGGGATCGCCTGGGACTGGGAGTAACGGCAGTCTGGGAGAAACGGCCAGCCGGGGAGCGGCGGCCTGGGAGTAGCGGCGTCAGGCCGGCGGGCCCGCGACGATCTTGCCGTCCCTCGCCTCGACGGACAGTTCGTGGAGCGGCTCGGTGGCGGGCGCGTGCAGCACCTTGCCGGTCCGCGCGTCGAACTCACTCCCGTGACAGGGACAGGTGAGGGTCGTCCCCGCCAGCTTGTTGATGGGACACCCGGCGTGCGTACAGATCGTGCTGTACGCCTTCAGCGAGCCGTCCTCGGCATGACTGACAACCACGTTGTGATCCCGGTACAGCTTGGCGCCCCCCTTGGGGACCTCACTCTCCGCACCCAGCTCCACGGGCGCGGTGGGCGTCGGCGGGACCGCACCGCCATCGGGCCCCGACGAACAGGCGGCCACTCCGAGTCCGGCGACCGGCACCACGGCGGCCCCTCGCAGAACGGTACGGCGGCTCGCGGACGGACGGCCGGGCATGAGGTCTCCCCTGGTCGGAGGCGTGTGAGGGGTCTGACGAACCGACGATACCGGCGTGGATCAGTCCGGGACGGGCGGGGTGGGGGGTGCGGTGGGGGCCGGTGGATGTGGCGGGACGGGTGGGGTGGATGGGACGGAGGGGGTGGGGTGGATGCGGCGGAGTGGATGGGGTGCGTAAACGCTTACGTAAACGCTTGCGTAAGCGTTTACCTCATTGGCCGGAGGCGCACTGCGATGCTGAGCCCCGGGTTCGGTCGGGCCGGGGAACGCCCTGGGACGGCGAGCCGCGCGCCCGGGGACGTAAACGCTTACGCGAGCGTTTACCTCAGCGTCAGGCCACATCTGCGGCGCCCCACCAGGGACTCAGGACGCAGGCGTAGGCAGAGACGTAAGCGCTTGCGTAAGCGCTTACGTCTCTCACCAAGCGCGCATCGCCGTCGCATCGCGCGCCGCACCTGAACCGCGGACGTAAACGCTTACGTAAGCGTTTACGTCCGCCTCGCCTTGCGGTAGGTTCCCGCCAGGACGGGCCTGAGAGCCCCTCCCGGAAGGGGAACGCCATGGCGACGATGGTGGACGTCGCACGACACGCGGGGGTGTCGATCGCGACCGTCTCGCACGTCCTGAACGACTCGCGGCCGGTACGCCCCGAGACTCGTCAGGCGGTGCTGGACGCCATCGAGGCGCTCGGGTACACGCCTAACACGCTGGCCCGTTCGCTGGTCACCGCGCGCACCCGTTCGATCGGGCTGGCGGTGTCGGCGATCAGCAACCCGTACTTCACGGAGATCCTGCAGGGGGTGGAGGCCGGCGCGCTGGAGCACGGTTACAGCCTGCTCATCGCCGACCCGCACGACGATCCCGAGCACGAGCAGAAGGTCGTGCGGCTCCTGCACGAGCGACGGGTCGACGGCCTGATCGTCGCCCCTTCCGCGGACCCGTCCGGGCTGCTGGGCTACCTGGGACGTCACAACGTGCCGACGGTGTTCCTCGACCGGCTGGTCGACAGCGGGGCCTCGGCGGTCGACAGCGGAACCTCCGCGAAGGGACCACGCGCCGGGAGCGCCAACGCCAACGTTGCCGAAGACGACGGGCTCGCGGCTCCCCGGTACCGCTTCGACCAGATCAGTGCCGCGAATGCCGAGCCCATGACGCAGTTGGTCGGGCATCTCACCGGACTCGGCCACAAGCGGATCGGACTGATCGCGGGCCTGCCAGGACTCAGCACCACGACCGAGCGGATCTTCGGCTACCGCCAAGGGCTCGCCGGCGCCGGCCTGCCGTACGACGAACGGCTCGTGGTGCACGGCGAATCGCAGACCCGGGCCGCCGAACAGGCCACCGGAGCCCTGCTCTCTCTCGCGGCGCCTCCCACGGCGCTGGTCACCGCCAACAACGCGATGACCATCGGGGCGTTGCGTGCCCTTCAGGACCTCGGACTGTCGGTACCGGACGACCTGGCGCTGTGCTGCTTCGACGACTTCGCCTGGGCCGACCTCTTCGCGCCCAGGCTGACCGCGGTCTCCCAGCCCAGCAAGGAGATCGGGGCCCAGGCCGTCCGGCTGCTGCTGGAGCGGCTGGCCTCGCCGGAGCGTCCGGGACGGACCGTGCGGCTGCCGTGCACGTTCGTCCACCGCGGCTCGTGCGGATGCCCGGAGGACACGGGGAGACGTACGCCTCGATCGCCGTCCGCCGGCTCCGACCCTTCAGGCCGGTCGGACCGCTCGGAGCGCTCGAACTCCCCGGACCGGTCGAACTCCCCTGATCGGTCGGAGCGCTCAGATCAGTCGAAGCGCTCGGGTAGGGCGAAGCGCGCAGGTCAGACGGACCAGTCCGACCCCTCAACCCAGTCGGACCGCATAGGCGGCCGTGTGAAAGGACCCCTGTCGTGATCGTCGTCGCCGGTGAGGCTCTGATCGACCTGGTCCCGCAGGGCGCGGGCGCGCTCGTGAGCCTGGTGCCCCGACGCGGTGGAGGTCCCTACAACACCGCGGTGGCCCTGGGCCGCCTCGGCTCCCCCACCGCCTTCTGCTCCCGCGTCTCGACCGACGTCTACGGTGACGCGCTGCTGGACGGTCTGCGCGAGGCGGACGTCGACGTGTCGTCGGTGCAGCGGGGTGCCGAGCCGACCACGCTGGCCCTCGCCTCGGTCGGCGCGGACGGTTCGGCCGCGTACTCCTTCTACGTCGAGGGCACGGCCGACCGCCTGTTCGCGGAGCCCGAGCGCCTTCCAGACGGCACGACCGCGGTGTCCTTCGGCACCTGCTCGCTCGTCCTCGAACCGGGGGCGAGCGCGTACGAGACGCTGATGAGGACCGCCGCCGCGGACGGTGTGTTCACCGCCCTCGATCCGAACATCCGGGCGGTGCTGATCCCCGACGCGGACGCCTACCGCGCCCGGTTCAAGAGCTGGCTGCCGTCGGTCTCGCTGCTCAAGCTGTCCGCTGAGGACGCCGAGTGGCTCGGCGGCACCCCGGCCGAGTGGCTGGCCTCGGGCCCCACCGCTGTCGTGGTCACGCGAGGCGGGGACGGTCTGACCGTGTTCACCCGCGACGGCTCGGTGCACTCCGTGCCCGGTGAGCCGGTCACCGTCGTGGACACGATCGGCGCCGGTGACACGGTGAACGCGGCGCTGTTGCACGGCCTCGCCGTCCGCGACGCCCTGTCACCGGCGGCTCTGGCCGGCCTGGGCCCCGACGGCTGGACGGAGCTGCTGACCTTCGCCGCCCGCGCGGCGGCGATCACCTGCTCACGCGAGGGCGCGGAACCGCCGTACGCCTCCGAACTGGGCGGCGACCTGTAGGCCGCGCGCTGACGAAGGCGAGCAGGCCCGCCGACGTGCCCGGATGATCACCGCGCCCGACCGCGGAAACGCGCGGCGCCCCACGGGAGGTTCCCGTGGGGCGCCGCGTTTCTGCCGGTGTCGGGCGAGGGCGTCGCGCGCCCGGCCCGTCAGGCCTTGCGGGCCCGCGTGGTCTTCTTTGCGGGGGCCGCCTTCGTGGCCGTCTTCTTGGCGGGCGCCTTCTCCGCCGCGGTCTTCTTCGCCGCGGCAGCCGTCTTCTTCGCGGCCGTGCCGACGGCCTTGGTGGCCGTCTTCCGTGCCGTCGCCCCCGCCGCCACCGTCTTCCTGGCGGCCTTGCGCGGTGCCTTGACCGAGCTGCCGTCGCTGATCCGCTCGGCGCCGAGGATCTCGCGCAGGAACTTGCCGGTGTGGCTGGTCGAGACCCCGGCGACCTGCTCGGGCGTGCCCTCGGCGATGACCAGGCCACCGCCGCTGCCGCCCTCGGGGCCCATGTCGATGACCCAGTCGGCGGTCTTGACGACGTCGAGGTTGTGCTCGATGACGATGACCGTGTTGCCCTTGTCGACCAGACCCGAGAGGACCTTGATCAGCTTGCTGATGTCCTCGAAGTGCAGACCGGTGGTCGGCTCGTCGAGCACGTACACCGTGCGTCCCGTGGACCGCTTCTGCAGCTCGCTCGCGAGCTTGACGCGCTGGGCCTCGCCGCCGGACAGCGTCGGCGCGGACTGGCCGAGGCGCACGTAGCCGAGACCGACGTCGTGGAGCGTCCTGAGGTGGCGGGAGATCGCGGGGACGGCCTCGAAGAAGTCCAGGGCCTCCTCGATCGGCATGTCGAGGACCTCGGCGATGGACTTGCCCTTGTAGTGGACGTCCAGGGTCTCCCGGTTGTAGCGCGCCCCGTGGCAGACCTCGCAGGGGACGTACACGTCCGGCAGGAAGTTCATCTCGATCTTGATCGTGCCGTCACCGGAGCAGTTCTCGCAGCGGCCGCCCTTGACGTTGAAGGAGAAGCGGCCGGGGAGGTAGCCCCGGACCTTCGCCTCGGTCGTCTCGGCGAACAGCCTGCGGACGTGGTCGAAGACTCCGGTGTACGTCGCCGGGTTGGACCGGGGCGTCCGGCCGATGGGCGACTGGTCGACGTGCACGACCTTGTCGACGAGGTCGTCGCCCTCCACGCGCGTGTGCCGGCCGGGCACGTTCCGTGCGCCGTTCAGCTCGCGGGCGAGGTGCGTGTAGAGGATGTCGTTGACCAGGGTCGACTTTCCGGAGCCCGAGACGCCCGTGACGGCGGTGAGCACGCCGAGCGGGAAGGACACGTCGATGTCCTGGAGGTTGTTCTCCCGGGCGCCGTGCACCGTGAGGCTGCGGCTCGGGTCGGTGGGGCGCCGGATGTCCGGGAGCTGGATCTCCCGCTTGCCCGACAGGTACTGCCCGGTGACCGAGTCGTCGTTGGCGAGGAGTTCCTTGAGGGAACCGCTGTGCACGACCTTGCCGCCGTGCTCGCCCGCGCCGGGGCCGATGTCCACGACCCAGTCCGCGACCTTGATGGTGTCCTCGTCGTGCTCGACGACGATCAGCGTGTTGCCCATGTCGCGCAGGCGGACCAGGGTCTCGATCAGGCGGTGGTTGTCCCGCTGGTGCAGGCCGATGGACGGCTCGTCCAGGACGTACAGGACGCCCACGAGACCGGAGCCGATCTGCGTCGCCAGGCGGATGCGCTGGGCCTCGCCGCCGGAGAGGGTGCCGGCCGCGCGGTTCAGCGAGAGGTAGTCCAGGCCGACGTCGACCAGGAAGCGCAGCCGTTCGTTGACCTCCTTCAGGACGCGCTCGGCGATCTTCTTGTCGCGGGCGTTCAGCTTGAGCTTGCCGAGGAAGTCCGCGCAGTCGCTGATGGACATCGCGGACACCTCCGCGATGGACTTCTCCATGACCGTGACGGCGAGGACGATCGGCTTGAGGCGCGTGCCCTGACAGGTGGGGCAGGGCACCTCGCGCATGTAGCCCTCGAAGCGCTCGCGGCTCGCGTCGCTCTCGGCCTCGCTGTGCCGCCGCTTGACGAACGGCACGGCGCCCTCGAAGGGCGTGGTGTAGACCCGCTCGCGCCCGTACCTGTTGCGGTAGCGGACCTCGATCTGGGTCTTGTGCCCGTACAGCAGGGCCTTCCTGGCGCGCTGCGGGAGACCGGCGAAGGGGATGTCGGTCCGGAATCCGAGGGCGTCCGCGAGGGCTCCGACGAGACGGCCGAAGTAGTCCTTGGTGTGCCCGTGCGACCAGGGGTGGATGGCGCCCTCGTCGAGGGACTTGTCCTCGTCCGGGACGATCAGCTCGGGGTCGACCTCCATGCGCGTACCGATACCGGTGCACTCGGGGCAGGCGCCGAAGGGCGAGTTGAAGGAGAAGGAGCGGGGCTCCAGCTCCTCGAAGGACAGGTCGTCGTACGGGCAGTACAGGTGCTCCGAGTACATGCGCTCGCGCTCGGGGTCGTCGGCGGGGAGGTCGACGAAGTCGAGGACGACCATGCCGCCGGAGAGCCCGAGGGCGGTCTCCACGGAGTCCGTGAGGCGGCGCTTGGCGCCGTCCTTCACCGTGAGGCGGTCGACGACCACCTCGATGGTGTGCTTCTCCTGCTTCTTGAGCGTGGGCGGCTCGGTGAGCTGGATCGTCTCGCCGTCCACCCGGGCACGGCTGTACCCCTTGGTCTGGAGATCGGCGAAGAGGTCGACGAACTCGCCCTTGCGCTCGCGCACCAGCGGCGAGAGCACCTGGAAGCGGCTGCCCTCCGGCAGCTCCAGGACCTTGTCGACGATGGCCTGCGGCGACTGGCGGGAGATCGGGCGGCCGCACTCGGGACAGTGCGGCTTGCCGATGCGCGCGAAGAGCAGACGCAGGTAGTCGTAGACCTCGGTGATGGTGCCGACCGTCGAGCGCGGGTTGCGCGAGGTCGACTTCTGGTCGATGGAGACAGCCGGGGAGAGACCCTCGATGAAGTCGACGTCCGGCTTGTCCATCTGGCCGAGGAACTGCCGGGCGTACGACGAGAGCGACTCGACGTACCGCCGCTGGCCCTCGGCGAAGATCGTGTCGAAGGCGAGGGAGGACTTGCCCGATCCCGACAGGCCCGTGAAGACGATGAGCGAGTCGCGCGGGAGGTCGAGCGAGACATTCTTCAGATTGTGCTCGCGCGCTCCACGGACGATGAGACGGTCGGCCACGCCGGTCCGCACCTTTCTTGAGAGAAGTGACAGGGGCGAGGCCCCGTCTTTTTCAGACTAGGGGGAGCCACTGACAACGCCGGGTCGGTTCCCATGGTTGGTAACAATCCCGGGCTCTCCAGCATGCCCGACGCCACCGACGACCATATAGCACGTGCATTCGATTAGCGGCGATGGTCCGGCACCTTCACCCGAACGTGTGGCGCAGCTATCGTCGGGGCCATGAACGATCATGTGCGCGACCTGGCGTCTGTACGTGACGCGACCGAACGGCTGCTCAGCGCAGCCGCCCGACTGGACAACGCCGCAGTGACCGAGTCGTCACGGCTGCCCGGCTGGAGCCGCGGCCATGTCCTCGCCCATCTCGCCCGCAACGCCGACGCGCTCGTGAACGTCCTCGGCGGACGCCCCATGTACGTCTCCGCGGAAGCGCGGGACGCGGACATCGAGCGTGACGCGCCGCGTCCCCTCGCCGAGCAGCTCACGGACGTGCGGGACAGCGCGGCCCGCTTCCAGGAGACCGGCGCGGCGCCCGCGGACTGGTCCCGCACGGTGGAGCTGCGCAACGGCGTCACGGACTCGGCGTCCCGGGTGCCGTTCCGCCGGTGGGCCGAGGTCGAGCTGCACCACGTTGACCTCGGCGTCGGGTACGAGCTCGAAGATCTTCCGGAGGAGTTCACGGAGCGGGAGATCGAGTTCCTCGCCGACCGCTTCGCCGGGCGTCCCGACGTGCCCGCCACGCGTCTCACGGACTCCACGCGCGCGTGGAGCACGGGACGCGGCCGGGAGGGCACCCCGGAGGTCACGGTGACGGGTCCCGCGCCCGCTCTCCTCGGCTGGCTTTCGGGGCGCCGCGACGGCTCCGGGCTGACGGTCGACGGTGGCCCGCTCCCGGCCCTCCCCCCGCTATAGGCTGCCTTCATGACGTACAGCGGAGCGGTGAAGGTCGGCGGGCCCGCCGAGGTGCACGAGCTGTCGGACCTGATGATCTCCAAGGTCGCGGTCGGCCCCATGGACAACAACGCCTATCTGCTGCGCTGCCGGGCCACCGGCGAGCAGCTGCTGATCGACGCGGCGAACGACGCTTCGACGCTGCTCACGCTGATCGGTGACGACGGCATCGCGTCCGTCGTCACCACCCACCAGCACGGCGACCACTGGCAGGCGCTCGCGGAGGTCGTGGCGGCCACCGGCGCGCGCACCTACGCGGGCCGGGACGACGCCGAGGGCATCCCCGTGCCGACCGGCGTCCTCGTGGACGACGGCGACACCATCCGGGTGGGGCGCGTGGAACTCACCGCACGCCACCTGGTGGGTCACACGCCCGGTTCGATCGCCCTCGTCTACGACGATCCGCACGGGCACGCACATGTGTTCACCGGGGACTGTCTCTTCCCCGGGGGTGTGGGCAACACACGTAAGGACCCGAAGGCCTTCGCCAGCCTGATCCACGACGTGGAGACGAAGATCTTCGCCCCGCTGTCGGACGAGACCTGGGTCTACCCGGGACACGGCAACGACACGACGCTGGGTGCCGAGCGTCCCCACCTGCCGGAGTGGCGCGCCCGGGGCTGGTGAGCCGTCCCGGGGCGGCCAGTCGCCTCCGCGACCTCGGCAGCCGGGAAAGAGAGCTCGTCCGGTCCCTCGCGCGCGCCGGCTGGTGGCCTCAGGCGTCAGGTGTCCTCGCGCGTCCGATGACCTCGGGCATCGGGTGACATCAGGCGTCGGGTGACATCGGGTGTCGGGTGATCCGGGCGCCAGTCGACCTCATAAGTTCCCGCGCGCCCCGTGTGAAGCAAACGCACGAGCCGGTGGTACTCACGCGCTCCCGGCGCGCGCAGTGGTGCAGTCCACTGGAGACTGCCCGCACAGGATGACGGCTTCTGCGCGGACGGGCCGCCGGCCTTTCGATTCCCGCCCTGGGCCGGCGGCCCCGGCCCCGTCCCCGAAAGCCCGGCCGCCGACCGTGAACACCCTGTGCCGGGAGCGCGTTCACAGGACTGCAACACCCGTTCCCACGATGCGGACAATTCCTGTCGTGACCTGGACAGACAGGTCGTCGCGCTGTCACTCTCCCGCCATGCATCTCGCCCAACGCGCCCTGCGCCGCGCCGCGTCCGCCGCCACCGTCGCCCTGCTCTCCGTCGCCGTGGCCTGCGCGCCGCAGCCGGAGGAGAAGACCGGCGACAAGGCCACCGGAAGCGCCTCGAAGACGTGCGCGAAGGCCGAGTTGAGCACCGAGACCGCCGGGAAGCTGACGGTCGCGACCGACGAACCGGCCTACGAGCCCTGGTTCAAGGACGGCAAGCCGGCGAACGGCGAGGGCTTCGAGTCGGCGGTCGCGTACGCCGTCGCGCGGCAGCTCGGCTTCGCCGAGGGCGACGTCGTCTGGCAGACGGTTCCCTTCAACAAGGCCTTCGCGCCCGGCGAGAAGACCTTCGACTTCGACATCAACCAGGTGTCGATCAGTGCCGAGCGCAGGAAGGCCGTGGACTTCTCGTCCGGCTACTACGACGTCCGCCAGGCCGTCATCGCGCTCAAGGGGTCCAAGGCCGCGAAGGCGAAGAGCCTCGCGGACCTCAAGGGCGTGAAGCTGGGCGCGCAGGTCGGCACCACCAGCCTGGACTACATCGACGACGTGGTGAAGCCGGCCCGTCAGCCCGCCGCGTACGCGAAGAACGACCAGGCCAAGTCGGCGCTCAAGAACGGCCAGGTCGACGCCATCGTCACCGACCTGCCGACCGCGTTCTACATCACGGCGGCCGAGGTGACGGACGCGAAGATCGTCGGTCAGTTCGAGAACCAGGGCGGTACACCGGAGCAGTTCGGGCTGGTCCTCGACAAGGGCAGCGCGCTGACCTCGTGCGTGACGGGCGCCGTCGACGCCCTCCGCGAGGACGGCACGCTGGCGCGGATCGAGAAGCAGTGGCTGTCCGACGCCGTCGACGCCCCGGTCCTCAAGTGACGCTCACGAAGGAGGAGTCCGGCGAGGGCTCCGGCAAGGACCCCGGCGAGGAGGGCACACGGGACCGCTACGTACCCTCCCGGCGGCGCGTCGAGCGGGAGCGCCACAAGCGCGCCCGTGCCCGCCGCGCGACGGCGATCGCCGCTCTCTCCACCCTCGTCACCGCCGCCGTCCTGTACTTCGTGGTCGTCAGCGCCCCCGGGTGGCCGCGCACCAAGGAGACCTTCTTCGACGCTCGGTACGCGCGCGAGGCGCTCCCCAAGGTCCTCGAAGGGCTGTGGCTCAACGTCCGGCTGCTGCTGGTCTGCGGCGCGGCGGTCCTCGTGCTCGGCATGCTGATCGCGATCGCCCGCACCCTGCGCGGCCCGGTGTTCTTCCCGCTGCGCGCGCTGGCCGCCGCCTACACGGACTTCTTCCGCGGTCTGCCGCTGATCATCAACCTGATGATCGTGGTCCTTGGCGTCCCCGCGCTGGGCCTCCAGGGCGTGACGGTGGACCCGGTGCTGCTGGGCGGCACGGCGCTCACGCTGACGTACTCGGCGTACGTGGCCGAGGTGTTCCGCGCCGGCATCGAGTCCGTCCATCCCTCGCAGCGCGCGGCGGCCCGCTCGCTCGGTCTCACCAACCGGCAGGCGCTGCGGTACGTGGTGCTGCCCCAGGCGGTACGCCGCCAGGTGCCGCCCCTGCTGAACGACCTGGTGTCCCTCCAGAAGGACACCGGTCTCGTGTCGATCGGGGGTGCGGTGGACGCGGTGCGGGCCGCCGACATCATCGTGGGCCGCAGCCTCAACTACACGCCGTACATCGTCGCCGGCCTGGTGTTCGTCGCGCTGACCATCCCCATGACCCGCCTCACGGACTGGGTGACGGCACGGATGGACCGCCGGCGGGCGCAGGGAGGAACCCTGTGAGCAACTCCCCCGTCCTGCGCATGGAGTCCGTCCGCAAGACCTTCGGCGAGTCCGTCGTCCTGCGCGACGTCGACCTGGAGGTCGCCCCGCACACGGTGACCGCGCTGATCGGCGCCTCGGGTTCCGGCAAGTCGACCCTGCTGCGCTGCGCGAACCTGCTGGAGGAGATCGACGACGGCGCGATCTGGCTGGACGACGAGGAGATCACCGACCCGCGTGCCGACCAGGACGCGGTGCGCCGCCGGATCGGCGTGGTCTTCCAGGCGTACAACCTGTTCCCGCACATGACCGTCCTGGAGAACATCACCCTCGCCCCGCGGCGCGTGCACGGCGTGAGCCGGTCGCGGGCCGAGGAGCACGCCCGTGAGCTGCTCGACCGGCTGGGGCTCGGCGCGAAGGCGGACGAGTACCCGGACCGGCTGAGCGGCGGCCAGCAGCAGCGGGCCGCGATCGTCCGCGCGCTGGCCGTGCGCCCCCGGCTGCTGCTCCTCGACGAGATCACCGCCGCCCTCGACCCGGAACTGGTCGGGGAAGTCCTCGCCGTCGTGCGGGACTTGAAGGACGAGGGCATGACCATGGTGCTGGCCACGCACGAGATGGGCTTCGCCCGCGAGGTCGCCGACCAGGTGTGCTTCCTCGACGGCGGTGTGATCCTCGAACGCGGCACGGCCGACGAGGTGTTCGGCGGCCCGCGGCAGGAACGGACCCGGCAGTTCCTGCGGCGCATCGTGGAGGCCGGCCGGCTCTGAGCTCCGCTGTTCCGCCTCTGGTCACGTGGTCGGCCGCCGCGTGCCGGACCGCCCGCGGTCAGGCCTCCGCGCGGCCCGTTCCCGCCAGCGCCGCGATCCGCTCCACCGCGAACGCGTACCCCTGCACGCCGCATCCCGCGATCACGCCGTCGGCGCGCAGCGAGACGTACGAGTGGTGCCGGAACTCCTCGCGCTGGTGGATGTTGGAGATGTGGACCTCCACCACCGGCAGTCCGTCACAGGTGTTGAGCGCGTCCAGGAGCGCGACGGAGGTGTGCGAGTAGGCGGCCGGGTTGATCACGATGCCGCAGTGGCTCAGGCGGGCCTCGTGGATCCAGTCCACCAGCTCGCCCTCGTGGTTGGACTGGCGGAAGTCCACCGTGCCGCCGTGCGCGGACGCCGCCTTGGCGCACAGGGCCTCGACGTCGGCGAGGGTGTCGGAGCCGTAGATCTCCGGCTGGCGCTGCCCGAGGAGGTTCAGGTTGGGCCCGTTGAGGATCATGATCGGGGCGTGGGCGAGAGTGCGGGGCACGGTTCCTCCGGTCCTTCCAGGTCTGCCGGCCCGTTCAGGACCGCTGCTCGGACCCGGTTTATCACGATGCGCCGCGAGGCCCGCCGCCCGTACCCTCTCGCCATGACGACGCCGGTCCACGCTCCGAAGCCCGTGCCCGGGGACCGGGTGGCGGTCCTCTCCCCGTCCAGCGGACTGCCGGAACTCCTGCCGCTCCCCTACGAACTCGGCCTGGCACGCCTGCGCGAGGAGTTCGGCCTGGAGCCGGTCGAGTACCCGACCACCCGCAAGATGGGCGCGACGCCCGCGGAGCGCGCCGCCGACATCCACGCCGCGTTCGCCGACCCGTCCGTCAAGGCGGTGATCGCCTCGATCGGCGGCGACGACCAGATCACCGTGCTGCCGTATCTGGACCGCGAGTTGATCCGGGCGAACCCCAAGCCGTTCTTCGGGATGAGCGACAACACGAACCTGCTCGTGTACCTGTGGAACACGGGGATCGTCTCCTTCCACGGCACGAGCGTCATGTGCGAGCTGGGCCGTCCCGGCGCCATGGCAGAGCTGACCGCCGAGTCGCTGCGGGCGGCGCTTTTCACCAGCGGGCCCTACGAGTTGCGGCCCGCCGACCGCTTCACCGACATCGACCGCACCTGGGAGGACCCGACCACCTTCGACCGTGAGCCCGAGACACGGCCGGGCGGCGGGTGGCACTGGCACAGCCCGGACCGGGTCGTCGAGGCGCGTTCCTGGGGAGGCAACCTCGAGATCCTGTCCTGGCTGCTGATGGCCGACCGCGAGATCGCCGCCGATCCCGCCGTGTACGACGGCCATGTGCTGCTGCTGGAGACCTCGGAGGACATGCCGAGGGCCCGTGACGTGTTCGCGATCCTGCGCAGCATGGGTGAGCGGGGTCTCCTGCGGCGCTTCCCCGCCCTGCTCATGGGCCGCCCCAAGACGTGGTCCTTCGAGCAGCCCAACGACGCTGCGGCGAGGGCCCGTTACGTCCGGGAGCAGCACGAGGCGGTGCTGAAGGCGGTCGACATGTACGCCCCGGACATGATGGTCGTCCTCGATGTGGACTTCGGTCACACCGATCCGCAACTCGTCCTTCCTTACGGCGGCACGATCCGCGTCGACGGCCCGGCCCGGCGCATCACGGTCACCTACTGAGTTCTTCCGCACCTCCGCACGCCCCCGTAACCGTCGGTCACTCTGGGTAGTTGACGCGGCATGCACGACGTACGCTCCGTGAGGGCGCCCTCCATGCTCAGGCTCGCGGCCGCCTCGCTCGCCGGGACGGCCATCGAGTTCTACGACTTCTTCGTCTACGGCACCGCCGCCGCGCTGGTCCTCGGCCCGCTGTTCTTCCCGACGTTCTCTCCGCTCGCGGGGACGCTGGCGGCCTTCGGGACGTTCGCGGTCGGCTTCGTCGCCCGCCCCCTGGGCTCCGTGCTGTTCGGCCACATCGGGGACCGGCGGGGCCGGCGGCCCGTCCTGGTCGCCTCGCTGCTGCTCACCGGCGCGGCGACGGTCGCCGTGGGCTGCGTCCCGGCGTACGACTCGATCGGGGTCGCCGCCCCGGTACTCCTTCTCGTGCTGCGCTTCCTTCAGGGGCTCGGGCTCGGCGGTGAGTGGGGCGGGGCGGTGCTGCTGACCGCCGAGCACGCGCCCGCCGACCGGCGGGGGCTGTGGTCGAGCTTTCCGCAGATCGGCCCCTCCCTGGGCTTCGTCCTGGCCAACGGCGTGATGCTGGTGCTGTCGGCGACCTTGTCCGACGCGCAGTTCGCGGCCTGGGGGTGGCGGGTGCCGTTCTGGGCGGCCGGTGTCCTCGCGCTCGCCGGCCTGTGGCTGCGCAGCTCGCTCCGGGAGAGCCCGCAGTTCCTCGAACTGCGGGAGCACGCGCGCATGCCGCTCGCCGAGGTGGTGCGCGGGCACTGGCGGCTCGTCCTGCTGACGGCGGGCGGCCTCGCGGTGGGCTACGCCGTCTTCTACGCGGTGACGACGTGGGCGCTCGCCTACGGCGTCGAACGGCTCGGGGTGAGCCGTACCGTCATGCTGGCCTGCATCATGGCCGCCGTCGTGGTGAAGGGCGCGCTGACGCCCCTGGCGGCGATGCTGGGTGACCGCTACGGGCGACGGCCGCTGTGCCTCGCGGGCAGCGGCGCCGCCGCGCTGTGGATGTTCCCGATGGTGGCGCTGCTGTCCACCGGCGAACCGCTGCTGATGTTCCTCGGGTTCCTGGTGGCGCTGCTCGCGTTCATCACCATGTTCGCGGTGATCGCCGCGTACCTTCCGGAGCTGTACGAGCCCCGGGTCCGCTGCACCGGCGCCGCCGTGGGCTACAACCTGGGAGGCGTCCTCGGAGGTGCCCTGACGCCCGTCGTCGCGACCGCGGTGGCGCGAGGGGACGGGGTTCCCTGGGGCGTCGCGGCGTATCTGACGGCGATCGCGCTGCTGAGTCTCGGGTGCTTCGCCCTGCTGCCCGAGACGCGGCCGGTGGCCCGCCTGAGCGTCGTGGAGGTCGCGGACTGATCGTGGCGCGGGTCGACGTGGTCCCGGCGGGCGAGAGGACCTACGGGTTGATCGCGAGTTCCAGGTAGGCCGCGAAGAGCACCAGGTGGACGCCTCCCTGCAGCGGGGTCGCGCGGCCGGGCACGACCGTCAGGGAACTCACGACGACGGTCAGCGCGAGCAGCACCATGTGCAGGGGGTCCAGGCCGAGCACCAGGGGGCCGGACAGCCAGATGGACGCCAGGGCGACGGCGGGGATGGTCAGGCCGATGCTGGCCATCGCCGAGCCGAGTGCCAGGTTCAGGCTGGTCTGCACCCGGTCGCGGCGGGCCGACCGCAGTGCGGCGATGGTCTCGGGGAGCAGCACGAGGAGCGCGATGATCACGCCGACCACGGCCTGCGGCATCCCGGCGGCGTCCACCCCGGACTCGATGGTGGGCGAGACTCCCTTGGCGAGGCCGACCACGCCGACGAGGGCGAGGCCCAGTAGCACCAGGCTTACGGCGGCGGTCCGCGCGGACGGCTTGTCGGCGTGATCGTCCCCGTCGATGACCACGCCCTGCCGGGTGATCGGGAGGAAGTAGTCACGGTGGCGGACGGTCTGGGTCGAGACGAACAGCCCGTACAGGACCAGCGAGGCGAGGGCGGCGAAGGTCAGCTGAGCCGAGGAGAACTCCGGTCCCGGCTTGCTCGTGGTGAACGTCGGCAGCACCAGACTGAGTGTCGCCAGCGTCGCCACCGTCGCCAGGGCGGCCCCGGTCCCCTCGGCGTTGAAGACGGCGAGCCCGTGCCGCAGCGAGGCGACGAGCAGGCAGATGCCGACGATGCCGTTGCAGGTGATCATGACGGCCGCGAACACCGTGTCCCTGGCCAGAGTGGAGCTCTTGTCACCGCCGTCCACCATCAGGGTGACGATCAGCGCGACCTCGATGATGGTGACGGCGACCGCGAGCACCAGTGAGCCGAAGGGTTCGCCGACGCGGTGCGCGATCACCTCGGCGTGGTGGACGGCCGCCAGGACCGCGCCGGCGAGGACGACCGTCACGAGCGCCACTACGGCGCCGGGGAGATCACGTCCCCAGGTGAAGACCAGCAGGACGACAGCGACCGCCGGGACGACGGCCGTCCACTGTGTCGCGAGCGACCGGAGCCGAACGATCATGTGGCGATCGTCCCAGACGCATCCGGGCCCTGCACTTTCGACGACACGCTGCGCCGGGCCTCCTTGGGGGCGGCGCCCGGCCCGGAATCGTCGGCCGTCGGTGCACGCTCAGGGGTGAGACCGGCGGCGGGAGCGGATGAGGCAGCGGTTGCACCGAGCCGGCAGCGGGGGCGCCGACGGCCGCGGACCGACGCCGGGACGGCGTGGGCGCCGTGCCTCCCGACGTCCTCGGTCGCCCCCGTCCGGCGCGGACGGGGACGACCGCCGTCGTGCATCAGGACGATCATCGTCGTGGACCCTGTCAGACGTCGATGCTGTCCTTCTCCGGGCTCTCGGCCGCCCTGGTCTCCTCCTGCGCCTGCTTCCTGGAGGCGATCAGGCTGGTGATCGTGGTGACGATCAGGACCGCGCAGATGACGCCCAGGGACACCGGTATGGAGATCTCGGGGACGTGCACCCCGGACTCGTGCAGTGCGTGCAGCACCAGCTTCACGCCGATGAAGCCCAGGATCACGGACAGGCCGTAGCTGAGGTGGACCAGCTTCTTCAGCAGACCGCCGATGAGGAAGTACAGCTGCCGCAGGCCCATCAGCGCGAACGCGTTGGCCGTGAAGACGATGTACGGGTCCTGGGTCAGACCGAAGATGGCGGGGATCGAGTCGAGTGCGAACAGCACGTCGGTGGTACCGATCGCGAGCATCACGACCAGCATCGGCGTCATGACGCGCTTGCCGTTCTGCCGGATCCAGAGCTTGGTGCCGTGATAGCGGTCGGCCACTCCGAAGCGGCGCTCGGCGGCCTTCAGCAGCCGGTTCTCCTCGAACTCCTCGTCGTCCTCGTCGGCTCGGGCCTCCTGGATCAGCTTCCAGGCGGTGTAGATGAGGAACGCGCCGAAGATGTAGAACACCCAGGCGAAGTTCGAGATGATCGCGGCGCCCGCTGCGATGAATATCGTGCGTAGGACGAGCGCGATGAGCACACCGATGAGCAGCACACGCTGCTGGTACTTCGTCGGGACCGCGAACTTCGCCATGATCAGCACGAAGACGAAGAGGTTGTCGACGCTCAGCGATTTCTCGGTGATGAAGCCGGCGAAGAACTCTCCGGCGGGCTGCCCTCCGGAGAACAGCAGGAGCCCGAGGCCGAACAGTCCGGCCAGGGCGATCCAGACCACCGTCCAGATCCCGGCTTCCTTGATCGATACGTCGTGGGGCTTTCGCCCGATGAAGAAGTCAACCGCGATGAGAGCGGCTAGACCCACGATGGTCAGGACCCAAAGGGTCACGGAAACATCCACTGCGCCTCCGGCAGTACGTAACGGCAGATTTTCAGCGTCGTCGCTACCGGAGGTCTCTTCCACCCGTGGTGGCCGGGGCGCGTGATGCGACCGGTGCCTGCGGGCCGACGCCCCGGGATCTGGCCTGATCCGTATTGACGGGTACGTCGCAGTTGGTAGGGAGTACTCCCCTCCGTACGGAAAAGAGTACGCGAATCACCAAGGAAAGGTAAAGGGCTAGGTAAAAGAAAAGCCAAGTTCGCTGGTCAGGGCGCTTTGCGAACGCTTGGTGAGGCCCGGGGCGGGCCTCAGCGCTTCCACGAACGGCGTGCTTCCGCGACCTGCGTCAGCACCTGCTGGAGCACTTGGCTGCCCGGTGGGACGAGCGAGGGCTCGTACGTCCATGCGTGACCGACCCACGGGTCGGCCAGGTGGTCGTCGGGCACCGGCGTGAGCCGCATGAGCGAGCGCCAGAGCGGATCGAGCAGCGGCCCGTACGCGGACGCGTCCTCCCGGTCGGCGACCATCATGAGGTGGACGCCGACGGCCGGGCCCTCGTCGGCGAGATACCTCAGCTGGGTCACGGCACGGTCGTCGAAGCCGTGCGGGAAGTCGTTCACGATCACGAGCTGCTCGGCGGTGTCGAAGCCGGGCGGCAGGGAGTCGGTCGCGCCTCCCCGCAACGCCATCTGCACCAGGTCGACGCGCTGGGTGAGCCGAGCCAGCACCTCGGAGACGCCCGCGGCACCGGCGGCGGGCGGACCGGCGAGGACACCGGACCGCACCAGCGGGGCGAGCGCGGCCGCACCCGAACCGGCCGGGTCGATGGCGTGCACCGTGAAGTCACCGGCGGGGTAGACCGCGAGCAGCCGGGCGGCGTGCGCCACCGCCGACTCCATCGCCAGCCGCCGCAGATCACCGGAGTCGGCGAAGGACTCGTCGAGCCCGGACCGGCCGCTGTCGATCCACAGGCCGCGCTCCAGCGGCAGCCGGACCAGCATCGGGATGCTCAGTCCCTCGCTCTCGGGCAGATGCAGGTCACCGAGGCGCAGGGCCATCGGGACCTCCATCGGCACCCGGTAGCCGTGCCAGACGGGGTTGTCCCAGCGCGCGAAAGCCGGGGGCAGCGCCGGCTCGACGACCTCGGCCTCGGCGGTGAGCTGCGCGAGGTCCCGGTCGAGCACCGCCCTCGCCTGGTCGACCAGGTGGGCGTGCTTGGCCTGCGCCGCCTCACGGGCCGCGTCGCCCTGGCCTCCGATGCGGCTGCGCGGGTCGGAGAGGACCTTGTCGAGTTCCTGCTCCATGCGCGAGTCGGCGAAATCCACGGCGCTTCTGTACGCGGCCGTGGTGCGTGCCAGGTCCTCGAACATGCCCCAGACCTGGTTGTAGAGCCGCTCCTCCATGGACCAGCCGGTCGCGTCGCCCGCCACGGGCTGGGCCGGCTGGCCGGGCGGGGCCGGGGGTGCGGTCGGCGGGGGCGGAGGGGGCGCCGCGGGCTGGCGGCGCGGGTGGCTGTAGTCGACCGGCCCGCCGGCGGCCGGAACCGTCGGCTGGGTGACCGGCGCGGGGTCCGGCTGGGCGAGCCCGCCGGGGTGGCTGCCCTGCCCGGCCGACGCCCCGTGCAGACCGGGCGCGTCGTATGGCGACGAGGGCTGGACCGTGGGCGGTATGTCACCGGTGCCGCCCGGAGTGCCGGGGTAGGGCTGGTCCGGTCCGGTGGCCGAGGTGGCCGCCTGACGCGAGCGGTCGGCGTCGGACGGCCGCGGCGGGGGCGCCGCCACCGAGCGCGCCAGGCCCTGGGCCACGGCCTCGTTGATCCTGGCCGCGAGCTGCCGCGCCTCGGACAGTCCCTGGTCGGCGAGCAGCTCGGCGAGGCCGCCCGCGTACCCCTGGCCGACCGCTCTTACCTTCCAGGCGCCCTGTCGGCGGTAGAGCTCCAGCGCGACGACCGCCGACTCGGCGTCGAGGCCGGTGATGGTGTAGCTGGCGACCTCGGAACCGTCGAGGCCGGTGACCGCGACGAAGGGGGCGGCCACGACGCCGAACCGGACCGGGCCGCCGACACCGGTCGGCAGCGCGAGCAGCACGCTGACCCGGTGCACGGCGTCCGGCAGGGCGTCCAGGTCGAAGGCGAGGCGATGGTCGGCCGCCGCCTGCTTGGAGACCTCGAGTCCGGGCAGGGTGGGCGCACCCGGGTGGGCCACCCACTCGACGCCGTGGACCCTGCCCTTCTCGTCGCTGAGCGTGGCCCCCGCCACGATCGGCTTGCCTGCCGAAACGCGGACCTCAAGACGGACCTCGGAGAGCGGATGGTTCTGCCCCCGGACCAGCTCGGCCGTCATCGCCTTGTCCCCCTATGTCACTTCGCTACGGGTGCTGCGCGCCGCCGCTGCCTACAGGTGCGGCAGGATCGCGGGCATCAGGTCCTGGAACGTCCGGCCGTTGGCGGGCGTGCCGAGGGCCGTCATCTGCCAGCCCGAGCCGGCCCGGTGCACCTTCGCCATGATCTGGGCCGTGTACTGGCCGCCGCCGGCGAGCGTGTAGCGGGCGAGCTCCTGGCCGTTGGTCTCGTCGACCAGGCGGCAGAACGCGTCCTGGACCTCCTGGAACGTCTGGCCCGTGAACGAGTTCACGGTGAAGACGATCTGGTCGATGTGGACCGGGACCCGCTGCAGGTCGACGAGGATGGCCTCGTCGTCGCCGCCCTGGCCCACGCCGCCCACGAGATTGTCACCCGTGTGGCGCACGGAGCCGTCGTCGCTGACGAGGTGCCGGAAGAAGACGACGTCGACGGGCTGCTTGTCCGCGAACAGCACGGCCGAGGCGTCGAGGTCGATCTCCCGGGTGCGCGAGCCGAAGAGGCCGCGCCGGGGTGCCGCCTGCCAGCCCAGCCCCATACGGACCGCGGTCAGGGTGCCCCCGTCGTTCTTCTGCAGACTGATGGCCTGACCCTTGGTCATGTTGACCGTCACGCGCTGTTCCCCTCTCGAACCGTCCCCTGTTTCCGCGGAGTCCGCGGATGACCAGAACCCTACGCAGCGGCACTGACAGTGCCGAACCCTGGGGCGGACTTTGTGTCGGTCTTGCAACACAGCGCGTACGTCCGCAGGTCCGGCGCGCGGTGCACCGGCGGCCGGCCGCAACCCCGGGCCGTCAGGCCAGGCCTCCCTCCTTCATCTGGCGCAGCTCCTTCTTCATCTCGGAGACCTCGTCGCGCAGTCGCGCCGCGATCTCGAACTGGAGGTCGGCGGCGGCGGCGCGCATCCGCTCCGTCATCTCCTCGATCTGTTCGGCGAGTTGCGCCGCGGGACGGTCGGTGGGCACCGTCTCCTTGCTCTTCCCCTTGGCCTTGGCGGCCTTGCCGAGCGCGGGCACCGGGGCCTTGGCCGGCTTGCCGTCCTTGGTCTTGCGGTAGCCCGAGCCGAGCAGTTGCTCGGTGTCGACGTCCTCGCGGGCGATCTGCGCCACGATGTCGTTGATCTTCTTGCGCAGGGGCTGCGGGTCGATGCCCCGCTCCTTGTTGTACGCGACCTGCTTCTCCCTGCGGCGGTTGGTCTCCTCGATGGCCTTCTCCATCGCCGGGGTGATCTTGTCGGCGTACATGTGGACCTGGCCGGAGACGTTTCGCGCGGCGCGGCCGATGGTCTGGATGAGTGAGGTGCCGGAGCGCAGGAAGCCCTCCTTGTCGGCGTCGAGGATCGCCACCAGGGAGACCTCGGGCAGGTCGAGGCCCTCCCTGAGGAGGTTGATGCCGACCAGCACGTCGTACTCGCCGGCGCGCAGCTCGCGCAGCAGCTCGACCCGGCGCAGGGTGTCGACGTCGCTGTGCAGGTAGCGGACCTGGATGCCCATCTCCAGGAAGTAGTCGGTGAGGTCCTCGGCCATCTTCTTGGTGAGCGTGGTGACCAGGACGCGCTCGTCCTTCTCGGTGCGCTTGCGGATCTCGTGCACCAGGTCGTCGATCTGGCCCTCGGTGGGCTTGATCACGACCTCGGGGTCGACGAGGCCGGTCGGGCGGATGATCTGCTCGACGAAGCCGTCCCCGCGCGAGAGCTCGTACTTGCCGGGCGTCGCCGACAGGTAGACGGCCTGGCCGATGCGCTCCTGGAACTCCTCCCACTTCAGCGGGCGGTTGTCCAGGGCGGAGGGCAGGCGGAAGCCGTGGTCCACGAGGGTGCGCTTGCGGGAGGCGTCGCCCTCGTACATGGCGCCGATCTGGGGCACCGTCACGTGCGACTCGTCGATGACCAGCAGGAAGTCGTCCGGGAAGTAGTCGAGCAGTGTGTTCGGCGGGGAGCCGGGCTCGCGGCCGTCGAAGTGCATCGAGTAGTTCTCCACGCCGGAGCAGGAGCCGATCTGGCGGAGCATCTCGATGTCGTACGTCGTGCGCATGCGCAGACGCTGCGCCTCCAGGAGCTTGCCCTGCGTCTCCAGGGTGGCCAGGCGCTCGCCGAGCTCCTTCTCGATGTCGTTGACGGCCCGCTCCAGGCGCTCGGGACCGGCCACGTAGTGGGAGGCGGGGAACACGTAGAGCTGGTCGTCGTCGCTGATGACCTCGCCGGTGAGCGGGTGCAGCGTGGACAGGGCCTCGATCTCGTCGCCGAACATCTCGATGCGGACGGCGAGCTCCTCGTAGACCGGGAAGATCTCGATGGTGTCGCCGCGGACCCGGAAGGTGCCGCGGGCGAAGGCCATGTCGTTGCGCGTGTACTGGATGTCGACGAACCGGCGCAGCAGGTCGTCGCGGTCGATCTCGTCGCCGACCTTGAGCGTGACCATCCGGTCCACGTACTCCTGCGGCGTGCCCAGGCCGTAGATGCAGGAGACCGAGGCGACCACGACGACGTCGCGGCGGGTGAGCAGCGAGTTGGTCGCGGAGTGCCGCAGGCGCTCGACCTCCTCGTTGATCGAGGAGTCCTTCTCGATGTAGGTGTCCGACTGCGGGACGTAGGCCTCGGGCTGGTAGTAGTCGTAGTACGAGACGAAGTACTCGACGGCGTTGTTCGGCAGCAGCTCGCGGAACTCGTTGGCCAGCTGGGCGGCGAGGGTCTTGTTCGGGGCCATGACGAGCGTGGGGCGCTGGAGCCGCTCGATCATCCACGCGGTGGTGGCGGACTTGCCGGTACCGGTGGCACCGAGCAGGACGACATCCTTCTCACCTGCGCGGATGCGCTTTTCGAGCTCAGCGATGGCCGCCGGCTGGTCACCGCTCGGCTGGTAGGGGCTGACGACCTCGAAGGGCGCCACCGAACGTTCGATCTTGGAAACGGGCCGCATGCAATCAACCGTACGACCCCGCACTGACAACGGGGTCGGATCACCAGTTCTGCGGGGTGCGTGAGCCGCGGTGTCCGGGCCGCCGGTCGAGGTGGGACGGCGGCCGGTGACCGGGGTGCGGCACGCTGGCGCGGGCCGGGACACCGGGCCTGTTCTCGGTGGGAGTCCAGTCGGGCCTGCCCATCACCATCAGCGGGTCGAACATCACGACGACGCCCGCGAGCCCGAGGAAGACCAGGGGGCCGATCATCATCGGCGCGAGCAGCGCGGCCGGCGAGTCGCCCGCCGGGGTGCTGGATGTCCCGTGCAGGTGGACGCTCAGGGCGGCCATGCCCGTGTAGTGCATTCCGGTCACGGCGAGACCCATGACGAGGCTCGCGCCCACGCTCCACAGGAAGCCGCGGACCTGTCCGGCGGCCCACAGGGCGGCCGTGGCGGCGACGACCGCGATGACCACCGAGGCGGAGACGGTCAGGGTGTTGTACTCGAGCTTCCCGTTCAGGCGCATGCCCGCCATCCCGAGGTAGTGCATGGTGGCGACGCCGAGGCCGGTGATGGTGCCCCCGGTGAAGAGGGCCGTCCCGGTCGCGCCCCGGTAGCCGACGATGAAGATCCCGATGCCGACCATGACGATCGCCACACCGAGGCTCGCGAAGGTGAGCGCCTTGTCGTAGCGCACCGGGCTCTCCTCCACGGAGAAGCCCATCATCGCGATGAAGTGCATGGTCCAGATCCCGGAGCCGATCGCCGCCGAGCCGAGCGCGAGCCAGCCCGGCCGCCAGGAACGGGCGACGAGCATCGACCTCGTGGTGCAGCGCAGCCCCAGGGCGCCTCCGAGGCAGGCCATGAGGTACGCCACCAGTGGGGTGACGAGTCCGTAACTGAAGCCGTCGACCGTGCCCTGCATGCGCGGTTGCCCTTCCCGCCCTGATCTATCCCGGTTTGCCATGAAAAGCCCCCGCCCCCGGCGTCGCCGGAGCGGCCAGGGTCGAGGCGAAGAGTATGACCCCCACCGGAATGGTCGAACGATTTTCCGGCAAAGAATCACGGGCCTGCCCCAGTTGTGAGGCCCCTGTGCACGGATTTGGGCAACTCCATTCAATCTGCGGCCATTCCACGCCCCCCTCGTGTTGACACTCTGCTGCCACTCTGGTGCTGACAGTGATCGCTCGACGCGAGGAGTACGTATGCACGCGCGCGTTGCCGCCGCCACGACCGCCGCGCTTCTCGGTGGCACCGTTCTGATACTCCCCACCACCTCCGCCCACGCCGCCGACGACGAGGGACCGGTCGTCGTAGCGCACCGCGGGGCCTCCGCGTACGCACCCGAGAACACCCTGGCAGCCGTCGACAAGGCGGACGACCTGGGCTTCAGCTGGGTGGAGAACGACGTACAGCGCACCAAGGACGGCGTCCTCGTCGTCGTCCACGACGCCACTCTGACGCGCACGACCGACGTCGAGAAGGTCTATCCCGACCGGGCACCGTGGAGGGTGGCGGACTTCACGGCGAAGGAGATCTCGCGGCTGGACGCGGGCAGCTGGTTCGGCCGGCGCTACGCGGGCACACGCGTGCCGACGCTCAAGCAGTACATGAACCGCATCTCGCGCAACCACCAGAAGCTCGTCCTGGAGATCAAGAACCCCGAGCTGTACCCGGGCATCGAACGTCAGACGCTCAAGGTCCTGAGCAACGAGGGCTGGCTCGACCCCGGCCATCTCAGGAGCAGGCTCATCGTCCAGAGCTTCAGCCCGGACAGCGTCCGCACCGTCCACGACCTGCGTCCCGGCGTCAAGACCGCCCTCCTGGGGACGCCGTCGGTCGCGAACCTGCCCGCGTACTCGCGCTTCGCCGACCAGATCAACTCCTCGCACTCCACCATCTCCACCGGCTACGTCGCCGCGGTCCACGCCTTCGACGGGCCGCACGGCAAACCGCTGGAGATCCTCACCTGGACCGTCGACGACGCGCGTACCGCCCGCCGGGTGGCCGGCTACGACGTGGACGGCGTCATCACCAACCGGCCCGACGTGGTGCGCCGGGCCCTCAGCGGGTACTGACCGGAGCCGCCGAGCGCGGCGCCCGGGGTGGGGACGCCCGAGGGCGTTCGCGCCCCGGGCGTTGTCAGTGCCGCGCCGTACGGTGGTCGCATGGACAGCCACGGGCAGTACGAGCAGCAGGTCGTGTGGACCGTCGTGGGCACGGACATCGGCCCGCTGCTGCTGGCCGCCACCCCCGACGGCCTGGTGAACGTCGTGTTCCACGCCACGGACGCGGTGCGCGAGAAGGCACTGGAGAGGCTCGCGTCCCGTCTCGGCACCGAGCCCGTCGAGGCGCCCGGATCCCCCCTGCTGGCGGAGGCGGCGGAGCAGGTGCGGGCCTACTTCGCGGGTGAGCGCCGTGACTTCGAGCTGCCGCTCGACTGGTCGCTGATATCCGGGTTCAACCGGCAGGTGCTGCGGGAGCTGGCCTCAGGCGTCCCGTTCGGAGCGGTCGTCGGCTACGGCGACCTGGCCGGCCGGGTCGGTCAGCCGGGCGCGGCCCAGGCGGTGGGGGCCGCCATGGGGTCCAACCCGCTGCCGGTCGTCGTCCCGTGCCACCGGGTCGTCGAGAGCGACGGCGGCATCGGAGGATTCGGCGGCGGACTGGAGACCAAGCGGAAGCTGCTGGCCCTGGAGGGAGTGCTTCCGGAGCCGCTGTTCTGAGCCGCGGGTCGGAGCAGTGCGTGCACCGGGCGCCGTTGCCTCGGAGAGCGTCCGCGACGGGGACAGCGCACGCCGGCGCACGCGCGCCGGAAGCCGTCGTTCTGAGGTGTTCCTGAGCGTGCGCCCACAAGCGCGGTGACAATCGCGGTGCGCGGAAAGCCGTGAGCTGGGAGGCTGCGCCGGTGAATTTCTTCCTGCGCCGTACCGACATACCCGCGATATCCACCGTCGTCCCCGGATGCCCGCGGTGACCGCCGTGGAGCGGTCCGCCACGCCGGTGGACGTCGCCGCGATACCCGCGCTCCGGCGCCGTACCTCCGCGGTGCTGATCGCGAGTCAGATCCTCGGCGGTCTCGGTGTCGCCACCGGTATCGCCCTCGCGGTGGTGTTGGCAGAGGAGGTCAGCGGCGCCGAGTCCCTGTCGGGGCTCGCCCCCACGGCCACCGTCGTCGGGACGGCGGTCCTGTCCATGCCGCTGGCCGCTCTGATGACGGCACGCGGCCGGCGACCGGGGCTGGTGCTGGCGTACCTGATCGGGGCGCTGGGAGCCGGCGT
Source organism: Streptomyces sp. NPDC028308 (assembly GCF_055565855.1). Taxonomy (NCBI): domain Bacteria; kingdom Bacillati; phylum Actinomycetota; class Actinomycetes; order Kitasatosporales; family Streptomycetaceae; genus Streptomyces; species Streptomyces sp. NPDC028308. The sequence continues at coordinate 234,193 of NZ_JBVHTO010000007.1, forward strand.
GGTGGTCATCGCCGCGACCGTCGGCAGCTTCCCGCTGCTGCTGGCCGGGATGGCGATGTTCGGCGCCGCTTCGTCGGCCAACCTGCAGGCGCGGTTCGCGGCCGCCGACCTGGCCGAACCGGACCGGCGGGCCAGGGCCATCTCGAACGTCGTCTGGGCCACCACCATCGGTGCGGTCCTGGGTCCCAACATCGCCGCACCCGCGGGACGCAGCGTCACCGGCCTGGGGATACCCGCGGCCGCGGGACCCTTCCTCTGGGCAGCCGGGGTCTTCGTCGTCTCGGCGGTGCTGGTGGCCGTACTGCTGCGGCCCGACCCACTCCTGACGGCCCGCGCCCTGTCTCCCGCCGAGGAGCGGTCGCCGCAGGCACGTTCGCTGCGGGCCGGTGTCGGCGCCGTCGCCGCCTCACCGCGGGCGCGGCTGGCGCTGGGGACGGTGGCCGTGTGCCACACCGCGATGGTGTCGATCATGTCGATGACGCCGATCGAGCTCGATCACCACGGCGCCGGCATCGACCTGATCGGCTTCGTGATCAGCTGTCACATCGCCGGCATGTACGCGTTCTCGCCGCTCATGGGACGGCTGTCCGACCGGCTCGGCAGGCTCTCCGGGATCGGTCTCGCGGTGGGACTGCTGGCCTGCGCGGCTCTGCTCGCCGGGACGGCCGACGGCCATCACGTGCAGACCACCGTCGGACTGTTCCTGCTGGGGCTGGGCTGGTCGGCCGGGATGGTGTCCGGCTCGGCGCTGCTCACGGACTCCGTGCCCCAGCCCGCCCGCGCCGCCGCGCAGGGTCTCTCGGACCTGTTGATGAACGCGGCGGCGGGCATCGGCGGCGCGGCCGCGGGTCTCGTGATCGCGCGGGCGAGCTACGGATGGCTCAACCTGCTCGCCGCCTGCCTCCTGCTGCCGCTCGCGGCACTGATGGTCCTCACCGGTCGCGGACGCCGTACGGTCGCGGCCGGAAGCTGACGCCGGCCCGGCGCCCGCCCGAGGGCGGCGCCCTCACGACGTAGTCAGGCCGACGCTCGGGGTGGTCAGAGGCTGATGTGGTACGCCTTGCGAAGCGTCTCGTGGACCGTCCAGGTCGTGCGGTCGCCCTCGCGCAGGATCGCCGCGTCGCCGGGGCCCACCTTCAGCACGTCGCCGTTCTCGAACTCGACCGTGGCACTGCCACTGACCACGACGAACATCTCGTCGGCCTCGGTGTCGGTCGCGACGCCGGGAGTCATCTGCCAGATGCCGCGCACGTGCTTGCCGTCGGCAGACTCCCACAGCACCTTGCCCGTCACTACCGGGGTGCCGGAGACGATCTGGGCCGGGTCGAGCGGCTCCGGCTCCAGTTCGGCGTCGGGGATGTGCACGGCGAAGGACGGAACGGCCTGGTTCTTCGTGGTCATGAGCGGTCACCCTAGCCCGACGCCGGACCGGCGACCGCAGGCGGTTCCCCTGGTCCGAGCGCCTCGGAGAGCGCGCCGCCGGTCTCGGCCCGGCCGACACCCCGAAAGGGTGCTCCACGCGCGCGTGGAGCACCCTTTTCCCGGACCGGGAGTCGCTAGGCGTAGTGCCGGGCCTCGAAGACGTTCCCGTCGGGGTCGCGGAAGTAGAAGCTGCGTACGGCCTCTCCCCGGGCGCCGAACGAGCCGTACGAGTACTCCGAGACCGGCACGGACCGCTCCTCCAGGCGGGTCCGCAGCGCGTCGAAATCACCCTCCTCCAGGGAGAGGCAGACGTGGTTCACGGGGTGGCCCGCGCTGTCCGCGGCACCGGGGACCATGGTCATGCGCTCGGCCAGCGACAGGGGCGCGAGATCGAAGATGGTCTCCTCGCTGAGGCGTACCGAGGGGAAGGACGCCTTGCCCTCGGTGAACTCGGCGACTCGCAGGGGTTCGAGCCCGACCGTCTCCTCGTAGAAGCGGGCGGCGGCGACCGGGTCCCTGACCCAGAGGACGATGTGGTCGAGACGTGTCGTGTTGTCCGTCATGCGCCCAGGCTGGTGCCGTGTCCCGGGGGCCGCAAGGGTTTGGCCGGGCGCGCCGCCCGCCAGGGATGAGGGAAGACCGACCGACAGGAGGCAGGCGCGTGTTCGTGGTGTCCGAAGAGGTGCGGGAGGCGCTCGACGCGCGCCGGCCGGTGGTGGCCCTGGAGTCGACGATCATCGCGCACGGGCTGCCGCGCCCGCGCAATCTGCAGGTGGCGCTGGAACTGGAGGACGTCGTACGACAGGAGGGCGCCGTCCCCGCGACAATCGCCGTCCTCGACGGGCGCCCGTGCGTCGGCCTCGACAAGGGCCAGCTGGAACGGATCGCGAACGAGGACGGGATCCGGAAACTGGGCCACCGTGATCTGCCGCTCGCCGTCGCGGCCGGCGTGAGCGGGGCGACCACCGTCTCGGCCACGGCGCTGTCCGCCGCACGCGCGGGTGTGCGGGTGTTCGCCACGGGCGGGCTCGGCGGGGTGCACCGGCAGTGGACGGTGACGCAGGACGAGTCCGCCGACCTGGGCCTACTGGCCCGTACCCGGATCACGGTCGTCTGCGCGGGCGTGAAGTCCATCCTGGACGTGCCCGCGACCCTCCAGCGCCTGGAGACCCTCGGGGTCGCCGTGGCGGGATACGGCACCGAGCGCTTCCCCGGCTTCTATCTGGCCGACTCGGGACACCCGGTGGACTGGACACTGCGGTCCCCGGAGCAGGTGGCCGGCGTGATGAGCGCCCAGGACGCCGTCGGCGGACCGGAGTCGGCGCTCATCGTCGCCAACCCCGTGCCCGAGGAGGAACAGCTCGATCCCGAGCTCCACGCGCGTGTGCTGGCCGACGCGCTGCACGCGTGCGAGATGCGAGGGGTGACCGGGCAGGCCGTGACGCCGTTCCTGCTCGACTACCTGGTGCGCCACACCGACGGCGCGTCACTGAGCGCCAACCTGGCGGCGGTACGCGGCAACGTGCGGCTCGCCGCCAGGATCGCGTCGGCCTGGGCCGGGGCGTGACGGCAGCGGACCGAGGCGGTCCCGGGGCCGAGGGAGCCGGGGCCGGGGAGGGCGCCGGTCCCGGTGCTCCGGGCGGTGCCCTGCTCGTCGTGGGCGACATCGTCACCGACGTCGTCGCCCGGCACCGCGGCCCGCTCGCACCGGGCACGGACACGGTCGCGGCGATCCGGACGGTGCCGGGCGGTGCGGGCGCCAACGTGGCGTGCTGGGCGTCCCACCGGGGCTGCCCGGACGTACGCCTCCTCGGGCGGGTGGGCCGGGACGCGGCCGCCTGGCACGACCGGGAACTGGCGGCCTCGGGCGTACGCACCCACCTGGTCGTCGATTCCGAGGCGCCCACCGGGACGGTGATCTGCCTGGTGGACACGGGCGCCGCGGCCGAGCGAACGTTCCTCACGGACAGCGGGGCGGCGCTGCGGCTCGAACCGGACGACTGGTCGCCGTCACTGCTCGACGGAGTAGCCCGGCTGCACATGTCGGGGTACCTGTTCTTCTCCGAGCCGTGCCGCGCCCTGGTGGCGACGGCTCTGGACGCGGCACGCGCGCGTGGTGTTCCGGTGAGTGTGGATCCCGCGTCGACGGGGTTCCTGGTGGAGCTGGGGGTGAACCGGTTCCTCGGTCTCGTCGAGGGCGTCGACGTGCTGCTGCCGAGCCGGGACGAGGCGTGTCTGCTGACGGGGCTTCCCGATCCGGCGGACGCGGCGGCCAAGCTGAGCCGGCACGTCCCTCTGGTGGTCGCGAAACAGGGAGGCGACGGTGCCCTGGTCGCCCGTGACGGCACGGTGCGTGCCCGCGTCCCCGCGGTGCCGGCCCGCCCCGTGGACACGACCGGCGCCGGTGACGCCTTCACCGGCGCGTTCCTGGCCGCACTGCTCACGGGCGCCGAACCCGAGGAGGCGGCGGCAGCAGGGTGCGCGGCGGGGGCGACCGCGGTGGCACGCGTCGGCGGGAGACCACCGGCGGGGCCATGAGCGGGGCCCTTGGCGGGCGCTAGAGGCGCCGGACCGGCATGTGGGTGACAGCGGAAGGCGCCTTACGGGGCGCAAGGCGCCTCCGCCGGTCTCCTGACGAGCCAGGGGTTTCGGCGGCCCGGCGCGCGAGGACGGTTGGCGCGCGGGCATGGCATGGCACCGCATGTCACGGCTAGGCCGACCTGGCATGGCATGACCGCACGTGACACGGCTCCGCCCCGGGCATCACATCCAGGCCACCCGCCGCCGGGTGGCCAAGGACTCGGTCCGCCCCGCCGGGTGGATGGACGGACGGGTCGACGGACCGACAGGAGGACAGGCGGACGGGACGGGCGGACGGGACGGGCGGACGGGACGGGCGGCGGACGGACGGGATGGCGGATGGGGTCGGCTGACCGCCAGGCGGACAGATGGGGCGGCTGACGGCAGACGAAGGGACGACCGACGGATGAGCGGACGAGCGGCCGGCAGGGACGGGTGAACGGCCGGTTCACCCGCGGGCGTCGACCTCTCCGTCACACCTTGCGCCCCCACGCCGAGATCATCGGGGCCGTGGTGAGGTCCAAGGTGCCCGAGGCGACGTTGGCCAGATGGCGGTCGATGTCCTGGTCCGTGGCGAGACCCGCGCCGACGAGCTGGTCGCGGATCTGACGGATCGTCGCGAGCTCGACGGCGGCGCAGGCGGGCGAGGTGACGGGGAAGTACGCGTCGGCCTCCACGGGACTCAGCCCCGCCTCGCGCAGCAGACGCGGGAGCTTGCGGCCGTAGGACAGGTCCCCGCCGCGTTCGGCGAGGAGGTCGCGGAAGCCGCCCCTCAGACGGTTCGCCAACTGTTGCTCGGGCCCGTGCTCGTCGGGGCAGAGGAGGGGCTGCAGGGCGGGGTCGGCCTCCTCCACGAGGAGCCGGCCGCCGGGCCGCAGGGACCTGATCATCGACCTCAAGGCTCGCTCCCGGTCCGCCACATGGACGAGGACGAGCCGTGCGTGCACCAGGTCGAAGCCCTCCCCGGGCGGCTCCTCGACGCCCACGTCGTGGACGCGGACCTCGACCGGCGGGCGGGCGGCGAGGGAGACCCACGAGGTGTCGATGTCGGTGGCGAGGACCCGCCCGGTCGGGCCGACCTTCTTGGCCAGCCACGAGACCACCGAGGTGCCACCCGCGCCGACCTCCCAGCAGCGCCAGCCGGAGCCGACGCCGAAGCGCTCGAGGTGCCGGAACGTCGTGGGGTCGAAAAGAGTGGCGACGGCGTCGAAACGCTGCCCCGCCTCGGCCTGCCGGTTGTCCAGGAGATACCTGTCGGTTCGAATCACGGGTAGATCATCCCATTTGCCCGACTCGTCCGGCGCGGTTGACGCACCCGGGCCGGGACACCCGGCTCGCATCACGCGGCGCCCGCTTCCCGCGGCACCCTCATCGGCTGGCCGCGAGTTCGCCGGACCAGTGCGCACCCTGCGCACCCCTCGCCCACCGAAACGAAGTGGAATGCTCCGTTCCCACAGGCCTGACCGGCCCGCGCGCCGTCCTGGCAGACTGGCCGCGGAAAGGCGCAATCGCGGCGCGAGGAGATCCACGCGAGGAGATCCAGATGTCCATGGCAGGGAATCTGCGGAAGGTCACGAGCCTCGGCAAAGTGAGCGGCCTCCGCAGGGTGGCGCGGCTGACGCGGCGGCGACCGCGTGTCGACCTGAGCCACCCGGCCCGGTCGCCGCTGGGCTCCGCGGTGGTCAACTGCGTGACGTACAAGGACGGTGCGCGGATCCCGGGCGGGCGCGATGTGGTCGACGCGGTGAAAGAGGTACGCAAGCACGACGACGGTTTCGTCTGGCTCGGGCTGCACGAACCGACGGAGCGGGAGTTCGCCGGCATAGCCGAGCTCTTCGAGTTGCACCCCCTGGCGGTCGAGGACGCGGTGCACGCCCATCAGCGCCCGAAGGTGGAGCGGTACGACGAGACACTGTTCGCTGTGTTCAAGACGGTCTGCTACGTCGAGCACACCGAGCTCACCGCGACCAGCGAGGTGGTGGACACCGGCGAGATCATGGTGTTCGTCGGCCACGACTTCGTGATCACGGTGCGGCACGGGCGACACGGTTCACTGGGCCCGCTGAGGGAGGCGCTGGAGGCCGATCCGGAGCAGTTGACCAAGGGGCCGGCCGCGGTGCTGCACGCGATCGCGGACCACGTGGTCGACGAATACCTCACCGTCGCGGACGCCGTACACGGGGACATCGACCAGGTGGAGACGGACGTCTTCGCGGAGAACGGCGCGCGGGCCGACCCGGGGCGCATCTACCAGCTCAAGCGTGAACTCCTGGAGCTCAAGCGGGCGGTGGCTCCACTCGGCCGCCCGCTGCTGGACCTCGCCAGCCGGCCGATGCGGGTGATCGACCCGGAGATACAGGCCTACTTCCGGGACGTCTCCGACCATCTGCTGCGCGTCACCGAGCAGATAGCCGCGTTCGACGAGCTGCTCAACTCGATCCTCCAGGCACACCTGGCCCAGGTGACGGTCGCTCAGAACGAGGACATGCGGAAGATCACGGCGTGGGCCGCGGTGGTCGCCGTGCCGACGATGGTCTGCGGTGTCTACGGCATGAACTTCGACCACATGCCGGAGCTGCACTGGCGGTACGGCTACGAGCTGATCATCGGCGTGATCAGCGTGGCGTGCCTGGCCCTCTACCGGGGCTTCCGGCGCAACGGCTGGCTTTGAGACGCCCACTCCGGCCCGGCCTGTCGGTCGGCGGGCCGGACCAGGGCACAGAAAGGGGGAGGTTGTCGGAACAGGAACAGGAACAGCGCGGTGTCAGCGCGTCGGGGTCTTGGCGTAGACGCTCTCGACCCAGACGGCGAGCTGGTCGTCCGTCAGGTGTTCGGCGAGGTCGGCCTCGCTGATCATGCCGACCAGGCGCTTGTCGTCGATGACGGGGAGTCGGCGGATCTGGTGTCCCTGCATTTCCTCCAGCACCTCGCCGACGTCGGCGTTCGCGTCGATCCAGCGCGGAGTGCCCTGCGCCATCTCACCGGCGGTGACGCGTGCCGGGTCGTGACCCATGGCCACACAGCCGACGACGATGTCCCGGTCCGTGAGAATGCCGCAGAGTCGCTCGTTCTCGTCACTGATGGGCAAGGCCCCCACGTTGAGCTCGCGCATCAGCTGGGCGGCGCGGTCCAGGGTTTCGTGGGCGGGGATCCACTGGGCACCACGGTGCATGATGTCTCCGGCGGTGGTCATGAAGTACCTCCCGGTGCCGGACGGCCGGCGCGGCACGGACGGGTACCGCTAGTCCCGACGCCTTACATTTTCGCCGGGTCACGGGAGCGACGCACCCGGAGCCAGGGAGCCAGGCGGGAACCGGCACCCGCGAGGTCGCCGCGGATCACGCGTGGAGTCACGACCGCCGGTCGCGGGGCCGAGGGGCCGTGGAGGGCGGTCGGACCGTGCAAGCGGTCGAGCCATGCCGACGGCCGGTAAGGCCTGCCGGGCCGGTCGGCGCCCGCCCCGGCAGGGCTCAGGCGGAGAAGCCCACGATCTTCTCGGGGACGACGCGGATGATCACGCGGGTCTCGTCGTCCTTCTCGGCGGGCGGGTCGATGCCGAGGTACTTGTGCGAGAGCTCGCGCGGGAGCCGCTTGTGCTCGTCGGGGAGGATCTGGGCGGTGCCGCGGATCTCGACCGAGGTGTAGGGGTTGGCGAGGTCGAAGACCGACAGGCTGATACGGGGATCGCGGAGGAGGTTGCGCACCTTCTGGCGTCGGTCGGTGGACGAGAAGAGCACGGTGTCGCCCTCGCGCTTGATCCAGACCACCGAGTTCTGGGGAGCGCCGTCCGGGCCGAGGGTGGCGACGGCGGCGAAGTTCTTGCCGTCGAGGAGGGTGCGGACGGAGTCGTCGAAGGTGACGGGGTGATCGGAAGGCTGCGTCATGACCACAGACTAACTAGATGCACGTGCATACAAAAGCCCTTTGAGTGGATCGGCGCTCTCGATCAGCCGTTCCATGCCGGGTGGCGCGGGTCGTCGGCGCGCACAAGGACGTCGGCCGCGGTACCGGGATCGGTCTCGGACTCGTAGCGCTCGAAGGCGGGGAGGCTCCAGTGTTCGGCCTCGGGGGTGCGGCGGCGCAGTGCGGCCGGCGAGAGACGCACGTGGACGGTCAGGTCGAAGGGGAACCAGTGATGGAGAAGGAGGGGGCCGTGCAGCAACAGTAGCCCGCCGGGCGGGAGTTGGACGTAGGGGGTGCGGGTGGCGCGGTCGGTCACCGGGTCCCAGAGGTCGGGCAGGATCCGGCCGTCACCGCTGGGTTCGAGTGGGTTGAAGACCTCGCGCCAGAGGGCACCGGTGTCGAACCAGCCGTCGTAGTAGGCGTCGACGTCCTGGTGGCCGTACTCGAAGCGGAGCGAGGCCGGCCGCAGGAAGCCCTCGGCCGCGACGACCTGCGAGGAGCGGCCGCGCAGGCGCAGGGCTTCCGACACCCGGTGCGCGAGGTCGCCGGGGCGGGCGGCAGGAGCCCCGTCGAACGCGACGCGCGGCCAGGGGCTGCCGTCGGCCGGCTTCAGGTCGAGGAGGCGGTCGGCGAGCAGGTCGCCGAGCCGTTCCCAGGTGATCGGTTCGAGTCGCACAGGGGCCATGATGCCGCGCTCACGGAAGGAGGACGCGGGCGCGGTGGTGGAGCGCGGAGGTCACGTCGGCCAGGCGGGGCGTACGGCTTGCGTCCTGGACGCTCGCGTATGGGTGTGCGCAGCTTGGCCATGGTCGTGGTGGACAGGGAGGGATTTCACTTGTCGTGTCGGTGAGTGGCATGCAGGATCTCTGATTCGGGCTGGATGGGGGAACAGACATGATCGACGGGCCTTACTTCGTGCTGACGGTGCTGGGGGTGCTCGGGACCGGTCTGATGGCCGGCGTCTTCTGCGGGTTCTCGACGTTCGTGATGAAGGGGCTGGCCAGGTTGCCGGCGGCGCAGGGCGCGGCCGCCATGAAGGCGATCAACGGGGCGGCGCTGACGCCGGCGTTCATGCTGGTGTTCGTGGGGACGGCGGTGCTGTGCGTGGTGCTGGCGGTGGTCACGTTCGTGGTGTGGCCGGACGAGGGCACGGTGGAGTTGCTGCTCGGGAGCGGCCTGTACCTGTTCGGCTCGTTCGGCGTGACGAGCGCCGCGAACGTCCCGCGCAACGAGGAGCTCGGCAGGCTGGACCCCGGTACTCCGGAGGCCGCCGCGTACTGGCCCACGTACGTGAGCGAGTGGACGATGTGGAACCACGTCCGTACGGTCGCCTCGGCCTTCGCCGCGCTCTCGTACGTCCTGGCTCTCACCTGAACCTCACGCCCGCCCCGGTCCGCCTCGCCCCGGACCCAGCCCCGGATTCATCTTCGCCCGCACCCCGACCCCTCACCCTCACCTCCCACCGCCCCAGCCCCAGCCCTCGCACCCGCACCCGCACCCGCACCCGCACCCGCACCCGCACCGTCCCAGCCTCGGATCGGCCTCGGACCAATCCCTCCTCCGTTGCTCCCTCGGGCGGCGCGTGACGACCGCCGACTGCGAGGCCCCCGGACCCCGGGCCAGCCCCATGCCTCCAGCCCTCAGGCCCCAAGCCCTCAAGCGCCCAAGCCCCCGAGCAGCGGAAACCGGGTGGAGCCGAGCGGCGCGGGGTGCGGTGACGCCGTATCGTGGCCGAAAGGACACGCCCCCACGTCACGCGCACGCAAGGGAGACGGCCATGGCCGATCCCAAGGGTTTTCTCACCAATCCACGCGAGGAATGGCCCCGCAGGCCGGTAGCGGAACGGGTGCGGGACTGGGACGAGGTGTACGTCCCCGGAGCGCTCCTGCCGATCATCGGGGCCCAGGCCGACCGTTGCATGGACTGCGGGATCCCCTTCTGCCACGACGCCTGCCCGCTGGGCAATCTGATCCCCGAGTGGAACGACCTGGTGTCCCGGGACGACTGGCGGGCGGCGAGCGACCGGCTGCACGCGACGAACAACTTCCCCGAGTTCACCGGCCGGCTGTGTCCCGCGCCGTGCGAGGCGGGCTGTGTGCTCGCGATCAACCAGCCGGCGGTCACCATCAAGAACGTCGAGGTCGCCATCGCCGACCGGGCGTGGGAGGACGGTTTCGCCCCGCCGCGCCCACCGGACCGGCTCTCGGGGCGCACGGTCGCCGTGATCGGCTCGGGGCCCGCCGGCCTGGCCGCGGCGCAGCAACTGACGCGTGCGGGGCACACCGTCGCCGTGTACGAGCGGGCCGACCGGATCGGGGGACTGCTGCGGTACGGCATTCCCGCGTTCAAGATGGAGAAGCGGCACCTGGACCGGCGGCTCGACCAGATGCGGGCGGAGGGGACGAAGTTCCGTACGTCGGTGTCGGTCGGGCGGGACCTCGACGCGGCGGAGCTGCGGGCGCGCTACGACGCCGTCGTCCTCGCCCTGGGTGCCACCGCCTGGCGCGATCTCCCGGTGCCGGGGCGGGAGTTGGCCGGCATCCACCAGGCGATGGAGTACCTGCCGCTCGCCGACCGGGTGTGCGAGGGGGACCTGGAGGTCTCGCCGTTGTCCGCGGCCGGCAAGCACGTCGTGATCGTGGGCGGCGGGGACACGGGCGCCGACTGTCTGGGCACGGCGGTGCGCGAGGGCGCCGCGTCCGTGACGCAGCTGGACATCTACGCCCAGCCGGGGGCGGCGCGTGACGAGGACGTCGAGCCGTGGCCGACGTACCCGAAGATCTACCGCCTCTCGGCCGCTCACGAGGAGGCCCGCGACCTGGAGACCTCGCCGGCGGCGGACGCGGACGCACGCCTGTTCGCCGCGTCCACGCTCCGCTTCACCGGGGACGCGGACGGGCACGTCCGCGCCCTGCACCTGGTCGAGGTGGACGAGCAGCGGCGGCCGGTACCCGGTTCCGAGCGCGCCCTGCCCGTCGATCTGGTCCTGCTCGCCCTCGGCTTCTCGGGTCCCGACCCGCACGACGGCCTGACCGACCAGCTCGGGCTCGCTCTCGGCCCCCGTGGCACGGTCACCAGGGACGCGGACTTCGCCACGAACGTGCCCGGCGTCTACGTCGCCGGTGACGCCGCGCGTGGGCAGTCCCTGATCGTCTGGGCCATCGCCGAGGGCCGGGCGGTGGCGGCCGCGGTCGACCGCCGGCTGACGGGTCACTCGCGGCTGCCGCAGCCGATCGGCCCGTACGACCGGCCGCTGACCGCGTGACGCGCGGTGCGCGGCGGATGGCGCACGGCGCCGCGCACCGGCATCGTCCGGTGGTCGAGCTCGCGTCGGGGTCAGGCGCGGGTGTCCGTGCCCGCCTTCTTCGCGGTCGACAAAGCGACTCGGTTCCAGGTGTTGATGGTGAGGACGAGCGCCAGGACGTGGGCGAGTTCCCCGTCGTCGAAGTGGGCGGCGGCCTCCGCGTAGACGTCGTCGGGGACCCCTCCCCCGGCCACGAGGGTGACCGCTTCGGTGAGTGCCAGCGCCGCGCGTTCCCTCGGCGTGAAGAAGTGGGGCGCCTCGCGCCACACCGCGACCATGTGGAGACGGTCCTCGCTCTCGCCCGCCTTGCGTGCGTCGTTGGTGTGCATGTGGAGGCAGTAGGCGCAGTGGTTGAGGTGCGAGGCCCGGATCTGGATCAGTTCGACGAGGGCCGGGGCGAGTCCCTCGCGGGCCGCCGCGTCGAAGCCGATCAGCGCGCGGAAGACCTTCGGGGCGGCCTTCGCGAAGTCGATCCGGGCGGGCGCCTCTTCGGTGAACGAGGCGGTCGCCTGCCTCGCCGGAACCACCGCGGCGTGCGCGTCCGTGCCGGCGCTCCCGTCCGAGGTCCGTTCCCCACTCACCGTCGAGTCCGCCGCACTCACCGTCGTGCCCGCCGCACTCGTCGCCGAGTCCGCCGCACTCACCGTCGTGCCCGCCGCACTCGTCGCCGAGCCCGTCGTGCGCACCGCGTTCGTCGTCGGAGCCGACACCGTCACCTGCTCTGTGTTCGTCGTCATGGCTTCGAATCTACGGGCCGGATAGACCCCTTGTAGGGTGCATTTCCGTGGCGGAATCATGGGTCAATTCGGCGGAGCGGATCGGTGCGGATCTGCACCTGGAGCTGTCCGGGGCGGAGGCGGGCGGGCGCCGGGCCGCGCTGATCCGCGCGCTGCGCGAAGCGGTGCGTTCGGGCCGGCTCGCGCCGGGGACCCTCCTGCCGCCGTACCGCTCGCTCGCCGCCGACCTGGGCGTGGCCCGCAACACGGTCGCCGACGCGTACGCCGAACTGGTCGCGGAGGGCTGGCTCACCGCCCGTCAGGGTTCGGGCACACGGGTCGCCGAGCGCGCCGAGCCGTCCGGGTCCCGCTCCCGCGTCCCGAAGAAGACGCCGCCACACGCGCGTGGGCCACGGCACGATCTGCGGCAGGGCACCCCTGACGCCTCGTCGTTCCCGCGCGCCGCCTGGCTCGCGTCGTACCGGCGGGCCCTCCAGCAGGCGCCGAACGAGGTCTTCGGGCCCGGTGACCCCGCGGGCCGTAGGGAGCTGCGCGGCGCCCTCGCCGAGTACCTCGCCCGCGCGCGTGGAGTGCGCGCCGAACCGGAGCGGATCGTGATCTGCTCCGGCTTCGCGCACGCGCTGCGGCTGCTCTTCGCGGGGCCGGGCGCGGTGCTGCGGGGCCCGCTGGCCGTGGAGTCGTACGGACTCGGATTCCACCGCGAGCTGCTGGCCGCCGCCTCGGTGCGGACGGTGCCGCTGCCCCTCGACGAAGACGGCGCCCGCGTAGGCGAGTTGGACCGGGAGAGGGCCGTACTCCTCACGCCCGCCCACCAGTTCCCGACCGGCGGACCCCTGCATCCGTCGCGGCGGACCGCCGTCGTCGACTGGGCACGCGCGCGTGGCGGGGTGATCCTGGAGGACGACTACGACGGGGAGTTCCGTTACGACCGCAGGCCCGTCGGCGCCCTGCAGGGGCTGGACCCGGAGCGGGTCGTCCACATCGGTTCCGTCAGCAAGAGCCTGTCCCCGGCACTGCGGCTGGGCTGGATGGTCCTTCCGGAGCGGTACGTCGAGGGGGTGCTCGCGGCCAAGGGCGAACGGGAGGCGTGGGTGAGCGTCCTGGACCAGCTGGCGCTCGCGGACTTCGTGACGTCGGGGTCGTACGACCGTCATGTGCGGCGTATGCGGCAGCGGTACCGCGGGCGGCGCGACCGGCTCGTCGCCACGCTCGCCGCCCGCGCGCCGCACGTCGAGGTGACCGGGATCGCGGCCGGTCTGCACGCGGTCCTGCGGCTGCCGCCGGGTACCGAGCCGTCGGTGGTCAAGGCCGCCGCCTGGCAGGGGGTCGCCCTCGACGGGCTGGCCGCGTTCCGCCATCCGCAGGCGCCGGCGTCCGCCCCGGACGGTCTCGTCGTGGGCTACGCGACCCCGGTGGAGCACGCGTACGGCGCCGCCCTGGACGCGTTGTGCGAGGTGCTGCCGCCGGGGTGAGCGCCCCGCGTCGCCCAGGGTGGCTCCCGGTGATCCCGTCGCGGGACGGCGACTCCTGACGGTCGCCTCCCGAAGTGGCAACTCAACATCAGAATAAGGAAGTTGAACGCAAAGGAGAGAAAAGGACGAGCACAAGTACGTCAGGGGGTGCCGTTCCCGAGGCGGGGCGAAACAGGCCCGCTCAGGACAGCAGGAAGTCCGCCTCCCCCGCCTTGGCGCCCTGGATGAAGGCGGTCATCTCACCGGGCGTGTAGATCAGCGCGGGCCCGTCCGGGTCGGCGGACTGCCGGACGGCGATCCGGCCGTCGTCGAGCTTCATCGCCTCCAGGCAGTTGCCGCCGTTGCCGCCGCTCCACGGTTTGTGCCAGCCCTCGCTGCCCAGCTCGCGGGCGGGCATCCCGTTGTAGATCCGCACGGTGCGTATCCGCGGCTTGATGCGTTCCATTCACAGCTCCTTGCGGAGATCCCGGAGGATCTCCTTCGTACGATGTGCCGTAGCGGCCTGAGCCGCCATGCGGTCCATGACCTCCAGGTGGGTCGCCACCTCGGAACGCGCGTCCAGGTAGACGGCGCCGGTCAGGTACTCGCTGTAGACCATGTCCGGCAGTTCCGGCATGGCGAAGCGGAACAGCACGAAGGGCCCGTACGTGCCGGGGTGCGGCCCCGAGGAGAACGGGGCGATCTGCAGCGTCACGTTGGGCAGCTTCGTGGCCTGGAGGAGCCTGTCGATCTGGGCGCGCATGACCTCGGGGCCGACGACGGGGCGGCGCAGCGCCGTCTCGTCCATCACGGCCCACAGCCGTGGTGCGTCCTCCCGGGTGAGCAGGCTCTGCCGTTGCATGCGCAGGGCGACGTGGCGCTCGATCTCGTCCGGCTGCGTCTGGCCGATGGCACCCGACTTCAGGACCCCGCGGGCGTAGTCCTCGGTCTGCAGCAGCCCCGGCACGAAGTGCGGCTCGTACGAGCGGATCAGGGAGGCGGCACCCTCCAGGCTGACGTACATCGAGAACCAGCCCGGCAGGATGTCGTGGAAGCGCTGCCACCAGCCCGGTTTGTTGGCCTCCTCGGCGAGGTGGACGAAACCCTCGGCCTCCTCGTCGGAGACGCCGTACGACTTCAGCAGGAGCTGGAGGTACGGAATCTTGAGGCTGACCTCGGCCATCTCCATACGGCGGACGGTGGCGGGTGCGACACGCAGGATGCGTGCGGCCTCCTCACGCTTCAGACCCGCACGTTCCCGCAGGTCCAGCAGTCGCCGGCCGAGGACGACCTGGCCGACCGTCGGCGCGGACCGCGGTTCGCTCACGTCCCACCTCCACTGTGTCCGGACAGCCCGGGCGGCGCCGTTCGGAGTCCGTTTCCCGGATTCCAACTGGCGCCGCTCGACGTGCTGTTGCGAGCAGTGTGCCATGGCGCTCCACGGCGTCACACGGCACTCTGCAATTTTCAGAGTGACACTTGCCAAGTGTTCACGGCGGGGCGATAGTGGCAAGCGTGACTCCGTCCGCGCCGTTAGGAACAGACGCCGCCGCAGACCGGTTCGGTCTCCGTGCCGCAGCAGGGGTGCGCCCCGATGCGACCGCGGAGCGCCGGTTTCGCTTCGAGCTGGCCGCACATCCGGGTTCTGTGAGACAGGCCCGGCACCTGACCCATGCCCGGTTGTCGGGCTGGCAGGTCTGCGCGGACACCTGCGACACGGCGGATCTGGTCGTCTCCGAGCTGGTCACGAACGCCATCGTGCACACCGCGAGCCGGCGCATCGTGTGCGAGCTGCACGACGCCGACGACCTGGTGCGGATAGCCGTACGTGACGAGGGGTGCGCTCCGGGTGAGCCGCGACCCTCGCCGCAGGGCGCCGAGGACGAACACGGAAGGGGCCTGATGCTCGTGGCGGCCGTCTGCCAAGCCTGGGGTGCCCAGGAGTACGGGCCCGGCCTGCTGGTCTGGGCCGAGCTGCCGCGCACGCCGGACGCCGACCCGACCGCCGCCCTCGCGGACGCGATGGGCTTCGCGGACCTGGCGGACGCCACCGGCGAGATCTTCGAGGCCGACGCCGCGGACACCGTGGACACCATGGAGAGCCTGCCCCGGCTGCCGCACCCGGCGCCGGTGCCGTACGCCTCCGGGCGGCCGGACGCCGCGGACCAGCCCTTCCCCTCGGTCCCGGCCCGCTCGGGGGGCCGGGAGCCGGACACCGAGGCGAGTTCGGACCTCGGCTGGAGCGCGAAGAAGCCCCCGGCGGACGGCCGGGGTTCCGGGGCGCAGGCGTTCCGCGGGACGGGGGCCGAATGGGTGTGAGGGCGACGTCGACCGGGACGGCCCCCCTGCTGACCTTGGACACGCTGGTCCGCCTCCGACGAGGGCACCGCACGTCCGGGGCGCCCAGCCGACTCCCCATACCCGACGGCATGACCGTGCCGCTCGGCTGCGACGCGGTGGTGGTGCCCGCGCGCTTCGGCCCGGTGCTCCTGTCCCGGCTGCCGCGCGTCGGCTGCGTCTACGCCGACGCCGCCCAGTGGTGGTGGATCGTCCCCTCCGACTCGGACGTCTCCCTGGACTGGCCCGCGCCCGCCCTGTACGCCACGGGGGCGCTCGTCCCGGAGGCACCGTCGGTTCCCGGGCTCATCCACAAACCGGAGGGTACGCTTCCGTACACTCCGCCGATCCCCCTGTACCTGGCCGTCTGCCGGGTCATGGGCACTCCCCCGGCGTGGTCCAGGTCCGTCAGCGCCTGACGGACCCGCCCCGGCGCGACGAGGCCGGGCGCGCGGTGGGGGCGCCGACGGCGTGAGCGACCGGCGCCCGAGTGCTTCGGTCCGCCCCGATCGCCCTCGCGGGCACGGGTGGAGGCCGCCATTCCTGGGGAGGGCACCGTGCGTGCGCACTCGGGGGAGGTCACCGGTGGGAAAGAAGCGCCAGCACGCCGATCCGTCGCCGTCGGACTCGGAACGCCTGCTCTTCGGCGGCCCGCTCCGCTACGACATGGGCTGGTCGCAGCACTCCGACGCCTTCCTGGAGCTGGGCTTCCGCGCGATGGTGACGCGGCTCCCCCACCTGCTGGCGTCCAGCTTCCGGCTGGCCTGGCAGGCGGACCGCGGCGCGGCTCGGACCGTGCTGACCGCCGAGATCACGCGCGGCGCGGCGCAGGCGGTGAGCCTGCTGGCGGTCAACAGCGTGCTGGGCCGGCTGATGGCCGACGGCCCGGTCGAGGACCGGCTGCGCGGCGCGGCCCCGGCGCTGGTCACGGTCGCCGCCGTCATGCTGTTCGCCGCGCTGCTGCGGGCGGCCTCGACGTACGCCACCGGCCGGCTGGAGCCGAAGGTCGAGCGGGTCGCGACGGAGCTGTACCTGGAGCGGGCGGCGGCCGTGGAGCTCTCCGCGATCGAGGACGACGCGTTCCACAAGCTGCTGGACACCGCGCAGTACGGCGCCTCGTCCGCCCGGCGCATGATCGCGATCTCCACGCAGGTCGTGAACGCGATGATCTCGCTCGTCGCGGCGGCCGGTGTCCTGACGGTGCTGCATCCCGCGCTGCTGCCGCTGTTGGTGATGATGACGCTGCCGAGCGCGTGGAGCGCCCTGACGATCGCCCGGCGGCGGTACGAGTCCTTCCACGCCTGGGTGCAGCACGCCCGGGCGGGCCGGCTCATCGGCAACCTGCTCACCGAGCCGGCCGCGGCACCGGAGATCCGCGTGCACGGGGTCGGCCCGTTCCTGCTGCGCCACTTCCGCTCGATGTCGGAGACCGCGGAGGCGGAGCAGGCCCGGCTGGCCGGTCTGGCCGCGCGCACGGGGCTGATCGCGGCGGCCTGGACGGGCCTCGCCACGGCGGCGACGTACGCGACCCTCGGCGGGCTGCTGCTCGCCGGCACGATGGCGCTGTCGGTGGCCGGTACGGCGGTGATCGCGATCCGCACCGGCTCCGCGAGCCTGGACACCCTCGTCCTGGAGGTCAACTCGCTCCACGAGGAGGCCCTGTTCGTGGGCGACCTGCACCGCCTGTACGTGGAGGCGGCGCAGCGCGCGATCCCGGAGGGCGGCGAGCCGCTGCCCGAGGATCCGCGGGAGATCCGCTTCGAGAACGTCACGTTCACCTATCCCGGCAAGGCGGCCCGGCCCGCACTGGACGACGTGAGCCTCACGCTGCCCCTCGGCCGGATCATCGCGCTCGTCGGTGAGAACGGGTCGGGCAAGACCACCCTGGTCAAACTGCTCGCCGGGCTCTACACGCCCGATCACGGCCGTGTCCTGTGGGACGGCGTGGACGCCGCGACGGCGGACCGGCGCGCGCTCGCGGAGCGCATCGCGATGGTGGCTCAGGACTTCAAGCGGTGGCCGTTCACGGCCCGCGTCAACGTGGCGGTGGGCCGAGCCTCGGCACCGCTCACCGACGAACGGCTCGCCTCCTCGGTCGCCGAGGCCGGGGCCCAGGACGTGGTGGCGGACCTCCCGCGCGGGCTCGACACCCTGCTGGCGCGCGCCTTCAGCGGCGGTCACGAGCTGTCGGGCGGCCAGTGGCAGCGGCTGGGGATCGCGCGGGCGGCGTACCGGCGCGGTCGGATCCTGATCGTGGACGAGCCCACGGCGGCCCTCGACGCCCGGGCCGAGCTGGAGGTCTTCGAGAAGATCAGGGCGCTGGCGGGTACCGGGCAGACGGTCGTCCTCATCACCCACCGGCTGGCGTCGGTGCGCCACGCCGATCTGGTGCACGTGCTGGCGCAGGGCCGTCTCGTGGAGTCCGGCAGCCCCGGGGAACTGCTGGCCACGGGCGGTGTCTACGCGGAGCTGTACGCGCTCCAGGCGGGTCAGTTCACCACCCCGGTGCCGAACGGGAACGGGAAGCCGAACGGGAACGGGAGCGCGACGACGGCGGAGGCGGTGCCGGCCCGAGGGGCGACCGGGGTCGGACCCGCCCGGAAGGCGGCTGTGGACGGAGGCGCGGCCGAGACCGCTCGGAAAGCGGGCGTGGACGGGACCACGAGGGAGGCGGTGCCGGCGCAAGGGGCGGCCGAGACCGCTCGTAAGGCGGGTGTGGCCGCCGACGCGGCCGAGTCCGCTCAGGAGGCAGGCGCGTCCGCGGGCGAGGTGGCTGCCGTCGGGGAGGCGAGGGTGCCCACCGGGGAGGCGCGGTGACTCTCTGTCGCGCCTCGGCTCACTCGACGCCGTCCGCTCCGCGCACGATCACGAGGAACGCGTCCGTGGAGAGGTCCATGACGACTTCCGCCGCCTGGCCCTGCAGACGGCACGCCTGTGCGAACTCCTCCGCCGGCCACGAACCACGCGGCCCACCGGCGGGAAAGCGCTCCAGCACCATTCGCCCGTTCACCCTGCACCTCCATGTCGCGCTGTACTCGTAGAGTTAAACGCCAACGATGGGGTGAACGGCTCGCGTAGTGACGGTACTGAGACGTAGTCGACACCAGTTCACCGCCTCGCGGTGAGGGTTCTCTCACTCTCCGTACACCTGGTGTTCGCCCGAGTACGCATTGCGACCACTTCTGTCACTTCGGGCTCGCCAGTCACATGAATCGGTGAATCTCAGTCCTCGTACTCGTCGTGGTACCGGATCCGTTCGCTGCCCGCCGGGGCGCCCAGCGCCGAGGCCCGGCCCCGGGGCTCCTCCCACTCCTCCTGCCGCCCCAGGGCGGTGAGGTCCAGCAGGGTGGTCGTGGAGCCCAGCCCGTCGAGACCGCGCTCGTACGTCGAGTAGGTGTGGAAGACGCGGTCGCGGTCCCGCAGGAAGCAGCTCATCCCCGGCCGCTCGCAGGTCTCGCCGTCGCGCTCGAAGGACACCTCGAAGTCCTGGTTGAAATCCGTGTCGTACGCCGAGTACCAGGGCACCGTCCAGCCCATCCGGGCCTTGAACGGCAGGATCCTGGTGTACGGCGCCCGGGAGACGGCCGCGAACGCGGTGCCGCGGGCCCGCAGGTGCGCCAGGTGGCCGATCTGGTCGAGGAACGCCGAGCAGCTGCGACAGCCCGCGTCCCACTCCGGGGCGAACATGAAGTGGTAGACGACGAGCTGCTGCCGGCCCTCGAAGAGGTCGAGGAGGGTCGCCTTGCCGTCGCCGCCCTCGAACACGTACTCCTTGTCGATCTCCACCATCGGCAGTCCGCGCCGCTCGGCGTTGAGCGCGTCTCGCGCCCGGGTGGCGGCCTTCTCCTTGGCGAGCAGTTCCTCGCGCGCGATGCGCCACTCCTCGCGCGAGACGATCTGCGGATACGTCATGTGCCCCTCCTGCCGACGGAACGCCTGCTGCCTGCGGAAGGCCCGGGAAACGGTGCCTTCCTTGAGGTGGACCGGTCCCGGGATCGGAACTCATCGGCGCCGCGGGAAGTTTTTTCGGGGCGGGCGCCCACCTGCGCCGCGACGGGCCCGTCAGGTGTCGTACCGGTGGATGCCGCGGCCGTTCGCCCGGTCGGTCAGCGCCGGCACCCGCTCCTCCGACTCCCCTACGGTCGCGGGCAGATCGAGGGTCAGCAGCCGCCGGTCCCGCATCGGCACCCGCCCGGCAACGATCGTTTGCGGACGTCGCCGGAGCGGGCGCTGTGCACGAGGGCGGTGCAGCCGGCGATGACGAGGTCGGCCGGAGGCGAGGTCACCTCACCGACGTACGACGGGGTCGTGCCGTCGGGCGGCGTGAACCGCGCATTCTGTCCCCGCTCTGTCGCGGTGACGTTTTCGCGCGCACTCTGGCGTCACCCGTCCCGGCGACACCCGCCGCACGTCCCCCGCCCCTCCACTGCCCTCCCTCCCCTGTCAGCCGTCCCCCGGGTCACCGGGCCGGCCTCCCGTCACCCGCTCCCGGAAGGAGCCCGGCATGCTCCTCGCCACCTGGAACCTGGAGAACCTCTACCGGCCCGGCGGCCCGTTCGGCCCCAAGGACAAGGCCGCCTACGAGGCGAAGCTCGCCGCACTGGCCGCCGTGGTCACGGAACTCGGCCCGACCCTGCTAGGCGTCCAGGAGGTCGGCGACCCCGAGGCGCTGGAGGACCTCGCCGGACTTCTCGACGGCGGCTGGCACCTCGCGCTCTCGGAGCACGCCGACAGCCGCGGCATCCGGGTCGGCTTCCTCAGCCGCGGCCTCGTACCGGAGGTCGTCGCGGACACGACCGCCTTCCCGGACCTGCTCCGGCCCGTGCAGGGCGACGACGACGGAGAGCCCGTGACCCGGGCGGGCCGCGGCTTCCTGGCGGTGCGGATCAGCGGGCCGACGGCGCCCCTGACCGCGGCGGTCTGCCATCTGAAGTCGAAGCTGCTGTCGTACCCCGGCGGCCGCTTCCAGCCGCGCGACGAGGGCGAGCGGGCCCGCTACGGCGCGTACGCCCTGTACCGGCGGGCCGCCGAGGCCACTGCGCTGCGGGCGCTGGCCGACGAACTGCTGGGCGGCGAGGGCCGCGAGCGGGACGTGACGGTGCTCGGTGACCTCAACGACGAGGTTCAGGCCGCGACGACGCAGATCCTCCTCGGGCCGCCGGGCTCCGAGATCGGCACGCCGGGCTTCGGGCAGCCGGACCGGGGTGACGCGACGCGGCTGTGGGACGTGGCCCCGCTGATCCCGGCCGACCGGCGCTACTCGCGCGTCACCTCCGGCCGCCGCGAGCTGATCGACCACGTCCTGGTGAGTCACCGCCTCGTCCACCGGATCACGGAGGCCGGAACGGGTCTGCCCGGCGCGGGGGCGCCGCGCCTCCCCTCGGTGGACACGGAGCCGGCGGCACGGCGCGGTGCCCCGGGCTCCGACCACGCGCCGGTGTGGGTACGGGTGGGGGCGTGAGGGGTGGCCGGTGGGCGCCCGAGGCGGATGGACGGGACTGCTGGACCGTGATCGGCGGGGACGCGGGGGCGGGCTGGCTGGCGGGCTGTGATCGGCGGGTACGCGGGTGCGGGCTGTGATCGGCGGGGACGCGGGGGCAGGCCGGTTGCCCGAACCCCGTGAACGGCGGTGCGGGCGGGTCAGTCGAGCCGCGTGATCGGCGGGAACGCGGGGGCGGGCGCGTTTGTCGGGGCGTGAGTGGTCGGGACGCCGGGGCAGGCTGGTTTTGCCGGCCGTGAGCGGTCGTAGCGGGGGTGCCCGGGGCGTCAGGTCTTGGCCGGGGTGGTGTCCGGGGTCGGGATGTCCGACGTGCGTAGTCCCGCCCGTTCGCGCTGCCGGGCCAGTTCGTCGAGCAGGTCGGCGATGCGCGCCGTGTGGCGGGAGCCGAGCCGCCCGGTGTCGTCCAGGTGCACGGCGCAGGCCGTGGTGAGGTCCACGAGCCGTTCGAGGGTCGCGGCCACCTCGTCCGTGCCCGCCGAGTGCCGGGCCAGCGCGGGGAGTTCGGCGGCGGCGAGGTCGATCGCGGCGCGGGCCTCCGCCAGCGCGCGGTAGGCCTCGCGGCGCAGGACCCACCGGCCGGACCGGTCGTCCGCCGTGCCGTCGCCGAGGACGTGCGTGAGATAGGCGTCCGCCGCGCGCGCGGCCCGGGCGAGCCGCGCCCGTACCGTCCCTCCGCGCTGCCCCGGCGCGGGCAGATGCCCGACGAGCAGCACGATCCCGCAGGCCAGCAGCGTCTCGCCGATCCGGCTCCAGGAGGCCTGCGGTTCCCCGCCCACCATCACGAGGGCGAGCACGAGGACGGTGACGACGGCGGTCTGCGCGGCGAAGTGCCGGGTGGCGACGGGGATCAGCGCCCCGCACAGGGCGACGAGGGCCACCAGCCCGCCGGGCCTCGGCAGCAGCGCGGCGAACCCGGCGAAGAGGACCGCGCCGAGGAGCGTCCCCGCCGCCCGGCACAGGACGCGCGAGGCGAGCGGCCCGAGGTCGGGCTTGACCAGGAAGACGGCGGTCGCGGGCAGCCAGTACCAGTGCGCGTGGGTCCCGTACCACCGCGTGTGGTGCAGTGCCTGCGCCACGGCGACGGCCGCTCCGAAGGACAGGGCGACCCGCAGCCCGTACTCGCGTCCGCCCGCGCCGAGGACGGTGCGCAGCAGGGACCCGGCGGTACGGCGCCGGGTGTGCGCGCCGCGCTGCGGGACGGCCGCGCCGCGGTCGAAGGCGTCGGCGGCGTGCAGCAGGGCGTCGTCGAGCGCGCGCAGCGCGGGTGCGGAGCGCGCGGGTGCGGGGAGCGGTCCGCTGGGGCCGCCCGCGCGGACCGCCGCGGCGAGCCTGCGGGGGCCTTCCGCGGCGCGGGCGGGCACGTCGTCCCCGGCCCAGGCGAGCGCCGTGGCGGCCTCGGCGAGGGGCAGCGCCGCGGCGTACTGCGCGTGCAGCCGCCGCTCGGCCGCGGAACTGGCGTACCGCCGCAGCCGAGGTCCGGAGAGCGCGTCCTGCGCGTGGTCGAGCGCCGCGGTGAGCGCGGCCCGGCGGGCGACGGCGTCCGCTCCTCCGGCCGCGTCGAGCAGCGCGGCGACGGCCTCGTACACGGCGGCGACGGCGTCCCGCTCCCCGTCGAAGCGGTAGTCGCCGGCCGTGGCGGCGGCGCGGGTCGGCAGGGCGAGCCGCAGCGCCAGCAGCCAGCCGGCGCCGGCGAGGAAGTACAGCGCGCGCTGCCATCCCGGCTCGGGCAGCGGCATGCCCGCGCCGATCGCGGCGGCGACCAGGAGCTGCGTCCCCGATCCGCTCGCGACGGGTCCGACGGCGCTGACGGCTCCGGCGAGCAGCCCGAGCCCGGTCAGTACGGCGGTCAGGGCGACGGCTCCGGTGTGCAGGCCGGCGTAGGAGCCGACGAGCAGACCGCCGGCCCCGGCCAGCGCGGGCAGACCGAGCCGTTCGACGGCGGTCCGCCTGCTGCCGGGCCGGTCGTTGATGCCGGCGAGCATGGCGCCGAGCGCGGCGGCCACACCGGCGGAGGGTCGCCCGGCGAGCACGGCCGCGAGCAGCAGCGGTCCGGCGGCCAGCGCCCCGCGTACGACCGCGTTCCAGGGGACCGGCCCCCGCTGGGCGCGCAGGGCGTGGGCGAGCCAGGGCGGCGGGGCGGGACGGGAGGTGAGGAGCGGCACGGGACTCCAGTCGTGGACGAGGGCGGGGGTCTGCCTTCGGGCGACGTCGGCCGGGCGGTGGGTCCAGGGTAGATCGCGTTGCCGTCGTGAAGAGGACGAGATCGTTTCCACGGTGTGACACTTCGGCGGGATGCCGGTTTCTTTATGAACGCAATTCCGCGACGGGGGTGCGAGTGACGGCCGGGGCGGTGACCGGCTGTGCGGGCCTTCGGCGCCCCCGGTCCACGCCCCTCGCTACCTGGGCAAGATCTTCGACGACGAGTGGATGGCCGACTACGGCATCGGGCCGCCGCCCGCGCCCACCGTCCTGGTCCGAAGCCGAACTCCCCGGCATCGGACCACCGCCCCCGCCCGCCGTCGTGGCCCGAAGCCGAACCCTCGACATCGGGCCACCGTCGCCGCCCGCCGTCGTGGTCCGATGCCGAAGGGGGTGCCTCAGGTCAGGTGCCGGCGGACGTTCGCGCCTCGGCGACGGCGGCGTCGATGAGCCGGCGGGCCGAGGTGACGGCCTCGGCGAGGGGCTCCGGTTCGGGTGTCAGCCGCCCCACGAGCGCGTCGACGCCGCGCAGTCCCGCCCGCTCCAGCAGCCGCTTCTCGTTCGTCACCCACTCCCCCCGGGCCGCGAGCACGGCGTGCCCGGCCTGGGCGGCGGCCGTGGCGAGGGCACCGGCGACCTCGGTGAGGCGGCACGCGGGCGCGTGGTTGGTCCCGGCGTAGGCGAGGGTGGCGCGGGCGGTGCCGTGCCAGCGTTCGCGGGCGGACGTCCGCAGCCTCTCCGGGTATGCCGCGGGGCGGGGCAGGCTTCCGCGCAGGACACGGTTGACGGCCAGTTCGGCGACGACCAGGTAGCTGGGGATGCCGGCGAGGTGGAAGAGGAGGGGCTCCACGCGGAAGCGGCCCTCCTCGGCCTCGGCCAGCTCGTGCTCGACGACGTCGAGGTCGCGGTAGTGGACGTCGACGCGGCGGCCCTCGACGGTCAGCCAGGCGCCGCCGTTGAAGACGCCGCCGCCCCAGCCGCCGATCTCGGAGACCTCGCCCTCCCAGCCGACGGCGCGCAGTTCCGCCGGGTCGAAGTGCCCGCGGTAGTAGACCGCCGTGTCCCAGTCGCTTGCCGGCGTGTGGGTGCCCTGCGCGCGGGACCCGCCGAGGGCGACCGCGCGGACGCCGGACAGCGCGGCGAGCCGGTCGGCCACATGATCGAGAAAGTCCGCGTCGTTCACCGCGAGGCACCCCGTCCCCGTCGCACGAGCGCCGACGCACCGGCCGACGCCGTCAACTCCGCTTCCACCGAACCCCCTTCACCGTGCCGCCCCGGACCCACGTCGGCCGGGAAACGGCACGGACCATCCTCGCCCACCGGTCGGCGGATGCGCCCAGGCCCCCTTGCACCTTCCCGCGCCGGCACCCTCCTTTCACCGCCTCCGACCTCGCCGGCCCTGCGGCCTCTCGGCACCGGCACCGGCACCGGCCGCGGGAAAACCGGCTGCGTCCGCCGCCGCCCGGCCCGCATCATCGGCAGGTCGTCGATCGCCCGCGCCCGCACACCCCCGGAGCCTCCATGATCCAGCGTGTCACCGTCCCCACCCTCTTCCCTCCGCCCGTCTACGCGCACGCCTCCGTGGTCGAGGCGGGCACCAGGCTGGCCTTCCTCGCCGGTTCCGTGCCGCTCGACGCCGAGGGGAATCTCGTCGGCGCGGGCGATCCCGTACGGCAGGCCGAGCAGGTGCTCGCCAACCTGGACGAGCAACTGCGCGCCGTCGGCAGCGACATGGCCCACGTGGTGTCGACGGACGTGTACGTCGTGAGCGGCGAGCCCGCCGTCCTGTCCGCCGTGTGGGAGGTCGTCGAGGCGTCCGGCCTCAGCGCCGGCCCGCACTCCTCGACCCTGATCGGCGTGGCCTGCCTCGGGTACGCCGGACAGCTGGTCGAGATCACCGCGACGGCCGTCGTGTCCGAGTGACGCCCCAAGGGCCGGATCCGCCCGCGGAGTTGCGGGCGAGCTCCAGCGCGTACGACGGCCACCACTGGCCCGCCACCGGACCGCCGCGGCACTGCCCGTCCGACTCGCCGGGCCGCTTGATCCACAGGTACGCGTCGGCCAGCGGGTCGCCGGTCCGCTCGGTCGGGGGCGTGCCCAGCGCCCGGCCGGGCGGATTGCACCAGTTGTCCGCGCCGGTGTAGGGGCCGTTGCCGTTCCGGCTGGTGTCGATGACGAAGTGCACGCCGCCGAGGTCCTTCGACAGGGCCTTCCCGTACGTCGTACTGGCCTCGGTGGTCTGGAAGTTGGAGACGTTGAGGGCGATGCCGTCCGCGCGCGTCGCCCCGGCCTCCCTGAGCGCGTCGACCAGCCGCCAGGCCTCGGGGATCCATCCCGAGTTGCCCGCGTCGAGATACACGTGGGCGCGCGGCAGCCGCTGGAGCCGGTCGACGGCGTACGCGAGCAGCGCGTACCGCTCGCTCTCCGCGACCCGGGTGCAGCCGGCCACGACCTGGGCGACGGCGTCCGGCTCCACGATCACGTACGCGTCCCGGTCGCCGACGCCGGCCGCGAACTGGTCGACCCAGGTGCGGTATTCGGCCGGGCCGGGGGCGCCGCCGTGGGAGTAGGCGCCGCAGTCGCGGTTCGGCACGTAGTACGCCACGAGCACGGCGGCACGCCCCCGTGCGGCGGCCGCGGTCGTCCGCTCCCGTACCCGCGCCTCCGGGTCGGAGCCGCTGAACCACTCGGCCTGGGCGCGGGTCGCGATGCGGTCCACGAGCGCGGCGTCGGCGTTCCGGCCCGCGGCGCGGTACTCGGCGGCCTGTCGGGCGGCGTGGGAATCGGGGTTCACCCAGAACGGCTCGTCCGCGCCCGAGGCCCGGGTGCAGCAGAGGCCCACCAGGGCGAGGGAGGCAAGGGCGCTCAACAGCGGTCTGGGCACGGCCGACTCCGTTTCCGCCGCCGGTGCGGGCAAGGGCGGCGGCTCGTCTGGCTCCGGAGTCTGCTGACAGGGCGCCCGCCCGCCGTGCCGTGCGCCGTCGGATCGCCGCGATTTCACTCCGACGGCGGGTGTCCCACGGCGGAACCGGCGGACGCCTCACACCCGCGGCGGTACTCCCGCGGTCGTGCGGGAAACGGGCAGCCCGCACCGCCCTACCGGCGGCGTCACCGGCGGCCCGCGGGTCAGCGCCGCGCGTACTTGTCGGTCGCCGCGACCAGCAGGTCGACCACGCCCGCCGCGCCCGCGTCGTGTCCGGCCTCGTCGACGAGGGTCAACTCGCTGTCCGGCCAGGCCCGGTGGAGGCGCCAGGCCGTGCCGAGGAGGTTGCCAAAGTCGAGGCTGCCCTGGACGAGCGTGCCGGGGATGCCCTTGAGCAGCGGGGCGTCGCGCAGGACGACGCCCTCGTCGTTGCCCTCGCCCATGAAGTGGTCGTTGCCGAAGTAGTGCGTGACCGTGCGGGCGAAGCCCATGCGGAACTCCGGGTCCTCGTAGCGCGGCACCGATCGCGGCGGCGCCGGCACGATCGCCGTCTCCCAGTCGGTCCAGGCCCGCGCGGCGCGCGCCCGCACCCGTGGGTCGGGCGATTCGATCAGCCGGTGGCAGGCGGCGGCGAGATCGCCGTCCCGAGCGTCCTCGGGCAGTTCGGCGAGGAACCGCGCGAAGGCCTCGGGGAAGATCTTGCCGAGTCCCCGTGTCAGCAGGGCGACTTCGGGATCGGAACCGGTGGCGATTCCGGTCAGGACCAGCTCGGACACCACGCCCGGGTGCGTCTGCGCGTACCGCAGCCCCAGCGCCGATCCCCACGACACACCCCACACCAGCCACCGCTCGATCCCCAACCGCCGTCGCAGCAGCTCCAGATCGGCGATCAGGTGGGCGGTGGTGTTGACGCTCATGTCCGTCTCGTACGCGCTCGCCCGCGGGGTCGAGCGGCCGGCGCCCCGCTGGTCGAGCAGCACGATCCGGTACGCGGCTGGGTCGAAGTACCGGCGGAAGCCGGGGGTGCACCCGGACCCGGGTCCACCGTGCAGGACGACCGCGGGCTTCCCCTCGGGGTTCCCGCAGACCTCCCAGTACACGTGGTTGCCGTCGCCGACGTCGAGCATGCCCCGGTCGTACGGTTCGATCTCCGGATAGAGCGCCATGACCCGAGGCTACCGAGGCTGAAGCCTGCCGTGCGGGCCGGACCGGCGGGACCAACTGCCGCTCAGATGCGCCCCGTTCCCGCCGCATGGTCCTGGTCGGGTTCCGGGAGCGTCGGCAGTCCCGCGCTCCGCGCCGCCGCCCGCAGCACGTCCCGCAGCATGAGGGGGGTCAGGCGTCCCGTGAAGGTGTTGCGCTGGCTGACGTGGAAGCAGCCGAACAGGTCCAGGGAGCTCTCCTCGCCCTCCAGGGTGACATGGGCGCCGTGCCCGAAGGCGGGCCGGGGCCGCGGCACCCGCCACCCCGCCTCGGCGAACGCGGGGAGCGCGGCCTGCCAGCCGAACGCTCCGAGCACCACCACCGCCCGCAGCGAGGGACGCAGCAGCCGCAACTCGCTCAGCAGCCAGGGGCGGCAGGTGTCCCGCTCCTCGGGCGTCGGCTTGTTGGCGGGCGGAGCGCAGTGCACCGGCGACGTGATCCGTACGCCGTGCAGCGTGAGCCCGTCGTCGGCGCTCACCGCGGTCCCCCGCGACGCCAGACCGACGTCGTGCAGCGCCGCGTACAGGACGTCGCCCGACCGGTCGCCGGTGAACATGCGGCCCGTCCGGTTGCCGCCGTGCGCGGCCGGGGCGAGTCCGATGACGAGCAGCGAGGCGTCGGGCGGCCCGAAGCCGGGGACGGGGCGTCCCCAGTACGTCCAGTCGGCGAAGGCGGCGCGCTTGGTGCGGGCCACCTCCTCCCGCCACTCGACCAGGCGCGGACAGGCCCGGCATCCGGTGATGCGGGCGTCCAGTTCGGCCAGGCTGCTGTCCATACCCACCACCGTACGACCAGGCCACGGTGCGGCGGATCAAGGCCCTGACCGGCGGGCGGGAAAAGGTGTGAGGACCGCTCGCCACCGGGGCTAAGGTCGAGGCATGGCTTCTGAGGGTGCTGACGAGGACGAGACGGGCACGGACGGCGCGCACGGCACCGCCGACCCGGCTGCCGCCGCCCGGGCGGCCGGCCCGCGGACCGGCGAGAGCGTGCGGGTCGACAGCTGGATCTGGTCCGTACGGCTCGTGAAGACCCGCTCCATGGGCGCCACCGCCTGCCGCGGCGGCCATGTCCGGGTCAACGGGGAACGCGTCAAGCCCGCCTACGCGGTCCGGGTAGGCGACGAGGTGCGCCTGCGCCACGCGGGCCGGGAACGCGTCGTCGTCGTGAAGCGCGTGGTCCGCAAGCGGGTGGGACCGCCCGTCGCCGCCGAGTGCTACGTGGACAACAGCCCGCCGCCCCCGCCCCGCGAGGCCGTCGCCCCGGCCGGCATCCGCGACCGCGGCGCGGGCCGCCCGACCAAACGGGACCGCCGCGAGCTGGAGCGCCTGCGCGGCCTCGTCCGACCGGACGGCGACACCGACGGCCACTGAACGCCGGGGCCGGCCCTACGAGACGTCGGTGCCGGTCCCACCCCTGTGCCGCCCTGCCGGGCGCCGTACACGGCCCGACCCGGTACACGGCCCCACCCGGTACGTGGCCCCGTGACCGGAGCGGGGCTCGCGACCGACCGGCCGTCGCTCTCGGCCGGGCCGGACGCCGGGGCCTCCTCCCGCCCGCGAACGCCGAAGAGGGCTCCCCGGTGGACCGGGGAGCCCTCGCTGTCGTGCCGCCGGGCCGAAGGCAGGCCCCGGCGTCCCGTGGGATCACACGCGCCGCCGCACCACCCGTACCAGCTCGGCGTTGTTCCCCCTGCGCGCCCAGGCGATCAGCGCGAGCGGCAGCATCAGGATGAGCGGGGTCGCCGGGTAGGGCCCGTGGATCGCGGTGACGTTCACGATGAAGGCGCCGACCATCAGGGCGCTGAGGGACACGGCCGCCACCGAGGACAGCAGCGGGATCAACAGCGCGATGCCTCCGGCGAGTTCGAGCGCGCCGATGATGTACATCCCCGTGCTGCCCCAGCCCAGCTTGTCGAAGCCCTCGGCGGCCGACGGGTGCGCGATCAGCTTGGGCAGGGCGCTCGCCAGGACGAAGAAGAGACCGAGCACGGTCTGCAGCACGGTCAGCGAGATCTGGGCGCGGCGGCTGCGTGCCGTGCGGCCCGCCGTGGGGGTGACGGAGGTGGTGGAGGCGACGGAGGCGGTGGAGGCGGCGGTCTCGGACATGGAGGTCTCCTGTGCGAAGCGGGGTGGCTGCTGTCGAGAGGTAGACCCCCGGTCCCGCCGGAACTCATCGGTGTGGACCGGCATTTGTGGCGGTGGCCGCGCCGAACCCGTGGGAGCGGTCGCCGACGCGGAGCCGTTCCGGCCCGGCCGCGCGGCGACCGCCGGAGCGCGGGCCGCTCCCGCCCGGCGGGTGTGCCGGAAGACGTCGCCGGGGCTGTCGTACCGCCGTCGGCGGACCCCGTGGCCCCGGCCGCCGTCCCGTGGTGAACGGGCGCGACGAAGAGTACGTTTTGCACAGAGAGCGGTGATGGCGATGCGTACGGGCAGTGAGCCGACGACAGCACGCAGTGCGCTGCGGCTGCGCCTCTGGCTGAGCGTCTGGGGCCTGGTGTGGGCGACCGGCGGCACGGCCGCGTTCATGCTCGTCGGGCGGCCCGGGTGGGCGGCGGCCTGCGGCGTGCTGTGGCTGATCGTCACCGTGGACCTGGTGATGGTCCTCAGACACATCAGGCAGGGACCGCACTACCAGCCGGGCCCCGACATCCCGCCCTACCGGCCGCCGGAGCACCGGCACCCGTAGGACGGACCGGGGCACACGCGTGCCCGCCCGGCGACGGAATCACCGGGCGGGTCGTGAAGCTGCTCAGGAGTCGAAGCGGGCCGCTTCCAGGTACTGCGGCTTCGGGTCGAGGGCGGCGGCGAGCCTGAAGTGGCGCTTGGCCTGGTCCGGGCGCCGCTGGCGCTCGTAGGTGCGGGCCAGCGCGAAGTGCGCGAACGCGTTGTCCGGCTCGCGCTCCAGGACGATGGTGAACTCCAGCTCGGCGGGCCGCAGTTGCGCGGCGGCGAAGAAGGCACGGGCGCGCAGCAACCGGGCGGCCGTGTTCTCCGGGTGCGCGGCGATGACCGAGTCGAGCAGCTTGACCGCGCCCCGCGGGTCGCGGGCGTCGAGCAGCTGCTCGGCGGCGCGGAAGTCGATGACGTGCGTCTCCGGGGTACGTCCGGTGGAACCGCTGATGTCGGGCACGGCTGAGTCCTTCCCTCACTGCAAGGGTTCAACGCCCCCGGCGGCGGCCGCTATTCCTGCGGTGTGCGGGCCCTGCGGACGAGATCGGCCCATACTTCCCCGACCCGTTCCCGCAGCCGGTCCAGCGGCACGTCGTTGTCGATGACGATGTCCGCGATCTCCAGGCGCTGCTCGCGGCGGGCCTGGGCGGCCATCCGGGCGCGGGCGTCCTCCTCGGTCATGCCGCGCAGCCGGACGAGCCGGTCGAGCTGGGTCCCGGGGGCGGCGTCCACGACGATGACGAGGTCGTACAGCGGCGCCAGCCCGTTCTCCGTGAGCAGCGGCACGTCGTGCACCACGACGGCGTCCGGCGCGGCGGCGGCCTCCAGTTCCCGGGAGCGGGCCCCGACCAGGGGGTGCACGATCGAGTTCAGTACGGCGAGCCGGTCCGGGTCGGCGAAGACGATCGAGCCGAGCCGGGGGCGGTTTAGGCCGCCGTCGGGCGCGAGCACCTCCTCGCCGAAGGCCTCCACGACCGCCGCGAGCCCGGGGGTGCCGGGCGCGACGACCTCGCGCGCGATCCGGTCCGCGTCGATCAGGACGGCGCCGTGCTCCACGAGCAGCCGCGACACCTCGCTCTTGCCGGCTCCGATACCGCCGGTCAGGCCCACCTTCAGCATGAGCGGAAGCTTAGGGCCTGGTCCGGTCGGCGCCGGGCGGGACCCCGGTCAGCCGTCGCCCTCCCGCTCGGCGAGGAACTTCTCGAACTCCTGGCCGATCTCGTCGGCGGACGGGATCTCCACGGGCTCCGCCAGCATGTTGCCCCGCGTCTCGGCGCCCGCGGCGGCGTCGTACTGGTGCTCCAGCCCCTGGACGAGGGCGACGAGCTCCTCGTCACCCTCCTGGATCTGCCGGTCGATCTCCGTCTGCGTGCGGTGCGCCTCGGTGCGCAGGCCGTGCGCGATGCCGGGCAGCACCAGGCCGGTGCCCGCGGTGATGGCCTCCAGGACCGTCAGGGCGGCGTCCGGGTACGGCGAACGGGCGATGTAGTGGGGCACGTGCGCGGCGACGCCCAGCACGTCGTGCCCGGCCTCCATGAGCCGGTACTCGATCAGCGACTCGGCGCTGCCGGGGACCTGCGCCTCCTCGAAGGGGCTGCGGTGCCCGGGCACCAGGTCGGTGCGGTTGCCGTGCGGCGTGAGGCCGACGGGGCGCGTGTGCGGGACGCCCATGGGGATGCCGTGGAAGTTCACGGACAGCCGGACGCCGAGCCGCTCCACGATCTGCCGGACGGCGGCGGCGAAGCGCTCCCACTCGACGTCCGGCTCGGGGCCGGACAGCAGCAGGAAGGGCGCTCCGGTGGCGTCCTGGACGAGCCGCACCTCGAGCGTGGGCTCCTCGTAGTCGCTCCAGCGATCGCGCTTGAACGTCAGCAGCGGGCGGCGCGCCCGGTAGTCCACGAGCCGGTCGTGGTCGAAACGGGCCACGACCTGGTGGGGCAGCGAGTCGAGCAGCCGGTCGACGATCTGGTCGCCGGTCTCGCCCGCGTCGATGTATCCGTCGAAGTGGTAGAGCATGACAAGGCCGGCCGACTCCTGGGCGAGCGCCATGTCGACGACGGCCAGGCCCTTCGGCTCCCATGCGTACAAACCCTGCGGATCAAGCACTGTGACCGCTCCTCCTCGTGTTCCTCCTCGACAACGTGGTCCGGAGCACGCGCATTCCCCGAGCGGGACACGGGAACGCCGGTTTTCGCCCCGGCCGGGGGCCTCTTGGGGGAACGCACCGCGGGCCCGCACCCCGAAGGGTGCGGGCCCGCAGTCTCAGCCAGTGCTAGCGGTGAGCGATCAGCTCTGGCCGCCGGCCAGCTTCTCGCGCAGCGCGGCCAGCGCCTCGTCCGACGCCAGGGCGCCGGAGTTGTCGTCCGACTCCGAGGAGTACGAACCGCCGCCACCGGAGGCGGCCGGAGCCGCACCCGGGGTGGCGACACCCTCGGCCTCGGCCTGGGCGTCCGCCTCGCGGGACTTGATGACCTGGGCCTGGTGCTGCTCGAAGCGCTGCTGCGCCTCGGCGTACTGGCCCTCCCACGCCTCGCGCTGGGTCTCGTAGCCCTCGAGCCAGTCGTTGGTCTCGGGGTCGAAGCCCTCGGGGTAGATGTAGTTGCCCTGGTCGTCGTACGACGCGGCCATGCCGTACAGCGTCGGGTCGAACTCGACCGAGGCCGGGTCGGCACCGAAGGACTCGTTGGCCTGCTTCAGCGAGAGGCTGATGCGGCGGCGCTCGAGGTCGATGTCGATGACCTTGACGAAGATCTCGTCGTTGACCTGGACGACCTGCTCCGGGATCTCCACGTGGCGCTCGGCCAGCTCGGAGATGTGGACCAGGCCCTCGATGCCCTCGTCGACGCGCACGAACGCACCGAACGGAACGAGCTTCGTGACCTTACCGGGGACGACCTGCCCGATCTGGTGCGTGCGGGCGAACTGCTGCCACGGGTCTTCCTGCGTCGCCTTCAGCGACAGGGAGACACGCTCGCGGTCCATGTCGACGTCGAGGACCTCGACGGTGACTTCCTGGCCGACCTCGACAACCTCGGAGGGGTGGTCGATGTGCTTCCAGGAGAGCTCGGAGACGTGAACCAGACCGTCGACGCCACCGAGGTCCACGAACGCACCGAAGTTGACGATCGAGGAGACGACGCCGGAGCGGACCTGACCCTTCTGCAGGGTCGTGAGGAACGTCTGGCGCACCTCGGACTGGGTCTGCTCGAGCCAGGCGCGGCGGGACAGGACCACGTTGTTGCGGTTCTTGTCCAGCTCGATGATCTTCGCCTCGAGCTCCTTGCCCACGTAGGGCTGGAGGTCGCGGACACGGCGCATCTCGACGAGGGAGGCCGGCAGGAAGCCACGGAGGCCGATGTCGAGGATGAGACCACCCTTGACGACCTCGATGACGGTACCGGTGACGATGCCGTCCTCTTCCTTGATCTTCTCGATGGTGCCCCAGGCGCGCTCGTACTGGGCGCGCTTCTTCGAGAGGATCAGGCGGCCTTCCTTGTCCTCCTTCTGGAGAACAAGGGCTTCGATCTCGTCGCCGACCTTGACGACCTCGTTCGGGTCGACGTCGTGCTTGATCGAGAGCTCGCGGCTCGGGATGACACCTTCGGTCTTGTAACCGATGTCGAGCAGGACCTCGTCCCGGTCGACCTTCACGATGACGCCGTCGACGATGTCGCCGTCGTTGAAGTACTTGATCGTCTCGTCGATCGCGGCGAGGAAGGCTTCCTCGTTACCGATGTCGTTGACCGCAACCTGCGGGGTGGTGGCGGTGGTCTCGGTGCTGCTCGTCATGTGGGAAAGGGCTCCGGTACGGACAGTGAGTCGTAGGTACTGCTTACGCCGGGAGCCCGTTTCGCTCTGAAGAAGCCGGACAGCCAAGGAAGCGCCAGATCCGGTGGTGCCCGGTGAGGGGCACTGCCGTCGGCGCCTCGAAAACCGAGGGGACATACAACAGATGCGAGCGCAGCCTGCTACGTCTGAGGAGCGCAGGCCCGCAGCGCAACTTGTAGCATACGGGGGCAGCCGGGCAGGGTCAATGCGCGAAGGCGCACACCCGGGGCGGATCGCCGCATACCCGGCACAAGTCCCGTCCCTGGAGGCCGTACTGGCCCCTCCACGCCTCTCCGGTGACACACCGGGAACGCCTGGACGGACGAGCCCGCAGACTAATACGAGGGAGCCCATCATCCAAGAGCACGAGCAGCCCACCGACGCACTCGGCGAAGCCGCGGAGCCGGAGGCCACCCGGCGTGACGCGGACGGCACGGAGAGCACCCGGGCCAACCGGGGCTGGTGGGACCGCAACGCGGACGACTACCAGGTCGAGCACGGCACCTTCCTCGGCGACGACCGCTTCGTCTGGGGTCCCGAGGGGCTCGACGAGGTGGAGGCCGAGCTGCTCGGCCCGCCGGAGGAGCTGAAGGGCAAGGACGTCCTGGAGATCGGCGCCGGCGCCGCCCAGTGCTCCCGCTGGCTGGTCTCCCAGGGAGCCCGTCCGGTCGCCCTGGACCTCTCCCACCGCCAGCTCCAGCACGCGCTGCGCATCGGGGGCGGTGTGCCGCTCGTCGAGGCCGACGCGGGCGCCCTGCCGTTCGCGGACGGCTCCTTCGACCTGGCGTGCTCGGCGTACGGCGCGCTGCCCTTCGTCGCCGACCCGGTCCGGGTGCTGCGCGAGGTGCGCCGGGTGCTGCGTCCCGGTGGCCGCTTCGTCTTCTCGGTGACGCACCCGATCCGCTGGGCCTTCCCCGACGAGCCCGGGCCCGAGGGCCTGACCGTCGCCGCCTCCTACTTCGACCGCACCCCCTACGTCGAACAGGACGAGGAGGGCCGCGCGGTGTACGTCGAGCACCACAGGACGGTCGGCGACCGGGTGCGCGACGTCGTGGCGGGCGGTTTCCGGCTGCTGGACCTCGTGGAGCCGGAGTGGCCCTCGTGGAACACCCAGGAGTGGGGCGGCTGGTCCCCGCTGCGCGGCAACCTGATCCCGGGGACCGCGATCTTCGTGTGCGAGCGCGACTGACGTCCCCCCTCTCCTCCCGCCGTCCCGCACACGCGCGTGGAGGGCGATCCCGCGGCCGTACGAGACTGGGGGCGTGATCCGTACCGACGCCCTCGACCGGCTGCCCGTCCGTTCCGCCGTGCCCGCGCTGCGCGCCGCCCTGGAGGGACACGGGACGGCGGTGCTGTGCGCCCCGCCGGGGACCGGCAAGACCACGCTCGTGCCGCTGGTCCTCGCCGGTCTCACCGGCGACGGGCCCGCGCGCCGGGTCGTCGTCGCCGAACCCCGGCGGATCGCCGCCCGGGCCGCCGCGCGCCGGATGGCGTGGCTGCTCGGGGAGAGGACCGGCGAGAGCGTCGGTTACACCGTGCGCGGCGAGCGCGTGGTCGGGCGGCACACGCGCGTGGAGGTCGTGACGACCGGTGTGCTGCTGCAACGCCTCCAGCGCGACCAGGAGCTGGCCGGCGTGGACGTGGTGGTGCTGGACGAGTGCCACGAGCGGCATCTGGACGCCGACACCGTCGCCGCCTTCCTGCTGGACGTGCGGGCCGCGCTCCGCCCCGAGCTGCGGCTGGTCGCCGCGTCCGCCACGACCGACGCGGCGGGCTGGGCCCGGCTGCTCGGCGACGCGCCGGTGGTCGAGGCCCAGGGCGTCTCGTACCCGGTGGACGTGGTGTGGGCGCCGCCCGCCATGCCGGTGCGGCCGCCGCACGGGATGCG
This sequence comes from Streptomyces sp. NPDC028308, assembly GCF_055565855.1. Classification (NCBI taxonomy): domain Bacteria; kingdom Bacillati; phylum Actinomycetota; class Actinomycetes; order Kitasatosporales; family Streptomycetaceae; genus Streptomyces; species Streptomyces sp. NPDC028308. The sequence goes on from NZ_JBVHTO010000007.1 coordinate 270,137, forward strand.
CGTGGACCCGGCCCAGCTGACGCACGTGGCGTCGGTGGTGCGGCGGGCGCTGTCCGAGCACGAGGGGGACGTCCTGTGCTTCCTGCCCGGGGTCGGCGAGATCGCGCGGGTCGCCGGGCAGCTCGGGAACGTGGCCGGCGTCGAGGTGCTCCAGGTGCACGGGCGGGCGCCGGCGGCCGTGCAGGACGCGGTGCTGTCCCCGGGGGCGGGACGCCGGGTGGTGCTCGCCACCTCGGTGGCCGAGTCGTCGCTGACGGTCCCCGGGGTGCGCGTGGTCGTCGACTCCGGGCTCGCCCGGGAGCCGCGGGTGGACCACGCGCGCGGGCTGAGCGCGCTGGCGACCGTACGGGCCTCGCAGGCGGCGGGGCGGCAGCGGGCGGGGCGTGCCGGACGTGAGGCGCCGGGTGTCGTGTACCGGTGCTGGACGGAGGCCGAGGACGTGCGCCTGGCCCGTTTCCCCGCCCCCGAGATCAAGGTGGCCGACCTGACGGCGTTCGCCCTCCAGGCGGCCAGCTGGGGCGACCCGGACGCGTCGGGCCTGGCCCTGCTCGACCCGCCGCCGGCCGGGGCGATGGCCGCGGCCCGGAGCGTCCTGGAGGCCGTCGGCGCGGTGGACCCGGCGGGGCGGGCGACGGAGCGGGGGGCGCGGATGTCCCGGCTCGGGCTGCATCCGCGGCTGGCCCGCGCCCTGCTCGACGCGGCGCCCGAGGTGGGCGTCGAGCGGGCCGCCGAGGTGGTCGCCCTGCTGAGCGAGGAGCCGCCGCGGGAGTACGGCGACGATCTCGCCGCGGCCTGGCGGACGGCCCGGCGCGGGGGCGACGCCTACGCGGCGCGCTGGCGCACGGAGGCCCGGCGGCTGCGGGCGGCTGCCGGCGGCACCTCCGGCACCCGGGCGGCCGAGGGCCCCGGGTCGCCGGAGCGAGGCTCCGCCGGAACCGGCCGGTCCGGACAGGAGGGCCCGGCCCCGGCGGCCCCGGGACGGGGTGCCGCGCGTGGCGACCACCGGGACGGGCGAGAGGGCGCCGGGGAGCGCGGGGCGTCCCTCGGGGACGACCGGGTCGCCGGTCTCGTGGCCGCCCTCGCGTTTCCCGAGCGGATCGCGCGGGCGCAGGGCGGTTCGTATCTGATGGTGTCCGGGACGCGGGCCGAGGTCGGTGACGGTTCGGGGCTGCGCGGCGCGCCCTGGCTGGCCGTCGCCGTGGCCGACCGGCCGGTGGGCGCAGGCCACGCGCGCGTGCGGCTCGCGGCGGGCGTCGACGAGGGGACGGCGCGGCGGGCGGCGGGCACCCTGCACGCCGACGGCGACGAGGTCCGCTGGGCCGACGGGGACGTGGTGGCGCGGCGGGTCGAGCGGCTCGGGGCGGTGGAGCTGACGGTGCGGCCGATCAGGGACGCCGACCCCGCGCTCGTACGTCAGGCGCTGGTGCGCGGGCTGCGCGAGGAGGGGCTCGGGCTGCTGCGGTGGACGCGGGACGCCGAGGCGCTGCGGCAGCGGCTGGCGTTCCTGCGGCTGCATCTCGGCGCCCCCTGGCCCGATGTCGCCGACGACGCGCTGCACGCGCGCGTGGACGAGTGGCTGGAGCCCGAGCTGGGCCGGGCGCGGCGGCGGGCCGATCTGGCGCGGATCGACGCGGGGCAGGCCCTGACGCGCCTGCTGCCGTGGGCCTCGGGGCAGGCGGCGCGGCTGGACGAGCTGGCGCCCGAGCGGATCGAGGTGCCCAGCGGGTCCAGGATCCGCCTCGACTACGGCGATCCGGAGCGGCCGGTCCTGGCGGTGAAGCTCCAGGAGATGTTCGGACTCCAGGAGTCGCCGGCGGTGGCGGGCGTGCCCGTGCTGGTGCATCTGCTCTCGCCCGCCGGACGTCCGGCGGCGGTCACGGCGGATCTCGCGTCGTTCTGGCGGGACGGGTACCGGTCCGTGCGGGCGGAGCTGCGCGGGCGGTACCCGAAGCATCCGTGGCCGGAGGATCCGGCCGCCGCCGAGGCGACCCGCTTCACGAACGCGCGGCTCAGGCGTTGACCGGGGCCGGTTCCGGCCGGTCGTCGGCGGGGGCCTGGCCGTCCGGCCCGCGGCCGCGGGCCTCCAGGTACAGCGACAGCGACAGCAGGCCCACGCCGAGGACCAGGAGGCCCCAGGGCAGGTACGTGGTCATGAGCAGGATCACCGTGCGGTTGGACTTGACCAGGGAGACCGTCGACTCGATGTAGTCCTCGCGCATCTTGACGTGCCCGGCGAAGGCGGTGACCTTGTCGCGTCCTCCCAGGAGGCTGCCGCCGCGCAGTTCCTCGCGGTGGATCTCCTCGCCGTAGACGGGGGCGCCGGTGACGGGCTCGACCCAGAATCTGCGGACGGTGGTGTACCAGCGGGTGGTGCCCGTCTTCGCGACGGACTCGGCGGTGATGCCCTTGACCGGCATCACCTCGGGGAACGGGACCTCGGTCCACGGCACGGTCTGCTCGAAGTAGTAGACCTCGACGCCCCGGAAGTCCCGGGTGCCCTTGTAGTGGATGGGGGCGGAGGTGCGGGTCTGCGCGTCGAAGTACTCGTAGTCCCGCCGCTCCGTCCGGAAGGGCCACTTGAACTCGATGCCCTCCCTGCGCACGGGGTCGCCGTCGACCGACTCGCCGGTCGCGTGGACGGGTTCCTGGGTGTGCGCGTCGAAGATGTACCGCTCGGGCAGCTTGGAGACCATCTCGCCGTCGGGGCCCTCCACGTAGGACAGGGAGTCCCAGACGACGACATCGCGGCCCGCCGTCCGCTCGATCGCCTCGGACGCCTCCACGTTGCCCTTGAGGGTCTGCACGACGGTCACCCGGGAGACCTTCTCGGCCTTCATCGTCCCGTAGTCGAGCAGGGTCGCGTTCCTCGCCTCCAGGACCATGTCCTGGTACTGGCCGGCGGGGATCTTGGCGAGCCGCGGGAAGGCGTACCAGCGCAGCAGGGGGGACAGCGCCGTGCAGAACACGGCGAGGGCGAGCAGGACGAGGCTGGCCTTGCGTCGCATCTCGGCGGCCCTCCCTGTGCGTCGGGGACGTCTACGGGTGCTCGGGGACGGTGGTGAGCAGCGGTTTCGGCGAGGTCGTGCCGGACGGCGAGCCCAGGGCCGTGACCGTGAGGACCAGGGCGAGCGCGACGGCCAGTCCGGTCGCGGCGGCGATCAGGGCACGCATGCGGGACCTCCCGGCCGACGGGCGTCCCGAACCGTTGCGGGGAACGGGAACTGATACTTCGTCAGGTCGGGCACCGTAGCAACGGCGGGGCGAGATGAGAACACGTCGCGCACAGACGGCGGCGCCCCTCCGGAGCTGACCGGAGGGGCGCCGCCGTACGAGCCGTGCGGGGAAGGTGTGCCGGGCGGCCGTCAGGAGGCCGCGGCGGCCACCTTCAGCTCCACGGTCAGCGTCGCGCCGCCCGTGGTGGTGACGCGGAGCAGGAAGGTGCCGGCCGTGTCGTCCGCGTACAGCTTCGGCAGCTTGAGGAGGCCGTTCGCGTCCGTCTTGAGGCCGGCGAGGGTGCGCACGGTCTTGCCGTCCGCGTCCTTGAAGTAGGGGCCCTTGTCGTTGGCGGTGGCGTCCTCGGCGGACGTGACGAGCGTGGCGGTGGCCTCGACGCCCTTCGCGACGGCGCCCTTGTACGTGGCCTTCACCTCGACCTGGTCCGCGAACTCGCCGCCCGGCACGCAGGTCAGCGCGGTGTCCGCGGTGCGGGCGAGGGCGTCGGCCTGGCGGGCGGTGACGGTCGCCCGGTAGTCGACACCGGTCACCGAGCGGCCCACGACGGCGGTGCGGACGGTGAAGTCGCCCGTCTTCTCGCCGGCGACGAGCGCGGGCGCGGTGGCCTTGCCCGCGCTGTCGGTGACGACCGTGGCGACGCTCTCACCGCCGGTGAAGGTGGCGTCCGTGTCGCCGACGATGGTGAACCGCACCCGGACCTTCGCCACCGCCGAGCCCGACTTGGTCTCGGCGCGCGTGCTGATCCTCTTGGCGAAGGTGTCGCCGGCCGTCGCGGTGAGCTTGCCGGTGCCCGCGTCCTCCAGGTGGTCCACCGTGTCGGTGGGCGTGGCGGGCGTGCTGGGCGGGGTGCTGGGGGTGCCCGGGGTGGTCGGCGGCTTGCTGGGCGTCGTCGGCGGCTTCGCGGGCGACGACGGGTCCGTGCCGGGCTTGTCCGGCTTCGGGTCGGGATGCGGGGTGAGCGGAGCCGTCGGGACCACCGGGAGGGAGGGGTCGTCGCTGCGGTGCTCGGGCAGCGGGCCCGTGCCGTCCGGGACCTCGTGCGTGCCCTTGCGGTAGGAGTCCAGCCACGACAGGACGGTGTGGAGGTACTCCGAGGAGTTGTTGTAGCTGAGGATCGAGGCGTTCATCTCCGACTGGACCGACATGTCGTGGTCGAAGCGGCACAGGTAGTGGCCGGCGGCCAGGGCCGCGTCGTAGATGTTGTTCGGGTTCCTGACGCCGTCGCCGTTGCCGTCGCGGCCCGCCCACTCCCACGTGGACGGGATGAACTGCATCGGCCCGACCGCGCGGTCGTGGCGGGTGTCGCCGTCGTACGCGCCGTTGTCGGTGTCCGAGATGTTCGCGAAGCCCTGGCCGTTGAGGACCGGGCCGAGGATCGGCGAGTACGTGGTGCCGCTCGCGTCGAGGCGGCCGCCGCGGGCCTGCCCGGACTCGACCTTGCCGATGGCGGCGAGGAGTTGCCAGGGCAGGTTGCAGCCCGGCTTGGACTTCCGCAGGGACGCCTCGGCCTTCTTGTAGGCGTCGAGGACGGTCGCGGGGATGCCCGACTCCGAGTCCGTCCCCGTGCCGCCCCCGGTGTCGGGGGAGGGCTTGGCGGTGGGGCTGTTGAGCGGCGGGAGGTCCTTGTAGTAGGGCGAGTTGCCGGTCGCGGTGCCGCCGCCGGTGCCGTCGGCCGAAGCCTCGGAGCCCGTCGCCTGTCTGCCGGGGTCGTCAGCGGTCACTCCCGGAGCCTGGGAGGCGGACAGTGCCGCCACCGCGGCCGCCGCCACGGCGGTCGTCGCCGCTCCCTTGCGCAGCCTGCCGAAATGCGCCGCCATTGAGTGAACCCCTCCCGTGGCCGACCCTCGCGCTTCGCGCGCTCTTCCCGTTCCCTGCCGTGCTCCCCAGCACGGTGACGCAGGTGACCCTACGACAACTTCCGTCGCGCCGGGACCCGTTCACGCCCGGTTTTCACCGGTTGGCCATATACCCGGTGCTCACAGGCACCCCGCGGGCGGTCTGGCGGGACATTCTCATGGTTCCCTCATACTGGGGCCAGCGATCACCGGGCGCCGCGACGGGCGCCCAACGCCAGGCGCAGGGGGACGACTTGCCTTTCACTCTCAGCCACGCGGCGGCCGTGCTGCCCGCGGTACGCGGTGACGGGACCGGTCGCGGCAGGCTGGTGCCCGCGGTCCTCGTCGCCGGTTCGTTCGCTCCCGACATGACCTATTACGCGGCGAGTGTCCTGTCGGGTGCGATGGAGTTCGGCGACGTCACGCACTCCTTCACCGGCGTCTTCACCGTCGACGTGCTCATCGCCTGGGCCCTCGTGGGCCTGTGGCTGTTCCTGCGCGAACCGCTGGTGGCGCTGCTGCCGCGGACCCGGCAGGCGCGCACGGCGGCGCTGCTGCACTGCGGGACGCCGCGCGCGCGTCCGCGTCCCTCCCTGTTGCTGCGCTGGTACGTCTCCGCCGCGCTCGGCGCGCTGACCCACGTCGTGTGGGACGCGTTCACGCACCTCGACCGGTGGGGGATGCGGGTGTTTCCCGTCCTGGGCCGGGAGATCGCCGGGTCCCCGCTGTACTGGTACCTGCAGTACGGCGGTTCCGCGGTGGCGGCCGTCGTGATCCTCGCCTTCGTCGTCGTCGCGTCGCGGCGGGGTGTCCCCGGCGAGCCGGTGGGCGTTCCGGTGCTGTCCCGGGCGGACCGATGGCTGGCGGTCGCGGTGCTCGCGGCCTGCGCCCTCGTGGGGGCGGTGCAGCGTGCGTCGCGGTGGTGGGCGTACTGGGGGTCGGACGCGGAGCTCTGGGAGCTGATCCCGACGGTGTGCTTCGGCGCCGGTGCGGGGCTGGTGCTGGGGCTCGCCGTCTACGGCGCCGGAGTCCGCCTGCGCCGCCCGGCCCCACCCCGCCCCACGGAATCCCCCACGGAACCGACCCGGACGTCCCGCTGAGGAGGGGGTACGGGGGCCCGGCGGCGGTTTTGAGTCCGGCCTGGGGGTTCCGGGTTCCGCCGGGGGCTTCAGGTTCCGCCCGGGGTTCCGGGTCCGGGCCGGGGGTTCCGGGTCTAGCCGGGTTCCGGGTTCCGCCCGGGCTCGGGCAGCCGGGTGGGCTCTGCGCCGCGCTAGGCGCCCGTCCCCGGCCTACGGCACGCACCTGCGCCTGCGCCGTGCGTCTCCCCGGGCCACGACCGCGGTCGCCGTGGCGGCGCGGACCAGGACGCGGCCCAGGTAGGTGCGCCCCAGGCCGGTCCACGCGTGGCGTGCGGCGCGGCGTCCCGGTTTCGCGAGCGGGGCGCGCGGCGAGGCCCGCCATGGCCGGGGGAGGTCGCGACGCAGGGCCCGGCACCGCTCGGCGACCGCCGTCCCGGTCAGCACCTCGACGAGGGTCCTCACCTCGTCCTCCCGTCTGTGGCCCGCCGCGACGCAGATCGCGTCCGTGCGGCCGGCGCGTGTCCCTCGGGACCGGGCACGGCGTCGGATCCTCTCCCCCGCCCCGCGCAGCCGCGGGTGCGAGCGGGCGGCGCGATCACGAAGCGGGCGGCGTCTGGACGTCTCGCGGCGAGGGGTGCGTAGCCGGGCGGTGCTGGCCCCGGCCGCGAAGGCCGGGGCCGGTGCGAGCAGTCCCGCCCCGAGGGCGACCGCCGAGAGAAGGGGGCCGGCTGTCGCCGTCCGACGCGGGAGCATGCGTATACCCATGCCCGCATCCTTACGGCCCCGGCAGCCCGAGGGCGCTCTCGCGAGGGCCGGGCGGGTGACCCACCCCAACCGAGGCAGGCCCCACGTCACCCCGCCGACAGGGGTGACCCTGCGCCCCGGGCCGAGCGCCGCTGCCTCCCCGTCCCGGGTGACTCCGCACCGCCAGACCCCGGTGACATCGCGCCGAGGGGCCGGGCACCGCTGCCTCCCCGGCGGGGTGACGCTGCCCCGTTGGCCAGGGTGACTCCGCGCCACCAGGCCGAAGCGCTCCTGACTACCCGACCCGAGTGCCCTCGTGCCGCCGGGCCCGAGCAACGCCGCCTCCCCGGCCCGGGTGACCCTGCGCCGCCGGGCCGGGCGCCCCCGCCTCCCCGACCCGGGTGACGCCGCCCCGCCAGCCCCGGTGACTCGGCCCCCGTCGGACCCCCCGTCGCCCCGGAACGCACGTGCCCCGGGGCTCCGGGGCTAATGTGCCGCCGACTCCCAGTCCGCGCCGGAGCCGACCGACACGTCGAGCGGTGCTCGTAGCCGGACCGCGCCCGCCATCTCGCGGCGGACCAGTTCCTCGGCCTGGGCGCGCTCGCCGGGCGCGATCTCCAGGACGATTTCGTCGTGCACCTGGAGCAGCATGCGGGACTTGAGGCCCGCCTCGCGCAGCGCCCGGTCCACGTTGAGCATCGCGATCTTGACGATGTCGGCGGCCGTGCCCTGGATCGGCGCGTTCAGCGCCATGCGCTCGGCGGCCTCGCGGCGCTGCCGGTTGTCGCTGTTGAGGTCGGGCAGGTAGCGGCGGCGTCCGAAGAGCGTCGCCGTGTAGCCCGTGGCGCGGGCCTCGTCGACCGCGCGGCGCAGATAGTCGCGTACGCCGCCGAAGCGCTCGAAGTACGTGTCCATCAGGCCGCGCGCCTCGCCGGCGTCGATGTTCAGCTGCTGGGAGAGGCCGAACGCCGACAGCCCGTAGGCGAGCCCGTACGACATGGCCTTGATCTTGCGGCGCATCTCCGCGTCGACCGCGGAGCGCTCCACGGAGAACACCTGGGAGGCGACCGTGGTGTGCAGGTCCTCGCCGGACGTGAACGCCTGGAGCAGTCCCTCGTCCTCGGAGAGGTGCGCCATCACCCGCAGCTCGATCTGGCTGTAGTCGGCGGTCATGAGGGACTCGAAGCCCTCGCCGACCACGAAGCCGCGGCGGATCGCGCGGCCCTCGTCGGTGCGGACCGGGATGTTCTGCAGGTTCGGGTCCGTGGAGGACAGGCGGCCGGTCGCGGCCACCGTCTGGTTGAACGTGGTGTGGATGCGGCCGTCCGCGCCGATCGTCTTGATCAGGCCCTCGACGGTCACGCGCAGCTTGGCCTGCTCACGGTGCCGGAGCATGATCACCGGCAGTTCGTGGTCGGTCTGCGCGGCCAGCCAGGCCAGCGCGTCGGCGTCCGTCGTGTAGCCCGTCTTGGTCTTCTTCGTCTTCGGCAGGCCCAGCTCGCCGAAGAGGACCTCCTGGAGCTGCTTGGGCGAGCCGAGGTTGAACTCGTGGCCCACGGAGGCGTGCGCCTCCTTCACGGCCTGCTGCACGGCGCCCGCGAACATCTGTTCCATGGCCTCCAGGTGCGCCCGGTCGGCGGCGATGCCGTGCCGCTCCATGCGGGCCAGCAGCGCGGACGTCGGCAGCTCCATGTCGCGCAGCAGGTCGGCCGCGCCGACCTCCGTCAGCTTCTCGCCGAACGCCCCGCCCAGGTCGAGGATCGCGCGGGCCTGCACCATCAGTGCCTCGGCCTCGGCCTGGTCGTCCGCGCCGAAGGCGAGCTGCCCGTCGGCCGCGGCGGCGGGCTCCAGCTCGCGGTTCAGGTACTCCAGCGTCAGCGCGTCCAGGGCGAACGAGCGGCGGCCCGGCTTCACCAGGTACGCGGCGAGCGCGGTGTCCATGGTGACGCCCTCGACGGTCCAGCCGTGCTCGGCGAAGACGCGCATCACGCCCTTCGCGTTGTGCAGGACCTTCGGCCGGGCGGCGTCGGCGAGCCAGCCCGCGAACGCGTTCTCGTCCGCCTCGTCCAGCTGCGAGGGGTCGAACCAGGCGGCCTTGCCGTCCGCCGCGGCGAGCGCGACCTCGGCCACCGAGCCGGTGCCCAGCCCCCACGCGTCGACGGTGGCCAGGCCCAGGGGGGCCTCGCCGTGCTCGGCGAGCCACGGAGCGAGCTCGCCCGCGCCCAGCACCGCGCCGTCCAGCTCCACGCCGGGCGCGGCCGGCTGGGCTGCCTCCTCCTCCGCCGCCCCCGGGTCGACGGCGAACAGCCGCTCGCGCAGCGAGGGGTTCCTGATCTCCAGGGTGTCCAGGACCATCGCGACGGTCTTGCGGTCGTACGGCGCGCGCTCCAGGTCGGTGACGGTGCGCGGCAGCTCGACGTTGCGCTCCAGTTCGGTGAGCCGGCGGTTCAGCTTCACCGACTCCAGGTGGTCACGGAGGTTCTGCCCGGCCTTGCCCTTGACCTCGTCGACACGCTCGACCAGCTCCGCGAACGAACCGAACTGGTTGATCCACTTCGCGGCGGTCTTCTCGCCGACGCCCGGGATGCCCGGGAGGTTGTCGGACGGGTCGCCGCGCAGCGCCGCGAAGTCGGGGTACTGCGCCGGCGTCAGCCCGTACTTCTCGAAGACCTTCTCCGGGGTGAAGCGGGTCAGCTCGGAGACGCCCTTGGTCGGGTAGAGCACGGTGGTGTGCTCGGAGACCAGCTGGAAGGAGTCGCGGTCGCCGGTGACGATCAGCACGTCGAACCCGGCGGCCTCGGCCTGCGTGGCGAGCGTGGCGATCACGTCGTCCGCCTCGAAGCCCTCCACGGCGAACCGCTCCGCGTGCATCGCGTCGAGCAGCTCGCCGATCAGCTCGACCTGGCCCTTGAACTCGTCGGGGGTCTTCGAGCGGTTCGCCTTGTACTCGGTGAACTCCTCGGACCGCCACGTCTTGCGGGACACGTCGAACGCCACCGCGAAGTGCGTGGGCGCCTCGTCGCGCAGCGTGTTCGCCAGCATCGACGCGAAGCCGTAGATCGCGTTCGTCGGCTGGCCCGTCGCGGTCGTGAAGTTCTCCGCGGGGAGCGCGAAGAACGCGCGGTAGGCCAGCGAGTGCCCGTCCATGAGCATCAGCCGCGGACGGCCCGTGCCGGAGGTCTGCTCGGTCTTCTTCGATGCTGTTTCTGCCACGCCCCCGATCCTGCCACGCCCCACTGACAGCGAGAGCCGTCCGGGCCCGGGCACCGGCACCGCGGGCGGCGCGTGCGAGGATCGGACCCGTGCGAGGACCCGGCCACCGGGCCCCCGGACCGAGCGGGGACGAAGACAGCGCACGCGTGCACGCGAAGGGGTCGAGACGATGGCCAGCAAGCCGCCCAAGGGCGATCCGGTCCAGGACGCGCCGCAGGTCGCCGAGCCGAAGCACGCGGCCGCCGGGCTGCCCGCCATCGGGCACACCCTGCGCATGGCCCAGCAGCAGATGGGTGTGCGCCGCACCGCCCTCACCCTCCTGCGGGTCAACCAGAAGGACGGCTTCGACTGCCCGGGCTGCGCCTGGCCCGAACCGGAGCACCGGCACACCGCCGAGTTCTGCGAGAACGGCGCGAAGGCGGTCGCCGAGGAGGCCACGCTGCGCCGGGTCACCCCCGACTTCTTCGCCGCGCACCCGGTCTCCGACCTCGCCGGCCGCAGCGGCTACTGGCTGGGCCAGCAGGGCCGCCTCACCCACCCCATGTACCTGCCGGAGGGCGCCGACCGCTACGAGCCGGTGTCCTGGGAGCGGGCCTTCGACATCGTCGCGGAGGAGATCACCGCGCTCGACTCCCCCGACGAGGCCGTCTTCTACACCTCGGGCCGCACCAGCAACGAGGCCGCGTTCCTCTACCAGCTGTTCGCCCGCGAGCTCGGCACGAACAACCTGCCGGACTGCTCGAACATGTGCCACGAGTCGTCCGGCTCGGCGCTGACCGAGACCCTCGGCGTCGGCAAGGGCAGCGTCCTGCTCGACGACCTGTACCGGGCCGACCTGATCATCGTCGCCGGCCAGAACCCGGGCACGAACCACCCCCGCATGCTGTCCGCGCTGGAGAAGGCCAAGGCGAACGGCGCGAAGATCATCACGGTCAACCCGCTGCCCGAGGCCGGCCTGGAGAGGTTCAAGAACCCGCAGACCCCCCAGGGCATGATCAAGGGCGCCGCCCTCACCGACCTGTTCCTCCAGATCCGCCTCGGCGGCGACCAGGCACTCTTCCGCCTCCTGAACAAGCTGATCCTGGAGACCGAGGGAGCCGTCGACGAGGACTTCGTCCGCGAACACACCCACGGCTACGAGGAGTTCGCCGAGGCCGCCCGCGCCGCCGACTGGGACGACACCCTCACCGCGACCGGCCTCACGCGCGCGGACATCGACGAGGCACTGGAGATGGTCCTCGCCTCCCGGCGCACCATCGTCTGCTGGGCCATGGGCCTCACCCAGCACAAGCACGCCGTGCCCACCATCCGCGAGGTCGTCAACTTCCTGCTGCTGCGCGGCGACATCGGCCGCCCCGGCGCGGGCGTCTGCCCCGTGCGCGGCCACTCCAACGTGCAGGGCGACCGCACGATGGGCATCTTCGAACGGCCCGCCCCGGCGTTCCTCGACGCGCTGGAGAAGGAGTTCGGCTTCGCCCCGCCCCGCGAGCACGGCTACGACGTCGTACGGGCCATCCGCGCCCTGCGCGACGGCGAGGCGAAGGTGTTCTTCGCGATGGGCGGCAACTTCGTCTCCGCCTCACCCGACACCGACGTCACCGAGGCGGCCATGCGCCGCGCCCGCCTCACCGTCCACGTGTCGACCAAGCTCAACCGCTCCCACGTGGTCACCGGCGTCCGCGCCCTGATCCTGCCCACCCTCGGCCGCACCGAGCGCGACCTCCAAGGCGGTGGCGAGCAGTTCGTGACCGTCGAGGACTCCATGGGCATGGTGCACGCCTCGCGCGGCCGCCTGGAGCCCGCGAGCCGGCACCTGCTGTCCGAGCCGGCCATCGTGTGCCGCCTCGCCCGCCGCGTCCTCGGCGAGGCCAGCCGGACCCCCTGGGAGGAGTTCGAGAAGGACTACGCGACGATCCGCGACCGCATCGCCCGCGTGGTCCCCGGCTTCACCGACTTCAACGCGCGCGTGGCCGACCCCGCCGGCTTCGCCCTGCCCCACGCCCCGCGCGACGAACGCCGCTTCCCCACCGCCACCGGCAAGGCCAACTTCACCGCGGCGCCCGTCGAGCACCCGGAGCTGCCCGAGGGCCGCCTCCTGCTGCAGACCCTGCGCTCCCACGACCAGTACAACACCACGATCTACGGCCTCGACGACCGCTACCGCGGCATCAGGAACGGCCGCCGCGTCGTCCTCGTCAACCCCGAGGACGCCCACGCCCTCGGCGTCGCCGACGGCTCCTACGTCGACCTCGTCGGCGAGTGGCGCGACGGCGTCGAACGCCGCGCCCCCGGCTTCCGCGTCGTCCACTACCCGACCGCCCGGGGCTGCGCCGCCGCGTACTACCCCGAGACCAACGTCCTCGTCCCGCTCGACGCGACCGCCGACACCAGCAACACCCCGGCGAGCAAATCCGTCGTCGTCCGTCTGGAACAATCGGCAACCGACTGAGCGTTTGCTCAGCGACAGTGATCCACGACGAAGTGATCCACGACGAACGGAGCCCGGCCCGATGGGCGAGCAGCACAGCGTGAAGTTCCCGCAAGAGGTCGTCGACGAGTACGCCTCCCTCGGTGTCGACCTGCCCGCGCTCTTCTCCGCGGGCCACCTCGGCACCCGCATGGGCGTCCAGATCCTCGAAGCCTCCGCGGACCGCGTCGTCGGCACCATGCCCGTCGAGGGCAACACCCAGCCCTACGGCCTCCTCCACGGCGGCGCCTCCGCCGTCCTCGCCGAGACCCTCGGCTCCGTCGGCGCCATGCTCCACGGCGGCAGCTCCAAGATCGCCGTCGGCGTCGACCTCAACTGCACCCACCACCGCGGCGCCCGCTCCGGCCTCGTCACCGGCGTGGCCACCCCCGTGCACCAGGGCCGCTCCACGGCGACGTACGAGATCGTCATCACCGGCGAGGACGGCAAGCGCGTCTGCACCGCCCGCCTCACCTGCATGCTCCGCGACGCCCGCCCCGGCGACGCCGAGCAGGTCCGCGCCGCCCGCTGACCCCAGCGCACCCCGCGAGGACGACCGGGGCGGGACGGCACCCTTGCCGCGACCCGCCCCACACGCTTCACTGTGCGCTGATCACCCCCCGCAGGAGAACACCCGTCCCACCCAGCCCAAAAAGGGGTTCTCTTGACCGCCGTACGCGCCACCACCATGGCCCGCGCCAGTGCCGTCACCGCGGCCGCCTGCGCCGCCGTCCTCGCCACCGCGCTGCCCTCCTCCGCGATCAACTCCTACAACGCGACCCCCGCACCCGAGCGCACCGAAGTCGGCGCCCTCGTCGCCACCTGGGACAACGACGACGACCCCGCCACCCCCGACCGCGTCGACTGGGTCTGCTCCGGCACCATGATCGACTCGGGCACCTTCCTGACCGCGGCGCACTGCACCACCGACTGGCCCGACGACGTCCGCTTCTACGTCTCCCTCGACCAGGACGTCCAGGCCGGACTCGACGCCGCCGCGAAGGCCCACCCCGGCGACCCCACCGCCCAGGCCGAAGCCGTCGCCGTCGAAGGCACCGCCCACACCCACCCCGCGTACCCGGGCCCCGCCTCCGACACCCACGACATCTCCGTCGTCGAACTGCCCGCCGACCGGCTCCGGGCCCGCTGGACCTTCACCCCCGCCGCCCTCCCCACCGCCGGACAGCTCGGCGCCCTCGGCCCGCGGGGACTGAACACCACCTCCTGGACCGTCGCCGGATACGGCACCCAGGAAGCCCTCAACGGCCCCGGCGGCCAGACCCACCCCGGCGGCGGCGTCCGCATGAAGGCACCCGTCTCCTTCGACGCCCTCAACAACGCCTGGGTACGCCTCGCGATGACCGCCCCCCAGGGCAACGGCGGTGCCTGCTACGGCGATTCGGGCGGCCCGAACTTCGCCGTGCTCGGCGGCCGGCGCGTCCTCGCCGCCACCACCATCACCGGCGACACACCGTGCTACGCCACCAACGTCGCCTACCGCCTCGACACCCCCGGAGCCCGCGCCTTCCTCGCGCCCTTCGTGAAACTGCCGTAGCCGAACGGCACACCGGCCCGGCACGGCGGCGGCCCGCGCCTGCGCCACCGGGCCCCACCGCGGCGTCACCGGCGCCGACTCCCCCGCGTCCAGGGCGAGTCGGCGCCGCCGGCCACGCCGCGAGCGCCTGGATCAGCATCAACGAGGCTTCTCCGGAACCGAGTTGACGAGGGCGCCCGGGAGGGCCGACCCCGGTTCCCTGCGGCGAGTCCAGACGGCACCACCCGGAACCGCGCACCTCGCACCACGGACACCGCCCATCCCGGGAATACCCGCCACACCACCTCGCCGACCCCCACCCAGGCCGCTCCCCGAGCCCGAACAGCCCCGGCCCGCCGTAACGCTGCGTAACACGGACGCAATACAACATCACAGTTCCGGCCTCCCCGGGCAGCGCTCCCACCACCTCCCAAGGCCCCTCCGGACCGCCCGCCACCCCGCCCGGCGCCGCCCACGCCCACGCGCAACCGGAAGTGCGGATTCTCAAAATGTGGACTCCGGAGCTTTTCCGCCAAACCGTCCGAGAGCCCCCGTCCGAGAAGTTCCCCCACCAGCACGTCATAACAAGAAAGTCACAAGCCAGCCCACGGCGATGCCGCCGCCCACAGACGGGCTTAGAGTCACGGCCAGTCACCGCGCCGCCGGGCGCGTCTGCAGCACGGCACCTGTACCACCCCAGTACGGCCCGGCGAGACACACGGCAGCTCAATAGAGCTGCTGCGCCAGGGAGAGGATTAAACGTGCGACACCGTTCTTTGGTCATACTCACCTCCGTGCTCACCACGGGAGCACTCACGCTGACCGCCTGCGGTTCGCGCGACGACGACAAGGGCGGTGACAACAGCGGCAAGAAGACCGAGGTCATCATCGGCGTCGACGCGCCGCTGACCGGCCAGAACTCCGCCACGGGCCTCGGCATCAAGGGCGGCGTCCAGATCGCCGTCGACGACGCCAACAAGAAGAACCTCGTCCCCGGCGTGAAATTCAAGGTCGTCGCCCTCGACGACAAGGCGATCCCCGCCCAGGGCCAGACCAACGCCACCCAGCTCGTCGGCAACGACAAGGTCCTCGGCGTCGTCGGCCCGCTGAACTCCGGCGTCGCCACCCAGATGCAGCAGGTGTTCGCCACCGCCAACCTGGTCGAGATCTCCCCCTCGAACACCGCCCCCGAGCTCACCCAGGGCAAGAACTGGCAGACGAAGAAGGCGCGTCCCTTCAAGACGTACTTCCGCACCGCCACCACCGACGCCCTGCAGGGCGGCTTCGCGGCCGACTACGCCTACACCACCCTGAAGAAGCGCAAGGTCTTCGTCGTCGACGACAAGCAGACCTACGGCGCCGGCCTCGCCAAGCTCTTCAAGGCCGGCTTCACCAAGGCCGGCGGCAAGGTCGCCGGCGAGGACCACGTCAACACCGGCGACACCGACTTCTCGGCCCTCGTCACCAAGATCAAGAACTCCAAGGCCGACCTCGTCTACTACGGCGGCCAGTACGACGAGTCCGAGAAGCTCACCAAGCAGCTCAAGGACGCCGGCGCCAAGGTCCCGCTCTTCGGCGGTGACGGCATGTTCACCCCGACCTACATCGAGACCGCCGGCAAGACCTCCGAAGGCGACCTCGTCACCTCCGTCGGCCAGCCCGTCGACACCCTGCCCTCCGCCGCCGACTTCATCAAGAAGTACAAGGCCTCCGGCCTCAAGGGCGACTACGGCACCTACGGCGGCTACTCCTACGACGCCGCCACCGCCATCATCAAGGCGATCGGCAACGTCGTGAAGGACGGCAAGGTCCCCTCCGACGCCCGCGCCAAGGTCGTCGAGGAAGTCCAGAAGACCAAGTTCGACGGCATCGCCGGCCCCGTCTCCTTCGACGAGTACGGCGACACCACCAACAAGCAGCTCACCGTCTACCAGGTCGTCGACGGCAAGTGGAAGGCCGTCAAGAGCGGCACCTTCAACGGCTGATCCACACCGCCGCCAGGGCCTGTAGTCCGGATCAGTCCAGCCGCGACCGACGGTTCGTCCCGGCACCCGCGACACCGGCCTGATCCGGACGACAGGCCCTCAGCACCACCACAGGGCCGCGCGGCCACTGACCACACGTCACCGCGCGGCCCGTTTCATACGCCCTGCTCAACTCTCCCCACCCACATGGAGGCCATGCGGTGAACACCCTGCCGCAGCAGCTGGCCAACGGGCTGTTCCTCGGCTCGATGTACGGGCTGATCGCCATCGGCTACACGATGGTGTACGGCATCGTCCAGCTCATCAACTTCGCCCACGGCGAGATCTTCATGACCGGAGGCTTCGGCGCACTCTCGGTCTACCTGTACGTCCTGCCCAACGGCACATCCATGTGGATAGCCCTGCCGGCGATGCTCATAGGCGGCGGACTCGTCTCCGTCCTCATCGCCGTCGGAGCCGAACGCTTCGCCTACCGACCACTGCGCGGCGCACCACGCCTCGCACCCCTCATCACCGCCATCGGCCTCTCCCTCGCCCTCCAGCAGGCCGTCTTCAACTGGTACCCCGACGCCAAGACCGACCGCACCTTCCCCCAGCTCGACTTCGGTCCCTGGCACATCGGCGACATCCGCATCCAGAGCGGCGCGGCCTTCGTCATCATCGCCGCCCCCCTCTGCATGGCCGCCCTCGCCCTCTTCGTCCGCCTCTCCCGCACCGGCCGCGCCATGCAGGCCACCGCACAGGACCCGGACACCGCCCAGCTCATGGGCATCGACACCAACCGCATCATCGTGATCGCGTTCGCCATCGGCGGCTTCTTCGCCGCCGTAGCCGCCGTCTCCTACGGCCTGCGCTACGGACAGATCAAGTACGACATGGGCTTCCAGATGGGCCTCAAGGCCTTCACCGCGGCCGTCCTCGGCGGCATCGGGAACATCTACGGCGCCATGATCGGCGGCCTCGTCCTCGGCCTCGCCGAGACCATGGCCACCTCCTACATCGACGGCATCCCCGGCATGCAGCAGCTCGGCGGCGGCGGCTGGTCCTCCGTCTGGGCCTTCGTACTCCTCATCCTCGTACTGCTGTTCAGGCCACAAGGCCTAGTCGGCGAACGCGTCGCGGACAGGGCGTGAGCACCATGGCAACCACCGAGAAGACCCCGGCGGCCACCCCCCGGACGGACCCCGCCCGCGGCCTCATCGCGCTCCCGCCCACCGTGGCCCGCGCCCTCGTCCTGGTCGGCGCCCTCGCCACCATCGCCAGCACGTTCATGTCCTGGACCTACACCGACGAATTCCCCGGGGACCTCACCTACTACGGCTCCCCCGCCGGACTCCAGGTCCTCGCACTCGTCGCAGGCCTCCTCACCGTCGTCTACGCCCTCACCCTCTGGGACATCCGCGGCCTGCGCTGGCTCAACCCCACCGGCGCCACCCAGCCCGTCGTCCTCGCCGCGGCCTCGGCGTTCGCCGTCGCCTGGTTCAGCGCCATCGCGATCGCCGTCGACCTCAAGGGCCTCGTCGCCCTCGACCCCGGCGCCTACATCGCCGCCATCGGCTCCCTGATCGCCGTCCTCGGCACCCTCGCCCTCCCCAAGCCGGGCGACACCTTCAAGGACTACGTCACCAAGCCCGACCACCTCCCCACGGCCACCCCCCTCCCCGCCTGGGGCGAACGCCTCGTCATCACCGCCGCCACCGCCGTGGCCCTCATCGTCTTCACCTACGGCATCGGCGTCGACCCCGAAGCCAGCGAAACGTTCATCGGCTACCTGTTCCTCGTCGTCCTCGGCGCCTGGGCACTCCTCACCGCCGGACTCTTCGACCGCTTCGCCGAACTCAACGCCCGCCACAAGGGATTCGCCACCTCCATGGCCTTCCTCGCCGCGGCGATCTTCCCCTTCGTCGAAAGCGACGAACACAACGCCAACCTCGGCGTCAACATCCTCGTCGTCGCCACCGTCGCCCTCGGCCTCAACATCGTCGTCGGCCTCACCGGACTCCTCGACCTCGGATACGTCGCCTTCCTCGGCGTCGGCGCCTACGCCGCAGCCCTCGTCTCCGGCAGCGAGTTCTCCCGCTTCTCCGGCGTCCAGTTCCCCTTCTGGGCCGCCATGCTCACCGGAATGGCCGCGTCGCTCGTCTTCGGCGTCCTCATCGGCGCCCCCACCCTGCGACTGCGCGGCGACTACCTCGCCATCGTCACCCTCGGCTTCGGAGAGATCTTCCGCATCGGCGTCAACAACCTCGACGGATCCTCCGGACCCAACCTCACCAACGGCCCCAACGGCATCTCCATGATCCCCGACCTCGACATCTTCGGGTTCAACTTCGGTGCCACCCACGCCATCGGCGGAATCACCCTCGGCCGCTTCGCCAACTACTTCCTGCTGATGCTCGTCATCACCGGCATCGTCGTCGTCGTCTTCAACCGCGCCGCCGACAGCCGCATCGGCCGCTCCTGGATCGCCATCCGCGAAGACGAGACCGCCGCCACCGCCATGGGCATCAACGGCTTCCGCGTCAAGCTCATCGCCTTCGCCCTCGGCGCCAGCCTCGCCGGCCTCGCCGGCACCGTCAGCGCCCACGTCGGCTACAGCGTCAACCCCGCCCCCTACCAGTTCGCCGGATCCGTCCCCCCGAACTCGGCGTTCCTCCTCGCCGCCGTCGTCCTCGGCGGCATGGGCACCGTCAACGGACCCATCCTCGGCGCCACCCTGCTCTACCTGCTCCCCGAGAAGCTCGGCTTCCTCAAGGAGTACCAGCTCTTCGCCTTCGGCATCGCCCTCGTCATCCTCATGCGATTCCGCCCCGAAGGCATCATCGCCAACCGCCGCCGGCAGCTCGAATTCCACGACACCGGCCAACTCGACATCCCCGAACAGAGCCTGCCCGACACCACCGTCGGCGTCACCAAGGCAGGGGCGTGACCCACATGACCACCACCACGGCCACCAGCCCCGTCCTCGAAGCCACCGGCGTCACCATGCGCTTCGGCGGCCTCACCGCCGTCCGCGGCGTCGACCTCACCGTCAACAGCGGCGAGATCGTCGGCCTCATCGGACCCAACGGCGCCGGCAAGACCACCTTCTTCAACTGCCTCACCGGCCTCTACGTCCCCACCGAGGGCAAAGTCGCCTACAAGGGCACCGTCCTGCCCCCCAAGCCCCACCTCGTCACCAGCGCCGGCATCGCCCGCACCTTCCAGAACATCCGGCTCTTCGCCAACATGACCGTCCTGGAGAACGTGCTCGTCGGCCGCCACACCCGCACCAAGGAAGGGCTCTGGTCCGCCCTCCTGCGCGGCCCCGGCTTCCGCAAGGCAGAAGCCGCCAGCCGCGAACGCGCCATGGAACTGCTGGAGTTCATCGGCCTCGCCCACAAGGCCGACCACCTCTCCCGCAACCTCCCCTACGGCGAACAGCGCAAGCTCGAAATCGCCCGCGCCCTCGCCAGCGACCCCGGACTCCTCCTCCTCGACGAGCCCACCGCCGGCATGAACCCCCAAGAGACCCGGGCCACCGAAGAACTCGTCTTCGCCATCCGGGACAAGGGCATCGCCGTCCTCGTCATCGAGCACGACATGCGCTTCATCTTCAACCTGTGCGACCGCGTCGCCTGCCTCGTCCAAGGCGAAAAACTCGTCGAAGGAACCTCCGACGTGGTCCAGGGCGACGAACGCGTCGTCGCGGCCTACCTCGGCACCCCCTTCGAAGGCGCCCCCGGCGCCGACGAACTCGCCGAAGTCGAAGCCGCCGAGGCCCACGGAGCGCAGAGCACCACCAGCAAGGAAGGAAGCGCCCAGTGACCGCACTGCTCGAGGTCGAAGACCTCAAGGTCGCCTACGGCAAGATCGAAGCCGTCAAGGGCATCTCCTTCTCCGTCGAAGCCGGCCAGATCGTCACCCTCATCGGCACCAACGGCGCCGGCAAGACCACCACCCTGCGCACCCTCTCCGGGCTCCTCAAGCCGACCTCCGGAGTCATCCGCTTCGACGGCAAGATCGTCAACGGCGTTCCCGCCCACAAGATCGTCGCCCTCGGACTCGCGCACTCCCCCGAGGGACGCCACATCTTCCCCCGGCTCACCATCACCGAGAACCTGCAACTCGGCGCCTTCCTGCGCACCGACAAAGCAGGCATCGAAAAGGACATCCAGCGCGCCTACGACCTCTTCCCCATCCTCGGGGAACGCCGCAAGCAGGCCGCCGGCACCCTCTCCGGCGGTGAACAGCAGATGCTCGCCATGGGCCGGGCCCTCATGTCCCAGCCCAAGCTGCTCATGCTCGACGAACCCTCCATGGGCCTCTCGCCGATCATGATGCAGAAGATCATGGCGACCATCACCGAGCTCAAGGCCCAGGGCACCACCATCCTGCTCGTCGAACAGAACGCCCAGGCGGCGCTCTCCCTCGCCGACCAGGGACACGTCATGGAAATCGGCAACATCGTCCTCTCCGGCAGCGGACAGGACCTCCTCCACGACGAGTCCGTCCGCAAGGCCTACCTCGGCGAGGACTGACCCACCGCACCCGGACACACGAAGAGGCCCGCACCCCCACCGGGGTCGCGGGCCTCTCGCCGTACCGAACGCGCCGCCGGGACTAACCCTTCGACGACTTCTTCTCCTCGGCGTCCTGAATGACCGCCTCCGCAACCTGCTGCATCGACATCCGCCGGTCCATCGACGTCTTCTGGATCCACCGGAACGCCGCCGGCTCCGACAGCCCGTACTCCGTCTGCAGCACCGACTTCGCCCGGTCCACCAGCTTCCGCGTCTCCAGCCGCTGGCTGAGGTCCGCGACCTCCTTCTCCAGCTCCTTCAGCTCCGTGAACCGCGACACCGCCATCTCGATCGCCGGCACCACGTCGCTCTTGCTGAACGGCTTCACCAGATACGCCATCGCACCCGCGTCACGCGCCCGCTCCACCAGATCACGCTGCGAGAACGCCGTCAGCATCAGCACCGGCGCGATGCTCTCCTCGGCGATCTTCTCCGCCGCCGAGATCCCGTCCAGCTTCGGCATCTTCACATCGAGGATCACCAGATCCGGCTTGTGCTCCCGGGCCAGCTCGACGGCCTGCTCACCGTCACCCGCCTCACCGACGACGGTGTAGCCCTCCTCCTCCAGCATCTCCTTGAGATCGAGACGGATCAGCGCCTCGTCCTCGGCGATGACGACACGGGTCGTCAGCGGAGGTACGTGCGACTTGTCGTCGTCGGGCGCGTCCACGGGCTGGGGCGACTCGGGGGCGGTCACGGGGTGCTCCTTGTTCCAGGGCAGACAAGTACTGCTCCCAAGAGCGTACCTAGCTGCGGTAAGGTGGGGGCACAGCGGGTGAGCACCAGCCTTCGTTTTGCAGGAAGCCCCGGTAGTCCAGCGGTAGAGACACGGTGCTCAAACCACCGACAGCGTCGGTTCGAATCCGACTCGGGGCACTTTTCCTTGGATTACAAGGTCACCCATTAAGCGGATGTTCACGTTCTCGTGAACATCCGCTTTTGCGTGAGCGCAGCAGCCGTTCATTGCACAGAGTGTCGACATGAAGCACAGTCCTTCGATCCGGGCCTTCGCTGTCGAACTCATGCGCCAGGGGATGCCGAACCGGATAGTGGCGGAGCGCCTGGGTATTCCGCGCGGAACCATCGGCTGGTGGCGCAGCGAGGACCGCCGGGCGCGCGGCGAGACGTATGAGCAGCCCACGGACTGCCCGCGGTGCACAGGCCAGGAAATCGACAAAGTTGCGTACGCCTATCTACTGGGCCTATACCTCGGTGACGGCCACATCATTTCAAAGCGCAAGCAGCACCATTTGTCCGTCTTCTGTAATGCTCGGCAGACCGGGCTCATCGCAGCAGCCGAGGACGCAATGCGCAGGGTGATGGCGCGCCCGAGCGTCGCACGTCGCCAAAGGTCGGGTTGTGTCGAAGTGAAGTCGTTCACCTCTCACTGGCCCTGTCTCTTCCCCCAGCACGGCCCCGGCAAGAAGCATGAGCGGGTGATCGTGCTGGAGGGGTGGCAGCGGGAGATCGTGGACGCTCATCCGTGGGAGTTCGTCCGCGGGCTCATCCACTCCGACGGGTGCCGGATCATCAACTGGACGACCCGCGTCGTCGCCGGTGAGCGCAAGCGGTACGAGTATCCGCGGTACTTCTTCACCAACGTCTCCGGCGACATCCGGCGGCTCTACACCGACACGCTGGACCGCCTCGGGGTGACGTGGACGCACTGCACCCGGCACGGGAACGCCTACAACATCTCCGTGGCCCGCAGGGCCGACGTGGCTCTGATGGACGCGCACGTGGGGCCCAAGTACTGAGTCCGGCGCGGTGGGCCCCTCCTCTTGAGGGGCCCGGGGCCGGTCACTTGGGGGTGTCGTCCTCGCCGATGTGGTGGACGCGGACCAGGTTCGTGGAGCCGGAGATGCCGGGCGGGGAGCCGGCGGTGATGACCACCATGTCGCCCTTCTGGCAGCGGCCGATCTTCAGGAGCTGCTCGTCGACCTGGTCGACCATGGCGTCGGTGGAGTCGACGTGGGGTCCGAGGAAGGTCTCGACGCCCCAGGTGAGGTTGAGCTGGGACCGGGTGGCGGGGTCGGGGGTGAACGCCAGGAGGGGGATCGGCGAGCGGTAGCGGGAGAGGCGGCGGACGGTGTCGCCGGACTGGGTGAAGGCGACGAGGAACTTGGCGCCGAGGAAGTCGCCGATGTCGGCGGCGGCGCGGGCGACGGAGCCGCCCTGGGTGCGGGGCTTGTTGCGTTCGGTGAGGGGCGGCAGTCCCTTGGCGAGGATGTCCTCTTCGGCGGCTTCGACGATGCGGGCCATGGTGCGCACGGTCTCGATGGGGTACTTGCCGACGCTGGTCTCGCCGGAGAGCATGACGGCGTCGGTGCCGTCGATGACGGCGTTGGCGACGTCGGAGGCCTCGGCGCGGGTGGGGCGGGAGTTCTCGATCATCGAGTCGAGCATCTGGGTGGCGACGATGACCGGTTTGGCGTTGCGCTTGGCGAGTTTGATGGCGCGCTTCTGGACGATGGGGACCTGTTCGAGGGGCATTTCGACGCCGAGGTCGCCGCGGGCGACCATGATGCCGTCGAAGGCGGCGACGATATCGTCGATGTTGTCGACGGCCTGGGGTTTCTCGACTTTGGCGATGACGGGGAGGCGGCGGCCTTCCTCGTCCATGATGCGGTGGACGTCGTCGATGTCGCGGCCGCTGCGGACGAAGGAAAGGGCGATGACGTCGAAGCCGGTGCGCAGGGCCCAGCGGAGGTCTGCTTCGTCCTTGTCGGAGAGGGCGGGGACGGAGACGGCCACGCCGGGGAGGTTGAGGCCTTTGTGGTCGGAGACCATGCCGCCTTCGACGACGGTGGTGTGGACGCGGGGGCCGTCGACCGCGGTGACTTCGAGGCTGACTTTGCCGTCGTCGACGAGGATGCGTTCGCCGGGTGTGACGTCGGTGGCGAGTCCGTCGTAGGTGGTGCCGCAGGTGTGGCGGTCGCCTTCGGTGTCGGGTTCGACGGTGATGGTGAAGGTGTCGCCGCGTTCAAGGAGTACGGGGCCTTCGCGGAAGCGGCCGAGGCGGATCTTCGGGCCTTGAAGGTCGGCGAGGATTCCGACGCTTCGGCTCGTTTCGTCGGAGGCCTTTCGTACGCGTTGGTAGCGCTCCTCGTGTTCGGCGTGGGTGCCGTGGCTGAGGTTGAATCGGGCGACGTCCATTCCGGCTTCGACCAGTGCTTTGATCTGGTCGTACGAGTCGGTGGCGGGCCCCAGAGTACAGACGATTTTTGCTCGGCGCATGGTCTGAGCCTAGGGCTTACCGGCGGGTAGAGAATTGGGCGTGCGTGACTGCCCAACAACCTTTGTGTGAAGGGCTATTGACAAGGGTTGAATTGTGCGCGGGGGTGCTCCGATGAGCGCCGTGGGGTCACAGGTTCGGGGGTGCCATGGTGAATCGGGCGGTGACCTGGGCGTGGATGTGCCGGCGTTGTGGTTCGAGGTCGAGGGGTGCGGGTTCGTCGGTGTTCTCGGCGCCGTAGGTCATGGTGCGCATGGCGCGGTCGAGGGGGTGGGCGGGTTCGGGTTCGGTGTCGGTGAGGTCGAGGAGTGCGGTGAGGGTGGTGCCGAGGGCTTCGGCGTATTCGCGGGCGCGTTGGACGGCGTCGTGGACGGCTTGTTGGCGGGCTTGCTTGTGGGCGGGTGAGGTGGGGCGGAGGGTCCACCAGGGGCCGTCGATGCGGGTGAGGTCGAGGTCGGCGAGGCGGGTGGTGAGTTCGCCGAGTGCGGTGAAGTCGTTGAGTTCGGCGGTGAGGTGGAGGTGGCCGTGGTGGGCGCGGACGCGTTCGCCGCGGCCGTGTCGGGTGAGTTCGGGGGTGATGGTGAGGGCGCTGGTTTCGAGGTGTTCGACGGCGTCTCCGTAGGTTTTGACGAGGTCGAGGGTGGTGGTGTTGCGGCGGGTGAGGTCGGCGAGGGTGGCGCGTCGGTCGGTTCCGCGGGCGGTGAGGGTGATGCCGATGCGGGCGAGTTCGGGTTCGGTTTCGAGGTGGGCTTCGCCGCGGACGGTGATGTGGGGGGCGTCGGGGGTGGGGGTCATACGT
Source organism: Streptomyces sp. NPDC028308 (assembly GCF_055565855.1). Taxonomy (NCBI): domain Bacteria; kingdom Bacillati; phylum Actinomycetota; class Actinomycetes; order Kitasatosporales; family Streptomycetaceae; genus Streptomyces; species Streptomyces sp. NPDC028308. The sequence goes on from NZ_JBVHTO010000007.1 coordinate 294,824, forward strand.
CCCACTGTGTCACCGGAGTGGCGGGTTGTGGGGTGTGCCGGTCATCAGATCGAAACCTGCGGGATCTGTTCGGGGGTGTGGGGGGTGGGTCAGAATCTACGCGCGTCGTTCACCATCGCCCCGAGGAGTCGCTGTCATGCCGTTGAACCGCCGGAAGTTTCTGAAGAGGTCCGCTGTGACGGGTGCCGGGGTGGCGCTGACGGGTGCGGTGGGTGCTCCGGCCGCGCAGGCGGCGGCGGTGGAGGGGGGTGCGAAGCGTCCGAAGCGGTACGCGCTGACGGTGATGGGCACGACCGATCTGCACGGGCATGTCTTCAACTGGGACTACTTCAAGGACGCGGAGTACTCCGACGCCAAGGGCAACGCGATGGGTCTGGCGCGGATCTCGACGCTGGTGGAGCAGGTCCGCGAGGAGAAGGGCCGTGGCAACACGCTGCTGTTGGACGCGGGTGACACGATTCAGGGCACGCCTCTGACGTATTACTACGCGAAGGTGGATCCGATCACCGCCGAGGGTGGTCCGGTGCATCCGATGGCGCAGGCGATGAATGCGATCGGCTATGACGCGGTGGCGCTGGGCAACCACGAGTTCAATTACGGGATCGAGACGCTGCGGAAGTTCGAGTCGCAGTGTGATTTCCCGTTGTTGGGTGCGAACGCGCTGGACGCGAAGACGTTGAAGCCGGCTTTTCCGCCGTACTTCATGAAGAAGTTCCATGTGCCTGGTCTGCCGCCGGTGCGGGTGGCGGTGCTGGGGTTGACGAATCCGGGTATCGCGATTTGGGACAAGGCGTATGTGCAGGGCAGGTTGACGTTCCCGGGGCTGGAGGAGCAGGCGGCGAAGTGGGTGCCGAAGCTGCGGTCGATGGGTGCGGACGTGGTGGTGGTGTCGGCGCACAGTGGTTCGTCGGGTACGTCGTCGTACGGTGATCAGCTGCCGTACGTGGAGAATTCGGCGGCTCTGGTGGCGCAGCAGGTGCCGGGGATCGACGCGATCCTGGTGGGGCACGCGCATGTGGAGATCCCGGAGCTGAAGGTGACGAACGCGGCGACGGGCCGGACGGTCGTGTTGTCGGAGCCGTTGTGTTACGCGGAGCGTCTGTCGTTGTTCGACTTCGAGTTGGTCTTCGAGAAGGGCCGGTGGCGGGTCGAGTCGGTGGCGGCGTCGCTGCGTGATTCGAAGACGGTGGCGGACGATCCGCGGATCACGAAGCTGCTGAAGGCGGAGCACGACGCGGTGGTGACGTATGTCAACCAGGTGGTGGGGACGGCGACGCAGACGCTGACGACGGTGGAGGCGCGGTTCAAGGACGCGCCGATCATCGACCTGATCACGAAGGTGCAGGAGGACGTGGTCCGGGCGGCGCTGGCGGGTACGGAGTACGCGTCGTTGCCGGTGATCGCGCAGGCGTCGCCGTTCTCGCGGACGTCGGAGATCCCGGCGGGCGAGGTGACGATCCGGGATCTGTCGAGTCTGTACGTGTACGACAACACGCTGGTGGCGAAGTTGCTGACGGGTGCTCAGGTGCGGGCGTACCTGGAGTATTCGGCGGATTATTTCGTGCGGACGGCGGCGGACGCGGTGGTGGATCCGGAGAAGCTGACGAACGCGAACAACCGGCCGGACTACAACTACGACTACGTGTCGGGGCTGCGGTACGACATCGACATAGCTGAGGCGCCGGGTTCGCGGATCAAGAACCTGTCGTTCAATGGTGCGCCGTTGTCGGACGGTGAGCGGTTCGTGTTCGCGGTGAACAACTACCGGGCGAACGGTGGCGGGGCGTTTCCGCATGTGGCGTCGGCGCAGGAGTTGTGGTCGGAGTCGACGGAGATCCGTACGCGGATCGCGGAGTGGGTGACGGCGAAGGGCAGTCTGGACCCGGCGGAGTTCGCGTCGGTGGACTGGCGGCTGACGCGGAACGGTGTGCCGGTGTTCTAGGAGCCGGCCGGGGTGTGGGCCCCGGGTCGGGACGGTGGTGCCGTCCCGGTCCGGGGCTTTTCGCTGTCGGTCGCCGGTGGTGGTGTCAGCGTTCGTCGACGAGGGGGGTGAGGAGGACGGGGGCGCGGCGGGCGTGGGGGACGTGGGGGCTGGGTTCGAGTCCGAAGGTGGTGAAGGAGGTGCGTTCGGGGAGGGGGTAGGGGTCTTTGCCGGTGAGGGAGTTGAGGATGGTGGCGCTGCGCCAGGCGGCGAGGCCGAGGTCGGGGGCGCCGACGCCGTGGGTGTGGAGTTCGGCGTTCTGGACGTAGACCTGGCCGGTGACGGAGGGGTCGAGGACGAGGCGGAAGCGGTCGTCGATGCGGGGGCGTTCGGCGCTGTCGCGGCGGAGGTAGGGGTCGAGTCCGGCGAGGATGCGGCTGAGGGGGCGTTCGCGGTAGCCGGTGGCGAGGACGACGGCGTCGGTGGTGAGGCGGGAGCGGGTGCCTTGCTGGACGTGTTCGAGGTGGAGTTCGACTTTGGTGGTGGCGACGCGTCCCGCGGTGCGGACGTGGACGGCGGGGGTGAGGACGGCGTCGGGCCAGCCGCCGTGGAGGGTGCGGCGGTAGAGCTCGTCGTGGATGGCGGCGATGGTGTCGGCGTCGATGCCTTTGTGGAGTTGCCATTGGGCGGCGAGGAGCCGGTCGCGTACGGGTTCGGTGAGGGCGTGGAAGTAGCGGGTGTAGTCGGGGGTGAAGTGTTCGAGGCCGAGTTTGGAGTACTCCATGGGGGCGAAGGCTTCGGTGCGGGCGAGCCAGTGGATCTTCTCTTGTCCGGTGGGGCGGTTTCTGAGGAGGTCGAGGAAGACTTCGGCGCCTGATTGGCCGGCGCCGATGACGGTGATGTGGTCGGCGGTGAGGAAGCGGTCGCGGTGTTCGAGGTAGTCCGCGGCGTGGATGACGGGCACGCCGGGGGCTTCGACGAGGGGTTTGAGGGCGTCGGGGATGTGGGGGGCGGTGCCGACGCCGATGACGATGTTGCGGGTGTAGGTGCGGCCGAGGGCTTCGGCTTCGCCGTCGGCGTCGAGTTGGGTGAAGTCGACTTCGAAGAGGGCGCGTTCGGGGTTCCAGCGGACGGCGTCGACCTGGTGGGCGAAGTGGAGTCCGGGGAGGCTGTCGCTGACCCAGCGGCAGTAGCCGTCGTATTCGGCGCGCTGGATGTGGAAGCGCTCGGCGAAGTAGAAGGGGAAGAGGCGGTCGCGGGCTTTGAGGTAGTTGAGGAAGGTCCAGGGGCTGGCGGGGTCGGCGAGGGTGACGAGGTCGGCGAGGAAGGGGACTTGGAGGGTGGTGCCGTCGATGAGGAGGCCGGGGTGCCAGTCGAAGGTGGGGCGTTGTTCGTAGAAGACGGTGTCGAGTTCGGTGAGGGGGTGGGCGAGGGCGGCGAGGGAGAGGTTGAAGGGGCCGATGCCGATGCCCACCAGGTCGCGGGGTGCTTCGGGTTCGTGGCGTGGGGGGATGGGCGTCGGGCTCATCGGGCTGTGTGTCCTTCCACCAGTTTCAGGAGCGCGGCCAGGTCGCCGGTCCGGGCGTGCGGGTTGAGCAGGGTGGCCTTGAGCCAGAGGCGGCCGTCGGGGGCGGCGCGGCCGAGGACGGCGTGGCCTTCGGTGAGGAGGGTGCGGCGTACGGCGGCGACGGTGTCGTCGGTGGCTTCGGTGGGCCGGAAGAGGACGGTGCTGATCGTGGGCTGGTCGTAGAGCTCGAAGCGGGGGTGGGCTTCGATGAGTGCGGCGAGTTCGCGGGCGTGGGCGCAGACGCGGTCGACGAGGGCGCCGAGTCCGGTGCGGCCGAGGGTTTTGAGGGTGACGGCGATCTTGAGGATGTCGGGGCGTCGGCTGGTGCGCAGGGACCGGCCGAGGAGGTCGGGGAGTCCGGCGTGGGTGTCGTCGTCGGCGTTGAGGTAGTCGGCCGAGTGGCCGAGGACGTGGAGGTCGTCGGGGTCCTGTACGGCGAGGAGGCCGGCGGCGACGGGTTGCCAGCCGAGTTTGTGCAGGTCGAGGGTGACGGTGTGGGCGCGGGCGAGGCCGTCGAGCAGTTTGCGGTGGCGGTCGCTGAAGAGGAGGCCGCCGCCGTATGCGGCGTCGATGTGGAGGCGGGCTCCGTGGGCGGCGCAGCGGTCGGCGATGTCGGGCAGTGGGTCGATGAGTCCGGCGTCGGTGGTGCCGGCGGTGGCGGCGACGAGGAAGGAGCCGCGGGGGCCGGGCAGTTCGGTGAGGGCGTCGTCGAGGGCGGCGGGGTCCATGGTGCCGGCGGGGGCGGGGACGACGACGGGTTCGGGGAGGCCGAGGAGCCAGGCGGCGCGGCGCAGGGAGTGGTGGGCGTTGGCGCCGCAGACGAGTTGGATGCCGCCGTGGGTTTCTCGGGCGAGGAGGAGGGCGAGCTGGTTGGCTTCGGTGCCGCCGGTGGTGACGAGGGCGGCACCTTTCTTCGGTCGGGTGTTCGTCTGGTGGGGGTCCGGGGGGTAGATCTCGGCGGCGAGGGCGTCGGTGACGAGTGTCTCCAGCTCGGACGCGGCGGGGGCCTGGTCCCAGGAGTCGAGAGAGGGGTTGAGGACGGAGGCGGCGAGGTCGGCCGCGGCGGCGACGGCGAGGGGCGGGCAGTGGAGGTGGGCGGCGCACAGGGGGTCGGCGGGGTCGGCGGCGCCTTCGGTGAGGGCGCGGACGAGGACGTGCAGGGCGTCGTCGGAGCCTTCGTGGGGCAGGGGGTCGCCGAGGGTGTCCCGGACGCGGCGGGCGACGGTCTGCGGGCCGCCTGCGGGCAGGGGGCCGCCGCGGGTGGCGGCGCCTTCGTGCAGGGCGTCGAGGACGGTGTCGAGCAGCGGCCGCAGTGCGCCGGGGCCGTCGGGACCTGAGGCGAGGGGCGGCGAGCTCATGGGCGTCCTCCGAAGGGGCGCAGGGCAGGGAGTTCCAGCTTGGACGCGCGGGGTGCGGCGCGCCCGGAAAGCCCAACGACCGGGACCCGAAAGGGGGTACTCCCGCGTGCGGGGAACGTGTGGGGGACGCGGGGGTGCTACGGGGTGCCGACGAGGCGGGCGGCTCCGCCCGGCCTCGGACGAACGCGAGCCCGGCGGGGGCACGCCGGACAGCCCGAGAGGATCCCCTCGGACACTCCCCCGGACCGGGCGGCCCGGAGCACGCGCCGGCTCGGCCGGGACGGCACCGGCACTCCCCCGGGCAACCTGGGTGGGCCCGAGGCGGGCCGGGTGTCCGGTGGAGGTGTCGGTTGACGATCTGTCGCGGCCGGCCCGGGAGGCTCGGCGGCCCGGGAGGCTCGGCCGGCGTCCGGTGGGGCGTACGGGAAAGGGCGCCCGGTGGGTTCCGGGCGCCCTTCGGGGTCGTACGGCCGGGGCCGTCGCGGTGTTACGCCTCCCTGACCCGCAAGGCCCGGGCGAGGTCGTCGAGCTGGTCGGCGAGCTTGCGGCGGAGGGCCGGGATGGGGTCGCCGTCGCTCAGGCACCGCTCGCCGAGGCGGAGGGTGTCGGCGGAGACGGCGTGGACGGGGAAGGCCCAGCGTCCGGCGGCCTCGGCGATGGCGGGGCCGCGGCGGGCGGCGACGGCGATGGCGTCCTGCCAGTAGCGCTCGACGTAGGGGCGGAGCAGGTCGCTCTGCTCGGGCTGCCAGAAGCCCTGCGCGGTGGCGGTGAACAGGTAGTTGGAGAGGTCGTCGGAGGCGAACATCTCGTCCCAGGCCCTGCTCTTGGCCTGCGGGTCGGGCAGGGCGGCGTGGCAGCGGGCGGCGCCTTCGCGGCCGGTGGCGCTGGGGTCCTGGACGAGTTCGGCCTCGATGACGGCGTCGTCGATCGCGCCGAGGACGGCGAGCCGGCCGAGGATGCGCCAGCGCAGTTCGGGGTCGAGTTCGGGGCCGCCGGGGACGGTGCCCTCGGAGAACCAGGCGCTGATGGTGTCGGGGTGGGCGGCGACGTCGATGTAGTGGCGTACGGCGGTCAGCCGGAGGCCGGGGTCGCGGCCGTCCTCGGTGCGGCGGATGAGGTCGCGGCAGAGGTCGGTGAGGGTGGCGAGGGCGGCGGGGCGGTCCTCGGGGGGCAGGTAGCGGTCGGCGACCTGGACGGTGGCGAAGGACAGGACGCCCTGGACGACGGCGAGGTCCGTCTCGCGCGGGAGGTGGGCGCGGGCGGCCTCCAGGTAGGCGGCGGGGGGCAGTTCGCCGTCGCGTACGGAGTCGCGCAGGGAGTTCCACACGACGGCGCGGGTGAGGGGTGTGGGCAGGGCGGACAGGGAGTGGCGGACGGCGGCGAACGATTCGGGGTCGAAGCGGACCTTGGCGTAGGAGAGGTCGCCGTCGTTGAGGAGGAGCAGGGCGGGCCGTTTGCCGATGGGGGCGGGGGTGCTCTGGGGGACGTCGAGTTCGAGGCGTCGGCGCAGGGTGAGGCGGCCGTCGTCGGTGAGGTCGGGGTCGTAGAGGCCGACGGCGATGCGGTGGGGGCGGCTGCCGGCGTGGTCGACGGTGAGGGTGCAGGTGCCGTCGTCGCCGGCGGTGACGGTGGGGGTGAGGGTGTCGATGCCGGTGGTGCGCAGCCAGGCCGCGGCCCAGGCGTGGACGTCGCGGTCGGTGGCGTCGGCGAGGGATTCGATGAAGTCGGCGAGGGTGGCGTTGCCGAACTTGTGGCGGGCGAAGTGGGTGTTGATGCCGGTGAGGAAGTCCTTCTCGCCGAGCCAGGCGACGAGTTGGCGCAGGGCGGAGGCGCCCTTGGCGTAGGAGATGCCGTCGAAGTTGAGCATCGCGGAGGCGGTGTCGGGGACGGCTTCGGGGTCGGGGGCGACGGGGTGGGTGGAGGGGCGCTGGTCGGCGTCGTAGCCCCAGGACTTGCGGGCGACGCCGAAGTCGGTCCAGGTGTCGGTGAAGCGGGTGGCTTCGGTGAGGGTCTGGTAGCCCATGTACTCGGCGAAGGACTCGTTCAGCCAGATGTCGTCCCACCAGCGGAGGGTGACGAGGTCGCCGAACCACATGTGCGCCATCTCGTGGGCGATGACCATGGCGCGAGTCTGCCGCTCGGTGTCGGTGACCGCGGAGCGGTAGATGAACTCGTCGCGGAAGGTGACGAGTCCGGGGTTCTCCATGGCGCCGGCGTTGAACTCGGGGACGAACGCCTGGTCGTAGGAGTCGAAGGGGTAGGGCTCCTCGAACTTCTCGTGGTAGCGGTCGAAGCAGGCGCGGGTGACGTCGAGGATCTCGTCGGCGTCGGTGTCGAGGTGGGGGGCGAGGGAGCGGCGGCAGTGGATGCCGAAGGGCAGGCCCTGGTGTTCGGTGCGTACGGAGTGCCAGGGGCCGGCGGCGACGGCGACGAGGTAGGTGGAGATCCGGGGGGTGGGTGCGGCTTTCCAGTGGCCGTCGCCGAGGTGTTCGGTGATGCCGTTGGCGAGGACGGTCCAGCCGTCGGGGGCGTGGACGGTGAGTTCGAAGACGGCCTTCAGGTCGGGCTGGTCGAAGGCGGGGAAGACGCGCTGGACGTCGTCCATGAACAGCTGGGTGTAGAGGTAGGTCTCGCCGTCGGTGGGGTCGGTGAAGCGGTGCATGCCTTCGCCGGTGCGGGAGTAGCGCATGGTGGCGTCGATGCGCAGTTCGTGCTCGCCGGCGGTGAGGCCGGTGAGGGGGAGCCGGTGCCCGGTGAGGGTGGCGGGGTCGAGGGGCTGTCCGTCGAGGGTGGCGGAGCGCAGGTCGGCGGGCTTGAGCTCGACGAAGGTGTCCGCGTCCGCGCGGGCCGTGAAGTGGATGGCGGTGTGGGAGCCGAAGGTCTCGTCTCCGCCGGTCACGTCGAGGGCGATCGTGTAGCGGTGGACGTCGAGGAGCTCGGCACGGGTCTGCGCTTCGTCGCGCGTCAGTACGGACATGGGGGACATGCTGCCCGATGGCCTGGGGATGGCACAGCGCCGGATCGGTACACGGCGTTTGTCCCGGGGTGGTGCGGTCGGGTGGGCCGTCCGGTCAGGTCAGGTCGTGTCCGCGGCGGGGGGTGCGGGCGGCCTCGCGCTGGACGGGGACGCGGTTGTCGGGGTGGGTGAGGGCGGGGGTGCGGGTGATTCGCGCGGCGGCTTGGGCGCGCAGGTCGCGGAGTTCGTGTTCGAGGGCCTGGGAGCGCTGGTGGGCGTCGTACAGGTAGCGGACCTTGGTGCGCAGGGTCCAGGGGTCGACGGGTTTCATGACGAGGTCGGCGACGCCGAGTCCGAAGGCGGTGGAGGTGAGTTCGGAGTCGGGGCCGAAGCCGGTGAGGAGGATGATCGGGATGTGCTGGGTCTGTTCCAGGCGGCGCATGTAGCGCACGACGTCGAGGCCGCTGACGCCGGGCATGCGCACGTCGAGCAGGAGCAGTCCCACCTGGCCCCGCAGGACCTCCTTGAGTGCTTCGTCGCCGCTGGTGGCGCGCGTCAGCCGGTAGCCCAGCGGAGCGAGCGCGCTCTCCAGCGCGTACAGCGTGTCCTCATGGTCGTCGACGATGAGAATCTTGGCATCCGACGGCATGCCCGGCGCCCCCTCGGCCCGACGTCCCTCGCACTTGGCCGACCAGCTTAGACCGAAGCGGCGTTCACGGCATGTGCCCGTGGCCTGACGAGGAGTGCTCAGGGCAGGATGCCCGCGCGCGGGCGCGCTGTCACTCCCCCGGACCGTGCGCGCGCGGGCGCGCGGTCACCGCGCCGGGCCGGACGGGCCGGTTCCGGAGTGGTCGGCGATGTGCTCGTGGTGGCGGATGACCTCGGCGATGATGAAGTTGAGGAGCTTTTCCGCGAAGGCGGGGTCGAGTTTCGCGTTCTCGGCGAGCTGGCGCAGCCGGGCGATCTGGCGGGACTCGCGGGCGGGGTCGGCGGGCGGCAGCTGGTGCCGGGCCTTGAGGTGTCCGACCTGCTGGGTGCATTTGAAGCGTTCGGCGAGCATGTGGACGACGGCGGCGTCGATGTTGTCGATGCTGTCGCGGAGCCGGCCGAGTTCGGCGCGCACGGCGGGGTCGACGGCGTCGTGTCCGGCCAAGGTGTTCGCTTCGTTGGCTTCGTTGGTGTTGCCGTGGGTCATGGGGGTCCACCCTAAGGGGCGTGGGGTCCTTCGATGATCGGCGGATCGTCGGGGTCCGGCATCCGGTCGCTCCATTCGCCGGGGGCGGTGCGGGCCTGTTGTTCGCGGAAGCGGACGGGTGCCGTGCCGACGCGGCGGGTGAACAGGCGGGAGAAGTAGGCGGGGTCGTCGTAGCCGACGCGGCGGGCGACGGCGGCGACGGGCAGGTCGGTGGCGGCGAGGAGTTCCTTGGCGTGGCCGAGGCGGATGCCGAGGAGGTAGTCCTTGGGGCTGGAGCCGGCGGCGCGGCGGACTGCGGTGCGCAGTTCGGCGGGGGTCATGCCGTGGCGGGCCGCGTGTTCGGCGACGGTGAGGGGCTGGAAGGCGTCGCGGGCGAGGGCCTGGAGGACTTCGTCGCCGTCGGGGGTGAGGTCGGCGCGGGCGCGGCGCAGGGCGACGAGGAGTTCGTGGACGGCGGCGCCGGTCTCCACGTCCAGCAGGGGGTTGTCGCGGCGGGCGGCGCGGGCGATGCGGGTGACGGTGGCGCGGGCGGCGCCGGCGTCGGCGTCGGCGAGGGGGACGACGGGCCGGCCGGGTTCGATGTAGCCGAGTTCGGTGTAGGTGGCGGTGGCGGGGCCGGTGAAGTCGACGAAGCACTCGTCCCAGGCGGGGTCGGGGCCGTAGTGGTGGGGGACGCCGGGGGTGAGCCAGAGCAGGGCCGGTGCGGTGACGGTGTGCCGGTGTCCGTGGGTGTCCTGGAACCAGCCGCTCCCGGCGGTGATCAGGACGGCGACGTGGTGGTCGAGGGTGCGGGGTCCGACGGTGGGCAGTCGCCCGTGCTGGAGTCCGACGCCGAGGCAGACGAGGCCGAGCCGGTGGTGGGCGGGGCCGGGGGTGAGGTACCGCATCCAGGTCCGGTACATCCGCCGCCTCCTGCCTTTTCGTCCGGGTTCCGGGGCTGTCGTGGGCTCGCTCGGGGGCTGTTCCGGGGGTCTTCGATTGGTCCAACCCGCGCTGATCTTTGTCCATGGACGTGGCTCCCGCCAGGGGGTGAGGGTGGTGGGCATGAGCGAGTTCACGGTGGGGGACGAGGATTTTCTGCTGGACGGGCGGCCGGTGCGGCTGCTGTCCGGGGCGCTGCACTACTTCCGGGTGCACGAGGCGCAGTGGGGGCACCGGCTGGGGATGCTGAAGGCGATGGGCCTCAACTGCGTGGAGACGTACGTGCCGTGGAATCTCCACGAGCCGTCCCCGGGGCGCTTCGCCGACGTGGGCCGGCTGGGCCGGTTCCTGGACGCGGTGCGGGAGGCCGGGTTGTGGGCGATCGTGCGTCCGGGGCCGTACATCTGCGCGGAGTGGGAGAACGGGGGGCTGCCGCACTGGCTGACGGGTTCCGGTGTCGCGCTGCGCAGCCGCGACGAGCGTTTCCTGGCGCCGGTGGGGCGCTGGTTCCGGCGGTTGCTGCCGGAGGTGGTGGCGAGGCAGGTCGACCGGGGTGGGCCGGTGCTGATGGTGCAGGTCGAGAACGAGTACGGCAGTTACGGTTCCGACGCCGTGTATCTGCGGTGGCTGGCGGACCTGCTGCGGGCCGAGGGCGTGTGTGTGCCGCTGTTCACCTCGGACGGTCCCGAGGACCACATGCTGACGGGCGGCGGTGTCCCGGGGGTCCTGGCGACGGTGAACTTCGGTTCGCGGGCGCGTGAGGCGTTCGCGGAGCTGCGCGGGTACCGTCCGCGGGGCCCGCTGATGTGCATGGAGTTCTGGTGCGGCTGGTTCGACCACTGGGGCGCCGAGCACGTCGTACGCGATCCCGGGGAGGCGGCGTCGGCGCTGCGGGAGATCCTGGAGTGCGGGGCGTCGGTCAACCTGTACATGGCGCACGGCGGTACGAGTTTCGGGGGCTGGGCGGGCGCCAACCGGGGTGGGGGCGAGCTGCACGAGGGGCCGCTGGAGCCGGACGTGACGTCGTACGACTACGACGCGCCGGTCGACGAACTGGGGCGCCCCACCGAGAAGTTCTGGCGTTTCCGTGAGGTGCTCGCCGCGTACGCGGACGGGCCGCCGCCGGAGGTGCCGCCGGCCCCGCCGGAGCTGGGGGCGTCCGCGGTGGCCGCGCTGGAGGGGTGGGCGTCGCTGGACACCGTGCTGGACGCGGTGGGCGGTCCGGAGGGCGAGTACGCGATGCCGCCGACGTTCGAGGAACTGGACGTGGACCGGGGGCTGGTGAAGTACGAGGTGAGCGTTCCCGGGCCCCGGCAGCCCCGTCCGCTGACCCTGCGCGGCCTGCGGGACCTCGCCGTGGTGAATGTCGACGGTGTGCGGGCGGGGGTGCTGTCGGAGGGCGACGAGCAGCTCCGGGAGCCGGTCGCGGGGCCGGCGCGCGTGGAGGTGTGGGTGGAGTCCCTGGGGCGGGTCAACTACGGGCCGCGTACGGGCGAGCCGAAGGGCGTCACCGGCGGGCTGCTGCACGAGCGGCAGTACCTGCACGGGGTGCGGGCGCGCGGGCTGCGGCTCGACGCGCTGGACGACGTGGGCTCCGTCCCCTTCACGCCGGTGCCCGCGAGCGGCGCCCCGGGGCTGTACCGCGGCACCGTGACGGTGCGCGGCGCGGGTGACGCGTTCCTCGAACTCCCGGGCTGGACGCGGGGGTTCGCCTGGGTCAACGGCTTCTGCCTGGGCCGGTACTGGTCCGTCGGACCGCAGCGGGCGCTGTACGTGCCCGGGCCGGTGCTGCGGGAGGGGGCCAACGAGGTGTGGGTGCTGGAGTGCGAGGGCGCCGGTGCGCAGGCCCCGGATCTCCCGGAGGCGGCCGGTGCGGTGGCGGCGGTGCCGTCGCCGGTGCTGCGCGCCCCGGCCGAGGCGGAGTCGCGGTCCGGTGCGGCGGAGTCGCGGGCGGGCGCCGGGACGGGGTGACGCCGGGAGAGGGGTGGCGTCGGCGACCGGGCGGGGGGCGTGGCCCGGGTCCTGGCGGCGGCGCGGACGCCCGGGGTGCCGCTCGGGGTGCCGCTCGGGGTGCCGCTCGGGCCCGGACGGGGCCCGAGCGGTGTGGCGACGGTGGTTACAGTCCGGCCGCCGCCCGCGCTATGTCGGCCGCGAAGGTCGACACCTCGCTGTAGACGCCGGGGTACCCGGCCCGCGCGCAGCCCTCGCCCCAGCTGACGATCCCGACCTGGAGGTAGGCGCCGGTGTCGTCCTTGCGGAACATGGGTCCGCCCGAGTCGCCCTGGCAGGTGTCGACGCCGCCCTGCGGGAAGCCCGCGCAGATCTCGTCGCCGGGCACGAGGTCGCTGCCGTACGCCTGACGACAGGTGGCGTCGTCGACGAAGGGGACGGCGGCCTTGAGCAGGTACCGCTGCTGGGAGCCGCCCTCGCGCGCGGCTCCCCATCCGGCGACGGTGAAGGTGCCGTTGTTGTACGCGGTGGTGGTGGCGATCTTCAGGGTGGGCAGCTCGATGGGCCGGGCGAGCTTGATGAGGGCCCAGTCCTTGCCCTTGCCGTTGTAGCCGGGGGCCTGGAGCACCTTGGTGGACCTGACCTTGGTCGCGCCGCTGCTCTGCAGGTCGACGACGCCGGCGGTGGCGGTGATGGAGGTGTTGCTGCCGGAGCCGTTGACGCAGTGGGCGGCGGTCAGGACGACGTCCTTGGCGTACAGGGCGCCGCCGCAGCCCATGGAGAGGCGGACCATGAACGGGAACTCGCCCTGCGCGGCCCGGGTCCCGCCGACGACGGGCTGGGGCGCGGCCTGGGCGGACAGGGGCTGGAGGGAGACGGCGGCGAGGGTCACGGCGCCGGCCGCGAGGAGCCGTCTGAGCCCGGTGAACTTCCGGAGAGACTTCAACGTGCTTCCTTTCGTGGGGGGTTGCGCGAGGAAGCCGGGTCTTATGGCATGACCCCGCCAACTCGCGGTTGGATTATCGAGACGGCCGCACCCGCCCCACAAGGCGCCCTTTCCGGCCACGACGGGCCGCGGACGTCCGCCCCGAGGACTTCGGCCCGGAGAGCGGCCATCCCGTGCTCGGGCCTCCGCGAGCCTCAGCCGCGCCCACCCGGCCGGCGGGCGTGCCGCGGACCGGCGACGTCCGCGCGAACGGCCGCGCCCACGGAAACGGCCGCGCCGACGCGGCGGCCGTCCCCGTAAGGTGGAGAGAGGAGTCCAGGTCTCCCCAGGGGCCTGTTCCGGCGTCTTCAGGGGGTGCGGACGTGGCGAACGGCGGACCGGTCGAGCACGGCTTCCCGCACCTGGACACCGTGCGGGCGGCGATCACGGCGCTCTGGAGACGGCTGTCCTACGACACCGTCCAGACGTTCGCGAGCAGCGTGCCCCCGGCCGACGTGGCGTTCTGCGACACCGACGACCTGCATCTGGGTGCCCAGCGCGTGGCCCGCGAGATGGTGCGGCACTACCGGCTGCCGGACGCCAGGATGGTCGTCGGCTTCCGCGAGATGACCCATGCGGCGAACGTCGAACTCACCGCTGGGCCCGAGTACTTCGTCGAGCTCAACGACCGCTTCCGCACCCACCGGCGCGACATCGGGGCCGCCCTCGCCCACGAGGTGATGCACGTCTACCTGCACCGCCTCGACCTCGCCTTCCCCGGCACCCGGGACAACGAGATCCTCACGGACACCGCGGCGGCGTACCTCGGCGCGGGCTGGCTCCTGCTCGACGCCTTCCGCGAGGACGCGTCCTCCTCGCAGAAGCTCGGTTATCTGACGCCGGAGGAGTTCGGCTACGTGCTCGCCAAGCGGGCCCTGGTCTTCGGCGAGGACCCGTCGGTGTGGTTCACCAGCCCGCAGGCGTACACGGCGTACACGAAGGGCATGGCGCGGGCCCGCCACGACGAGCAGCAGCCGCCGCTGACCGCGGCCGGGTGGGCGGGCCGCCGCCGCTACGCGAAGGACCGCCGCCACGCCCGGGACCACCGGCTGCCGCCGGACCCGCAGCCCGGCGCGTCCTACACGTTCACGCCGGACGGCGACGGGCCGCTGCGGGTGTCGTTCCCGTGCCCCACCTGCCACCAGCGCATCCGGGTCCCCGTCCGCGGCCGGGTGCGGGCCCGCTGCGCCCTGTGCCGGACGGTGCTGGAGTGCGACACCTGAGCCCGGTGCGCCCGGCCGCCATCGGTGTGCCGTACGCCGCCCCCGTCACGGCGTCCGCTCCCCCGACCCGTGGACCGGTGCCGGGGCCACCGCCTCGGCCAGGAGTTCCCGGGCGGTCTCCCCGGCCTGCGCGGGAGTCCACCGCGCGCCCTTGTCGGCGGTGGGGCCAGGACGCCAGCCCTCCATCACCGTGATGCGCCCGCCCTCGGCCTCGAAGACCCGGCCGGTGACGCCGGCGCACGCGTCGGAGCCGAGCCACACGACGAGCGGCGACACGTTCGCGGGCGCCATCGCGTCGAAGGCGCCGGGGGTGTCCGGCGGGGCCATGGCCTGGGCGAAGGCCTGTTCGGTCATGCGGGTGCGGGCCGCGGGGGCGATCGCGTTGACCTGGACGCCGTACCGCGCGAGTTCGGCCGCGGCGACCAGGGTCAGCCCGAGGATCCCGGCCTTCGCGGCGCTGTAGTTCCCCTGCCCGACCGAGCCCGACAGGCCGGCGCCGCTGCTGGTGTTCACGATGCGGGCCCGCGGCGGGCGTCCCGCCTTCGCCTCCGCCCGCCAGTGCGCCGCCGCGTGCCTGAGGGGCAGGAAGTGGCCCCGGAGGTGGACGCGCAGCACGGCGTCCCAGTCGTCCTCGCCGAGGTTGACCAGCATGCGGTCGCGCAGGAATCCGGCGTTGTTGACGAGGGTGTCGAGGCGTCCGTAGGTGTCGAGGGCGGTGCGGACGAGGGAGGCGGCCCCCTCGGTGGTCGCGACGTCGCCGCCGTGGGCGACGGCCGCGCCGCCCGCCGCCCGGATCTCCTCGGCCACGCGCGCGGCCGGGCTGTCCGGGTCCGGGGTGCCGTCGAGGCCGACCCCGAGATCGTTGACGACGACCCGGGCGCCCTCGGCGGCGAACGCGAGGGCGTGCGCCCGGCCGAGTCCGCGGCCCGCGCCGGTGACCACCACGACCCGCCCCTCGCACAGCAGGGGTGCGCTCATCTCAGTCCTCCTTGCCGGCGGTCGCTGCGTCGAGGAAGCGGGGCCTTTCCCCGCCGCCGTGCACGAGCAGGCTCGCCCCGCTGACGTACGCGGCGGCGTCGGAGGCGAGGAAGACGGCGGCCCGGCCCACGTCGGCGGGTTCGGCGAGGCGTCCGAGCGGGACGGTCCGGGCGACGGCTGCGAGGGCGTCCTCGTCGCCGTAGTGCAGGTGGGACCGCTCGGTGCGGACCATGCCGACGACGAGGGTGTTGACCCGGATGTCGGGCGCCCACTCGACGGCCATCGAGCGGGCGAGGCTCTCCAGTCCCGCCTTGGCCGCG
Source organism: Streptomyces sp. NPDC028308 (assembly GCF_055565855.1). Classification (NCBI taxonomy): domain Bacteria; kingdom Bacillati; phylum Actinomycetota; class Actinomycetes; order Kitasatosporales; family Streptomycetaceae; genus Streptomyces; species Streptomyces sp. NPDC028308. Next base: position 310,198 of record NZ_JBVHTO010000007.1, read on the forward strand.
CCGTAGGCCGCCGTACCGGGCGAGGGCCGGGTGCCGCTCACGCTGCCGATCATCACGATCGCCCCCTTGGCTCGCCGGAGTTGCCGGCGTGCGGCGAGCGAGGCGGTCAGCGGCGCCGTGAGGTTGAGCTCGATCACACGCGCGTGCCGCTCGGCCTCCGAGTCCGCGAGCGGCCGGTACGGGGTGCCGCCCGCGTTGTTGACCAGGACGTCGACGCGGGCCAGGCCGTCGAAGAAGTCACGGACGGCGTCCGGGTCCCGCAGGTCGACGGAGGTGAAGCCGACGCCCTGGAGCGGGCGTGGCGGCGGCCTGCGGGCGCAGACGACGACATCGGCGCCCGCCGCGGCGAAGGCCCGCGCGATCCCGGCGCCCACGCCGCGGGTGCCGCCGGTGACGACGACGGTCCTGCCGCCGAGATCCACGTCGTCCACAGGGCCTCCCGCTCTGATGCGTTCGCTGCTAGCTTCGACGGTGCACCTAACAAACGTTTGGTGGAAAGGTAGCTGATGCGCCCATGGGTGTCTCCACCTCGTCCCCGGAATCCGGGATTTCCGTCGTCACGGTCGACTACCCGCCGGTGAACGCGCTGCCGGTGCGGGGCTGGTTCGAGCTGGCCGACGCCGTCCGCTCCGCGGGCCGCGACCCGGCCGTGCGCTGCGTCGTGCTCGGGGCGACGGGGCGCGGGTTCAACGCCGGGGTCGACCTCAAGGAGATACAGCGGGACACGGAGGGGCACGACGCGCTGATCGGGGCGAACAGGGGCTGCTTCGAGGCCTTCGCCGCGGTGTACGAGTGCGAGGTGCCGGTCGTCGCCGCGGTGCAGGGCTTCTGTCTGGGCGGCGGCATCGGGCTGGTGGGGAACGCGGACGCGATCGTCGCGAGCCAGGACGCCACGTTCGGGCTGCCCGAGCTGGAGCGGGGCGCGCTCGGCGCCGCCACGCATCTCGCCCGGCTGGTGCCGCCCCACCTGATGCGCGTCCTGTACTACACCTCGCGCACGGCGACCGCCGCCGAGCTGCACGCGCACGGCTCGGTCTGGCGGGTCGTACCGCGTGGCGAACTGCCCGCACGGGCCCTGGAGCTGGCCCGCGAGATCGCCGCCAAGGACGGCGGTCTGGTCCGGCTCGCCAAGGCCGCCATCAACGGCATCGACCCCGTGGACGTGCGCCGCAGCTACCGCTTCGAGCAGGGCTTCACCTTCGAGGCCGGCCTGAGCGGGGTCGCGGGCCGGGTCCGTGACCGCTTCGGCAGGGAGCCTGCGCCGGCTCCGGCGGGTGAACCCGCACCGGCTTCGGCGGGTGAGCCGGTGGGCGGGGCGGAGGGGGTCCGATGAGCGACAAGAGGATGTCGGCCGAGGAGGCCGTCGGCCGGCTGGAGAGCGGGATGACGCTCGGCATCGGCGGCTGGGGCTCGCGCCGCAAGCCGATGGCGCTGGTGAGAGCACTGCTCCGGTCCCGGATCACCGATCTCACCGTCGTCTCGTGCGGCGGCCCGGACGTCGGCCTGCTCGCCGCCGCGGGTCGCGTCCGCAGGCTCGTCACCCCCTTCGTCACCCTCGACTCGATCCCGCTCGAACCGCACTACCGCGCGGCACGGCAGCGGGCGGAGTTCGAGCTGACGGAGATCGACGAGGCGATGTTCATGTGGGGGCTGCACGCGGCGGCCAACCGGTTGCCCTTCCTGCCGGTGCGGGCCGGCCTGGGCTCCGACGTGATGCGGGTCAACCCGGCCCTGCGGACGGTCACCTCGCCGTACGCCGACGCCAGGACGGGCGTCCGGGAGGAGTTCGTCGCCATGCCGGCCCTGCGCCTGGACGCCGCGCTGGTGCACATGAACCGCGCGGACCGCCTGGGCAACGGGCAGTATCTGGGCCCCGACCCGTACTTCGACGACCTGTTCTGCGAGGCGGCCGACGCCGCGTACGTCTCGTGCGAGCGGCTCGTGGAGACCGCCGCGCTGACCGCGGACGCCGCCCCGCAGACGCTGCTGCTGAAGCGGTCGTACGTGACCGGCGTCGTCGAGGCACCGGGCGGCGCGCACTTCACGTCCTGCGCCCCGGACCACGGACGCGACGAGGCCTTCCAGAGGCTCTACGCGGGCACGCCGTACGCCGAGTTCGCCGAGCGGTTCCTGAGCGGCGGCGAACAGGACTACCAGCGCGCCGTCCGCGCCTGGCGGAAGGAAGGGACCTCGTGAGCACCCCCGCCGCACCGCCTCCCCCGCCCACCCGCGCCGAGTACTGCGTGATCGCCTGCGCCGAGACCTGGCGCGGCGCCGGGGAGGTGCTCGCCTCCCCCATGGGCGTGATCCCGGCCCTCGGCGCCCGGCTGGCCCGGCTCACCTTCGCACCCGACCTGCTGCTCACGGACGGCGAGGCGATGCTCGTCGGGCCGGACGGCACCCCGGAGGGCTGGTTGCCGTACCGCGCGCACCTGGCCCTGGTGACCGGCGGGCGGCGGCACGTGATGATGGGCGCGAGCCAGCTCGACCGCTTCGGCAACCAGAACATCGCGTGCGTCGGCGACTGGTCCCGGCCCGTCCGCCAGCTCCTCGGCGTGCGGGGCGCTCCGGTCAACACCCTGAACAATCCGACCAGTTACTGGGTGCCGAAGCACTCGCCGCGCGTCTTCGTCGCGGCCGTCGACATGGTGTGCGGAGTGGGGTACGACCGGGCCGCGGCGGCGGGACCGGGCGCGAGCCGCTACCACCGCGTCGCCCGCGTCGTCTCCGACCTCGGTGTCCTCGACTTCGACACCCCCGACCACGCGATGCGCCTCGCCTCCCTGCACCCGGGCGTCACCGTGGAGCAGGTCCGGGCGGCGACCGGCTTCGCGCTGCACGTCCCCGACGAGGTGCCCCGCACCCGTGAACCGACGGACGAGGAGCGCCGGTTGCTCCGCGAGGTGGTCGACCCCGAGGGTGCCCGGGACCGCGAGGTGGCCGACCCCGCCGCGCCCGCCCCGCGTCCGGCGGGGCGCTGATGGAGACCGCGCTGACCAGGCTCGTCGGCGTCCGCCATCCGGTCGTGCAGACCGGCATGGGCTGGGTGGCGGGCCCCCGCCTGGTCTCCGCCGCGGCGAACGCGGGCGCCCTCGGCATCCTGGCCTCCGCGACGATGGCACCCGGCCGGCTGCGGGAGGCGATACGGGAGGTCAAGTCCCGTACGGACGCGCCGTTCGGGGTGAATCTGCGCGCGGACGCGGGGGACGCCGGTGACCGGGTGCGGATCATCGTCGAGGAGGGGGTGCGCGTCGCGTCCTTCGCGCTCGCGCCCTCGCGGGAGCTGATCGGCGAGCTGAAGGAGGCGGGGGTCGTCGTCGTCCCGTCCGTCGGTGCGCGGCGGCACGCGGAGAAGGTGGCCGCCTGGGGCGCGGACGCGGTGATCGTGCAGGGCGGCGAGGGCGGCGGGCACACCGGTGAGGTGGCGACGACGGTGCTGCTGCCGCAGGTGGTGGACGCGGTGGACATCCCGGTCGTGGCGGCTGGCGGCTTCCACGACGGGCGGGGGCTGGTGGCGGCGCTGGCGTACGGGGCGGCGGGCGTGGCGATGGGCACGCGCTTCCTGCTGACGTCCGACTCTACGGTCCCGGCCGCCGTGCTGGCGAGATACCTGGCGGCGACGGTCAAGGACGTCACGCTCACCACGGCCGTCGACGGTCTCCCGCACCGGATGCTGCGGACGGACCTGGTGGACGCCCTGGAACGGTCGGGGCGTACGCGGTCGCTGGTCCGGGCGCTGTGGCGAGCCGCCGGGTTCCGGAAGGTCTCCGGCCTGTCCTGGTCCCGGATGGTCCGCGACGGACTCGCGATGCGGCACGGCAGGGACCTGGCCTGGAGCCAGGTGCTGATGGCCGCCAACACCCCGATGCTGCTCAGGGCGTCGATGGTCGACGGCCGTACGGACCTGGGGCTGATGTCGGCCGGGCAGGTCGCGGGCGTGATCGAGGACCTGCCGTCGTGCGCGGAGCTGGTCGAGCGGGTGATGGCGCAGGCGGAGGCGACACTCCGGACGCTGACACCCGATGCCCCGCCCCGCCCCTGAGTCACCGGTGTCGCCAGGGGCCGACTCCGGGTCACTCGCTGCCTGGGCTCCCCCTTGAGGCCCAGGCCCCCCGGGCAGCCCCTCGGGCGCGGCCTCCCCCTTCCTGGGCAGTCCCTCGGGCGCGGCCTCCCCCTTCCTGGGCAGTCCCTCGGGCGCGGCCTCCCCCTTCCTGGGCAGTCCCTCGGGCGCCGGCCTCCCCCTTGAGGCCCACGCCCGCCCGGGCAGCCCTCCGGCACCTCACGCGCGTACAGGCGGACGCGCCGAAAGCGCCGGAGCCGTCGGCCGCGTCGAAGGCGCCGGACGCGGCAGGCACGCCGGACGTGTCAGAGGCGTTCGATGATCGTCACGTTCGCCTGGCCGCCGCCCTCGCACATGGTCTGGAGGCCGAAGCGGCCGCCGGTGCGCTCCAGTTCGTGCAGCAGGGTCGTCATCAGCTTCACGCCGGTGGCGCCGAGCGGATGGCCGAGGGCGATGGCGCCGCCGTTGACGTTGACCTTCTCCGGGTCCGCCCCGGTCTCCCGCGTCCAGGCGAGGACGACCGGCGCGAACGCCTCGTTGATCTCCACCAGGTCGATGTCGTCGAGGGACATGCCGGTCCTCTTCAGCGCGTGCGCGGTGGCCGGGATGGGCGCGGACAGCATGCGGACGGGGTCCTCCCCGCGGACGGAGAGGTGGTGGACGCGGGCGCGCGGTGTCAGGCCGTGCGTGCGCAGCGCCCGTTCGGAGGCGAGCAGCATCGCGGCGGCGCCGTCGGAGACCTGGGAGGAGCAGGCGGCGGTGATCGTGCCGCCGTCCACGACAGGTTTCAGGGCGGCCATCTTCTCCAGCGAGGTGTCCCGGCGCGGCCCCTCGTCGGCGGTGACCGGCCCGTAGGCCACGGTCTCGCGGGCGAAGCGGCCCTCGTCGGCGGCGCGTACGGCCCGCCGGTGCGAGCGCAGGGCGTACTCCTCCTGGTCGCGGCGGGTGATCCCCCACTTCGCGGCGATCATCTCGGCGCCGTGGAACTGGTCGACGGGCAGGTCGCCGTAGCGGGCCCGCCAGCCCTCGCTGCCCGCGAAGGGGCCTTCGGTGAGGCCGAGCGGTTCGGCGGCCCGGCGGGAGGCGAAGGCGATGGGGATCCGCGTCATGTTCTGGACGCCGCCCGCGACGACGAGGTCCTGCGTGCCGGACAGGACGGCCTGGGCGGCGAAGTGCACGGCCTGCTGGGAGGATCCGCACTGGCGGTCGACGGTGACGCCGGGCACCTCCTCGGGCAGTCCGGCGGCCAGCCAGCTGGTGCGGGCGATGTCACCGGCCTGGGGTCCGACCGCGTCCAGGCAGCCGAAGACGACGTCCTCGACGGCGGCGGGGTCCACCCCGCTCCGCCCGACCAGGGCCTTGAGGACGTGTGCGCCCAGGTCGGCCGGGTGCACCCCGCCCAGTCCCCCGCCGCGTCGCCCGACGGGGGTGCGGACCGCTTCGACGATGTAGGCCTCGGCCATGACGGTGTCCCTCCAGGGTCACGTGTCGCGTAGGGAGATCCCGTCCAGCACCATCGACAGGTACTGCCGGGCGATCTCCTCGGGGCTGTGCTGTCCGCCGGGCCGGTACCAGGACGCGGCGACCCAGACGGTGTCGCGCACGAAGCGGTAGGTGAGCCGGATGTCCAGGTCGGCGCGGAACACCTCGGCGGCCACGCCGCGTTCGAGCGTGCTGAGCCACGCCTTCTCGAAGTTGCGCTGGGATTCGGCGAGGAACGCGAAGCGCTCCTGCGCGACGAGGTGCCGGGACTCCTTCTGGTAGATGGCGACGGCGGCGCGGTGCCGGTCGATCTCCCGGAAGGACTCGGTGACGAGGGCCTCCAGGGTCTCCCGGGGCCCGAGTTCGGCGGCGAGGACGGTGTCGTAGCCGTCCCAGAGCTCGTCGAGGAAGGTCCGCAGGATCTCCTCCAGCATCGATTCCTTGGAGTCGAAGTGGTAGTAGAGGCTGCCCGCGAGCATGCCGGCGTGGTCGGCGATCTTGCGTACGGTGGTGGCGTTGTAGCCCTGGTCGGCGAAGACCTCGGCGGCCGTGCCGAGGAGTTCACGGCGCCGCTCCGGCGATGCGGTCACCTGGGTCTTCTTCTTGGTAGGCACACGGTCATTGTCGTCCTAGGTCGTGTCCGCGAAGACCCGCCCTCCGGGCGGACGACGGGTCTTCGCGGACACGACCTAGGCATGCTGGCTGCTGACGGACAGGACCTCGCCGGTGAGGTACGAGGAGTAGCCGGACGCCAGGAACACGATCACGTTGGCCACCTCCCAGGGCTCGGCGTACCGGCCGAAGGCCTCGCGGGCGGTGAGTTCCTCCAGCAGTTCGGGGGTGGTGACCTTCACCAGGTGCGGGTGCATGGCGAGGCTGGGCGAGACGGCGTTGACCCGGACCCCGTAGGCGGCTGCCTCCATCGCGGCGCACCGGGTGAGCGCCATGACCCCGGCCTTGGCGGCGGCGTAGTGGGCCTGTCCGGCCTGGGCGCGCCAGCCGACGACGGAGGCGTTGTTGACGACGACTCCCCCGTGGCCGTGGTGCCGGAACAGGCGCAGGGCGGCGCGGGTGCAGCGGAAGGTCCCGGTCAGGGTCACGTCGAGGACCTTCGACCACTGTGCGTCGGTCATGTCGGCGAGGGGTGCGGTCCCGCCGAGGCCGGCGTTGTTGACGACGACGTCCAGGCGGCCGTGGAGGGCGGCGGCGGTGTCGAAGAGGGCCCGGACCTGGTCCTCGTCGGTGACGTCGCAGGGCCGGGCGGCGACGTTCGCGGCGCCGAACTCCTCGGCCAGGGCGCGGGCGGTGTCGTCCAGCCGTCGTGCGTGGGCGTCGCCGAGGAGGACGCGCGCGCCCTCCTCCAGGAAGCGGCGGGCGGTGGCGCCGCCGATGCCGGTGCCCGCGGCGGCGGTGATGACGGCGGTGCGGCCGCTCAGCAGCCCGTGGCCTGGTACGTACGCCGGACTCTCGACGTCGCTCATGACCCCAAGCTAACCTACCAAACACTTGTTAGGGAAGGTGCGGCCCGCCGCCGGCCCGAGCCCGTCACCGAAGGGTGCCGCCCATGGATCTGACGCACTCCCCCGCCGACGAGGCGTTCCGCGCCGAGGCCCGGGCCTGGCTCGCCGCCCATGTCCCGCCGGTGCCGCTGCCCTCTCTGGAGACCGCCGAGGGCTTCGCCGCCCACCGCGCGTGGGAGGCCGAACTGGCCGCCGACCGCTGGTCGGTGGTGTCCTGGCCGGCGGCTTACGGCGGCCGGGACGCGGATCTCGTCCGGTGGCTGGTCTTCGAGGAGGAGTACTACGCGGCCGGCGCCCCGGGCCGGGTCGGCCAGAACGGCATCAGCCTGCTCGCCCCGACCCTCTTCGCGCACGGCACGGAGGAGCAGCGCGCCCGCGTCCTTCCGCCGATGGCTCGTGGTGAGGACATCTGGGCGCAGGCGTGGTCCGAGCCCGAGGCGGGGTCCGACCTGGCCTCGCTGAGGTCCCGGGCGGTGCGCACGGCCGGGGGCTGGCTGCTGAGCGGGCAGAAGGCGTGGTCGTCGCGGGCGGCGTTCGCGGACCGGGCGTTCGGGCTGTTCCGCAGCGACCCGGACGCGCCGAGGCGGCACCAGGGGCTGACGTATCTGATGTTCGGCCTGCGGTCGCCCGGGGTGACGGTCCGCCCGGTCGGCCGCCTGGACGGCAAGCCCGCATTCGCCGAACTCTTCCTGGACGAGGTCTTCGTGCCGGACGAGGACGTGATCGGCGAGCCGGGCGACGGCTGGCGGGTCGCCATGTCGACAGCGGGCGACGAGCGCGGTCTGACGCTCCGCTCCCCGGGGCGCTTCCTCGCCGCCGCCGACCGGCTGACCCGGCTCTGGCACGAGCGCGCGGACCCCGTGGACACGGCGCTGCGGGACCGGGTGGCCGACGCGGTGATCGGCGCCCGCGCCTACCAGCTCTTCACGTACGCGCACGCCTCCCGGGCCGAAGCGGGCGAGTCCCCGGGCGCGGAGTCCAGCCTGAACAAGCTGTTCTGGTCCGAGTTCGACCTCGCGCTGCACGAGACGGCGCTCGATCTGCTGGGCCCGGACGGGGAGTTGTCCGGCACCGACTGGGCGCAGGGGTACGTCTTCGCGCTGGCCGGCCCGATCTACGCGGGCACGAACGAGATCCAGCGCGACATCGTCGCCGAGCGGCTGCTCGGCCTGCCGAAGGGCCGCCGGTGATGCGTTTCCTGCCGGACGCCGAGCAGCGTGCCTTCGCCCGCTCGCTCGACGCGATGCTGACGTCCGCGGACACCCCCGCGGTAGCGCGGGCCTGGGGCGCGGGCGAGCGGGCGCCGGGCCGGGCGCTGTGGTCCCGGCTGGCCGACGCGGGCGTCTTCGCGCTGGCCGTGCCGGAGGCGTACGGCGGAGTCGGGCCGCTGCCGGTGGAACTGGCCGTCGCCTGCGTCGAGTCGGGGCGGCACGCGGTGCCCGGTCCGCTGGTGGAGACGGTGGCGGCCGCCGTGCTGCTCGCGGGGCTCGACGACCCGGGCCCTGCCGGTCGGCTGCTGCCGGCGCTGGCGTCGGGCGGATCCGTGGCGACGCTGGCCTTCGGGGACGCGTACGCGCTGGACGGGGAGGCGGCCGGGGTGGTCCTCGCGGTGCGCGGCGACGAGCTGCGGGCGGCTCCCGGCCATGGACCGGTGCGCGTGTCCCTTGACCCGTCCCGCCGGCTGACCCGCCCCCTGCCCGGCGGCGACGTGCTGGCCGCCGGTCCCGACGTCATCCGCGCGTGCGCCCGCGCCCTGGACTGGGCCCGCCTCGCCACCGCCGCCCAGGCGCTCGGCGCCGGGCTAACGCTGCTGGAGCGGACCGTCGCGTACGTGGGGCGGCGCACCCAGTTCGGTGTCCCCGTCGGCTCGTTCCAGGCCGTCAAGCACCGGCTCGCGGACGCGCGGACCGCCCTGGAGTTCGCCCGGCCGATGCTGTTCGGTGCCGCGCTCACCATGGACCCGGCCGACGTGGCCGCCGCCAAGGTGCTGGCCTGCGAGGGCGCGTACGCGACGGCCAGGACCGCGCTGCAACTGCACGGTGCGATCGGCTACACCGCCGAGTACGACCTCTCGCTCTGGCTGACCCGGGCCCGAGCCCTGCGGACGGCGTGGGGCACGCCGTCCGAGTGCCGGGCACGCGTCATCGGTGGTGGTCGGCGCCCGTGAGTTCCCGGTACTCCTCCTCCGTCGGCTTCGGGATCCGCGTCCCCGGCCCTTGCATGGCGTGGGCCGGCCGCGCGCGGAGCCGCCGGGAGAGGGTGACGCGGCGGGCGACTCCGTTCGCGTCGACGCGGGGGCCGGCCTCGTACGGCCGGGGCTGCTCGTGCTGGGTGAGGGTGAACCGCCGTGCCCGCGACGGCGGTTCGTGGACCTCGACGTACTCGCCGTGCGTTGCCGCCACAGATCAGCAGCACCGAGTACGGGGTGAGGCAGGCGACGCCGAGGCCGGTGCGGGTGGGCACGTTGCGCGGCCGGTCCGGGATGTGGTGCTCGCGCCGGTCGCCGGTGACCCACGCCTCGACGAAGGGGGTGGGCGCGGGGCTCACCTGAAAGCGCGTCGGGGCGTACGGCGGGCCGCGTCAGTCCTGCGGGACGTTGCCGACGACGGCGGCGCTGCCCCTGGTGTGCAGCACGGTGTCCGTGCCGGTCAGCAGGACGGCGTCGTACGGGCCGAGGACTGTCCCCGCCACCTCGGCGCTCCCGTCGAGCGCGACGACCAGCACGGGCGTGGCGGGCAGGGGCAGCCGGCCCCGGACCACCGCGACGGTCGGAGCCGGACGGCCGCCGTCCCTGCGCCACATGACGTTGAGGTTCACGACCGGTCCGTCGATCAGCCGGCAGTGGGTCGGCACGTCGCCCCGGAAGTGCTGCGGCACGAGGCGGGCGTCGACGAGACGCCGCTCGCCGCCCACCGTGAGGTCCATCCCGGCGCCCTCGACCACGGTCAGGGTGCGGTCGACGCCCGGGAACGCGGAGAACGGACCGTCCGCGCCGACGTCGGCCAGGCTCACGCGCCAGACGAAGCCGGTCATGTCCGCGCCCGGTGGCCAGGCGGCGATCTCACGCGTGACACCGCCGCCGTCGCGCCAGGGCACGGGGGTGCGTGCGGAGGCGGGCAGCAGCCGGGTCACCGTACGATGCCGCGCGCCCGCGCCGCGGCCAGCCACTGCGGGAACTCGCCCACGAGACGGTCGTACAGTTCGGCGTCGGACACCGCGCGCGGATCCGAACCGGCGTGGAAGAAGCCGGCGTTGTCGACGGAGCGCTTCTGCGGGACGGCCAGGTCGTCCAGCCTGCGCAGGAAGTCGAACTGCCTGCTGCCCGGGTCGCCGAAGCCGACGAACTGCCAGAACAGCGGGAGTTCGGCCGCCTTGCACAGGTACCGCTCGGCGGCGAGCTTGTTGATGGGGCCGCCGTCGGTCTGGAAGACGACGAGCGCCGGGTCCTTGGCGCCGCTGTCCAGGTGGAGATCGATGACCGCGTCCATCGCCAGGTGGTAACTGGTCTTGCCCATGTGGCCGAGCCCGGCCGCGATCCGCTCGATCCGGCCCCGGTGGTTGACGAGCGCGATGTCGGTCACCGCGTCGATGTCGGTCGAGAAGAAGACGACCGGGACCGTGCCGTCGTCGTCGAAGTGGGCCGCGAGACCGAGCACCCGGTCGGCGAGCGCCTGCACGCTGCCGTCCTTGTAGTACGGCTTCATGGAGCCCGAGTAGTCGACGACGAGGTAGACGGCGGCCCGCTGCCCGTCCAGTCCGTACTTGGTGAGGGACGCCCCCGCGGTCTTGTACAGGCTGACCAGCGCGGGCGCCGTCTCCTGCACCTTGCTCAGACTGATCCCCGCCATACGGGCTCCCCTCTCGCCGCGCTCCCCGGTCACGCGCATGCCGAGATTACGCCACCGCGCCGGCCCGGACGGCCCCCCTTCCGGGCCTCTGACCTGCGTTCGCTATTTTGTTCGCCGCCGACCCCACCGGCTCACCGTCCCCGTGTCACCCGTACCTGTGAGGAGCCGGCGTGGAGTCCGAGTCCACCGTCACCACCTGCTACCGCCATCCCAAGGTGGAGTCGCACGTCCGCTGCACCCGCTGCGACCGCTACATCTGCCCCGACTGCATGCGGGAGGCGGCCGTCGGCCACCAGTGCGTCGAGTGCGTGCGGGAGGGCGCGCGGTCGATCCGGCAGGCCCGGACCGTCTTCGGCGGCCGGGTCTCGACGGTGCCCGTGGTGACGTACGTGCTGATCGCGCTCAACGTGCTGGCCTACCTGGCCCAGTTGGCGCGCTCCGACGTGACGAGCCGCTTCCAGATGCTGGGCGCCGGCCTCTCGTCGGCGGGTGAGCACTACCTCTGGCTGGACGGCTACCCGGCCGGCTACCACCCGGAGGGCGTGATCGCCGGGGAGTGGTACCGGCTGCTGACCGGCGCGTTCCTCCATCTGCCCGCCACGGAGACCCCGTTCGGCATCCTGCACATCGTGATGAACATGGCCTCGCTGTGGAGCCTGGGCGCCGTCGTGGAGGCCCGGCTCGGCCGCGTCCGCTACCTCGCCCTGTATCTGCTGTCGGCCCTCGGCGGCTCGGTCCTGGTGCTGCTGATCGCGCCGTACGTCGCCGTGGTCGGCGCCTCGGGCGCGATCTTCGGAGTGGGCGCCGCGTACTACGTGACGTCCCGCCGGATCGGCGGGGACATGCGGCAGGTCAACCAGTTCATCGGGAGTCTGCTGCTGTGGCTGCTCATCTCGGCGGGCCTGACGTCCTGGCAGGGCCACCTCGGCGGTCTGCTGACGGGCGGCGCGGTGACCCTCGCGTACGCCTACGCGCCCCGCGGACGCCACCGGCCGCCGGTGCAGGCCGCGGCCTGCGTGGCACTGCTGGCGCTCCTGGTGGTGCTGGCGGTGGTCAAGCAGTCGGACCTGGCGACCGGACTGGCCTGAGCCCGGCGGGGCGCCGGCCCGCCGTACCCTGTGCGGCATGAAACGTGCCGTCGGCCTGCTGTGGGCCACCGTCCCCCTCGCGGCCGCGGCGGCCCTCTGGTGCGCGCTGCCCGATCACGGAGGCACGCGGGACGACAAGGGCGGTGCGACCGCGTCGCGGCCCGCCGCTCCGTCCGCCGGCCCCGAGGCGGGCGGCGGCCGGACCGCACCCCGGCCGGCCGGCCTCGCCGCACCGGACAAGAAGGAGCTGGCCCAGCAGTTGGTGGCGAGCGCCGAGAACTCCACGCTCGACTGGCGCGGCCAGTACGGCTACATCGAGGACATCGGGGACGGCCGGGGCTTCACCGCGGGCATCGTCGGCTTCTGCTCCGGCACCCACGACCTGCTCACCGTGGTGGAGCGCTACACGGAGAGGAACCCCGGCAACCCGCTCGCCCGCTATCTGCCCGCGCTGCGCGAGGTCGACGGCACCGACTCCCACCGCGGCCTCGGGCCCGGGTTCACGGCGGCCTGGAAGGCGCAGGCGCGCGTCCCGGCGTTCCGCGAGGTCCAGGACCGGGAGCGGGACCGTCTGTACTTCGACCCGGCGGTACGGCGCGCGAAGCTCGACGGGCTCGGCACGCTCGGCCAGTTCGTCTACTACGACGCGATGGTCATGCACGGCGCCGGGCGGGGCCCCGACGGCTTCGACGGCATGCGCGAGAGGGCCGTCGCACAGGCGGACACCCCGGCCGAGGGCGGCTCCGAGAAGGCGTACCTCGACATCTTCCTGGACATCCGCCGCCGCGCCATGAAGGCCTCCCCCGACCACCGCGACACCAGCCGCATCGACACCGCCCAGCGCCGCTTCCTGTACGACGGCAACCTGGACCTGGACACCCCTCTGAAGTGGCGGGTGTACGGGGAGACGTACGAGGTGGAGTAGCGGAGGGTCCCCGGACGCACCACGGCGCCCGCCCAGGTCCGGTCGGGGACGGGGCAGGCGCCGCGTTCAGTTCCGCACGCCTTTGTGCGGGACGACTGTGGGGTGGGGCGTCAGACCATCAGTGAGCGGTCCGTCGGGCGGATCGGGGCCGGCAGGTCGCTGGCCCCGGTCAGGAAGCGGTCGACCCCGCGGGCGGCCGAGCGGCCCTCCGCGATGGCCCAGACGATGAGCGACTGGCCGCGGCCCGCGTCACCGGCGACGAAGACGCCGGGCACGTTGGTGTGGTAGTCGCCGTCGCGGGCGATGTTGCCGCGCTCGTCGAGCTCCAGGCCGAACTGCGAGACCAGGCCGTTCTGGACGTCCGTGCCCGTGAATCCCATCGCCAGCGTCACCAGCTGGGCCGGGATCTTCCGCTCCGTGCCCGGCTTCTGGGTGAGCTTGCCGTCGACGAACTCCACCTCGACGAGGTGCAGCCACTGGACGTTGCCGTCCTCGTCGCCCTCGAAGTGGGTGGTGTTGACGGAGTAGACCCGCTCACCGCCCTCCTCGTGCGCGGAGGTGACCTTGTACAGCATCGGGAAGGTCGGCCACGGCTGGTGCGGGGCGCGGTCCTCGCCGGGCCTCGGCATGATCTCCAGCTGCGTGACGGAGGCGGCGCCCTGGCGGTGGGCGGTGCCCACGCAGTCGGCTCCGGTGTCCCCGCCGCCGATCACGACGACGTGCTTGCCCTCGGCGGTGATCGGGGGCGCCACGTAGTCGCCCTCCTGCACCTTGTTGGCGAGGGGCAGGTACTCCATCGCCTGGTGGATGCCGTTCAGTTCGCGGCCCGGGACGGGCAGGTCGCGGGCGGTGGTGGCACCGGCGGCGACGACCACGGCGTCGTACCGCTTGCGCAGGTCCGTCGCCTTGAGGTCGCGGCCGATCTCGATGCCGGTCCGGAAGCGGGTGCCCTCCGCGCGCATCTGCTCGATACGCCGGTTGATGTGCCGCTTCTCCATCTTGAACTCGGGGATGCCGTACCGCAGCAGGCCCCCGACGCGGTCGGCGCGCTCGTACACCGCGACGGTGTGGCCGGCCCGGGTCAGCTGCTGGGCGGCGGCGAGACCCGCGGGGCCGGAGCCGACGACGGCGACGGTCTTGCCGCTGAGGCGCTCGGGGATCTGGGGGTTGACGTCCCCGGTGTCCCACGCCTTGTCGATGATCGAGACCTCGACGTTCTTGATGGTCACCGCGGGCTGGTTGATGCCGAGCACGCAGGCCGACTCGCACGGAGCCGGGCACAGGCGGCCGGTGAACTCCGGGAAGTTGTTGGTCGCGTGCAGGCGCTCGGACGCAGCCTGCCAGTCCTCGCGGTAGGCGTAGTCGTTCCACTCGGGGATGAGGTTCCCGAGCGGACAGCCGTTGTGGCAGAACGGGATGCCGCAGTCCATGCAGCGCGAGGCCTGCGTGGGGATGATCGGCAGCAGCGAGCCGGGAACGTAGACCTCGTTCCAGTCGCGCACGCGCTCCTCGACGGGGCGGCTGCGCGCGACCTCGCGGCCGTGGTTGAGAAAGCCCTTGGGATCAGCCATTGGTCGCCGCCTCCATCATCTTCTCGGTGATCTCGGTCTCGGAGAGACCGGCTCGCTCGGCGGCGTCCTTGGCGGCGAGCACTGCCTTGTACGTGCTGGGGATGATCTTGCTGAAGCGGTCCACCGCGGTGTCCCACTCGGCCAGGAGCTTCTCGGCGACGGTCGAGCCCGTCTCCTCCTGGTGGCGGCGCACCACGTCGTGCAGCCACTGCTTGTCGGCGTCGTCGAGGGCCTCGACGGCGTCCACGTTCCCCACGTTCACGTTGTCGCGGTCCAGGTCGATGACGTACGCGACGCCGCCGGACATGCCGGCCGCGAAGTTGCGGCCCGTCTCGCCGAGGACGACAGCGTGACCGCCGGTCATGTACTCGCAGCCGTGGTCGCCCACGCCCTCGGAGACCACGGTGGCGCCGGAGTTGCGGACGCAGAAGCGCTCGCCGGTGCGGCCGCGCAGGAACAGCTCGCCGCCGGTCGCGCCGTACGCGATCGTGTTGCCCGCGATGGTGGAGTACTCCGCGAGGTGGTCGGCGCCCCGGTCGGGACGGACGATCACCCGGCCGCCGGACAGGCCCTTGCCGACGTAGTCGTTGGCGTCGCCCTCCAGGCGCAGCGTGACACCGCGTGGCAGGAAGGCGCCGAAGGACTGGCCCGCGGAACCGGTGAAGGTGATGTCGATGGTGTCGTCGGGCAGGCCCGCGCCGCCGAACTTCTTCGTCACCTCGTGGCCGAGCATGGTGCCGACCGTGCGGTTGATGTTGCGGATCGGGACCTGGGCGCGGACCGGGCGGGCGTCGGCCTGGGAGTTCGCGGCCAGTGCGTCGCCGGCGAGCCTGATCAGCTCGTTGTCCAGCGCCTTCTCCAGGCCGTGGTCCTGCGCGATCACCTGGTGCAGCGCGGCGCCCTCGGGCAGTTCGGGCACGTAGAACAGCGGGGACAGGTCCAGGCCCTGCGCCTTCCAGTGGTCGACGGCACGGGTGACGTCGAGCGCCTCCGCGTGGCCGACGGCCTCCTCGATGGAGCGGAAGCCCAGCTCGGCGAGGATCTCGCGGACCTCCTCGGCGATGAACTGGAAGAAGTTGACGATGTACTCGGCCTTGCCGGCGAACCGGTCGCGCAGCACCGGGTTCTGGGTGGCGATGCCGACGGGGCAGGTGTCCAGGTGGCAGACGCGCATCATGACGCAGCCGGAGACGACGAGGGGCGCGGTCGCGAAACCGAACTCCTCGGCGCCGAGCAGCGCGGCGATGACGACGTCGCGGCCGGTCTTCAGCTGGCCGTCGGTCTGCACGACGATGCGGTCGCGCAGGCCGTTGAGCAGCAGCGTCTGCTGGGTCTCGGCGAGGCCGAGCTCCCAGGGGCCGCCCGCGTGCTTGAGCGAGGTGAGCGGGGAGGCGCCCGTCCCGCCGTCGTGGCCGGAGATGAGCACCACGTCCGCGTGCGCCTTGGAGACACCCGCGGCGACCGTGCCGACGCCGACCTCGGAGACCAGCTTCACGTGGATCCGCGCCTGCGGGTTCGCGTTCTTCAGGTCGTGGATCAGCTGGGCGAGGTCTTCGATGGAGTAGATGTCGTGGTGCGGCGGCGGGGAGATCAGACCGACGCCGGGGGTGCTGTGCCGGGTCTTGGCGACCCAGGGGTAGACCTTGTGGCCGGGCAGCTGGCCGCCCTCGCCGGGCTTGGCGCCCTGCGCCATCTTGATCTGGATGTCGTCGGCGTTGACCAGGTACTCGGAGGTGACGCCGAAGCGGCCGGAGGCGACCTGCTTGATCGACGAACGGCGCGCGGGGTCGTACAGCCGGTCCGCGTCCTCGCCGCCCTCACCGGTGTTGGACTTGCCGCCCAGCTGGTTCATGGCGATGGCGAGGGTCTCGTGCGCCTCCTTGGAGATGGAGCCGTACGACATGGCGCCGGTGGAGAAGCGCTTGACGATCTCGCTGACCGGCTCGACCTCGTCGACGGAGATCGGCTCGCGGCCGGAGGTGAAGCCGAACAGGCCGCGCAGCGTCATCAGGCGCTCGGACTGCTCGTTCACGCGCTCCGTGTACTTCTTGAAGATGTCGTAGCGGCGGGTGCGCGTGGAGTGCTGGAGGCGGAAGACCGTCTCCGGGTCGAACAGGTGCGGCTCGCCCTCGCGGCGCCACTGGTACTCGCCCCCTATCTCCAGGGCGCGGTGCGCGGGCGCGATGCCGGAGGCCGGGTACGCCTTGGCGTGGCGGGCGGCGACCTCCTTGGCGATGACGTCGAGACCGGCGCCGCCGATCTTCGTCGCGGTGCCGTTGAAGTACTTCTCGACGAAGGCCTGGTCCAGGCCGACGGCCTCGAAGACCTGGGCGCCGCGGTAGGAGGCGACGGTCGAGATGCCCATCTTGGACATGACCTTCAGGACGCCCTTGCCGAGGGCGTAGATCAGGTTGCGGATGGCCTGCTCGGGCTCGATGCCCTCCAGGAAGGTGCCCGCGCGGACCAGGTCCTCGACGGACTCCATGGCCAGGTACGGGTTGACGGCGGCGGCGCCGTAGCCGATGAGGAGGGCCACGTGGTGGACCTCGCGGACGTCGCCGGCCTCGACCAGCAGGCCCACCTGGGTGCGCTGCTTGGTGCGGATGAGGTGGTGGTGGACGGCCGCGGTGAGCAGCAGCGAGGGGATCGGCGCGTGCTCGGCGTCGGAGTGCCGGTCGGACAGGACGATCAGCCGGGCGCCGTTCTCGATGGCGGCGTCGGCCTCGGCGCAGATCTCCTCGATCCGGGCGGCCAGCGAGTCGCCGCCGCCGGAGACCCGGTACAGGCCGGAGAGCGTCGCGGCCTTCATGCCCGGCATGTCGCCGTCGGCGTTGATGTGGATGAGCTTGGCCAGCTCGTCGTTGTCGATCACCGGGAACGGGAGGGTGACGCTGCGGCAGGACGCGGCGGTCGGCTCCAGGAGGTTGCCCTGCGGGCCCAGCGAGGAGCGCAGGGAGGTGACGAGCTCCTCGCGGATGGCGTCCAGCGGCGGGTTGGTGACCTGTGCGAACAGCTGCGTGAAGTAGTCGAAGAGCAGGCGCGGGCGCTGCGAGAGCGCGGCGATGGGGGTGTCCGTGCCCATCGAGCCGATCGGCTCGGCGGCGGCCCGGGCCATCGGCGCGACGATGACGCGCAGCTCCTCCTCGGTGTAGCCGAAGGTCTGCTGGCGGCGGGTGACCGAGGCGTGCGTGTGCACGATGTGCTCGCGCTCGGGCAGGTCGGACAGCTCGATCTCGCCGGCCTCCAGCCACTCCGCGTAGGGCTTCTCGGCGGCGAGGGCGGCCTTGATCTCGTCGTCCTCGATGATGCGGTGCTCGGCGGTGTCCACGAGGAACATGCGGCCGGGCTGGAGGCGGCCCTTGCGGACGACCTTCGCGGGGTCGATGTCGAGGACGCCGACCTCGGAGCCGAGGACGACGAGGCCGTCGTCGGTGACCCAGTAGCGGCCGGGGCGCAGGCCGTTGCGGTCGAGGACCGCGCCGACCTGGGTGCCGTCGGTGAAGGTGACGCAGGCGGGACCGTCCCAGGGCTCCATCTGCGTGGCGTGGTACTGGTAGAACGCGCGGCGGGCCGGGTCCATGGAGGCGTGGTTCTCCCAGGCCTCCGGGATCATCATCAGCACGGAGTGCGGCAGCGAGCGGCCGCCGAGGTGCAGCAGTTCGAGGACCTCGTCGAAGGACGCCGAGTCGGAGGCGTCCGGCGTACAGACGGGGAAGATGCGGTCGAGCTTGTCGCTGCCGAACAGGTCGGAGACGAGCTGCGACTCGCGGGCCTTCATCCAGTTCCGGTTGCCCTTGACCGTGTTGATCTCGCCGTTGTGCGCGACGAAGCGGTACGGGTGGGCGAGCGGCCAGCTCGGGAAGGTGTTGGTGGAGAACCGGGAGTGCACGAGCGCGATCGCGGAGGCGAAGCGGCGGTCGGACAGGTCCGGGAAGAAGGGCTCCAGCTGGCCGGTGGTCAGCATGCCCTTGTAGACGATGGTGCGGGCCGACAGGGACGGGAAGTAGACACCGGCCTCGCGCTCGGCGCGCTTGCGCAGCACGAACGCCTTGCGGTCGAGCTCGATCCCCGCGCTGGTGCCGTCGCTCACGAAGAGCTGACGGAAGGCGGGCATCGTCGAGCGGGCGGTGGCGCCGAGCAGCTGCGGGGCGGCCGGGACCTCGCGCCAGCCGAGGACGGTGAGGCCCTCCTCCGCGGCGAACGTCTCGATCTGTGAGACGGCGGCGTCGGCGCCGTGCTCGGGCAGGAAGGCGATACCGACCGCGTACGAACCGGCCTCGGGCAGCTCGAAGGCCGCCACCTCACGGAAGAAGGCGTCCGGGACCTGGGACAGGATGCCGGCGCCGTCGCCCGAGTCGGGCTCGGAGCCGGTGGCACCGCGGTGCTCCAGGTTGCGCAGAACCGTGAGCGCCTGCTCGACCAGCGCATGGCTCGCCTCGCCGGTGAGGGTGGCCACGAAGCCGACGCCGCAGGCGTCGTGCTCGTTGCGGGGGTCGTACATACCCTGGGCAGCAGGGCGAGCATCCATGAAGGACCAGTTCTGGCCATTCGTGGAGTGCTGGGACGGCTGGCGCGGCGTACGCATCGGCTCTCCCGTCGTCGTCGTGGCATATGCGATTGCCGAGGGACGACGTTGGCCCTCTGCGGTGGAGTGCAAAATTTCGTGCAGGTTACATGATGGGGCGGTTCTCGGGAACCGGATACTTCGTTCCAACATGCGGACACCGCGGTCGCGGCGGGGGTACCGCGCACGGCGGTGGAGTGTGGGGGTCCCGGCGGACAGATCGATGTCCTCGGACCCGGGCCCGGCGGGCGTCGTCGCCCGTCGCGCAGGGTGCGGCGCGGGCCTCGTTGCCCACGCGCTTACGGGTCATGCCCAGTGGTTAAGCGTTCGAAACCGCCGAGTAACGACTACTTATGCAGTCCCTTGCATAAGTCCGTCGCGCCTTATCCTACGGCCGTACCGAACCAGCTGCCCAGGACGTACGTCACACCCGCCGCGGCACCACCGAGAGCGAGCTGCCGCAGCCCGCTGTACCACCACGAACGCGCCGTCACCCGGGCCACCACGGCGCCGCACGCGAAGAGCCCGATGAGCGCCAGCACCAGCGCGGGCCACAGCGCGGTCGCGCCCAGCAGGTACGGCAGGACGGGGAGCAGGGCGCCCAGGGCGAAGGAGCCGAAGCTGGACACGGCGGCGACGGACGGCGAGGGCAGATCGCCCGGGTCGATGCCGAGCTCCTCGCGGGCGTGTATCTCCAGCGCCTGCTCGGGGTCGCGCGACAGCTGCCTGGCGACCTCCCTGGCGAGCTCCGGCTCGACGCCGCGTGCCTCGTACAGCTCGGCGAGCTCGCGCTCCTCGTCCTGCGGGTGCTTGCGCAACTCGCGCCGCTCGACGTCGAGTTCCGCCTCGACCAGCTCACGCTGGGAGGCGACCGAGGTGTACTCGCCCGCGGCCATCGAGAAGGCGCCGGCCGCGAGGCCCGCGAGACCGGTGATGACGATCGTCTGGTGGGCGACGGACCCGCCGGCGACGCCGGTCATGAGGGCGAGGTTGGAGACGAGTCCGTCCATCGCGCCGAACACGGCGGGGCGGAGCCAGCCGCCGGTGACGTCGCGGTGCGTGTGGTTGTCGCGGTGGGCTTCGTGCAGTGCGGCTTCGGTGTCGATGATGGCCATCGCGGTCCCCCAGGCAGGCGTTTTGGACGAGTTCTACTTTTCGACAACAACAAAGGTACGCCCCGAATTTCGCGCCCGCCAGCAAGGAAAGGCTGGGCTAACCTGCGCCTTTGCCCCTCGGACGCTCATCCGTGGATCACTCCGCACAGCTGTCGACCGGGTGACGCTGCGGGCCGCGAGGCAGTGCCGAACCGTTCCGGTGGGACAGATCCGCAAAGGGTTCCGCGCACGGTTCCGCGCCCTGGTGCCGCACACGGTTCCGCGCTGTGGCTCCGCGCGCCGTGTCGGGAGCCGCGAGAGAGAGGCACCGTATGGCTTCCATCGCCTGCATTCCCTCGGTCCCGGCGCCCCAGGACGCCGCCGCGCTGCGCGACCGGGCGCGCGGCGCACTGCTCGGGCTCGCCGTCGGGGACGCGCTCGGGGCGCCCGCCGAGAACATGAAGCCGTCCGAGATCCGGGCGCGGTGGGGCCGGATCACCGGCTACGTCGCCGAGCACCCGGCCGGCACCGACGACACCGAGTACGCGATCTTCTCCGGGCTGCTGCTGGCCCGCCACGGCTCGGCCCTCACCGTGCACCATGTCGAGACGGCCTGGCACCAGTGGATCGCCGACCGCGACGAGGGGCCGTTCCGGGGCGCCGGGTTCAGCGAACGGGGCACCCTGGAGAACCTGCGCCGGGGGCTGGCGGCGCCGATCTCCGCCCAGCACCGGCACGCCTGGAGCGACGGTCTCGCGATGCGCGCGGCCCCCTTCGGCGTCTTCGCGGCGGGGCGTCCGGCGGAGGCGGCCCGCCTCGTGGCGATCGACGGTTCGGTCAGCCACGAGGGCGAGGGCATCTACGGCGGCCAGGCGGTGGCGGCGGGGGTCGCGGCGGCGATGACCGGGGCGCCGACCATCGCCGTCGTGGCCTGCGCCCTCGCGGTGATCCCGGACGACTCCTGGACGGCCCGGTCCCTGCGGCGCGCGGTCGCGGTCGCCCACCGGGGCGAACGCGCGGTCCGCTCCGCGGTAGTCATCGGCGGCTACCCGTGGACGGACCTGGCCCCGGAAGCCGTCGCCCTCGCCTTCGGCGCGTACGCAGCGGCCGACGGCGACTTCACGGGATCCGTCCTCACGGCCGTGAACATGGGGCGCGACGCGGACACGACGGCCGCGGTGGCCGGGGCGCTGGCCGGCGCCACGGGTGGCGCCCGCTCCGTGCCGGCCGAGTGGGCGGCCGCCATCGGGCCGGCGCGGGGCAGCTGCCTGCCGTCCATGGCGGGCCACCACGTGCTGGACGTGGCGGAGCTGCTGACCCCGGACGACGACGAGAGGTGGGCCGCGGACGCCTCCGGCCCCTCGGCCCGCGCCGCCGAGGACCCGCGTCGCGGCGCGGCAGGCACCGACGGGGTGCGGCCGTGACGCCCGGCCTGGTGGGAGACGAGCCCGGCGAGGGCGCGGCGTCCGACGCCCCCGCCGCACTTCCCCTCGACCCGACGACCCCGGCGCTCACCGACGACACCCCGGCGACACACCCCGGCCCCCCGGCCGACGCCTCGGCCTCACCCCGGGCCGAGGAGACCCCTCCACCACGAACAGACCCGCCGCTCACCACCCCGGCGACCGGCCTGGCGGCCCCGGGCAGGGACGCCCCCTCACCGCTCCCCGCCCCGACCAAGGACGCACTCTCGGCTCCCCCGGGCCCACCGCTCCCCACGCTGCCCGAGGGCGCCCTCTCGAATCTCCCCGGCCCACCGCTCCCCGCCCTGACCGAGGGCGCCCCCTCGGCTCCCCCCGGCCCACCCCTCACCGCCCTCGTGACCGCGCCGACCGGCGACGCCCCATCGACCCACGCCGACCCGGCAGTCACCATCGCGGAGCCCGTCCCCGCCGTGCCGGGCGAGGATTCCGCTCCCGCCCTCCCCGGGCCGCCGCTTGCCGACCTGCCCGAGGATTCCCACACACCCCTCCCCGGCCCGGTCCTCACCGCCCTCGTGACGCCGCCGGCCACCCTCAGCGACGACACCCCCGCGCTCCGTCCCGGCCAGGAAGTCACCCTCCCGGCGGCCCTCCCCGCAGTCCCGGGCGAGGACTTCCCCTCGGCTCCCCCCGGCCCACCGCTCACCGCCCTGACCGAGGACGCCCTCTCGGCTCCCCCCGGCCCACCCCTCACCGCCCTCGTGACCGCGCCGACCGGCGGCGCCTCCGTGTCCCACGCCGACCCGGCAGTCACCCTCCCGGCGGCTTTCCCCGTCGACCCGGCCGAAGACGCCCCCTCAGCCCTCTCCCGCCCGCCTCTCACCACCCTGGTGACCACGTCGGCCATCCCGACCGACGGCACCCCCGCGCCCCACCCCGGCCCCCCGCTCGTCATCCTCCTCAAGGCGGTTCCCGGGGGCGGGGTCGGTCCGGCGGGGGGTGTCCGGAGTGGGGCGGCGGTGCGGCGTGTCGAGGGGCTGTTGCTCGGGCTGGCCGCCGGGGACGCCGCCGGATGGCCCGCGGCCCGGCACCGGGCCGCGCGGATGCCCGAGTGGACCCGGCGGCTGACCCGTGAGCTGGACACCTTCGCGGAGCAGAACGCCACCACGACGCTGCCCGTGCCGATCGCCCTGAACCAGCCGCCCGAGCCGCTGCGGCTCGGCCCGTCGGACGACGCCGAGTGGGCGGCCTTCACGGCGGAGGCGGTCCTGCGGGCCGGGGACGCCGGCGCCCTCGGCGACCTCAGCCGGGAGCGCCGGATGCGCGCCGCCATCGACCTGGCGTGGAACGCCGTCGCCGGCGAGGTCGCCGCCGCGGCCGAACGCGCCCCGGAGGTCGAGTCGGCCGTCCTGCCGCTGCGTGCCCGGATCTCCGTCCGGGCCGGCCTCGGCAACCTCGCCGCCGGTCTGCGCCCGCCCGCCACCGGCCACGACAACCCGCACTACTTCGACGACGCGGCCTGCGTACGCGCCTGCGTGCTCGCCGTGGCCCATCCCGGCGAGCCCGGACTCGCCGCGGAACTCGCCGAGTTCGACGCCCGCTACACCCAGGACGGCGACGGTGTGCACGGCGCCCGCGCCATGGCCGCCGCGCTCGCGCTCGCCCTGACCGGGGCGCACGTCGACGCCTGCGTGACGGCCGCGCTCGCGGAGCTGCCGGAGGCGACGGAGATCGGACGCAACGCCCGGCACGCGATCGCCCTCGCCCATGGCGCCGACAGCACCTTCGGCCTGGTCCCCCTGCTGGAGCACCAGATCGTCGACCACGTCTACAGCTACGGCATCGCCGCCGCCGAGACCGTCCCGGTCGCCCTCGCCCTCGCGACCGCCGCGCGGGGCCGGATCGCCGAGGCGGTGCCCGCCGCCGCGTGCCTGTCCCGGGTCGCCGACTCCGCCCCCGCCCTGGTGGGCGCGCTGACCGGCGCGCTCGGCGGCGGCGACACGATCCCCGCGGCCTGGCGGGACGCCTGCCGCACGCTCTCCGGCTGCGCCCTGCCCCGCCTCACGGGCACCGACCTGGTGGAACTCGCCGGACTCCTGGCAGCCACGGAACTGAGCACACCGGGGGGATGATTCGGGCATGACGCCCACCACCACGGAAACCCTGGAAGAACGGATCACCGGGGCCCTCGTCGGAGCCGCCGTCGGCGACGCCCTCGGCGGGCCGGTCGAGGGCTACGCCCCGGAGCAGATCCTCGAACGTCACGGCGGCCGCGTGCACGGCGTCGTCGGCCCCTGGAACGGCGACACCTGGCGCACCGCCCGCCCGATCGCCCCGTACCACAAGGGCGACGGGCACGTCACGGACGACACCCTGATGACCCACGCCCTGGTCCGCGTGTACACCGCGGTCCGCGACCACCTCGACGCCTACGCGGTCGCCGAGCACCTGGTCCCGGACCTGATGGGCACCCCGCGCTGGATCCCCGAGCTGGAGGCTGAGGCCCTCCCCCTCCAGCGGATCTTCCTGGCCGAGAAGTGGCTGGTGGCCCGGCTCCACTACGGGCACGTCGACCCGCGGGAGGCCGGCACCGGGAACATCGTCAACTGCGGCGCGGCGATGTACATGGCGCCGGTCGGCCTGGTCAACGCGGGCAATCCCGCCGCCGCGTACGCCGAGGCGCTGGACGTCGCCGGCGCCCACCAGTCGTCGTACGGCCGCGAGGCGGCGGGCGTCTTCGCGGCGGCGGTCGCCGCGGCGTGCGTTCCCGGGGCCACCCCCGCCTCGGTCGTCGAGGCGTGCCTCGCCCTCGCCAAGGACGGGACGCGGGCCGCGGTCGAGGCGGTCTGCGAAGTCGCCGCCCGGCACACGGACTTCGAGTCGGCGCTGCGGCCGCTGCGCGAGGCGGTCGCCCCCTACGACACGGTCGGCCCGGACTACCGCTCCCCCTCGCTCGGTGCCCGCCGCCCCTCCCGCCTGCACGCGATCGAGGAACTCCCGGTCGCCCTGGGCATGTTGGTGGTCGCCGGCGGCGACTACCGGCACGCCGTGCTGGGCTCGGTCAACTACGGCCGGGACTGCGACTCGATCGCCACGATGTCCGGCGCCCTCGCCGGCGCCCTGGGTTCGGCGGTCCCCGAGGACTGGGCGAAGACGGTCGCCGAGGCGAGCCGTCTCGACCTGCACGCGCCCGCGACGGCCCTCGCGGAGGTCGCCCGCGAGATCTTCGGCCGGGACGTACGGCGGCGGCGGGCCCACGAGGCGGCGTTCGGCGCGCTCACGGGGGCGCCATGCTCCGGCTGACGTGGGTGCAGCCCGAGGACCTCCTCGGCCACGAACTGCGCCAGGCGGCCGAGGACGGCCGCGAGGCGGCCGCCGTCGCGGCCCGCTGGCGGGCGGCGGGCGGCCCCGGAGCCCCCGAGCGGGCGGGCGCCTCGACTGCTCCGGTCTCCCCCTATCTGCGTGTCCTCGCCGAGGACCTGCTCGACGAACTGGCCGACCTGCCCGGCGCCCTGGCGGACCGGGAGCCGACCGGGCTCGACGGGATCAGGGACCGCTGCCCCGACTGGCCCGCCCGCGACGCGGCCGACGCCCCGGCGGAGGGGCCGGGCCCGCTCGCGCTGGAGGCGGCCTGGCTCGGCCGGGCCGTCGGCTGCCTGCTGGGCAGACCCGTGGAGAAGCTCCCCCTGCACGCGATCCGCGAACGGGCCCGGGCCACCGGCAACTGGCCCCTGAGCACGTGGTTCACGGCCCGCGGGCTGCCACCCGGACTGACGGCGGCCCACCCCTGGAACAAGCGCTCCGCGCCGAACTCCCTCGCCGAGAACATCGACGGCATGCCGGAGGACGACGACCTCAACTACCCGCTGCTGAACGTGCTGTTGCTCCAGCGGTACGGCCGCGGCTTCACCACCGCCGACGTGGCCCGCCTCTGGCTGGACGAACTTCCGGCCGGCCGCACGTTCACCGCGGAGCGCGTCGCGTACCGCAACCTCCTCAGCGGTGTGGAACCCCCGCGCACGGCCCGGCACCGCAACCCGTTCCGCGAATGGATCGGCGCGCTGATCCGCGCGGACGTCCACGGCTGGACGAACCCCGCGAACCCGGCGGCCGCCGCCGCACAGGCCCACCGGGACGCCGTCCTGACCCACACGGCGAACGGCGTCTACGCGGCGATGTTCGCGGCGGCCGTCATCGCCGAGGCGGCCGGCGGCCGGAGCGACGTGCACGCCTGCCTGGACGCGGGACTCGCCGTCGTCCCGGCCGGCTCCCGGCTGGCCGGAGCGGTCCGCCACGCCGTCGAACTCGCCCGTACGACGGCGGACTTCGAGACGGTCGTGGACGAACTGCACGCCACGCACGGCGCCTACCACTGGGTGCACGCCGTCCCCAACACCGCGCTGATCGCCGCCGCGCTCACCCACGCGGACGGCGACTTCACCGGCTCCGTCTGCCGCGCGGTGTCGGGCGGCTGGGACACCGACTCCAACGGCGCGACGGCGGGCAGCGTCGCGGGCCTGCTGGCGCGCGACCCCGCCGCCCTGCCGGAGCGGTGGACCGCGCCCCTGAAGAACCGGCTGGCCACCTCGGTCGCCGACTTCGACGGCGTCGGCTTCGACACCCTCGCCCAGCTCACCCACCACCAGAACCGTCAGGAGGCCTGCCGCCCATGACCCTCATCGCCGTGCTCGGCAGCACGAACATGGACCTCGTCGCCTACGTCGCCAAGGCCCCGCGGCGCGGGGAGACCGTGACGGGCCGGGAGTTCCGCACGATCCCCGGCGGCAAGGGCGCCAACCAGGCCATCGCCGCGGCCCACGCGGGCGCCGACGTCTCGATGATCGGCGCGGTCGGCTCCGACACGTTCGGCGCCGGACTGCGCGCCACCCTCGAACACTCGGGCGTGGACACCGACCATCTGCGCACCACCGAGGGCCCGTCCGGCACCGCGCACATCGTCGTGGACGACGAGGGTGCCAACGCCATCGTCGTCATCCCCGGCGCCAACGGCACCGTCGACCACCTGGCCCCCGGCGACGAGGCCCTCATCGCCGCCGCCGACGCGCTGCTGCTCCAGCTGGAGATCCCGCTCGCGGCGGTGATCGCCGGTGCCGAGGCCGCCCGCGCCCACGGAGTCCGCACGATCCTCACCCCCTCCCCCGTCCGGCCACTGCCGCCCGAACTGCTGGACGCGGTCGACCTGCTGGTCGCCAACCAGCACGAGGCCGTCGCGCTCGGCGGGGTCACCGAGCCCCGGGAGGCGGCCAAGGCCCTGCTCGCCCGGGTCCCGGCCGTGATCGTCACGATGGGCGCGGGAGGCAGCCTGTACGTCGCCCGGGACCACGACCCGATCAGCGTCCCGGCGCCGCGGGTGACGGCGGTGGACACCACCGGCGCGGGCGACACCTTCGTCGGCACCCTCGCCGTCGCGATCGCCGAGGGCCGGCCGATGGGGTCCGCCCTCGCCTGGGCCTCCGCGGCCGCCGCGCTGTCGGTGCAGCGGCCGGGCGCCTCGTCCTCGATGCCCTGCCGTTCCGAGATCGACGCCCAGGCGTCGCGGCCCGCGTCATGAGCGCCGGGACGGAGCACGGCGCCGCGCGGCACACCCCGGGCACCGGCCCGGAAGCCGGCGCGGAAGGGAGTCCGGACGCCGCGCGTCGGTCCGGTGCCGGTACGCCGACGCGGGACGGGCCGCTGACCGGCCTGCGCGTCCTCGACCTCGCGACCCTCTTCGCCGGACCCCTGGCCGCCACCATGCTGGGCGACTTCGGCGCCGAGGTGATCAAGGTCGAGCATCCGGACAGACCGGACCCGTCCCGGGGCCACGGGCCCTCCAAGGACGGCGTCGGCCTGTGGTGGAAGCTCCTCGGGCGCAACAAGCGCGCGATCACCCTCGACCTGTCGAGCCCCGGCGGCCGGGACACCCTGCTCCGCCTCGCCGCGACCGCCGACGTGGTCGTCGAGAACTTCCGCCCCGGCACCCTGGAGAAGTGGGGCCTCGGCTGGGAGGAGCTGTCGGCCGTCAATCCGCGGCTGGTGCTCGCCCGGGTCACCGGCTTCGGCCAGTTCGGCCCGTACGCGCACCGCCCCGGCTTCGGCACGCTGGCGGAGGCGATGAGCGGGTTCGCCGCGATCACCGGCGAACCGGGCGCCCCGCCGACCCTGCCGCCGTTCGGGCTGGCCGACTCGATCGCCGGCCTGACGACGGCGTACGCGGTGATGACGGCGCTGACGGCCCGGGACCGCACGGGCGCGGGCCAGGTGGTCGACATGGCGATCATCGAGCCGATCCTCACCGTCGTCGGCCCGCAGCCCCTCTGGTACGACCAGCTCGGCCACGTCCAGCCCCGTACCGGCAACCGCTCCGCCAACAACGCGCCGCGCAACACCTACCGCACGGCCGACGGCATGTGGGTCGCGGTGTCCACGTCGGCGCAGTCGGTCGCCGAGCGGCTGATGCGGCTGGTGGGGCGCCCGGAGCTGATCGACGAACCGTGGTTCGCGACGGGCGCGGAGCGGGCCCGCAACGCGGACGTCCTGGACGAGGCCGTCGGCACCTGGATCGCCCGCCACACCCGTGAGGAGGTCCTGGAGGCGTTCGAGAAGGCGGAGGCGGCGGTGGCGCCCGTCCAGGACGTCCGGGACGTCATGGCGGACCCGCAGTACGCGGCCCTGGACAGCATCACCACCGTCGACGACCCCGAACTGGGCCCGCTGCGCATGCAGAACGTCCTCTTCCGGCTCTCCGAGACCCCCGGCGCGATCCGCTGGGCGGGCCGTCCGCACGGCGCGGACACCCGGGCGGTGCTCACCGAACTCGGCCTGACGGAGCCGGAGATCGACGGTCTGCGGGCGGAGGGCGCCCTGTGACCCCGGAACCCCTGCTCACCTGGCTGTACGTGCCCGGGGACCGTCCCGAGGTGGTGGCCAAGGCGCTCGGCAGCGGCGCGGACGTCGTCATCGTCGACCTGGAGGACGCGGTCGCCCCCGACCGCAAGGAGTACGCCCGCGAGGCCACGGCGGACCTGCTCTCCGAGGTCCCGCCGGTCCCGGTCCACGTCCGGGTGAACGCCCTGGACGGCCCGCTGGCCGAGGCCGACCTGAACCTGCTCGCCCGGCTCCCCGGCCTGTCCGGTCTGCGGCTGCCGAAGGTGGTCTCGCCGCGGGACGTCGTGCGGGTGGCGGAGGGCGCCGTGCCCGCCGAGGGCGGGGCCCCGCGGCTGTACGCCCTGCTGGAGTCGGCCCTCGGTGTGGAGCAGGCGTTCGCGGTCGCGACCTCGCACCACGCCCTGCGTGGCATCGCGCTCGGCGAGGCGGACCTGCGGGCGGACCTCGGCGTACGGGAGGACGCGGGTCTCGACTGGGCGCGCTCCCGGGTGGTCGTGGCCGCCCGGGCCGCGGGTCTGGCGCCGCCCACCCAGTCGATCTACCCGGACATCCGGGACCTGGACGGGCTGGCCGTGTCCTGTGCCCACGGGCGCGCGCTGGGCTTCCTCGGACGCGCCGCCATCCATCCACGGCAGCTGCCCGTCATCGAGCGGGCGTATCTCCCGACCCCGGAGGAGACCGACTCGGCGGAGGCGGTCCTGAAGGCGGCCGCCGCCCATCCGGGGGCGCAGGCCCTGCCCGACGGCCGTTTCGTCGACGCGGCCGTGGTGGCGGGCGCCCAGCGGACGCTGGCGCTGGCCCGCCGCCGCGGGTGAGGCGTCCGGGCCCGCGGCGTTCCCCGCCCGGCACACGGACGGAGGGCACCGGATCCGTGATCCGGTGCCCTCCGTCCCGCGGCGCTGTGCGTCAGCTCTTCTTGGCCGACCCGGCCTCGTCCTTCGTCGCCGAGGCCGCTCCGGCGCCGTCCGCCGTGTCCTCGTCCTGCTTCGCGGACCCGGACGTGCCGGTGGACTCGTCGGACTTCCCGGCGGCCTTCCCGCCGGACGTCTCCGAGGTCCCGCCGTCGGCCTTCTTGCCGAGGTCGACGGCCTCAGGGCCGGTCGCGTCGTCACCGTCGCCGACTCCGTCGCCCTTGCCGTCACCGTCACCGTCACCGGAGTCGTCCGGTCCGGCGCCGGGCTCGACGACCTCCTCGCGTCCGGGCCGCAGCCGCGCCGAGAGGACGATGTAGACCACCGCGAGGACGAAGACCACCATCGCGGTCCAGTCGTTCAGGCGCAGGCCCAGGAAGTGGTGGGCGTCGTCGACGCGCATGTACTCGATCCAGCCGCGGCCCACGCAGTACGCCGCGACGTACAGCGCGAACGCCCGGCCGTGCCCGAGCTTGAAGCGGCGGTCGGCCCAGATGACCAGGAATCCGACACCGACGCACCACAGCGACTCGTACAGGAACGTCGGGTGGTAGTAGCCCGGTACCCGGCCGTCCGTCGAGGACGTGATGTGCAGCGCCCAGGGGAGCGACGTCTCCCGCCCGTACAGCTCCTGGTTGAACCAGTTGCCCCAGCGGCCGATGGCCTGGGCGAAGACGATGCCGGGCGCGAGGGCGTCCGCCCACGCGGGCAGCGGGATGCCGCGGCGGCGGCAGCCGATCCACGCGCCCACGGCACCGAGCGCGATCGCGCCCCAGATGCCGAGTCCGCCCTCCCAGATCTTGAAGGCGTCCACCCAGTCGCGGCCCTCGCTGAAGTACAGCTCGTAGTCCGTGATCACGTGGTAGAGCCGTCCGCCGACCAGGCCGAACGGGACGGCCCAGACCGCGATGTCGGCCACCGTGCCGGGACGCCCGCCGCGGGCGACCCAGCGCTTGTTGCCGAGCCAGACGGCCACGAAGACGCCGATGATGATGCAGAACGCGTAGCCGCGCAGCGGAATGGGGCCGAGGTGCAGCACCCCGCGCGACGGGCTGGGAATGTAGGCAAGTTCCATGGCAGGGTCGACGCTACCGTGCCGGACGGGGCCCACGGCGGGCGGCCCGGCTACGGGTCCATAACGGGGAGCGCCCCCGGCCTGCGGGAGACCGGGGGCGGCGCCGCACGCGCGGCGCGGGACGGGGGGCTCAGCCCTTGTTCTGCGCCTGCACCATCTGCTTCAGCTTCGCCGGGGTCATCGTGCGGTCCGCGTAGATGTTCTTGCCGCCGAACAGGACCGTCGGCGTGCCGCCGAAGTGGCCGGCCTGGAAGGCCTGGTTCGACTTCACCACCCAGCTGTCGTGCGTGCCGTCGTTCACGCACGCGCGGAACGCGGGAGTGTCGAGCCCGTCCACCTTGCCCGCGAGCTCGATGAGCTTGTCCGTGTCGGCGTAGGCGTCGTCGGTCTCCTGGGGCTGGTTGTCGTAGAGGACGTCGTGGTACGCGGTGAACTTCCCGGCGTCCTGGGCGCAGGCCGCGGCGTTGGCCGCCTGGCGGGAGCCGCTGCCGCCCATGTTCCCGTCGATGAGGGTGGCGAGGTGGTAGTCGACCTTGAGCTGGCCGGCGGCCACCAGCTCGTGGATCGTCGGGCGGTAGACCGTCTCGAAGGACTTGCAGGCCGGGCAGCGGAAGTCCTCGTACACCGTGAGGGTGGACTTGGCGCCGTCCTGGCCGACGGGGATCGCGAGACCGTCCTTGCCCTGCGCCCCCGAGGGCGACACGACGGGGCCCGCGCTGTCGCTCTTGTCGTCCTTGCCCGCGTTGGCGGCGAGGACGCCCACCACCGCGGCCAGACCAAGGACGCAGACCACCGACGCACCCACGATCAGCGCGCGCCGGCGCTTCTCCGCGGCCTTGTGCTTCTCTCGCTCGACCGCCAGCCGCTCGCGGGCGGTGCGCTTTCCGTCACGGTTCTTCTCGCTCACATCCGGCAGAACGAACCGGGGAGGCGCAGCGCGCCTCCCCGGCCCCAGGTCCACCCGTTCGAGTGAGTAGATTGTCCTTTACGTGCATGTATACGACGGTCCGCGTCGCGCCGGCGCGCGGGACCAGGCGTCCCGCGCACCGCGCGCAGGGGTCACGCGGTGCGGCGCACGCCCTTCGCCAGGTCGCTCGCGAGGGCGCGTACGGCGTCCAGGCCGGCCGCCTCGTCGGGCGCGTCCAGCATCCGCTTCACGAAGGCCGAGCCCACGATGACGCCGTCGGCGAAGCCGGCCACCTCGGCGGCCTGCCGGGCGTCGGAGACACCGAGGCCGACACAGACGGGCAGGTCGGTGGTGGCCTTGGTACGCCCCACCAGGTCCTGCGCCTGCGCGCCGACCGACTCGCGGGTGCCGGTGACGCCCATCAGCGAGGCCGCGTAGACGAAGCCGGAGCCCGCCGCGGTGATCTCGGCGAGCCGGGCGTCCTTGCTGCTGGGGGCGACGACGAAGACGGTCGCGAGGCCGTGCTTCTCGGCGTGCTCCCGCCACAGCGCCGACTCCTGCACCGGCAGGTCGGGCAGGATGCAGCCGGCCCCGCCCGCCTCGGCCAGCTCCGCCGTGAAGCGCTCGACGCCGTAGCGGTCGATGGGGTTCCAGTACGTCATCACGAGCACCGGCTTCCCGGTGGCCGCGTGCGCCTCGCGGACCGTGCGCATCACGTCCGCGATCCTGACGCCGCCGCGCAGGGCGATGTCGTCGGCGGTCTGGATGACGGGACCGTCGAGGACGGGGTCGCTGTGCGGCAGCCCCACCTCGACGACGTCGGCGCCGCCGTCGAAGACGGCCTTGACGGCCGCGATCCCGCCGTCCACGGTCGGGAAGCCCGCCGGGAGGTAGGCGATGAGGGCGGCCCGGCCCTCGGCCTTGGCGCCGGCGAGCGTGTCGCTCAACAGCCGGATGTTGCCGCTCACTTGGCGTCCCCCTCGATCTCCGCGCCGTCGCCGGCCTCGTCCGCCTGGACGGCGGCATCGGTGTCGTACAGGCCGAAGTAGCGGGCGGCCGTGTCCATGTCCTTGTCGCCGCGCCCGGACAGGTTGACGACGATCAGCCCGTCCTTGCCCAGCTCCCGGCCGACCTCCAGGGCGCCGGCCAGCGCGTGCGCGCTCTCGATCGCCGGGATGATGCCCTCGGTGCGGGAGAGCAGGCGCAGCGCCTGCATCGCCGCGTCGTCGGTGACCGCGCGGTACTCGCCGCGGCCGCTGTCCTTGAGGTAGGCGTGCTCGGGGCCGATGCCGGGGTAGTCCAGACCGGCCGAGATCGAGTACGGCTCGGTGATCTGGCCCTCGTCGTCCTGGAGGACGTAGGAGCGCGAGCCGTGCAGGATGCCGGGCTCGCCCGCGGTGAGCGTCGCCGCGTGCTCGCCGGTCTCGATGCCGTGCCCGGCGGGCTCGCAGCCGATGAGGCGCACGTCCGCGTCGGGGATGAAGGCGTGGAAGAGGCCGATGGCGTTGGAGCCGCCGCCGACGCAGGCGACGGCGGCGTCGGGCAACCGTCCGGCGCGCTCCAGGATCTGCCGGCGGGCCTCGACGCCGATCACCCGGTGGAAGTCCCGGACCATGGCGGGGAAGGGGTGCGGGCCCGCGACCGTGCCGAAGAGGTAGTGGGTGCGGTCGACGTTGGCGACCCAGTCGCGGAACGCCTCGTTGATGGCGTCCTTGAGGGTGCGGCTGCCGGACTTCACGGCGATGACCTCGGCGCCGAGCATCCGCATCCGGGCGACGTTCAGCGCCTGGCGCTGGGTGTCGATCTCGCCCATGTAGATGGTGCAGTCGAGCCCGAACAGGGCGCAGGCGGTGGCGGTGGCCACGCCGTGCTGCCCGGCCCCGGTCTCGGCGATGACGCGGGTCTTGCCCATGCGCCGGGTGAGCAGCGCCTGGCCGAGCACGTTGTTGATCTTGTGCGAGCCGGTGTGGTTGAGGTCCTCGCGCTTGAGGAACACCCGGGCGCCGCCCGCGTGTTCGGCGAAGCGCGGCACCTCGGTGAGGGAGCTCGGGCGTCCCGTGTAGTGGACGAGCAGGTCGTCCAGCTCGCGGGCGAACTCGGGGTCGGCCTTGGCCTTGTCGTACTCGACGGCGACCTCGTCCACGGCGGCGACCAGCGCCTCCGGGATGAACTTGCCGCCGAACGCGCCGAAGTACCCCTCGGTGCTGGGGACCTGACCCTCGGGGTCGGGAATGAAGAACTCGCTGGGCATGCGGATACCTCGCTGGGGCGTCTGCCCCGGTCACGGGTCGGACAGGGTCACGTGATCCACGGACGCGCACGCCGCGCGCGGGCACCGGACCCGGGCCGTCCCCGTCGTCGCGGCCGGTGGCGGGGCCACCGGGCGGCGGTGCGGGACGGTCAGGCCACCCGGAGGGCGGCCGGGGCCGGTGTGGGCGCGGGCACGCGCCGGCGCCATCGCATGCCGTTGACCTGGCCGGGCTCGTCCCCGATGACATAGCGGACCCGGCGGCCGTGCACCCGGCGGGCCGGCGCCCGGCAGCCGCGCGGGCGGCAGCCGCGGGCGAGGCGGGCGTAGGGGTCCCGCGCGGCCGGGGCGGCGGGGAGCGGGGCGGCCGACCGCAGGCACCCGCCGGCACCGGGCGAGCACGGGCTCACCCGGGGGCGGGAGGCGGTCGGGTCGGCCACGGGAGCGTCAGCCCCGTCCGTGCCGCAGCGCGGGGTGGGCCCCGGCCGCCACGAGGTCGGAGACGGCGGCCTTGGGGTCGCGGCCGGTGACGAGGGACTCGCCCACCAGGACCGCGTCGGCGCCGGCGTTGGCGTACGCGATGAGGTCGTGCGGTCCGCGGACGCCGGACTCGGCGATCTTGACGAGGTGGTCCGGGATCTCGGGGGCGACCCGCTCGAAGGTGGTGCGGTCGACCTTGAGGTCCTTCAGATTGCGGGCGTTGACGCCGATGACCTTCGCGCCGGCGTCCACCGCCCGCTCGGCCTCGTCCTCGTCGTGCACCTCGACCAGCGGGGTGAGCCCGATGGACTCGGCGCGCTCGATGAGGGACTCCAGGGCGGCCTGGTCGAGGGCCGCCACGATCAGCAGGGCGAGGTCGGCGCCGTACGCCCGGGCCTCCCACAGCTGGTACGAGGTGACGATGAAGTCCTTGCGCAGCACGGGGATGTCGACCTTGGCGCGGACGGCCTCCAGGTCGGCCAGCGAGCCGCCGAAGCGGCGCTGCTCGGTCAGCACGGAGATGACGGACGCGCCGCCCGCCTCGTAGTCGGCGGCGAGTGCGGCGGGGTCGGCGATGGCGGCCAGCGCGCCCTTGGACGGGCTGGAGCGCTTGACCTCGCAGATGACCTTGACGCCGTCGCCGCGCAGCGCGGCCACGCCGTCCTTGGCCGCCGGAGCCTTCGCCGCGCGCTCCTTGAGCTCGTCGAGGCTGACGCGCGCCTGCCGCTCCGCGAGGTCGGCACGGACTCCGTCGATGATCTCGTCGAGCACACTCACGCGAGCGGCCCCCTTCCCTGCGGTGGACAGTTGAGCGGTCGAGCGGTCGGACCCGGTTCTCGCCGTCGTGACGGTTCACACCGGTCACTGCGATGGTATCCGGAGGAAGGCGTAGGCCTCGCATCCGGTTGACGCCGGTCCCACCACCTGGACATTTGCCCCACGATCAAGGGTGCAGCCAGCCGCCGGACGGCAGGTTCCGGACAACGGTGAAGGCCAGCAGCAGCACGCCCGCCGCCCACAGCTGCACGTTGCCCAGCTCGACCCGTACCGGCCGGCCGCGCGCCACGCGGACCACCCAGACGGTCCACACCGCCGCGAACAGCAGGTACCCGGCGACAGCGAGCGCGTTGTCCGTGAGCGCGGTCGCGAAGTCGCCGTGCACGAAGGCGTGGGCGCTGCGCAGTCCGCCGCAGCCGGGGCAGTACAGGCCCGTGTAGCGCAGCATCGGGCAGACCGGGTAGTGCCCGGGCTCGTTCGGGTCGACGGCCCCGACGTAGGCGAAGGCGCCGGCGACCGCGGCGAGGACGCCCGCGGGGGCGGCGAGGCGCCGCGCGGCCCCGGCCGCAGGGCCGGTGCCCGCGTGCGGCGGGTTCACCCTTCGGGTTTCGGCGTTCACCCGACGCATTGTGCCCCGCGGGCGCGAGGGGCGCCCGCGGGGCACGGGAGAGCGGCCCCCGGTGCGGGGGCCGCTCTCCTGTGCGCTCGTGACGTCGGGGCGGGGCGTGCCCCGGCCGGGCGGGTCAGCTCTCGGCGCCGGCGACCTGGGGCGCCGAGTGCGGCTTCTGCACGTGCGCCTCCTTCGGCTGGCCCATGCCCATCGCCCGCATGATGCCGCCGACGACACCACCGAGGACGACGATCACCATGCCGGCCCAGAAGCCCAGCGGGTTCGCCAGCACCATGAAGGCACCGGAAACGCAGAAACCGATGAAGGCGATGATGACACCGGTCCAGGCGGCCGGGGTGTGACCGTGGCTGCTGCCCGCCATGACTTGCTCCTCAGTGCTGTGTACGTGTGTGAGCCGGACGCTCGACGTCCATTGTCCCGTATCGGCGCGGCCGCCTTGAGCGCGGGGTGGCACCCCGTCCGCCGTCCCGGCCGGGTCGGGACGTGGGTCCCGGGCCGAAGGTCCCGGCGGGACCGTCCGGGCGCGGGTCCTACGTCCCGGTCGGGTCCTCGCCGCGGTCCAGGGCCTTCCACAGGTCCTCGGGGCGGTCGGGGTCGACGGGCTTGGCCTTGCGCGGCCGGGGGGTGCCGTCGCGCTCGTAGCGGCCGGACATCGCGGGCCAGAGCCGTCCGTAGCGCAGCGCCAGCAGCCCCGCCAGGAAGATGAGCGCCCCGCCGACGGCGGCGACGTACGGCCAGGCGGTGTGGCTGAGCGCGTGCACCGTCGCGGCGGTGTCGCCGGAGGCCTCGGCGGCCTTCTCGTCGAGCGCGGAACCGTCGTCCGCGCCGAGGAGCGCCGCGACGACGATGCCGGCGCCCGAGAGCGCGAGCAGCGCGGAGACGAGCAGCCGGCCGGAGCGGCGTACGGCGAAGACGGCGACGAGGGCGGCGAGGCCGACGACGGCGAGGGCCGCGGGCACGCCCGTGACGTCGCTGCCGCTGGCGGTCAGCGGGAAGTCGCCGCCGGCCACCGTCGCGGTGCCCTCCGACCAGTTCCGCCGGGTGGCCAGCAGCGTCACGGCGGCGCCGAGCGCGCCGCACGACAGGGCTGTGGCGAGGCTGCGGCGGCCGGACCCGGAGGGTCCCGCGGCGGCTTCGGATCGGGGGTGAGGTACAGCAGTCACGTACTCCACTATCGCCTGAACCCCGGGCGAACCGTCACCCGGGGTTCACGTGAGACACGTCCTATCGGCCGAGCCGGTTCGCCGTGTGCACCGCGCGGAGCACCGCGGCGGCCTTGTTCCGGCACTCGGCGTCCTCCGCGGCGGGGTCCGAGTCGGCCACCACTCCGGCCCCGGCCTGCACGTAGGCCGTGCCGTCGCGCAGCAGCGCCGTGCGGATCGCGATGGCGGTGTCGGAGTCGCCGGCGAAGTCGAGGTAGCCGACGCAGCCGCCGTACAGCCCGCGCCGGGAGGGCTCCAGCTCGTCGATGATCTGCATGGCGCGCGGCTTGGGCGCCCCGGAGAGGGTGCCCGCGGGGAAGCAGGCGGTCAGCACGTCGAAGGCGGTGCGGCCCTCGGCGACGCGCCCGGTGACCGTCGAGACGATGTGCATGACGTGCGAGTACCGCTCGATGGACATGAAGTCGACGACCTCGACGGAGCCGGGCTCGCAGACCCGGCCGAGGTCGTTGCGCCCGAGGTCGACGAGCATGAGGTGCTCGGCGCGCTCCTTGGGGTCGGCGATCAGCTCGTCGGCGAGGGCCTGGTCCTCCTGGACGGTGGCGCCGCGCGGCCGGGTGCCCGCGATGGGGTGGACCATCGCCTGCCCGTCCTCGACCTTGACCAGGGCCTCGGGGGACGACCCGACGACGTCGAAGCCGTCGAAGCGGAAGAGGTACATGTACGGCGAGGGGTTCGTGGCCCGCAGGACACGGTAGACGTCCAGGGCGCTCGCCGTGCAGGGGGTCTCGAAGCGCTGCGAGGGGACGACCTGGAAGGCCTCGCCCGCCCGGATGCGCTCCTTGATGTCCTCGACGGCGTCCTGGTACTGCGGTCCGCCCCACAGCGCCGTGTACTCGGGCAGCTCGGACGGCGGGAGCGCGGCCGGGGGCTGGGAGACCGCCCGCGAGAGGTCCGCCTCCATGGCGTCGAGCCGGGCCACGGCGTCGGCGTACGCCTCGTCGACTCCGGTGTCGAGGTCGTTGTGGTTGATCGCGTTGGCGATCAGCTGGACCGTGCCGTCCCAGTGGTCGAGGACGGCGAGGTCGCTGGTGAGCAGCATGGTCAGCTCGGGCAGCCGCAGGTCGTCGCGCTCGCCGGGGCCGATCTTCTCCAGGCGGCGCACGATGTCGTAGCCCAGATAGCCCACCATGCCGCCGGTGAAGGGCGGCAGGCCGTCCTCGTGCGGGGTGTGCAGCGCCTCGATCGTGGCCCGCAGGGCGACCAGGGGATCACCGTCGACGGGCACGCCGACCGGGGGTGTCCCGAGCCAGTGGGCCTGTCCGCCGCGCTCCGTGAGGGTCGCGTGGCTGCGGACGCCCACGAAGGAGTAGCGGGACCAGGACCGGCCGTTCTCGGCCGATTCCAGCAGGAAGGTGCCGGGGCGCTCGGCGGCCAGCTTGCGGTAGAGGGCGACGGGGGTGTCGCCGTCCGCGAGGAGCTTGCGGCTGACGGGGATGACCCGGCGGTCGGTGGCCAGCTTGCGGAACGTCTCGAGGTCCATGGCGACCGACCCTACTGACCGGCGGGCGGCACGGGGGACCCGGCGTCCGCGAGCAGGACGTCGGCGTCGAAGCAGGTGCGGGCGCCGGTGTGGCAGGCGGCGCCGACCTGGTCGACCTTGACGAGGACGGTGTCGGCGTCGCAGTCCAGGGCCACGGACTTCACGTGCTGGACGTGCCCCGAGGTGTCGCCCTTGACCCAGTACTCCCGGCGGCTGCGCGACCAGTAGGTGCAGCGGCCCGTGGTGAGCGTGCGGTGCAGCGCCTCGTCGTCCATCCAGCCGAGCATCAGCACCTCGCCGGTGTCGTACTGCTGGGCGATGGCGGGGACGAGCCCGTCGGCGCTGCGCCGGAGGCGGGCGGCGATCGCGGGGTCGAGGCTGCTGGGAGGGGGCGTGCTGGTCATGCCGACCATTGTGCCGCCCCGGACGGACCGGGCCGACGGACGTCCACAGGGCGGACCGCGTACCGCCGCGTGCCGCGCCTCCACTGGGCGGACGGGTGCGGCGGTCGTAGGCTGGCTGGCATGTCGACCCATGCGAAGCGTGAACGACTTCT
This sequence comes from Streptomyces sp. NPDC028308, assembly GCF_055565855.1. Taxonomy (NCBI): domain Bacteria; kingdom Bacillati; phylum Actinomycetota; class Actinomycetes; order Kitasatosporales; family Streptomycetaceae; genus Streptomyces; species Streptomyces sp. NPDC028308. The sequence goes on from NZ_JBVHTO010000007.1 coordinate 348,947, forward strand.
CCTCGCCGACCTGTTGGAGGCCGAGGGACCTGACGCCCCCACGTTGTGCGGGGACTGGACGACCCGTGATCTCGCCGCGCACGTCGTGGTGCGCGAGCGGCGCGCGGACGCCGCGGGCGGGATCCTGATCAAGCAGCTGACACCCCGGCTGGAGCGGGTGCAGGCGGAGTTCGCCGAGAAGCCGTACGAGGAGCTGATCCAGCTCATCCGTTCGGGGCCTCCGCGGTTCTCGCCCTTCTCGCTGAAGCAGATCGACGAGGCGTCGAACACGATCGAGTTCTACGTGCACACCGAGGACGTGCGGCGGGCCCGGCCCGGCTGGACGCCCCGGCCCCTGGACACCGTCTTCCAGGACGCGCTGTGGTCGCGTCTGGACCGCACGGCCCGGCTGGTGGGCCGCGGCGCGCCGACCGGCCTGGTGCTGCGGCGCCCGAACGGCCAGACGGCGGTCGCCCGCAAGGGCACGCCGGTGGTCACGGTGACCGGCGAGCCCTCGGAGGTGCTGCTCTTCGCCTACGGCCGCCAGAACGTGGCCGACGTGGAGCTGGACGGGGACAAGGAAGCGATCGCCAGGCTTCAGCAGGCGAAGCAGCTCGGCATCTGACCGGGGAGTCGTCCCGCTCGGCGTCCGGACCGGGGCGCGGGGTCACCCGTGCCCCGGTGTCGGGGCCATGCCCGCGGACCCGGGAGCGCCCCCGTGGTCACGTGGGCAGTTCCGCGCGCCGCAGCGGGGGCGAGCACAGCGCGACCACTCCGCCGAGGCCGCAGACGACGGCGCTGACGACGAAGACGGGGCCGGTGCCCCACAGGCCGACGGCCGCGGCGGACGCCGGCATGCTGAGCGGGGCGAGGCCGAGGCTGACGAGGCCCGCCACGGCGCTGACCCGGCCGAGGTAGGCCGGGTCGGTCTCCGTCTGGAGCAGCGCGCCGCACAGGACGCCGCTGAGCCCGGCGAGGAGTCCGACGAGCAGCGCCACGCCCACGGCGGCGGCCACCGCGGGGACGTACGCGAGGGACCCGATGGCGACGCAGCCCAGCAGGAGGGCGATCGCCATGACCCGTCCGGCGTACGGGAGCCGGCCGCGTGCCGTGAGCAGCAGGGAGACCAGCCCCGCGCCGGTCCCGAAGCCGGCGAGCACCCAGCCCATGCCGGAGGCGCCCCAGCCGCGCTGGTCCGCGAGCAGGGCAAGGCCGACGTTCAGCGGGCCGACGAAGCCCAGGTCGCCCAGGGCGATGGCGACCATCAGCGGGGCCAGCACCCGGTGGCGGCGGATGTAGCGCAGGCCGTCGTGGAGATCGCGCCAGGCGGTCGGCGCGGCCTTCCGGGCGCCGCTGTCGGGGGCGCCGTGTCCCGGGGCGTCGTCGGCCGGGGCGGACGGTTCCGGAACGGCCGGGGTGCCGGGCGCCTCGTCCGGGGGCAGGCCCCTCATGCGTACGGAGACCAGCAGCGGCACGGAGACCGCGATCAGCAGGCCCGCGAGCCCGAACGCGGCCGCCGCGCCGCCCACCGCCACGCCGAGGCCGCCGAGCGGGGCGCCCACCACGTTGGCGAAGCGGATCGCGAGGCCGCGCATGCCCTGGACGCGGGCGAGCTGGGCGCGGGACGTGATGCGGGCCGGCAGGGCGCCGACGGCCGGCATGAAGACGGCGTCCACGGTGCCGAAGACGAGGGCGAGCACCGCCAGGGGCCACAGCCCCGGCGAGGACGCGAACAGCAGGGCGGCCACCGCGAGGACGGCCGCGCAGCGCACAGCGTCACTGCCGATGACGACCTTCCGGGGCCCGAACCGGTCCGCGACCACTCCCCCGCCGAGCATCAGCAGGGCCCTGGGCACGGCGCTCACGGCCATCACCAGTCCGGCCTGCGAGGGCGTCCCGGCCTGGACGGCAGCCCAGGACAGGGCTATGTAGTAGACGTTGTCGCCCACCATGGAGGCCGTGTAGGCGCACAGCCAGCGCAGGACGTTGCCGTCGCGGTGGGCGGGCCGTACGGCCGCGGGGGCCGTCTCGGCGGCGGGTGCGGTCCCGAGGGTCACGGGCGGCGTCATCTCAGGCACGGAACGGGAATCCGAACACGTACAGCGCCACGTTCTCGCGCCCCTCGGTGTCGCCGGCCGCCTCCGCGGCCCGGCCCCGCTCCTCGTACGTCCGGAGCACGGCGAGCAACTCGCCGGTCAGCGCGGACAGCTCGCCGGCCGTGAGCCGCATGAGGGACTCGGAGTCGGTGGACGCGCCGCGCCACTCCGCGTCCCAGGTGGCGCGCTCGTCGAGGTAGCGCCGGTGGGCCTCCGTGCGCTGCTCGTGGAAGAGGCGGGTGGCCGCCTGGTGCGCGGCGGCCTTCTCCGGGGCGTCCCGGAAGTCCGCCTCGCGGATGTCGATCCCGTCCGACGCGGGCCGCCACCAGCGCTCGCGCCCGTCCTTTCGGGGCGCCTCGGCCTCCTCGATCAGGCCGTGGTCGGCGAGCTTGCGCAGGTGGTAGCTGACCAGCGACACGGCCTCCCCCGCCTGCTCGGCGAGCTGCGAGGCCGTGGCCGTCCGGGCCATGATCAGGGCCCGGTACAACTGCGAGCGGAGCGGATGGGCGAGTGCCTTGAGCGTGCCCAGATCCGTGATGCGGCGCTGCTGACGGTCTGCCATCCCGGCAGCGTAAAGTACGAAGCGAAAACTGCGCAATTAGTATTGCGCAGTTTTTCTTTCGCTCCCTCCCCCTTCCGCGCCGTCCGCCCGGCCGGTGCGGAATGGGTCGAGGAGTGTCCGGGCGGCCAGCGCCAGCGAGAGCTCCACCACGTCCGTCGGGCGGGTCAGGGAGCGGCCGGTCAGCTGCTCGCAGCGGCGCAGCCGGTTCAGGACCGTGTTGCGGTGGCAGTAGAGGCGGGCGGCCGACCGCTGGGCGGAACCGTCGCAGGCCAACCAGGCCGTGAGGGTGTCCAGCAGGATGTCGCGGTCGGAGGGGTCCAGCCGCAGCAGGGGGCCGAGGACCCGCTCGGCGAGCGCCGCGCCGAGCGCCGGGGCGGAGACGACCAGGGCGGCCGGCAGGTTCTCCTCCAGGACGACCGTGCCCCCGGCGCGCGGACAGGCACGCAGAGCGGTGTCCGCGAGCCGGCGGGCGTCCCCGACGGAGGCGAGGCCGTCGACCACCGGGCTCACGCCGATCCGGGTGCCGGGCGGGGCGGACAGCACGCGCGCGATGTCGCCGGCGTCCTCGACGAGCCCGTGGGCACGCGGCCGCTCCTGCGCCCCGCCCCCTTCACCGGCGCCCCCTTCGCCGTCGCCGTCGGCCCGGTCGTGCTCGCCGTCTCCGCGGGGACGGACGCCGTCGCCCGCCGGGAGCTCCCCGTGGCCGGGGGACGGATCGCCGTGCGCGTGCGTGCCGTGGAACCACGGGTCGTCACCGGGTGCCCGGCCGCCCTCGCCGCGGGCGTGGCCGCCCAGCAGGACGATGCCGTAGTCGCCGCCCCCCTCGCGGTACCACTGCACGCGCAGGCCCGGGAGGTCCACCGGGGTCCGGCCGTTCACCAGCGCCGGGCCCGCGGGCAGCTGGGCCAGCACGACCGCGTACCGCCCCTGCTCGGGGAGGCCGAGCGCGGAGGCCGTGGCCGGCAGGTCGGAGATGCGCGCGGTGCCGTCCAGCAGCGCGGCGGTCATCAGGCGCAGCCGGTTCTCTCGACGCCAGGTCAGCTCGCGTTCCGTCTGGCGGTAGGCGTCGGCGACGATCGCGCAGTGTTCGTCGACGAAGTTCCACACGTCGGCGGCCACGTGGACGAGGAGGCGTACGTCCGAGGGGTGGCGGCGGGTCGTCTCGTCCACCAGCCCCTGCCAGACCATCCCGCCGCCCAGCCGGAAGGCGCGCAGCAGGGCGTCCAACGGCAGGCCGCGTTCGGCCCGCGCCCTGCCGATCCCCCAGGAGCAGCGGCGCGCCGCCTCGCGCAGTTCGCCGGGGCGCAGCAGGGAGCCCACGTTGAGCCGCAGGGAGCGCTGCACCTCCTCGCGTACGCCGTCGACGTCGCTCTGGATGGCGGCCCGGTACGCCGGCTCGCGCTCCCGCAGGACGACCATCAGGCGCTCGGTGAGCTCGGGCAGTCCCGCCAGCAGGACCCGGGCCGCCCTGTGCAGCACGGAGAGCGCCTCCCCGTCGACGGCCGAGCGGGCGGCGGGTACGAGTGGCCGCGGACCGGACACGGTCCGGGCGTGGTCCTGTACGAGGTGCTGCATCGCTGTCCTCCACCGGAGTCGGCTCGGCCCGGTTCGGCACGGCGCGCCACCGCACGGCACGCCGGTCCCACCGGACCTTCCTGAGTCCGCAGGATGACATACCGCCCGGTCGGTACCTAGGGGTGTGCGACGGTCTTCTCCGCCCGGTCCACCAATCGGGACAGCTCGACACGCGAGCGGACCCCCAGAGCTGCGAAGACGTTCCGCAGGTGGTGGTCGACTGTGCGCGGACTCACGGACAGCCTCAGCGCCACTTCCCGGTTGGTGGCGCCCTCCGCCACGCAGCGGGCGATGCGCAGCTGCTGCGGGGTCAGGAGCGCCAGCGGCCCGGGCGGCTCCTGCGCCCCCGCCTCCCCGGTGGCCCGCAGCTCCGCCCGCGCCTGGGTCGCCCAGCCGAGGGCTCCGCCGCGCTCGAAGGAGACGAGGGCGTCGCGGAGCCGGCCGCGGGCCTCCCCCGGTCTGCGGCGGCGCCGCAGCCAGGCCCCGTACAGCAGCAGGGTGCGACCGCGCTCGAAGTCGCCGCCCGCGCGGTCGTGGTGGGCGAGGGCCGTGGCGAAGAACGGTTCGCACTCCTCCGGGCCGGCCAGCAGCGCGTGGCAGCGCGCCAGCTGGGCCGGGGCCTGCGGGTCGGCGCCCTGCGCGGCCCAGCGGGCGAACTCGGCCACCGCGGAACGGGCGGCCTCCGGCTCGCCGGCGCGCGCCGACGCCTCCACGAAGCAGGGGATGGCCAGCATGCGCACGGCGAAGTGGCCGTGCCGGGGGCCGGGGCCGACCAGCGGGCCGAGGCGTGCGGCGGCCTCCGGGACCCTGCCCCGGCCGAGGTCGGCGCGGGCCCGCGCCCACTGGGCCAGGGTGGCCGCCTGGACCAGGCCGTGCGGGGCGGCCACGCGTTCGGCGGCGGTGGCGTGTTCGGCCACGGCACCGGGGTCGCCCTCGACGGAGGCCGCGAGGGCGAGGATCGCGTGGTGGTGCGCCGCGATGTTGTGCTGGCCGGTGGCGAGGGCGCTGCGCAGACCCTCCTCGGCGTGGGCGCGGGCACGGGCGTGTCGGCCGGCGCGCAGCTCACCGTAGGCGAGGTGCTCCAGGGCCTGCGGTACGAGGATGTACGGGCCCCGGGCCCGGGCGACGGCCAGGGCACGGGAGTTGATCCGCCCGGCCGCCGCGAGATCGCCGACGACGAGGGCGGCCACCCCGGTGCGCAGCAGGCGTTCCGGGTCGTCGGCGGCGTCGGTCGCGCCGCTCGCCAGGTATCCCCGCAGCCGCTCCCGTCCGGCGTGCAGGCGTCCGCGCATCACCGCGGCCATCCCGGCGCGGTACCCGGCCAGGCGCCGGTCGGGGTCGGTGCGGGCGGAGGGATGCTCCAGCGCCTCCACGTACGCCGCCGCGTCGCCCGCCGCCCAGGCCGCCTCCATGGCCGCGAGCCGGGCGGCGCGGGAGCGGGCGGAGTCGTGCGGGGCGAGCAGCTCGGCGGCCAGGAGCAGGGTCTCGCGGGCGTCGGCCACCGGGCCGTCGCCCAGGGAGAGCAGGCCGCGGACGAGTTCGGCGGCGCCGCGCAGCGCCTCGGGGAGGTCCTCGCAGCCGGCCGCGTCCAGCAACTCCCGCGCTCGGTCCGGGAGTCCGCCGAGCCGGGCGTGCTCAGCGGCGGCCGTCAGCCGGACGGCCCGCGGGCCCGCGTCCGCGGCGAGTTCGGCGGCCCGCGCGTAGGCCGCGGCCCGCTCCGGGTGCGTGGGGCGCCGGTTCGGACCGGGTTCGGCACCGGCTGCGGCGGCCAGTTCGTCGCCCAGCTCCGGCGCCGGGCCCTCGGCGGCGGACGCCCGGTGATACAGCACCGCCAGCGCCCACCGCTCCCCGCCGAGCCCGTCCCCGGCCTCCGCGCCGAGGGAACCCCGGGGCGCCCCCTCTCCCACCGGACCAGGTCCGCCCGGCGACGACATCACCGGCACGTCCCCGGCACCGGACACGCCCGCCCCGGACGAGACCTCCGCCTCGACCGAGCCCGTCCCTGACAACTCCCGGCGACCGAGCGCCACTTCATCATCGGACGCGGCACCCGGGCCGGACACCGTCCCCTCCCCCGCCGGGCCGGAGCGCGCGGGCGGGGAGTGCCCGGTACACCGGTCCGGGCCGAAGGCGTCCGCCAGCAGGCGGTGGGCGGCGCGGCGGTGGGCGCGTGGGGCGGCGGCGTAGACGGAGCGGGGCAGGGCCGGATCCGTGAAGCGCAGGCGGCCCCCGGCCGACCGGACGACTCCCGCGGCCTCCGCCGCCTCGACGACACCGGGGTCCAGCCCGGCCGCCTCCGCGGCCCTCAGCACGACCCCGGCGTCCACTCCCGCGGCCCCCGCGTCCCGCTCCTGCTCGGCCGCCGCCAGCAGCAACAACTCCTCTACAGATGCCGAGAGTTGACCGGTGTGTGCGTACCCGGCAGGCGACGGGCGGCCGAGCCCGGAGAAGTCCCCGGCCGGGTCCGCGACGGCACCCCCGGCTGCGGCTCCGGGGCCGGCACCGGACGCCGACCCACTCCCGGCCCCCTCACGCGACGCGCCACCCCGGCCCCCGCCGGACGCGCCGGCATCCGCATCGGCCCAACTTCCGAGCGGCCCTTCACCAGTTGCCGGGCCCTGCCCCGCGTCGGAGACCGCGGTGGCCCGCGCGTCGGCGACCGCTTCAGAGGGCGCGTCGGCGTATACGGCGGGCGTCCGTTCAGCAACGGGTGGGCGCCCGCGCGGCTTTCGGGCCGGGGCCCCCGTCGCGTCCCCTCCGCGCGACGGGGGCTGTCCGGTGCCGGGTGGCGGGCCGTCGGGCGGCCCGGCCACCGGAGCGCAGGCCGGCGCCCAGGCGGGGGCCTGCCCGGCCCCCGGTCCGGGAGCGTGCCCGGGGGCGGGCGGCGGCACGGGGCCACCGCTTCGCCCGGACTCCTCCAACGCCCCCCGAGCGGGCGGCGGTTCAGCACTCCGGTCGTATATCCGGAGAGGACTTCGCGCAGTCGTCATTCCGGTCACGTCCGTTACGTTACTTCCGCGTAACCGAACGCGGAAGTCCCGCCTTCACTTGTCCCGCTCGCCCGGACACCCCGCGTGACCAGCCCAAAGGTGCCCGACGGGACGGTGCGCGATGGGCACCGTCCCAGCCCCGGGGAGGCAAGCTTGTGCAGCCGCACAGTGCCCGGAGGCCCGCCCGGCCCTTCAACGCCCCTGCGCGACGGGCGAGTCGGGCCGAGGACCTCCGGACACGCCGATGACGGCCGCGTGTCACACGGCCGTCATCGGTTCACCGGGGGCGGGCGGTCCCGCCGGGGTCAGGCGGAGCCGCCGGGACCGGCCGGCGCCCGCGGGGTCAGGAGGTGTGCGGGCAGTTGCCGCGGTACTCGTCGATCGTGAGGGACGGACGCGGCAGCGGGCAGAGGAACTGCTCGTAGCGGGTGTCGTTGTCGATGAACCGCTTCAGCCACGAAATGCTGTACTTCGCGATCGTCGTGTTGGAGCTGTTGGGCGTGAAGTGCGTGGCGCCGTTCAGCTCCAGGTACGCCTTGTCGAGCGAGCTGGGCAGGCTCGAGTAGAAGGGCTCGGAGTGCGTGGCCACCGGCGCGATCGTGTCCCCGTCGGCCCCGAAGATCAGGGTCGGCGTCTTGATCTCCGGCCAGGTCTTGTCGAGGTTCCAGCCGGTGAGCGGGATCGCCGCCTGGAGCGAGGGACGGTCCTTGGCCGCCTCCAGGGTGCCTCCGCCGCCCATGGAGTGGCCCATGACGCCCAGCCGGCTGCTGTCGATCCGCGAGCGGACGGTGCTGCGCGAGGTCAGGTAGTCCAGCGCGGCCAGCAGCTGGTCGCCGCGGCTGGCGGGCTGGTCCAGCGTCGTGTTGGTGTCGATGGTGAACACCACGAAGCCCTGGGAGGCGAGCCGCGGTCCGAGCCAGGCGATGGACGACTGGTAGGCGGTGTACCCGGGCGAGATGGCGATGGCGCCGAACGTGCCGTCGCTGGTCGAGGTCGGGTAGTAGATGGTGCCGCCGCCGAAGCCGGTGACGGAGAGGGACGAGACCGAGGTCTCGGAGACGGCGTACGGGCCGCGCAGGGCCTCGATGCTCGACTCGGTCGGCGCCGGACCCCGCTCGTAGGGGTTCGCGGCGGCCTCCGTCCCGGCGGCCTGTGCTCCGGTGGCCTGGCCCGCGACGAGTCCGCCGACGGCCAGGAGGGCCGCGAGACCGGACCGTACGAGGCGGGACTTGAGGCGGCCCGGCCGGGAAGGGGCCAGGGCGGGTGCGGCGGTGGGGAGTTCGCTGCTCGGCTGCTGCACGACGGTGTGCATCCTCTCGGGAGGGTCGACGGACCCGGCCGCCGGACGGCGTTCCCATGGCGTGGGGCGCCGGTGGGGGAACGCGTCCGGAACGGCGGGGTCCGTCTCGGGTGGTTGCAGCGGCAACTGTCCCGGCCCGCCCGCCCCCGCACATCGGCAGAATCACCGGTCTCACCGTCGACCCGCGTCCGGTATCCCGCCCGCCCCGGTGCCCGGCACACGCGGACGGCCCGTACCCGGCAGCCACGGAAGCTGCCCGGTACGGGCCGTCGGACGGTCGGGGCGGGAGGGGTCAGCGGACGGGGTGTCCGGCCTCCCGCAGGGTCTCCTTCACCTGGCCGATGCGCAGGTCACCGAAGTGGAAGACGGACGCGGCCAGCACCGCGTCGGCCCCCGCCGCGACGGCGGGCGGGAAGTCGCCCAGCCGCCCCGCTCCCCCGCTGGCGATCAGCGGCACGCCGACGTGCTTGCGAACGGCCTCGATCATCTCGATGTCGTAGCCGTTCTTCGTGCCGTCCGCGTCCATCGAGTTGAGCAGGATCTCGCCCGCGCCCAGCTCGGCGGCCCGGTGCGCCCACTCGACGGCGTCGATGCCGGTGCCCTTGCGGCCGCCGTGCGTGGTGACCTCGAAGGAGCCGGTCTCGGTGCGGCGCGCGTCCACCGACAGGACCAGCACCTGCCGGCCGAAGCGCTCGGCGATCTCCCTGATCAGGTCGGGGCGGGCGATGGCGGCCGTGTTCACGCCCACCTTGTCCGCGCCGGCCCGCAGCAGCTTGTCCACGTCCTCGGCGGTGCGCACACCGCCGCCGACCGTGAGCGGGATGAAGACCTGCTCGGCGGTGCGGCGCACCACGTCGTAGGTGGTCTCGCGGTTGCCCGAGGACGCGGTGATGTCCAGGAACGTCAGCTCGTCGGCGCCCTCGGCGTCGTACACCTTGGCCATCTCGACGGGGTCGCCCGCGTCGCGCAGGTTCTGGAAGTTGACGCCCTTGACGACCCGGCCGTCGTCCACGTCCAGGCAGGGGATGACACGTACGGCGAGGGTCATGGAGCGGACACTCCCCGGTACGCCTCGACCTCGACCTCGACGACCAGGCTGGGGTCGACGAACCCGGAGACGATGAGCATCGACGCGGCGGGCCGCACCGAGTCGAACAGCTCCTTGTGCGCGCGCCCCACGTCCTCCACGTCCCGGGCGTGCGTGAGGTACAGCCGGGTACGGACGACGTCCTCGCGTTCGAGACCCAGCTCCTTCAGCGCCGCGAAGGCGACGTTGAAGGCGTTCACCGTCTGCTCGTAGGGACCGCCCCCGGCGATCTCGCCGTCCACGATGGAGGTGCAGCCGGAGACCAGCACCAGGCCGTTGGGCAGCTGCACCGCGCGGGAGTACCCGAAGGTGTCCTCCCAGGGCGCGCCTGTCGTCACACGTCGTACGTCGGTCACTGGGCAACCGCCTCCAGGGCCTCTTCCAGGGTGAACGCCTTCGCGTACAGCGCCTTCCCGACGATCGAGCCTTCGACACCGAGCGGCACGAGTTCGGCGATGGCGCGCAGGTCGTCCAGGGAGGAGACCCCGCCGGAGGCCACCACGGGGCGGTCCGTCACCGCGCACACGTTGCGCAGCAGCTCCAGGTTGGGACCCTGGAGGGTGCCGTCCTTGGCGATGTCGGTGACGACGTAGCGCGCGCAGCCCTCGGAGTCGAGGCGGGCCAGCGTCTCGTAGAGGTCGCCGCCGTCGCGGGTCCAGCCGCGGCCGCGCAGGGTCGTGCCGCGTACGTCGAGGCCGACCGCGATCTTGTCGCCGTGCTCGGCGATGACCTTGGCGACCCACTCGGGGGTCTCCAGGGCGGCGGTGCCGAGGTTGACCCGGGTGCAGCCGGTGGCGAGGGCGGCGGCCAGGGTGTCGTCGTCGCGGATGCCGCCGGACAGCTCCACCTTGATGTCCATGGCGCCGGCGACCTCGGCGATCAGCGCGCGGTTGTCGCCGGTGCCGAAGGCTGCGTCCAGGTCGACCAGGTGCAGCCACTCCGCGCCCGCGTTCTGCCAGGCGAGGGCGGCCTCCAGCGGGGAGCCGTACGACGTCTCCGTCCCGGACTCGCCGTGCACCAGGCGGACGGCCTGGCCGTCGCGGACGTCGACGGCGGGGAGGAGTTCGAGCTTCGAAGGCATCAGAGGGTTCCGATCCAGTTGTTCAGCAGCTGCGCTCCGGCGTCGCCGGACTTCTCGGGGTGGAACTGGGTGGCCCACAGGGCGCCGTTCTCGACGGCGGCGACGAACGGCTTGCCGTGCGTCGACCAGGTCACCAGGGGCGCCCGCAGCGTCGGGTTCGTGATCTCCAGGGACCAGTCGTGGACGGCGTAGGAGTGCACGAAGTAGAAGCGCGCGTCGGCGTCGAGTCCCGCGAAGAGCTGGGAGCCGGCCGGGGCCTCGACGGTGTTCCAGCCCATGTGCGGCACGATGTCGGCCTGGAGCGGCTCGACCGCGCCGGGCCACTCGTCCAGGCCCTCGGTCTCCACCCCGTGCTCGATGCCGCGGGCGAAGAGGATCTGCATCCCGACGCAGATGCCCATGACCGGGCGGCCGCCCGCGAGCCGTCGGCCCACGATCCAGTCGCCGCGCGCCTCCTTCAGCCCCTGCATGCAGGAGGCGAAGGCGCCGACGCCCGGTACCAGCAGCCCGTCCGCGTTCATGGCGCGGTCGAAGTCACGCGTGATCTCGACCTCGGCCCCGGTGCGGGCGAGGGCCCGCTCGGCCGACCGCACGTTGCCGAAGCCGTAGTCGAAGACGACGACCTTCTTGGCGGCGCTCAATTCCACACCTCCAGCCGCACGACACCGGCGAGGAGGCACATCGCGGCGCCGATGGAGAGCAGCACGATCAGGCCCTTGGGCATCTGCTGCTTGACGAAGGAGTAGACACCGCCGAGCAGGAAGAGTCCGACGACGATCAGGATGCTCGACAGGCCGGTCACAGCGCGCCCTTCGTGGAGGGGAGGATGCCCGCGGCGCGCGGGTCGTGTTCGGAGGCGTACCGCAGGGCACGGGCCAGCGCCTTGAACTGGCACTCCACGATGTGGTGCGCGTTGCGCCCGTACGGCACGTGCACGTGCAGGGCGATCTGCGCCTGGGCGACGAAGGACTCCAGGATGTGCCGGGTCATCGTCGTGTCGTACTCGCCGATCATCGGCGCCATGTTCTCGGGCTCGGTGTGCACCAGGTACGGGCGGCCGGAGAGGTCGACGGTCACCTGGGCGAGCGACTCGTCCAGCGGGACCGTGCAGTTGCCGAAGCGGTAGATGCCGACCTTGTCGCCGAGGGCCTGCCGGAAGGCGGCGCCGAGCGCGAGGGCGGTGTCCTCGATGGTGTGGTGCGAGTCGATGTGCAGATCGCCCTCGGTCTTCACGGTCAGGTCGAACAGACCGTGCCGGCCGAGCTGGTCGAGCATGTGGTCGTAGAAGCCGACGCCGGTCGCCACATCGACCTTGCCGGTGCCGTCGAGGTTGATCTCGACGACGACCGACGTCTCCTTCGTCGTACGTTCCACGCGGCCTACGCGGCTCATGCGCTCTGCTCCTTCGGGGGTGTGGGGGTGTCCCCCACGAGACTCGGTAGTTCACGGACCGCGTCCAGGAACGCGTCGTTCTCGGCGGGGGTGCCCGCGGAGACCCTCAGCCGGCCCGGTACGCCGTTGTCCCGGACCAGGACACCCCGGTCGAGGATCTCCTGCCAGGCCTTGTGCGGGTCCTCGAACCGCCCGAACTGGACGAAGTTGGCGTCGGAGGCGGTGACCTCGAAGCCGAGCGCGCTCAGCTCGGTGACCAGCCGGTCCCGCTCGGCCTTGAGCTGCTCGACGTAGCCGAGCAGCGTCTCGGTGTGCTCCAGGGCGGCCAGCGCGGTCGCCTGGGTGACGGCCGACAGGTGGTAGGGCAGCCGGACGAGTTGGACGGCGTCCACGACCGCGGGGTGCGCGGCGAGGTAGCCGAGGCGCAGTCCGGCGGCGCCGAAGGCCTTGGACATCGTGCGGGAGACGACGAGATTCGGCCGATCTTCGAGGAGCGGCAGCAGCGAGGCTCCGTGGCTGAACTCGACGTACGCCTCGTCGACGATCACCATGGACGGCTTCGCCGCCTGCGCGGCCTCGTAGAGCGCGAGGACGGTCTCCGGCGGGACGGAGTTGCCGGTGGGGTTGTTCGGCGTCGTGATGAAGACGACGTCCGGCCGGTGCTCGGCGACGGCCGCCTCCGCCGCCGCGAGGTCGAGGGTGAAGTCCTCGTTGCGCGGGCCGGGGATCCAGCCCGTGCCCGTGCCGCGCGCGATGAGGGCGTGCATCGAGTACGAGGGCTCGAAGCCGATCGCGGTCCGGCCGGGGCCGCCGAAGGTCTGCAGCAGCTGCTGGATGACCTCGTTGGAGCCGTTGGCCGCCCAGACGTTCTCCGGGCCGACCGCGTACTTGCCGGTGTCCGTCAGATACCGGGCCAGCGCCGTGCGCAGCTCCACCGCGTCCCGGTCGGGGTAGCGGTTGAGGCCGCGGGCGGCCTCGCGCACCCGCTCGGCGATCCGCTCGACGAGCGGTTCGGGCAGCGGGTACGGGTTCTCGTTCGTGTTGAGCCGGACGGGCACGTCGAGCTGGGGTGCGCCGTACGGGGTCTTGCCGCGCAGTTCGTCGCGGACGGGGAGGTCGTCGATGCCGGTCACGCGCTGGGCACCTTCCAGCCGAACCGGGCCTTGACGGCGGCGCCGTGGGCGGGCAGGTCCTCGGCCTCGGCGAGCGTCACGACGTGGTGCGCGACCTCGGCGAGGGCGTCGCGCGAGTAGTCGACGATGTGGATGCCGCGCAGGAACGACTGCACGCTCAGGCCCGAGGAGTGGCAGGCGCAGCCGCCGGTGGGCAGGACGTGGTTGGAGCCGGCGCAGTAGTCGCCGAGGGAGACGGGCGCCCAGGGGCCGACGAAGATCGCGCCGGCGTTCGTGACCCGCTCGGCCACGGCGGCGGCGTCGGCGGTCTGGATCTCCAGGTGCTCGGCGCCGTACGCGTCGACCACCCGCAGGCCCTCCTCCACGCCGTCGACCAGCACGATCGCGGACTGGCGGCCCGCCAGCGCGGGGGCGATCCGGTCCTCGACGTGCTTGGTGGCGGCGACCTGCCGGGCCAGTTCCCTCTCGACCGCGTCGGCCAGCGCGACGGAGTCGGTGACGAGGACGGCGGCCGCGAGAGGGTCGTGCTCGGCCTGGCTGATCAGGTCGGAGGCGACGTGCGCCGGGTCGGCGGTGTCGTCGGCGAGGATGGCGATCTCGGTGGGTCCGGCCTCCGCGTCGATGCCGATGCGGCCGGTGAAGTAGCGCTTGGCGGCGGCGACCCAGATGTTGCCGGGGCCGGTGACCATGTTCACGGAGGGGCAGGACTCGGTGCCGTGCGCGAACATCGCGACGGCCGTGGCGCCACCGGCCGCGTACACCTCGTCGACACCGAGGAGGGCGCAGGCCGCGAGGATCGTCGGGTGCGGCAGGCCGCCGAACTCGGCCTGGGCCGGGGAGGCGAGCGCGATGGACCCGACGCCGGCCTCCTGCGCCGGGACCACGTTCATGACCACGGACGAGGGGTACACCGAGCGGCCGCCGGGCGCGTACAGCCCGACCCGGCCGACGGGGACCCACTTCTCGGTGACCGAGCCGCCGGGCACGACCTGGGTGGTGTGCGCGGTGCGGCGCTGGGCGCGGTGGACCATCCGGGCGCGCCGGACGGACTCCTCCAGGGCGGCGCGCACGGCGGGGTCGAGCTTCTCCAGGGCGTCGGTGAGGGCCTGGACGGGGACCCGGACGGACTCCAGGCGGACGCCGTCGAACTTCTCCGCGTAGTCGATCAGCGCCGCGTCGCCCCGATGATGCACGGCCTCGCAGATCGGACGCACCTTCTCCAGGGCGGCCGCAACGTCGAAGTCGGCTCGGGGCAGCAGGTCGCGCAGGGCGGAGCCCTCGGGGAGGGCGTCGCCGCGCAGATCGATTCGGGAGATCACATGGCCAATTCTCTCAGACCGCCATCGGGCACCGGACGCCCGTATCAATGGCTGATACAAGACCTGGACAGACGGCCCGGACGTGGCCTGAACCGGTGGCCGACAGTCGCCCCGGGAGATCCCCGTCACCGCTAGCGTTCCGCCCGTCACCGAACGGGCATTGAACGGGTGTACGAAACCGGCGAGTAGCTGGGGAGGAAGGAAGACACGTGACCGAGGGTGCCGGCGTCAGGAACGGGGACCTGCCGGACGAGCTGACCGCCGCCGAGGCCGGGATGTGGCAGGCCTTCCGCAACGGCAGCGTGTACGACCTGCGGAGCGGCGACACCGTCGTGGACGATCCGCACGGGGGCCACCCCTGGGGACCCGAGCGCAGCGTGCGGGCCAGGATCGTGGCGTGGCTGCTGCTGGACGGACCGCCCGCGCTGGACGGCCGCGTCTCCTCCCTGAAGCTGACGGGCGTACAGATCATGGACACCCTCGACCTGGCGGGCGGCACGATCCAGCCGTACCTGGAGCTGAAGGGGTGCCGGTTCGAGAAGGAGGTCCTGCTGCCGGAGGCCCGGTTCACCACCGTGCGGCTGGTCGACTGCTCGGTGCCGCGGCTGGAGGCGGCCCGGGTGCACACCGAGGGCGACCTCCATCTGCCGCGCTGCCGCTTCCACAACGGCGTCCGGCTCACCGACGCCCGGATCGGCACGGACCTGATGCTGAACCAGGCCGTCGTCTACCGGGACCGGCGCATGCGCTCGATCACCGGCGACGGCATGAGCGTGGGCCAGGACCTCCAGGCGGAGATGCTGGAGTCGCACGGCGAGCTGAGCCTGCGCGGCGCCCAGGTCGGCGTCTCGCTCAGCCTGCGCGGCAGCCGCCTCACCAACCCCTACGGCCGCCTCGCCCTGAACGCGCCCCAGCTGACGGTCGAACGCACGCTGTACCTGACCCCGGCGGCCGTCGGCAACCCGCTGCTGACCGGCGGCGGCACACCGGCGCGCGGCACCCGCATCCAGCGCTTCGTGTGCCAGGGCGGCGTCCGGCTGGACGACGGGCGGTTCGGCGACGCCCTGGACCTGGACCAGGCCCGGTTCGTCTTCGAGGACGACCAGGAGCTGTCCCTGCGCCGGGTCCAGACGCCGGAGCTGCGGTTCCTCGGGGAGAGACCGGAGCGGGGCAAGGTCGTGCTGTCCGGCGCGCGGGTGGTGAACCTGGTCGACAGGGCCGCCAGCTGGCCGGGCCCGGGCAGCCTGCACATGGGCGGCTTCGCCTACGAGAACCTGGTGCCGCAGGGCGCCTTCCCGCTGACCCGGCGCCTGGAGTGGGTGGCCGCGGCGACCGCCGAGTACAACCCGGAGCCCTACGAACGCCTCGCGGCCGTGCTGCGCGGCTCCGGTGAGGACGAGGACGCGCGCGAGGTGCTCCTGGAGAAGCAGCGCCGGCGCCGCGAGACGCTGCCGCTCGCGGGCAAGCTCTGGGGGTACGCCCAGGACTGGACGGTCGCCTACGGGTACCGGCCGGGCCGTGCGGCCGTGTGGATGGCGGTGCTGTGGGCGGCCGGCTCGTTCGCCTTCGCCCACGCGAGCCATCCGCCGATCAAGGGCGGCGAGCACCCCTCCTGGAACCCCTCCCTGTTCGCGCTGGACCTGCTGCTGCCCGTCATCGACCTGGGCCAGGTGGGCTACTGGCAGCTGCGGGCTGGCTGGCAGTGGCTGGCGGCGGTCGTGATCCTGCTGGGCTGGGTCCTGGCGACGACCGTGGCGGCGGGCGCGACGCGCACCCTGCGCAGGAACTGAGGCTCCCCGCCCGGGCAGGAGTTGAACATCGGTCATCTTTTGCCTGTCCTTGACCCTCGGCCAGGCAACCGGCCGAGGGTTACGAAAGCGTCACCGCATACCCCCTGGCCCTGTCCCCACCTGCGGTTTTCAATGGGGCCACCATGGCACTGCTGCGCGCGCTCCTTCGCACCGCCCGGATGGCGACGCACACGTCGCGCCTCGCGGCCGGACTCCCCACCGACGACGAGGTGCTCCTCGACGCGCCCGACGAGCGGCTGGGTCCCGCGCTCGTCGCCGCGGGCGGCGGCGAGTACGGGCCCGCGGCCAAGCTCCTGGCCACCACGCGCGACGCCGCCGAATGGGAGAGCCGCGACCGCTACGCGATCCGCCTGGCCGCCTTCGCCCGCTCGCGCGACGGCTGGCTGCGCGCCTGGCAGGCCGCCGCGCCGCACGACCCGGACGCCCTGCTCGTCCGCGCCGAACTGGCGGTCCGGCGGGGCTGGGAGTCGCCCGCCCGCGCCGAGCTGCTGCGCCAGGTCGCCCCGCTCGTCACCGCCGCCTCCGAGGCCGACCCGCGCGATCCGGTGCCCTGGCGGATCGCGCTCGACCACGCCCGCGGCACGAACGCCGGGCACACCGAGTTCGAGCAGGTGTGGGGCGAGGCCGTACGCCGCTCCCCGCACCACTACGGCTGTCATGTGGCGGCGCTCCAGTACCTCTCGGCCCCCTGGTACGGCTCCCACCGCGAGTGCTTCGACTTCGCCGAGCGGGCGGCGCAGGACGCCCTGCCCGGCTCGCTGGTGCGGGCCCTGCCCGTCCGGGCAGCCTTCGCCTACCTGACCGAGGGCGGCGGGCCCGCGGTGCCGCGCCGACGCCTCGACACGGCCGCCGACCTCGCCATCGAGGTCTCCGCCGCCTACCCGTCCGGCGACCCCTGGCCGGCCGAGGTCCGCAACCTCCTGACCTTCGTGCTGATCACGCTCGACCGCTGGCAGGACGCCCTGGACCAGCTGCGGGAGATCGGCCCGTACGCCACCTCGTTCCCCTGGGACCGGATCTCCGACGACCCGCTGGGGCAGTTCCTGGAGCTGCGGGACGGGATCCGTCTGGAGGTGGCCTCCGGGCTCCCGCTGGGCACGCGCGGACCGTCGGGCCATCCACAGGGTGGGCGGGGCGGACGCCGCGCCTCCGGCGACCATTAGGCTTTGCCGTCGTGACCACCGTCCGGCTCCCGCTCTTCCCGCTGAACTCGGTTCTGTTCCCGGGTCTCGTGCTGCCCCTGAACATTTTCGAGGAGCGCTATCGCGCCATGATGCGCGATCTCCTGAAGACCCCCGAGGACGAACCGCGCCGGTTCGCCGTCGTCGCCATCCGCGACGGCCACGAGGTCGCGCCCACCGCGCCCGGCATGCCGGATCCGACGGCCGTACTGGAGCGCGGTCCCGCCGCCGGCTTCGGGGACGAGCCGGCCGCCGCCTTCCACGAGGTGGGCTGCGTCGCGGACGCGGCGACCATCCGCGAGCGGGCCGACGGCAGCTTCGAGGTGCTGGCCACCGGCACCACCCGGGTCCGGGTGCTGTCCGTGGACGCGTCCGGCGCCTACCTCACGGCCGAGCTGGAGGAACTGGAGGAGGACCCCGGGGACGAGGCCGGGGCGCTCGCCGAGGGCGTCCTGCGGGCCTTCCGCCAGTACCAGAAGCGGCTGGCCGGCGCCCGGGAGCGCTCGCTGGCGACCGGCGCGGACCTGCCGGACGAGCCGTCCGTCGTGTCGTACCTCGTCGCGGCGGCCATGATGCACGACATCCCGGTGAAGCAGCGGCTGCTCCAGGCACCGGACACCGCCTCGCGCCTGCGCGACGAGCTGAGACTCCTGCGCGCGGAGACGGCGATCATCCGTAATCTGCCGTCGTTGCCGGCGTCGGAGCTGACGCGCGGCCCGACGAGTCTGAACTGACATCTCCCCCGACACGTCTCCCGGATCCGAGAAGGCGATGGCGAAGAAGCAGAAGAAGCAGCAGTCGGGCGGCACCCCGGCGACGGTGGCCCTGACCGCCGCGGGCGTCCCGTACACGGTGCACGCCTACGAACACGACCCCGCCCACCCCTCGTACGGCGAGGAGGCCGCCGAGGCCATGGGCGTCTCCCCCGACCGGGTCTTCAAGACGCTGGTGGCGGACGTCGACGGCGCCCTCGTGGTCGCCGTCGTCCCCGTCGCGGGCTCCCTCGACCTGAAGGCCCTGGCCACGGCGGTGGGCGGCAAGCGGGCGGCGATGGCGGACCCGGCGGCCGCCGAGCGCACGACGGGGTACGTACGCGGCGGCATCTCCCCGCTGGGCCAGCGCAAGAAGCTCCGCACGGTCCTGGACGCCTCCGCCGGCCGGCACGCCACGATCTGCGTCTCGGCGGGCCGCCGCGGCCTGGAGGTCGAACTCGCGCCCGCCGACCTCGCGACCCTCACCGGAGCGGTCTCGGCCCCCGTCGCCCGCGCCTGACCCCTCGACGCGGGCCCGTTCCTCGGTTAAGTACGAGGAACATGTCGAAACGAACCCGCAAGCGGAAATGGCGCACGCGCAAGGGCCGCCCGAACCACGGCAGGCGCCCGGCATAAGGTCGCTGGGCACGTCGGCCCGTCCGGCGTCCGAGGACGAGCGCGCAGGGTCCGGGGCGCGGCCCCCGGGAACGGGACGGGAAGGGGCCGAGGGGGCGAAACGCCCTCACCTCGGCCCCGCATCGGCGCCCGCCGGCCCCCTACGACCCCGCCGGAGGCGTGGCCGTCCCGTACGGCGAGGGGTACGGCTCCGGATCCCGGGGCCCGAACAACGCGGTGAGCCCCAGATGCATTACCAGCCCCGCCAGGGACCACGCCAGCAGCGCCCCCTTGGCGTTCAGCTTCAGCGGCGCGGAGAAGGTGACCCCCTTGCCCACGGCCTGGGCGTGGGCGATCACGTTCTGGGTGGGCCCGAGCCACACCCCGATCCGCCAGGCCAGCAGCGACCCGAGCAGCCCGCCCACGGCGAGCCCGACCACGAGCGGCACGCCCCCGCGCCGCCGCATCAGGAACACGCCCAGCGCGCTGACCGCGCCGAACGCGACCGCGAGGAGGGTAAACGTTCCGTCGACACCGATCGCCTGCTCGCCCTCGGTGTCCTTGAAGTAGACGACCCACTTCTTGTCGACGAGGCCGCCGACGAGCGGGACGTGCGGGGCCAGCCACCACCACAGCAGACCGAGCAGCACCCCGGCGAGCGCCACCGCGACGGTGACCGCGGCGGCCTCCAGCACTTCGGTCTTCATCCCGGGGCCGTCCTGCTCGTACGCGGACGTCCCGGCGGCGGGGGGCGCCTGCCAGGCATCGTGCGGGGGACCCTGGTGCGGCGGCGGAGGCGGAGTCAGCGGTGCGGTCACCCTGACATCGTGCCAGGCCCCGCCGTCGGCCGCGTCACCGGACGGCCGCCCGGCGGTAGGCCCAGGTCGCGACGGCCAGCGAGGCGACGCCGACCCCGGCGCACACCGCGAGGTCGCCCAGGACGAAGGCCCAGTCGGGGTGGGCGTCGAAGGTCCGCGCGAAGGCCTCGACGCCGTACGTCGACGGCAGCAGGTCGCGGGCGTACTGGACCACCGTCGGCAGCCGCTCCGGCGGGAGCACCCCGAGCAGCAGCGCCGCCGACATCCCCAGCTGGCCGAGGAGCGTGGCGAGTTCGGGCCGGGGCGCGAGCAGCCCGAGTGCGGCGCCGAGCCCGGCGAGGGCGGCACCGGCGAGCGGGATCACCGCGACGAGCACCCACAGGTGGGTCATCGGCAGCCCGAAGAGGACACAGCCGAAGAGGGCGGTGGCGAAGGTCCCGGGGACGGTGAAGGAGGCGTACGCGCCCGCCGCGCCGAGCACCACCGCAGCGGGCGGCACCGGGAGCGTGGCGTAGTGGTCGAGTCCGCCGCCGGCGCGGAGCTGCCCGAAGTACTGGGCGAGCAGGTTCAGGGCGACGAAGGCGACGACCAGGACCGAGGCCCCGGCCACCACGGACCGTGCCTCGCCGCCGCCGTCCACCACGCCGCGCATCAGGATCATGATGCCGACGGACTGGAAGGTGGCGACGAACAGCAGCGGGATGCGCGCGACCCGGGCCCGGGAGAGCTGCGCCCGGTACACGGCGGCCAGCGACGGCCACAGGCGGGCCCGCGGCCCCAGCTCCGCGGCGTCGCCGGCGTCCTCGGCCAGGGGCGGCGCGCTGCCCGGCAGGACGCCGGCGGGTACGACACTCACGTCGAGCTGCTCCTCTTCGCTCCGGCAGCCGTCCTGGCCACCGGTGTCCGTGGCCCCGCCCGGGCGGGGCCCGGCGGCGTCCTCGGCCTCACGTACGGATGCCGCGGTCCGTGCGCTCACGATCTCACCAGCCCCTGCCCGTTCCCGCCGAGCGCGAGGTACACGTCCTCCAGGCTCGGCGTGGCCAGCGTGAAGTCGTCCAGGGCGGCGAAGGCGGCGCCCCCGGTGACCGTGGCGACGGCCGCGCGGGCCTCCTCGGGCGCGAGCCGCAGCGTCCAGCGGCGGCCGGACTCGACGGCGCGGTCGCGCAGCGCGGCGACCTCGGGGACCTCGAGCGGGGCGCTCTGCCGCCAGACGAGATCGACCCGCACCTCCCCGGCGACCTGCTCCTTCAGCCCGGCCGGGGTGTCGCAGGCGATGACCCGGCCCCGGTCGAGGACGGCGACCCGGTCGAGCACCGTCTCGGCCT
Organism: Streptomyces sp. NPDC028308; assembly: GCF_055565855.1. NCBI lineage: Bacteria > Bacillati > Actinomycetota > Actinomycetes > Kitasatosporales > Streptomycetaceae > Streptomyces > Streptomyces sp. NPDC028308. Next base: position 369,963 of record NZ_JBVHTO010000007.1, read on the forward strand.
CGATGACGTTGTGGGTGACCAGCAGGACGGTCGTGCCGTGCTCGGCGCGGCGCCGGTCGACGGCGGCCCACACGGCGCGGCGGGCGACGGGGTCCATGCCGGTGGTGGGCTCGTCCAGGACGAGCAGCGGCCGCCGGCCCACCAGGGCGGCGGCGAAGCAGGCCAGCCGCCGCTGTCCGCCGGAGAGCTTGCGCAGCGGGCGGGAGGCGAGGGGGGCGAGGCCGAGCTCGTCCAGGACGGCGTCCCGTTCGGCGCGCGCCTGCCGCAGTTCGAGGCCGCGCAGCCGCCCGGTCGTCTCCGCGGCGAGGGACACGGTCAGGTCGTCGAGGGCGGTGGACTCCTGCCCGAGGTACGCGAGGATGCGCGCCGCCCGCTCCGGGTGGCGCACGATGTCGTGCCCGAGGATCTCGACGCTGCCGCTGTCGGGCCGCATCAGCCCGGTCAGCTGGCGTACGAGGGTGGACTTGCCGGCGCCGTTGGGCCCGAGGAGTCCGAAGATCTCCCCGCGCCGGATGTCGAGGCGCACCTCGTCGTTGGCCCGCACCTCGGGTGTCGCGGGGCTGCCGCGCCGTCCGCGCACCGCCGGGTAGGTCTTCGTCAGGCCCCGCACGGCACACACGACGGCACCACCGTGTCCCCTGCGGACTGACTGTGCCGTGCGCGTACTCACGAGGGACGAGCCTACGGGGTCCGATGCCCCGTTATGCGCCCGGGGCCGTGGCTCACTCCCCCGCGGGCGCGTGCTCGGCCGCCGTACGCACGTCGATCTCGCGCCAGAAGCCGGCCCGGATCGCGTACCGGTCGTGCTCGTCGATCTGGTCGTCCTTGTGGGCGAGGAGGCCGAAGCGGGCCGCGTACCGCAGCAGTTCCCCGTCCACCCGGTGCGGGACGCGGGGGTACATCGCCGAGAGCTTCTGCAGGTGGGACTGGTCGGTGAGCCGCGCCATCCACCGGCGCGCGAACACCTGCCCGACCTCGTACGGGTCGCCACCGACGGTGGTGATGTCCTCCTCGCGGTCCGCCCAGCGCTGCTCGGCGGAGGTGAGCTGGGCGAGGGTGGGCAGCGCGGCGGCCTCGGCGGGCTCCCCGCCGCCGCCCGGGCGCTCGACCCAGCCCTTGTCGGAGGACCAGCGCAGGGTCGCGGTCGTCGGGTGCTGGGCGGGCTGGGTGCCGGGACCGCGCAGGGCGGCCAGGTCCTTGGGGGTCGGGACGCCCTTGGGGGCGGGGACCCGCTCCTGCACGGTGTCGCGCGGCTCCTCCGCCGTGACGTGCTCGGCCCGCTCCTGGGAGCGTTCGGCAGCGGCGGCGAGCGCGGACTCGGGCAGCGGAGCGGAGAGGATGGCGGCGATCTCGGGCCGCGGCACGGGCGGCGGCGCGCAGATCCCGCCGACCTCCTTGGCGCGGACGGCCTTTGTGATCCAGACCCGGTCCAGCACGCGGCGCTCGTCCGCCTCGGCGACCAGGTCCTCCGACTGGTTGTAGTCGCCGTCCGCGGCCTGCACGGCCCACAGGTGGACGGCGACCCCGTGCTCCTTCGCGGCCATCATGCCGGGCAGCAGGTCCCCGTCGCCGGTGACCAGGACCACGTCGGAGCAGGCGCGGTTGCGGGCCAGCTCGGTCAGTTCGGCGTGCATGGCGGCGTCGACGCCCTTCTGCGCCCACCGCCCGTCGCTGCGGGTCAGCGCGCCCAGGCGCACCGTGACGCGGGGCATCACCCGGAGTCTGCGGTGCTCGGGCTGCGGTACGCGGTCGGGGGCGCCGTCGAACCAGTAGATGCGCAGCAGGGGCCGTTCCGTGTCGGACTCGGCGCGCTCGCGCAGCCCCTGGATGAGGGCGGCGTGGTCGACGGTGATCCGGGAGCGAGAGGGTTCCCCGGCGAGAAGACTGGCGGCAGCCCCGAGCAGGTACCCGGCGTCCACCAGGACGATGCAGCGGTCCACGGGTCCACCCTCTTTCCGGTTTCCGGGAGGTTTGCTTCGGGCCTGCTTCGAGTCTGCCCGACGGCGCGAAGGTTAACGGCCCGAACTCGATCTTCGGCGTGGCGCAGCGGTGTATCGGTCCTCCACTGCGCTTGTCACGCACGGTGATTGTCCGACATGCGCGGGTTGTCGGCCCGTGTGAATCTGGTTCCGGCCCTGGCCCCTAGACCCCCTTCAGGAGGCAGATCCCCATGGCCAAGAACAAGAACCGCAAGCAGGGCGCCGCCCAGGACCGCTCCACGCAGCCCGACCAGGCTCCGGAGCACACGCGTTCCACCGCCACCGAGGCAGCGCAGCTGGCTCAGGTGCAGGGCAGCCCCGCCGACGTCGCCCGCAAGCACCAGAAGCGCTTCGGCCACAACTGAGGCGGGCGCCGGGGCTGTTGAAGCCCGAGCACACATCGAGGGGCGCACCCGCCTGTGGGTGCGCCCCTCGCCGCGTCCGTCCCGCCGCCTCTCGCGGCGCCGCCCCCCGGTGGGTCAGCCGGCCAGGCAGGACGGTCCGAGCAGCACCTTCAGGTCGCCGAACAGGGCGGGATCGGGCTTCACCCGGTGCCGGTCGAGCCGCAGCACGGTCGTCTTGCGGGGGCCCTGGAGCTTGATGCGGACCTCGCTGTCGCCCTTGTGGTGACTGAGGATCTCGCCGAGCCGGCTGACCATGGGCGGGGTGACCTTCACGGCCGGGATGGTCAGGATGACGGGCGCGTTGGTGCCCGCGTTCGACAGGTCGGGGACCATCAGCTCCATCGCGACGAGCCGCGGCACGTCCTCGCGCTTGTCGAGGCGTCCCTTGACGAACACCACGGCGTCCTCGACCAGTTGGGTCGACACCAGCTGGTACGTCGCCGGGAAGAACATGCACTCGATGGAGCCCGCGAGGTCCTCCACCGTCGCGATGGCCCAGGCGTTGCCCTGCTTGGTCATCTTGCGCTGGAGACCGGAGATGATGCCGCCGATGGTCACCACGGCGCCGTCCGCGTGCTCGCCGCCGGTGAGCTGGGAGATGCCCGCGTCCGCCTTGTCGGACAGGACGTGCTCCAGTCCGAAGAGCGGGTGGTCGGAGACGTAGAGGCCGAGCATCTCCCGCTCCTGGGCGAGGAGATAGGTCTTGTCCCACTCGTCGGTCGTGAACTCGACGTCGAGTCCGAAGCCCGGCTCGTCCGCGGCGTCGTCGCCCATCCCGCCGAAGAGGTCGAACTGCCCCTCGGCCTCCTTGCGCTTGACCTGCACCACGTTGTCGATCATCGGTTCGTACTGCGCGGTGAGGCCCTTGCGGGTGTGCCCCATCGTGTCGAACGCGCCCGCCTTGATCAGCGACTCGGTGGTGCGCTTGTTGCAGGCGACCGCCTCGACCTTGTCGAGGTAGTCGGGGAAGGACGTGTACTTCCCCTTGGCCTTGCGGCCGCGGATGATCGCCTCGACCACGTTCGTGCCGACGTTGCGGACGGCGGAGAGGCCGAAGAGGATCACGTCGTCGCCCTGGGCGGCGAAGTTGTGCTCGGACTCGTTCACGTTGGGCGGCAGGACCTTGATGCCCATGCGCCGGCACTCGTTCAGGTAGACGGCCGACTTGTCCTTGTCGTCCTTCACCGAGGTCAGCAGGGCCGCCATGTACTCGGCCGGGTAGTTGGCCTTGAGGAAGGCGGTCCAGTAGGTGACCAGGCCGTACGCGGAGGAGTGCGCCTTGTTGAACGCGTAGCCGGCGAAGGGCACCAGGACGTCCCACAGGGCCTGGATCGCCTCGTCCGAGAAGCCGTTCTTCTTGGCGCCGGCCTGGAAGATCGTGAAGTTCTTCGCCAGTTCCTCGGGCTTCTTCTTGCCCATCACGCGGCGCAGGATGTCGGCCTCGCCGAGCGAGTACCCGGCGATGATCTGGGCGGCCTTCTGCACCTGCTCCTGGTAGACGATGAGGCCGTAGGTCAGGCCCAGCGTCTCCTTCAGGGGCTCTTCGAGCTCCGGGTGGATCGGGGTGATCTCCTGGCGCCCGTTCTTGCGCTCGGCGTAGTTGATGTGCGAGTTCATGCCCATCGGGCCGGGCCGGTACAGGGCCGAGACGGCGGAGATGTCCTCGAAGTTGTCGGGCTGCATCTGGCGCAGCAGCGAGCGCATCGGGCCGCCGTCGAACTGGAACACGCCGAGGGTGTCGCCGCGGCAGAGCATCTCGTAGGTCTTGGGGTCGTCCAGCGGGACCTCGAGGAGCTCCAGCTTGACGCCCTTGTTGGCCTCCACCATCTTGACGGCGTCGTCCATGATGGTCAGGTTGCGCAGGCCCAGGAAGTCCATCTTGAGCAGGCCGAGCGACTCGCACTGGGGGTAGTCCCACTGCGTGATGGTGACGCCGTCGGTGTGCCGCACCCAGATCGGGGCGTGGTCCACGATGGGCTCGCTGGACATGATCACGCCGGCCGCGTGCACGCCCATCTGCCGGACCAGTCCCTCGACGCCCTTGGCGGTGTCGATGACCTTCTTGACGTCCGGCTCGTTCTCGTACATCGCGCGGATCTCGCCGGCCTCGTTGTACCGCGGGTGCGAGGGGTCGGTGATGCCGTTCAGGTCGATGCCCTTGCCGAGGACGTCGGCGGGCATGGCCTTGGTGAGCCGGTCGCCCATCGCGTACGGGTAGCCCAGCACGCGCGCGGAGTCCTTGATGGCGTTCTTCGCCTTGATCTTGCCGTACGTGCCGATCATGGCGACCTTGTCGGCGCCGTACTTCTCGGTCACGTACCTGATCACCTCGACGCGCCTGCGCTCGTCGAAGTCGATGTCGACGTCGGGCATGGAGACGCGCTCGGGGTTGAGGAACCGCTCGAAGATCAGCCCGTGCTCGATCGGGTCGAGGTCGGTGATGCCCATGGCGTAGGCGACGATCGAGCCGGCCGCGGAGCCTCGGCCGGGGCCGACCGCGATGCCGTTCTTCTTGGCCCACATGATGAAGTCGGCGACGACGAGGAAGTACCCCGGGAACCCCATCTGGATGATGACGTCCATCTCGTACTCCGCCTGCTTCTGGCGGTCCTCGGGCACCCCGCCCGGGTAGCGGCGGTTCATGCCGACCCGGACCTCCTCCTGGAACCAGGTGACCTCGGTGTAGCCCTCCGGGATGTCGAACTTCGGCATGAGGTTCTTGGCCTCGAACATGCCGCTGGTGTCGATCTGTTCGGCGACCAGGAGGGTGTTGGCGCAGCCCTCCTGCCAGGCGTCCGAGGAGTCGATGGCGTACATCTCGTCCGTGGACTTCAGGTAGTAGCCGGTGCCGTCGAAGCGGAAGCGGTCGGGGTCCGAGAGGTTCTTGCCGGTCTGGATGCACAGCAGCGCGTCGTGGGCGGTCGCCTCGTGCGCGTACGTGTAGTGCGAGTCGTTGGTGACCAGGGGCGGGATGCCGAGCTTGCGGCCGATCTCCAGCAGGCCGTCACGGACCCGGCGCTCGATCTCGATGCCGTGGTCCATCAGCTCCAGGAAGTAGCGGTCCTTGCCGAAGATCTCCTGGTACTCGGCGGCCGACTTCAGTGCCTCGTCGAACTGGCCGAGGCGCAGCCGGGTCTGCAGCTCGCCGGACGGGCAGCCGGTGGACGCGATGAGCCCCTCGGACCACTGGGAGATGGTCTCCTTGTCCATGCGCGGCCACTTCTGCAGCCAGCCCTCGGCGTACGCGTCCGAGGAGAGCCTGAAGAGGTTGTGCAGGCCCGTCTTGTTCGCCGCCCAGATCGTCTTGTGCGTGTAACCACCCGAACCGGACACGTCGTCGCGCTTCTGGTGGGGCTGGCCCCACTGGATCTTGCGCTTGTTGCGCCGGGACTCCGGGGCGACGTACGCCTCGATGCCGATGATCGGGGTGACGCCCGCCTTCTGCGCCGTGTGGAAGAAGTCGTAGGCCCCGTGGAGGTTGCCGTGGTCGCTCATCGCGATGTGCGTCATGCCCATCTCGTTGCAGGCGGCGAACATGTCCTTGAGCCGCGCGGCACCGTCCAGCAGCGAGTACTGGGTGTGGACGTGCAGGTGCGTGAACGGCGGCTTTGACACGGCTTCGGCCTCCAGGAAGAACAGAAGAACACTCGTCGACAGGCTGCGGACAGTCTGGGGGGACAGCGTCGAAGTCTATGCCTCGGCACTGACACTCCGGGGGCTCTCCCCCGTACCTTCGTGCGGGGGACGCGGGCACTCCCGCGTACCTTCGTCCGTTGGAAGTGGACGGGGCCGTCCGTCCCCCAGAGGGCGGCGCGACCGTCCCCCATGTCACGCATCACCTGCACCAGGAGGCACCCAGCGATGTCGGTCCCGCAGCTCAGCGCCGAGCAACGCGGCGAGCAGATCCTCGCCGTCTTCGACACCGCCTTCGGCGAGCTCCTGGCCGCCGACCCGGCCGCGTTCCGCGTGAAGTTCCGCAAGATGGCGGCCAGCGCCTTCGCGTTCTACCGGGGCACGGCCTGCCTCTTCTACCACGACCTGGACGCGGAGAAGCGGGGCGGCCCGTACCTGGACGACCGCACCTCGCGGGTGTGGATCCACGGCGACCTGCACGCCGAGAACTTCGGCACGTACATGGACGCCCAGGGCCGCCTGATCTTCAACGTGAACGACTTCGACGAGGCCTACGTCGGACCCTTCACCTGGGACCTCAAGCGCTTCGCCGCCTCCGTGGCGCTGATCGGCTACGCGAAGGCGCTGAGCGACGAGCAGATCACCGAGCTGGTCAGGGTCTACGCCACCGCCTACCGCGAGCGCGTCCGCGCCCTGTCCACGGGCGCGAAGAGCGACGAGGTGCCCCCCTTCACGCTGGACACCGCCGAGGGCCCGCTGCTGGGCGCCCTGCGCCTGGCGCGTTCGCTGACCCGCTTCGGGCTGCTGGACTCGATGACGGAGATCCGCGACTTCGAGCGCCGCTTCGCCGAGGGTGGCGGCTCGGTCGAGCTGGACGCGGCCACCCGCTACAAGGTGCTCGCCGCCTTCGACGGCTACCTGGAGACGCTCCCGGAGTCCTCCCTGTCCCGCCCCGACTCCTACCGGGTGAAGGACGTCGTGGGCCGGCGCGGCATCGGCATCGGCTCGGCCGGCCTGCCGTCGTACAACATCCTCCTGGAGGGCAACAGCGACGCCCTGGAGAACGACGTCGTGATCTACATCAAGCAGGCGCAGACCCCGGCCGTGTCCCGGCACATCACGGACGCCTCGATCCGTGACTACTTCCAGCACGAGGGCCACCGCACGGTCATCTCGCAGCGCGCCCTTCAGGCGCACGCCGACCCGTGGCTGGGCTGGACCGAGCTGGACGGGGCGGGCCAGCTGGTCGCCGAGGTCTCGCCGTACGCGGTCGACCTCGACTGGGGCGACATCGACGACCCGGAGGAGATCGCGGCGGTCGTCGCGGACCTCGGGCGTGCCACGGCGACGATGCACGCGGCGGCGGACGACGAGAGCGGCCACTCGGACCTGGTGCCGTTCTCCACGGAGCGCGCCATCGACGCGGCGATCGCCGCCGACGAGGACGGTTTCGCGGACCTCCTGGTGGACTTCGCGCACGACTACGGCGCACGCGCGCGTGCCGACCACCAGATCTTCGTGGACCTCTTCCGCAACGGCCGGATCCCCGGCCTGTAGCCCTCCGCCCCGGCCGCGGGACCCGCGGCCGGTCCGGGCCGCCGCCGCGCGGGACGCCGTACAACGCTCCCGTAACGCACAGGAACCCTTTAGGGGGCCCTTACGGCGGCCCGTGGGACACTCTCCAGCGCTATGGACATATCCGGGACCCAGCTCAGAGCCCTTCGGGCGGCTCTGTTCACGGCAGTCGTCGTGACGCTCTCGACCGCGTCGCACGTGCTGCTGTCCCGGGCTCCGCTGCCCCTGAGCACCGTGGCGGCAATCACCGGCGCCGTCTTCGCCGTCGCGTACGCGCTGGCGGGCCGCGAGCGCGGCTTCGGCCGGATCGCGGTCCTGCTGATCCCCCTGGAACTGGCCGCCGACACGGTGTTCACCACCGGCCAGCACGTCTGCTACGGCCGGGCCGGCGGACCGGTCACCGGCCCGCTGCGCTCCGTCGGCCTCGACGTGCTGTGCGGCGGCGGTGAGGTCGGCACCCCGCTGGCCCGCGTGACCGCCGGGCACGGCGACGGCGCGGCGGCCCTGCTGGCGCACGCCGACCCGGGCGCCGCCTGGCTGCTCCTCGGCGCCCACGTCGGCGTCGGGCTGCTCGCGGCCGCCTGGCTGCGGCGCGGCGAGCGGGCCCTGGCCCAGCTGCTGCGCGCGGTCGGCGCCGCCACCTTCCGGCCGCTGTCGCTCGCCGTCGCCTCCGTCGGCGTGCCGCTCGCCCCGGCCCGCCGGCTGGCGCGCCCCGTCCGCCGGACCGGCGCCGCCCGGACCCTGCTGTTCGTGCACTCCCTGGGACGGCGTGGACCGCCCCGCTCGGCCCTTCCCGCCTGAGCGGGAACCGGCGAACATCCCGAGCACCAGCAGTCCCCCCTACCTGTCGCGCGCACGACGTGTGCGCGTCCCCCATGGAGATCACCACTATGAGCAAGCGGAACAGCCAGGCGTCGAAGATGGCGGCCCGTGAGCGGCTGCGCCAGGAGCGCGAGCGCGAGGCCCGGCGCACCAAGGTCAAGCGGCAGGTCGTCGTGGCCTGTTCGGTCGTCGGCGTCCTCGCGATAGCCGGCGGCATCGGGTACACCGTCGTGCAGAACAACAAGCCCGGCTACTGGGAGGCGGCCAAGGACGACAGGCTGGTCAAGCCCGCCCACACGACCGGCGCCAAGGGCACGACCGTCGTCATCGGCAAGAGCGACGCCGCGAAGACGCTGGAGATGTACGAGGACCCGCGCTGCCCGATCTGCGCGAGCTTCGAGCAGACGGTCGGCTCGACCGTCGACAAGGACGTCGCGGACGGCAAGTACAAGATCCGGTACATCGGGGCCACGTTCATCGACAACAACGCCCAGGGCGAGGGGTCGAAGAACGCCCTGAGCGCCATGGGCGCCGCCCTGAACGTCAGCACGGACGCGTTCCTGGAGTACAAGACCGCCCTCTACTCGGCGAAGTACCACCCCGAGGAGTCGGACGACAAGTTCAAGGACGACGCCTACCTGATCAAGGTCGCGGACACGGTCGACGCTCTGAAGGGCAACAAGGAGTTCCGGAAGGCGGTCGAGGACGGCACCTACGACCGCTGGGCGCTCGACATGTCCGAGACGTTCGACAAGAGCGGGGTCTCCGCGACCCCGACGCTGAAGATGGACGGCAAGGCAGTGGTCGGCTCGGACGGCAAGACCGCGCCGATGACCGTGGCCGAGTACCGGACGGCGATCGACAAGGCGCTCAAGGGCTGACGGGCGCCGGCCGGCGGGTCCCGGGGGCCGCCGGCCGGAAACCTGACGGTCCGGCAGCCGAAGAGCGGGCGAACTTTCCGCGGTTCGCCCGCTCAGACGCCGTACCGGTCAGTAATCTGATCGTCCGTGACCAGTCGATACAGATCCACCGAGCCGCAACACCCCGTGGGCGCCGCCGAGTTGCGCGCCCCCCGCCGCCGTACGGTCGTCAAGGCCGCGGCCGCCACCGCCGTCCTCGGCGCTCCGCTCGCCGCCGCAGTCCCGGCCCGCGCCGCCGCCGAGACCCCGGCCTTCCTGCACGGCGTCGCCTCCGGCGATCCGCTGCCCGACGGGATCCTGCTGTGGACCCGGGTGACGCCCACGTCCGAGGCGATACCCGGTTCAGGGCTCGGCCCCGACGTCGAGGTGTCCTGGACCGTCGCCGAGGACCGGTCGTTCGGCACCGTCGTCGCCAAGGGCTCCACCACCGCGTCGGCCGCCTCCGACCACACGGTCAAGGCCGACATCCGCGGCCTGGCGCCGGCCACCGACTACTGGTTCCGCTTCTCCTGCGGCGGCACCGACTCGCCCGCCGCCCGCACCCGCACCGCCCCGGCCCACGACGCCGCCGTGTCCGGGATGCGCTTCGGCGTGGTCTCCTGCGCCAACTGGGAGGCCGGTTTCTTCTCGCCGTACCGCCACCTCGCCGCGCGCGGCGACCTGGACGCCTGGCTGCACCTGGGCGACTACATCTACGAGTACAAGTCCGGCGAGTACGCGACGCGGGGCACGGTCGTCCGGCCGCACGCCCCGGCGCACGAGATCGTCACCCTGGCCGACTACCGCGTCCGGCACGGGCGTTACAAGACCGACCCGGACCTCCAGGCCTTGCACCACACGGCGCCGGTCGTCGCGATCTGGGACGACCACGAGTTCGCCGACAACGCGTGGTCGGGCGGCGCGGTGAACCACACCGAGGGCGCCGAGGGCGCCTGGTCCGCCCGCCAACGGGCCGCGAAGCAGGCGTACTTCGAGTGGATGCCGGTCCGCCCGGCGATCGAGGGCACCACCTACCGCCGGCTGCGCTTCGGCAAGCTGGCCGATCTCTCACTGCTGGACCTGCGCTCCTTCCGCTCCCAGCAGGCGTCCACGGGCAGCGGTTCGGTGGACGACCCGGACCGTACGCTCACGGGCCGGGCGCAGCTCGACTGGCTCAAGGCGGGTCTGCAGAGCTCGGACACCACCTGGCGGCTGGTCGGCAACTCGGTGATGATCTCGCCGTTCGCGGTGGGCGCCCTGCCCGCCGATCTGCTCAAGCCGCTCGCCAAGCTGCTCGGGCTGCCGCAGGAGGGCATCGCCCTCAACACCGACCAGTGGGACGGGTACACGGACGACCGCCGGGAGATCCTCGCCCACCTGCGCTCCCACGCGATCCGCAACACCGTCTTCCTGACCGGCGACATCCACATGGCCTGGGCCAACGACGTGCCGGTCGACGCGGGCACGTATCCACTGTCGCCCTCGGCGGCCACGGAGTTCGTCGTCACCTCGGTCACCTCGGACAATCTCGACGACATCGTGAAGGTGCCCGAGGGGACCGTCTCCACGGTGGCCTCGCCGCTGATCCGGGCCGCCAACCGGCACGTCCACTGGGTCGACACGGACCGCCACGGCTACGGCGTCCTGGACCTCACCGCGGACCGCGCGCAGATGGACTACTACGTGCTCTCCGACCGCCGGGACCCGGACGCGACCTCGTCCTGGGCGCGTTCGTACCGCACGCGCAGCGGTACGCAGAAGATCGAGCGGGTGTACGCGCCGGTGCGCTAGCGCGACGGCGAGGTGTACGAGGGGCGACTTTCGGCCACCTGCGCAACGGCTGAGCCCTGTTAACGGAAGATCACGCCACTACGGCGGGTGGTGCCGAGCACGGTCCGAATCCGGACACACCACCCGCCGTGGTTACCGCGCCCATTACGTCTACATCTCAAACTTCGGACGGGGACCGAATTTCTTCCCCCAATTGCCCTTGTTTGCCTGACGTTTGATTGGGCCTAAAGGATTCTCTTCAAGATTCATCATGTCCACGTAATCTCCCGGCGGCGGCCAGAAAGGCCCTCCCCACCGCATCCGCTAGGAGTCAGCATGCGTGCGCTTGCCCGAATATCCCCCCATCTGCGCAGACGCCTTCTCGGCACGGCCGTCGTGGCCGGAACCCTCATGCTCGCTCCGCTCTCCGCCCCCACCGGCCTCGCGGCGGCCAAGACTCCGGCCGCCGACTGCGCCGACGACGTGAGCTCCCTCGCCCGCGAGGCCCGCCCCAAGGCCGGCGAGCACCGGGCCGAGCCGAACGAGCTCACCCAGGCCAAGGCCCAGGCCATGGACGCCGATCTGCACAAGAAGCTCGACAAGCTGCGCGCGAGCGGCCAGAGCCTGTCCGCGGCGGCCGCGTCGACCACCATCCCGGTGTACTTCCACGTCATCCACGACGGCGCCACCGGGCAGCTCAGCTCGGCCCAGATCAGCAGCCAGCTCAGCGTCCTGAACGCCGCGTACGCGGGCCAGGGCACCGGCAACACCGACTCGGGCTACCAGTTCACGCTGGCCGGAACCGACTACACGGACAACGCGTCCTGGTACAACCTGAGTTCGGGCTCGACCGCGGAGAAGGCGATGAAGTCCGCCCTCCGCAAGGGCGGCGCCAACGCCCTCAACATCTACACCGCCAACCTCGGCGGCGGGCTGCTCGGCTGGGCCACCTTCCCCAGCTCCTACAAGACCAGCCCCTCCATGGACGGTGTCGTCGTCCTCGACGCGTCGCTGCCCGGCGGCTCGGCCACCAACTACGACGAGGGCGACACCGCCACGCACGAGGTCGGCCACTGGATGGGGCTGTACCACACCTTCCAGGGCGGCTGCAACGGCAACGGCGACTACGTCACCGACACCCCGGCCGAGAAGAGCGCCGCGTTCGAGTGCCCGACCGGACGCGACACCTGCACCAACAAGACGGGCGTCGACCCGATCCACAACTTCATGGACTACACGTACGACGCGTGCATGTACCAGTTCACCGCCGGCCAGGTGACGCGCATGCAGCAGAGCTGGGCCGCGTACCGGGCCGCCGGCTGAGCCGCGTAGCCCCCTGAACCGGACACGACCCTAGAGCGAGTCGAGGAAGCCGAGCGCCACCCGCCAGGTGGCCTCGGCCGCCTCCGCGTCGAAGTCCGGCAGGTCCGGGTCGGTGTAGAGGTGCCCGGCGCCGGCGTAGCGGTAGATCTCGACGTCGGCGCCGGTGCGCTGCATCTGGAGGTACCAGGCGCTGAGCCAGTCGTCCGTCTCGAAGGCGTCGGGCTCGGCGACGTGCAGCTGGACCGGCAGCTCGTCGACCGAGGCGCTCTCCGCGATGTCCGAGGTGCCGTGCAGGAGCAGCAGCCCGCGGGCCTTGTCGTCGCCGAGGGCCAGGGTCTGCGCGACCGAGGCGCCGAAGGAGAAGCCCGCGTACACCAGTCCCCGCTCCGAGTAGGGCGCGGCGGCCAGGATCGCGCGCTTGAGCAGCTCGTCCTTGCCGATCCCGTCCTTGAAGGCCATGCCCTCCTCGACGGTCTCGAAGGTCCGGCCCTCGAAGAGATCGGGGGTCCACACCTCGTGTCCCGCCGCGCGCAGCCGCTCCGCCGCCGCTCGCACCGCGGGGCGCAGCCCGTAGGCCGAGTGAAAGAGCATGATGTTCATGAGGCCATGGTGCCAGCCCGCACCCACAGTGACGGACCGGCCCGTACCCGGAACCGGACATAGATCACAGGTTGAGGTGGGCCCGTCCCGGTTAGGCGCGCAGGCATGGAGAACGTACTGCGCCCGCTGATCGTCGTCGGCGGCTCGGTCGTCCTCACTCTGGTCGTCGGCTGGGCCGTCGACCAGTTGTTGCGACGAACCGACGCCCGCCACCACGAGACCCCGATGTGGGGCCTGCTGCGCCGCGGCCGTGTCCCCTTCCAGCTCGTCCTGTGCTCCGCCCTGCTCAGAGGGGCCTACGACGAGGTGTCGCTGTTCCGGGACCACCGCGTCGGCATAGGCCGCGCCCTGACCCTGGTCCTCATCGGTGCGACCGCCTGGCTGGTGGTGCGCATCGCCGCGGCGATCGTCCAGACCTCGTACTCGCGCTACGCCAACGCCCACCGCGACCCCGCCCGGGTCCGCCGGGTGCGCACGCAGGTGTCGCTGATCCAGCGGGTGGTCACCGCGATCGTCGGGGTGATGGCGGTCAGCGCGATGCTGCTCACGTTCCCGGCGATGCGGGCGGCCGGCGCCTCGCTGCTGGCCTCTGCGGGCATCCTCGGCATCGTCGCCGGTGTCGCCGCCCAGTCCACCCTCAGCAACCTCTTCGCCGGTCTGCAGATCGCCTTCGGCGACATGGTCCGCCTCGGTGACACGGTCGTGGTGGACGGCGAGTGGGGCGTGGTCGACGAGATCACGCTCACGTTCCTGACGGTACGGACCTGGGACGAGCGCCGGATCACGATGCCCGTGTCGTACTTCACGTCGAAGCCGTTCGAGAACTGGTCGCGCGGCAGCTCCCAGATGACCGGCATCGTCTTCTTCCACCTCGACCACACCGCTCCCGTGCCGCTGATGCGCGAGAAGCTGCGCGACATCCTGCGGGAGTGCCCCGCCTGGGACGGCCGTGACTGGGGCCTCGCGGTGACCGACACCACGCCCAGCACCCTGCAGGTCCGCGCCCTGGCGACCGCGAAGGACGCGGACGACATCTGGACCGTACGGGTCACGGTGCGCGAGCAGATGATCCGCTGGCTGACGCAGGAGCACCCGTACGCGCTGCCCCGGGTCAACACCGCCGACGCCGTGCTGCTGCCGAGCCGCCGCAACGGCCGCTCGCCCTTCGACGGCGCGCCCCGGCGCGTCCACGAGACACCGCGCACCGGACGCGGCTGAACCCACGCCGCGAGGCGGACGCCCGCGGGAATGCGAAACGGCGGGGCCCGGCGACCACGTGAGGTGGCCGCCGGGCCCCGCCGCACATCCGCCGGGTGCCGCTCAGTGGCCGCGTTCCGCCCCGCCGTTGACCTGGATCACCTGGGCGGTCACGTGCCCGGCGGCCGGCGACGCCAGCCAGTGCAGGGTCGACGCGACGTCACCGGGCGTACCCACGCGGCCCGTCGAGGTCTCCGCCACGAGCCGCGCCCGCCGCTCCGCGTCGAGACCGGTGCCGAAGAACTCGGTGTCCTCCACGTAGCCGGGCGCCACCACGTTGACCGTGACGCCGCGCGGTCCCAGCTCCCTGGCCAGGGCGAACGCGTACGGATGCAGCGCCGCCTTGGACGCCGCGTACGCCGCGGCGCCCGACCCCCGGTAGGCGGCGATGGAGCTCAGGAAGAGCACCCTCCCGCCGGGCGAGGCGAGCCGGTCCCGCAGCGCCTCGGTCAGCAGCGCGGCGGTCAGGGTGTTGAGCCGGAAGTTGACGCTCCAGGTGCGCGCGAGCGCCTCCAGCGGGTCCTCGTCGGGCGCCGTCTCGCGGCTGCCGTTGCCGCCGGCGCTGTGCACCAGCACGTCCACGGTGCCGAGTTCGGACGCGACGAAGGCGGCGGCCTCGCGTACGTCCTCGGGGTCGCTGAGGTCCGCCGCGAAGGCCAGCGCCCCGGGTACGGCCGCCCGCTCCAGCACGTCGCCCCGGCGGCCGAGCAGCAGGACCCGGTCCCCGTCCGCTGCGAACGCCTGCGCCGCCGCCAGCCCGATCCCCTTACCGCCGCCGCTGATCACCACGTTGCGTGCCATGCGCCGATCGTACAAAGGCCGTTGGGGCGCGCGCCGGTCCCGCGGCCGCCGGCCGCGCGCCGGAACAGCGTCAGCGCAGACTGCGCACGTCCAGATGGCGCAGCACCCGGTCCACGATCTCCGGGTCCGCCCCCGGTTCGCTGCGCGCGGAGAGCACCTCGTGCCGGGCCGCGCTCATCATCTCCGCCTGGATGCGCCGGACCCGCCTGATCCGCCGGGCCCGCTGCTCGTGCGCCTCGCGCCGCTCGTCGTCGCCCAGCTCGGGGCTGATCCGCAGCCCGATGTCGAAGGCCCGGCGCAGCAACTGCTCGGACAGCTCCTCCGGCAGTTCCTCCACCTCCTCGATCTCCTTCAGCCTGCGCTTGGCGGCCTTGGCCGCGCGGATCGCCAGGCCCTTCTCGAACTCCTTCTCACTGTCGACGTCGGGGCGCACGCCGAGCTTCCTGACCAGGAACGGGAGGGTGAGGCCCTGGAGGACGAGCGTCGCCATGATCACCCCGAAGGCGATGAAGATGATCTCGTCCCGGTTCGGGAACGGCGAGCCGTCGTCCATCTTCAGCGGGATCGCCAGCGCCAGGGCCACCGAGGCCACGCCCCGCATCCCCGCCCACCACATCACCACGGTCTCGCGCCAGGAGGTCGGGATGTCCTCGTCGTAGTCCCGCTTCGCGTGCAGGCGCTGGGTCAGCCAGGTCGCCGGCAGCAGCCAGGCCAGCCGGACGAGGACGACCACGAGGACGACGGCCCCGGCCCAGCCGAGCATCTCGCCCCAGTGCCCCTCGGCGGTCCTGATGGCGTTGTGCAGCTCCAGCCCGATGAGCCCGAAGGCGACGCCGGTGACCAGGGTGTCCACCACGTCCCAGAAGGTGTGCCCGGCGAGCCTCGTCATCACGTCGTCGGCGTCGGTGGAGTACTCGGCCAGGAAGAGCGCCGTGGTCAGCACGGCCAGCACCCCGGAGCCGTGGAGTTCCTCCGCGAGGACGTAGGAGGCGTACGGCACCAGCAGGGTCAGGCCGATCTGCAGGGTGGGGTCGCCGAGCAGGTCCATGAGTTTGTTGGCGCCCCAGCCCAGCGCGACGCCGATGACGAGGGCGACGACGGCGGACAGCAGGAAGTCGAGGGCGGCGCCCGGCAGGGAGAACGTCCCGCTGACGGCGGCGGCGATGGCGACGTGGTAGAGCACGATGGCCGTCACGTCGTTGAACAGGCCCTCGCCCTCCAGGATCGACACCAGCCGGCGGGGCAGCCCGAGCTGTCCCGCGACGGCGGTCGCCGCCACCGGGTCGGGCGGCGCGACCAGGGCGCCGAGCGCGACGGCGGCGGCGACCGGCAGACCCGGCACGATCGCGCCGGCGACGGCCGCCACCACCGCCGTCGTGACGAAGACGAGCGCGACGGCGAGCAGGAAGATCGGCCGCTTGTTGGCCGCGAACTGTCTCCACGAGGTCCGCCGCACGGCCGCGTACAGCAGGGGCGGCAGCAGGGCGGGCAGGATCAGGTCCGGCGGGATGTCCACGTTCGGGACGAAGTCCAGCAGGGCCAGCACGATCCCGAGGAGTGTCATCAGGACCGGGGCGGGCAGCCTGAACCGGTCACCGACCGGGACACTCACGACGGCCCCGAGCAGCAGCACGAACAGCAGGGCCAACTGATCCACGGTCTCAGCGCTCCGACGGTCTAGACGATCAAGAACTGCCAGACGTCCAGCGTGCCACGCGCCGAATCCGAACGCCGCGACGGCGGGCCCCCGGGAGCGCCGCACGCCACCGGCAGGACCGGACGAGCGCCCCGCGCTACAGGGACCGCCGCATCGACCGGTGCGGAATTCCCGCGTCGGGGAACTCCGGGCCGTACGCCACGTAGCCGAGCCGCTCGTAGAACCCGAGGGCATGGGTCTGCGCGTGCAGGTCCACCGCGGCCAGTCCACGCCCGCGTGCCGCGTCCTCGATGGCGCGCACCAGCGCGGCACCGACACCGAGTCCGCGCGCCTCCCGCTTCACCGCGAGGCGGCCGAGGGATCCGACGGCCGGGTCGCCGCCGGTCCTGGCCGCGGCCTCCTCGCCGTACAGGAGCCGCCCGGTGCCCAGCGGCACACCGTCGTCGCGCACCGCGAGCACGTGCAGGGCGCCGCCCGCGTCGTACGCGTCGTACTCCACGTCCTGGGGGACTCCCTGCTCGACGACGAAGACCTCCTTGCGGACCGCGAAGCACGCCTCACGGTCGGCGGTGTCCTCGGCGACGCGCAGCACGTAGCCCTCGCTCATGCGTTGCTTTCCTCACGCACCTTGTCCAGCGCCTGCTGGAGGTCCTGCGGGTACTCGCTCCCGAACTCCACCCACTGGCCGTCGCCGGGGTGCTCGAAGCCGAGGCGCACGGCGTGCAGCCACTGCCGGGTGAGCCCGAGGCGCTTGGCGAGGGTCGGGTCCGCGCCGTAGGTCAGGTCGCCGACGCAGGGGTGGCGGTGGGCGGCCATGTGGACGCGGATCTGGTGGGTGCGGCCGGTCTCCAGCTTGACGTCGAGGAGCGACGCCGCGCGGAACGCCTCCACCAGGTCGTAGTGCGTGACGGAGGGCTTGCCCTCGGCGGTCACCGCCCACTTGTAGTCGTGGTTCGGGTGCCGTCCGATGGGGGCGTCGATGGTGCCGCTCGTCGGGTCCGGGTGGCCCTGGACCAGCGTGTGGTAGCGCTTGTCGACCGTGCGCTCCTTGAACTGGCGCTTGAGCGAGGTGTACGCGTACTCCGACTTGGCGACCACCATCAGGCCCGAGGTGCCCACGTCGAGCCGGTGCACGATGCCCTGGCGCTCGGCGGCGCCCGAGGTCGAGATCCGGTACCCGGCGGCGGCCAGGCCGCCGATCACGGTCGGCCCGGACCAGCCGGGGCTGGGGTGGGCGGCCACACCGACGGGCTTGACGATCACGAGCACGTCGTCGTCGTCGTGCACGATCTCCATGCCCTCGACGGGCTCGGCGACGACCTGCACGGGTGCGGGCGCCTGCGGCATCTCCACCTCGAGCCAGGCGCCGCCGTGCACCCGTTCGGACTTGCCGACCACCGTGCCGTCGACCAGCACCTTGCCTGCCGCGGCCAGCTCGGCCGCCTTCGTACGGGAGAAGCCGAACATGCGGGAGATGGCGGCGTCGACACGCTCGCCCTCCAGGCCGTCCGGCACGGGCAGGGTACGGATCTCGGGAATCGTGCTCACCCGTCGAGTATGCCGGACGGGCCCGGCACCCCCTGACCAGAACCCGAACGCCAGTGCCCGTGAACGGGGCCGTCAGTCCTTGTGGACGGTGCCGTCCGGGTCCAGCCCGCGGAAGGACAGCAGCACGATCAGGATGCCGCCGCAGACGATCGCCGAGTCCGCGAGGTTGAAGACGGCGAAGTGCTTGGGGGCGATGAAGTCGACGACCGCGCCCTCGAAGACGCCGGGCGCCCGGAAGATCCGGTCGGTCAGGTTGCCCAGCGCGCCGCCCAGCAGCAGGCCGAGCGCGATCGCCCACGGCAGGCTGTAGAGCTTGCGCGCGAGCCGGGCGATGACCACGATCACGGCGGCCGCGATCACGGTGAAGATGATGGTGAAGGCCTCACCGAAGCCGAAGGCCGCGCCCGCGTTGCGGATCGCCTCGAACCTGAGCCAGTCCCCGACGATCTCGATCGGCGCGTGGTGCTCCAGCTTCGCCACCACGAGCATCTTGCTCACGAGGTCGAGGGCGTAGGCCAGCGCGGCGACCGTGAACAGCACGGCGATGCGCCGCCCGCCCCTGGGTCGCGCGGGCGCGTCCGACGGCCCCTCGGAGCCCGGGCGCTCGGCCGGCGCCGTGTCCCCTTCGGGCTGGTCCGGCTCGGCCCCCGACGCGTCTGGGGTTTCCGGCGTACCGATGATGCGCTCCGCCTCTGCCACGTGAGTCCCTCAACCTAGGTGCCTGACTGAGGACGAGAGTACGGCACGGGCCCCGGCGGCCACGTGCTCAGGAGGCCCCTGAGGCCCCGGCGGCGGCCGATCCGGGACCGGCCCGGGGCCCGGTCCGTGGCCGGCCCCGAGCGACCCGGCGGCGCGCGCCGGACGCGGCGCCGGGAACCCGTCACCGGCCGGTCAGTAACGGCGCTCCTGCTTCTGCTTGCACTCCACGCACAGGGTGGCGCGCGGGAAGGCCTGCATACGGGCCTTCCCGATGGGCTCGCCGCAGTTCTCGCACAGGCCGTACGTGCCCGCTTCGAGGCGGAGCAGGGCACGCTCGGTCTGGTCGAGCATCTCGCGCGCGTTGGCCGCGAGGGACATCTCGTGCTCGCGGGTGATGTTCTTGGTGCCGGTGTCGGCCTCGTCGTCGCCGGCGCCGTCACCGGAGTCCCGCATCAGGCCGGCCAGTGCCTCCTCGGAGGCGGTGATCTCGGCGCCCAGCCGGACCGCCTCGGACGCCAGCTCCGCGCGTGCCTCCTCGACCTCCTCGGGAGTCCAGGGGTCCTCGCCCGGGCGCACCGCGAGCTCGCCGGGTTCCGCCGCCGCGAGCCGCGCCTTGGGAACCGCGCTGGGATTCTTCGCCGCCGTGGCCGTGCCAGGGGTCTTCTTCGCAACCACCGTCGTGGCTCCCGTCTTCTTCGCGGCCTCGGCCGCGCCCTCGGCCGCGGAGGCGGCCGCCTTGTCGGTTGTGCTGCTCCTGCCGGCCGCGCTCCTCGCGCCGGCCCTCCTGGTGGTGCCGTTGTTCCCGGCGCCCGGCGTCGCGGCGTCCTTCGCCGGGCCCCGCCCGTCCGCCTCGTGCTCCGCGCCGCTCCCGCCCCCGGCCGCCCGCGCCTTCCTGGCCGGGGCCTTCTTCGCCGGCGTCTTCGCCCGCGCCGTCCTGCCGCCTTCCGCCGCCTCCGCCGGAGCCGCCTCGGGCCCGGCGGTCCGTGCCGCGCCCGCGTCCTTCCCGGCGGCGGACTTCCCGCCGGCCGTCTTCGCGGCGGACGCCTTCCCGGCAACCTTCCGCGCGGCCGACGTCTTCCCGCCCGCCGTCCCGGCGGCCCGCTTCCTCCCGGCCGCCGTCTTCGCGCCGGGCGCCTCCCCGGCGGGGGCGTCCTCGGCGGAGATCTTCGCGGAAGCCGGTCGCGCGGCCGACGCCGTGGTCCCCCGGGCCCGCCCCCCGGTCTGCTTCCCGCCCTCCATGTCCTTGGCCGCCGGACCCGTGGATCTGCCGGACGCCGACTGCTGTACGGCGGTCTTTTTCGCCACCATGGCCGCGGCCCCTTCACATATTGTGATCTTGCTCGCGAATCGTGCTGGGACGATAAATCGACTTCAGGCCCGCGGCAACGGGGCACGCCAACGATTCGCCCGCCCCACGCGTGTCGCGCGGCGAGCCTGCAAGCGTTGTGCCCAGCTCCCCGCCGGGTAATCCGCCGAGTACGGCGTCCCGCGATCCGGACCCGGGGACCGCGCCATTCGGGTCAGCCCGCAGGCCGGCGCGGTGCCGGCGGGCGCCCGCCGGGGACCCCGGGAAACCGGTCGGCCGCGGTCCCCGGGGCGCCGTACACTGGGCGGAGCGAGAAGCGTGGATGGGGACGAGTAGCGGCGTAGGCGGCCAGGAGCGACCCGGGGGCGGTGGAAGCCCGGGGGCCAGCGCGACGTGAAGATCACCCCGGAGCCGCCGGAAGAACACCCCGCGTGGGGCCAGTAGACCCGGCATCGCGACCCCAATGAGGGGGCTCACCGGTGCACACCGCGCGCCGGAGGGCCAAGGAGGGTGGTACCGCGGGAGCGCGCCGCACACGGCGTGGGTTGCTACGGCAGCAGAGCTCTCGTCCCTCCGACGGAAGGCAGAAAGTCCGTTGGAGGAAGCTCGCCGATGACAGCGCCGACGTACCGCCAGGTGCCCGCCCAGGTCGACCTGCCCGCCCTCGAGCACGCCGTGCTCGACTTCTGGCGCGAGCAGAAGATCTTCGCCAAGAGCCTGGAGCAGTCCGAGGGCCGCCCCGAGTGGGTGTTCTACGAGGGCCCGCCCACCGCCAACGGCATGCCGGGCGCCCACCACATCGAGGCGCGCGTCTTCAAGGACGTGTTCCCCCGCTTCCGCACCATGCGCGGCTACCACGTGGCCCGCAAGGCCGGCTGGGACTGCCACGGCCTCCCCGTCGAGATCGCGGTGGAGAAGGAACTCGGCTTCGACGGCAAGAAGGACATCGAGGCGTACGGCATCGCCGAGTTCAACGCCAAGTGCCGCGAGTCGGTGACCCGCCACACGGACGCCTTCACCGAGCTCACGAACCGCATGGGCTACTGGGTCGACCTCGACGACGCCTACCGCACGATGGACCCCGAGTACGTGGAGTCCGTCTGGTGGTCGCTGAAGGAGATCTTCAACAAGGGCCTGCTGGTCCAGGACTACCGCGTCGCCCCGTGGTGCCCGCGCGACGAGACGGGTCTGTCGGACCACGAGCTGGCGCAGGGCTACGAGACGATCGTCGACCCGTCCGTGTACGTCCGTTTCCCGCTCACCTCCGGTCCGCTCGCCGGCGAGGCCGCGCTCCTGGTGTGGACGACGACCCCCTGGACGCTGGTCTCCAACACGGCGGTCGCCGCGCACCCCGGCGTCACGTACGTCGTCGCGACGAACGGCGAGGAGAAGCTCGTCGTCGCCGAGCCGCTCGTCGAGAAGGCGCTCGGTGAGGGCTGGGAGACCACGGGACAGACCTTCACCGGCGCCGAGATGGAGCGCTGGACCTATCAACGTCCGTTCGAGCTCGTCGAGTTCCCGGAGCCGGCCCACTACGTGGTCAACGCCGAGTACGTGACGACCGAGGACGGTACGGGTCTGGTCCACCAGTCCCCCGCCTTCGGTGAGGACGACCTCAAGGTCTGCCGGGCGTACGGGCTCCCCGTCGTCAACCCGATCCGCCGGGACGGCACCTTCGAGGAGGAAGTGCCGCTCGTGGGCGGGATCTTCTTCAAGAAGGCCGACGAGAAGCTCACCGAGGACCTCCTCGGCCGCGGTCTGCTCTTCAAGCACGTCCCGTACGAGCACAGCTACCCGCACTGCTGGCGCTGCCACACGGCCCTGCTGTACTACGCGCAGCCGTCCTGGTACATCCGCACCACGGCCATCAAGGACCGTCTCCTCCAGGAGAACGAGAAGACCAACTGGTTCCCCGACTCGGTCAAGCACGGCCGCTTCGGCGACTGGCTGAACAACAACATCGACTGGGCGCTGTCCCGCAGCCGCTACTGGGGCACCCCGCTGCCGCTGTGGACGTGCGAGGAGGGCCACCTCACCTGCGTGGGCTCCCGCGCCGAGCTGACCGAGCTGACGGGCACCGACCAGTCGGGCCTGGACCCGCACCGCCCGTACATCGACGCGGTCACGTTCGCGTGCCCCGAGGACGGCTGCGGGCGCACCGCGACCCGCGTCCCGGAGGTCATCGACGCCTGGTACGACTCGGGTTCCATGCCGTTCGCGCAGTGGGGCTACCCGTACAAGAACAAGGAACTGTTCGAGAGCCGCTACCCGGCGCAGTTCATCAGCGAGGCCATCGACCAGACGCGCGGCTGGTTCTACACGCTGATGGCGGTCGGCACACTCGTCTTCGACAAGTCCAGCTACGAGAACGTCGTCTGCCTCGGCCACATCCTCGCCGAGGACGGCCGCAAGATGTCCAAGCACCTGGGCAACATCCTTCAGCCGATCCCGCTGATGGACCAGCACGGCGCCGACGCGGTCCGCTGGTTCATGGCCGCGGGCGGCTCGCCCTGGGCCGCCCGCCGGGTGGGCCACGGCACGATCCAGGAGGTCGTCCGCAAGACGCTCCTCACCTACTGGAACACGGTGGCCTTCCAGGCCCTGTACGCCCGCACCTCGGGCTGGGCCCCGAGCGAGGCCGACCCGGCACCGGCCGACCGCCCGGTCCTGGACCGCTGGCTGCTGTCCGAACTGCACGCGCTCACCGACCAGATGACCCAGGCCCTGGAGTCGTACGACACCCAGCGCGCCGGAAAGCTGCTGTCGGCGTTCGTCGACGACCTGTCCAACTGGTACGTGCGCCGCTCGCGCCGCCGCTTCTGGCAGGGCGACAAGGCGGCCCTGCGGACCCTGCACGAGGTCGTCGAGACCGTCACGCGCCTGATGGCCCCGCTGACCCCGTTCATCACCGAGCGGGTCTGGCAGGACCTGGTCGTCCCGGTCACCCCGGGCGCCCCGGAGTCGGTGCACCTGTCGTCCTGGCCGGAGGCGGACCTGTCCGCCGTCGACCCGGAGCTGTCCCGGCAGATGGTCCTGGTCCGCCGCCTGGTGGAGCTGGGCCGTGCCACGCGCGCGGAGTCGGGCGTCAAGACGCGCCAGCCGCTGTCCCGCGCGCTGATCGCCGCGACCGGCTTCGAGTCCCTCGACCCGGAGCTGCACACCCAGATCACGGACGAGCTGAACGTCACCTCCCTCGCCACGCTCTCCGAGGTCGGCGGCTCCCTGGTCGACACCACGGCCAAGGCGAACTTCCGCGCCCTCGGCAAGCGTTTCGGCAAGGGCGTCCAGGCGGTCGCCAAGGCCGTCGCGAACGCCGACGCGGCCGCCCTGTCCCTCGCCCTGCGCGAGGGCACGGCCTCCGTCGAGGTCGACGGCGAGACGGTCACCCTCGCCCCGGACGAGGTGATCATCACGGAGACCCCCCGCGAGGGCTGGTCGGTCGCCTCCGACTCGGGCGCGACGGTCGCCCTCGACCTGGAGATCACCGAGGAGCTGCGCCGGGCGGGCCTGGCCCGTGACGCGATCCGCCTGATCCAGGAGGCCCGCAAGAACAGCGGCCTCGACGTGGCCGACCGCATCGCCCTGCGCTGGACGGCGACGGACCCGGCCGTGATCGCGGCCCTGTCCGAGCACTCCGGCCTCATCGCCGACGAGGTCCTCGCCACGGACTTCAACCAGGGCGAGCCCGACGACACCTACGGCCCCGCCTTCACGGACGCCCCTCTGACCCTGACCTTCCACCTCCGCAAGGCGAACTGAGGCGACAGCGGCAGTTCCAGCCCGTCCGGGGCCCACCAGCCCGGGACGGGCTGGAGCACGTTCAGCCCGTCCGGAGTCCATCAGCTCGGGACGCGGGAGGGGCCAAATCAGCCCGTCCGGCGTTTTGAGGACGAGCGCGGAGCGCGACAGGGGGGTCCGGGGGCGCAGCCCCCGGGGACGGGACGGGAAGGGGCGGAGGGGGCGAGGAAACCCCCACGCCCACCCCCACACCGGGCAACGGCGAAGGCCCGGGGCCACCGCATCCACGGTGCCCCGGGCCTTCGCCGTCCCACAGGCAGCCGCAAGGCAAGACAAAAGGGCGGGGCCCCCGGAATCACCCGGGGGCCCCGCCCTGACGCTGCCGACGCCTAAGGCGTACCGAAGCCCGTCAGTTGTCGTCCTCGTCGATCAGAAAGCCCCGCATCGGCGAGGGAGCCTGCTGCATCGGCGACGGCCCCTGCGGCCGCACCGGCGCCATCGGCTGCGTCATCGCCGGCGACATCTGCTGCTGACCGCCGTAGGACGGCCCGGGCTGCGACGGGTTGCCGCCCATGCCCTGGTTGCCGCCGTAGCCCGGAGCGCTCGCACCGGCCGGCGCCATGGAGGGCGCGGAGGACGACGGAAGCGACGCGGTGGCCGGCGTACGCGGCGGAGCGAGCGAGTCGTCGGCCTGGGTCTCCAGCTGGCGCAGCTGCGACTCCAGGTAGGACTTCAGACGCGTGCGGTACTCGCGCTCGAAGCCGCGCAGGTCCTCGACCTTGCGCTCCAGCGTGGCGCGGGCGGACTCCAGGGAGCCCATCGCGACGCGGTGCTTCTCCTGCGCGTCCCGCTCCAGGGCGTCGGCCTTGGCGCGGGCGTCCCGCTCCAGACCCTCGGCGCGGCTGCGGGCCTCGCCGACGATCTTGTTGGCCTCGGAGCGCGCCTCGGCGATCGCCTGGTCGGCGGTCTGCTGGGCGAGCGAGAGGACACGGGCGGCGCTGTCGCCGCCGGGGCCCTGACCGGGCTGCGGCATCTGCGGGCCGTGACCGCCCATGGGACCGCCCATCGGGCCGCCCATGTGCTGCTGCATCTGGCCCTGCATCTGACCGGGACCCTGGCCCATCGGACCCTGGCCCATCGGGCCGGGACCCTGCGGACCGCCCTGGCCACTGGGGCCGGCGGGCAGCTGCGGCGCACCGCTCGGCAGCTGGGGCGGGCCACCCATGGGGCCACCCATCTGCTGCTGCGGCGGGCCCGATATGCCGGCGGGCACGGGAGCACCGGGACCGCGCATGCCCTGCGGCGGACCCTGCTGCTGATGCTGCTGGTGCTGCTGATCCTGCGGCTCGGGCGGCTTGCGCATGCCCTGCTGCTGGTTCTGCGCAGCCGCGCGCGTGGCCGCCGCCAGCTTGGCGCGCAGGTCCTCGTTCTCGCGGAGCAACCGCGTCAGTTCGGCTTCGACCTCGTCGAGGAAGGCATCGACCTCGTCCTCGTCATAGCCTTCTCGGAGGCGGACGGTCGTGAACTGCTTGTTCCGCACGTCCTCGGGGGTCAACGGCATCTCTTCACCTCAACGTAGTCATCGGCAGTCGGCAAGACCGTATCGTCCACAGTCACCTCGCGAGATTTCCCACGAGAGTGATCAAGATGTAGACGATGATCATCAGTACGAAGAAGGACAGGTCAAGTGCCACGCCCCCGAGACGCAGTGGCGGGATGAACCGCCTCAGCAGCTTGAGCGGTGGATCGGTGACAGTGTAGGTGGCCTCCAGAACGACCACCATCGCCTTGCCGGGTTGCCATGAGCGGGCGAACTGGAAGACGTAGTCCATGACCAGCCGGAAGATCAGCACGATGAGGAAGCACATCAGCGCGACGTAGAGAATCTCCAAAACCACGCCCATGATCCGTGCGTCCCTCTCCCCTGTTCCGTGCCGTGTCCGGTCCTGCGTCTCAGCTCTGGTTGAAGAACCCGCCCTCTGCGATGCGGGCCTTGTCCTCCGCCGTGACATCGACGTTAGCAGGCGACAACAGGAACACCTTCTGCGTCACCCGCTCGATGCTGCCGTGAAGACCAAACACCAAACCGGCCGCAAAGTCGACAAGTCGCTTCGCGTCTGTGTCATCCATCTCAGTCAGATTCATGATCACCGGGGTGCCCTCACGGAAGTGTTCCCCGATGGTACGGGCCTCGTTGTAGGTCCGCGGGTGCAGCGTGGTGATCCGGTACGGCTCTCGTTCGGACACGACCTTGGGCATGATCACCGGTGCGTTCTTCTCCATGCTCTGACGTTCTTGTGTGATGGATGCCACGGGGGCGATTCGCGCCGGACGCCCGGATTCCGCGGGAAGCGAAGCGGAATGCGGTACTGGGTCGCGCTGCACCGGTGGCTGCACCACTCGCACCGGTTCGTCCCTTTGGGGCTGATGTGCCTGGTGCGACTGATGAGACGGCTCGTGCCGCCTGCGGTCCCGCTCGGGCTCCGGGTCGAGCTCGGGCTCGAAGTCGTCGTCGGGGTCGAATCCCCTGCCGTCGTACCCATCGTCCTCCACGAGGCCGAGGTAGACCGCCATCTTGCGCATCGCGCCGGCCATGCTCTGAGTCCTCCGCTCTGTGGTGGATCGGCTGACGACTTGCCAAGTGCCTGCGATCCACGAGGTCGTTTTGCCCGCCTTTGGCGGTAATGACCATATTTTCTGCTGTGGTCCGACTTCTTGGCGACGTTACCCGAGCCCGGGGCGGACGCCGAGTACCGCAGTGCCGACGCGTACATGTGTCGCTCCGGCGGCCACGGCCTGCTCGAGGTCCGCACTCATCCCTGCCGAGACCATGTTCGCAGCCGGATGGGCGCTGCGCAGGGCAGTCGACAAATCCATCAGCCGCCCGAACGCCGCCGGTTGGCGGCCCGCGTACGGGCCGGTGAGCGGGGCGACGGTCATCAGCCCGTCCAGCCGGAGCCCCGGAGCGTCCGCCACGAGGTTCCCCAACTCCTCGATCCCGCCGGGCCCCACGCCCCCGCGCGCGCCCCGGCCGCTCTCCTCCGCGTCGAGCGCGACCTGGATGAGGCAGCCCAGTTCGCGCTCCGCGCGGACCGCCTCCTTCGACAGAGCTGTGACGAGCTTGGGACGATCGACGGACTGCACGACATCGGCGTAACCGACCACGGAGCGGACCTTGTTGGTCTGCAACTGGCCGACGAAGTGCCAGGAAAGGGGCAGATCCGAACATGCCGCGGCCTTCGGCGCCGCGTCCTGGTCCCGGTTCTCGGCGACGTGCCGGACACCGAGTTCCGCCAGGATCCGCACGTCGCTCGCCGGATAGGTCTTGGTGACCACGATCAGGGTCACCTCTTCACGCTTGCGCCCCGCGGCCGTGCACGCCGCGGTAATGCGTTCTTCCACTTCCGCCAGATTCGCGGCGAGTTGCGCCTTACGGTCCGTCATGCCCCATCAGTCCAGCCAGACATAGCCCGCGAGCCGCCCGGTCGTGCGGTCCCGTCGGTAGGAGAAGTGGTCGTCCGACTCGATCGTGCACACCGGCGACTGCTCCCGGTCGCGCACCCCGAGCCGTTCCAGCTGCGCGTGCACACCGGCGGTCACGTCGACCGCGGGAGTGCCCCAGCTCGTCTCGGCGTACGCCTCGGGCTCGACGGCCGCGACCTCGGCGCGCATGGCGTCCGGCACCTCGTAGCACCGCCCGCAGACGGCGGGTCCGGTGCGGGCGACGATCCGGGACGGCTCGGCGCCGAGCTCCACCATCGCCGCGACCGCCGCGGGGACGACGCCGGCGACCATGCCGGGCCGCCCGGCGTGCGCTGCGGCCGCCACCCCGGCGACGGGGTCGGCGAGCAGCACCGGCGTGCAGTCGGCGGTGAGCACGGCGAGGGCGAGCCCGCGGCGGGTCGTGACGAGCGCGTCGACCTCGGGCACCGCCCGCTCCCCCCACGGTTCCTCGACCACGGCCACGTCCGCCTTGTGCACCTGGTTCATCCACACGACCCGAGCCGGGTCGAGTCCCAGGGATTTGGCGGCCAGTTCGCGGTTGGTGCGTACGGCGCCGGGGTCGTCGCCGACCGCTCCGCCGAGGTTGAGCTCCTCGTACGGAACGGCGCTCACTCCGCCCCACCGGTCGGTGAAGGCGAAGTGCGCGCCGCTCTGTGTGCTCGTTCCGGAGCGCGTTCCTATCACTTCAGGAAGTCCGGCACGTCCAGCTCTTCGGCCGCGCTGTCCGAGTAGGAGCGGGAAGGCGGGACCGGCGGGGACACGGGCAGTTCGTTCGTCGGCTCCGGAGCGGGCTCCGGGGCCTCCTTCGGGGTGACGCTGCCGAGCGAGCCGAAGGTGGGGCGGCTGTCGGAGGCCCGTACCGGGGTGGGCTCCTCGCGCTTGGCGGAGGAGGACCCGAGGACGGTGTCCCGCTTGGACGGCGGCTGGCCGCCGTCGAAGCCGGCGGCGATGACGGTGACCCGCACCTCGTCGCCGAGCGCGTCGTCGATGACCGCGCCGAAGATGATGTTGGCCTCCGGGTGGGCCGCCTCGCTGACCAGCTGGGCGGCTTCGTTGATCTCGAACAGGCCGAGGTCGGAGCCGCCGGAGATGGAGAGCAGCACGCCGCGTGCGCCGTCGATGGAGGCTTCGAGGAGGGGCGAGGAGATCGCCATCTCCGCCGCCGCCACCGCGCGGTCGTCGCCGCGGGCCGAGCCGATGCCCATGAGGGCCGAACCCGCCTCGGACATCACGGACTTGACGTCGGCGAAGTCGAGGTTGATCAGGCCGGGGGTGGTGATGAGGTCGGTGATGCCCTGAACACCCGACAGCAGGACCTGGTCCGCGGACTTGAACGCGTCCAGGACGGAGACCTGGCGGTCCGAGATGGAGAGCAGCCGGTCGTTGGGGATGACGATGAGGGTGTCGACCTCTTCGCGGAGTTCCGCGATGCCGTCCTCGGCCTGGTTGGCGCGGCGCCGCCCTTCGAAGGTGAAGGGGCGGGTGACCACGCCGATGGTGAGGGCGCCGAGCGAGCGGGCGATGTTGGCGACGACAGGTGCGCCGCCGGTGCCGGTGCCACCGCCCTCGCCGGCGGTGACGAAGACCATGTCGGCCCCCTTGAGGACCTCCTCGATCTCCTCGCGGTGATCCTCGGCCGCCTTGCGGCCGACGGCCGGGTTGGCTCCGGCGCCGAGTCCGCGGGTGAGTTCACGGCCCACGTCGAGTTTGACGTCGGCGTCGCTCATCAACAGAGCTTGCGCGTCGGTGTTGATGGCGATGAACTCGACGCCCTTGAGACCGACCTCGATCATCCGGTTGATGGCATTGACACCACCGCCGCCGACACCGATGACTTTGATGACTGCGAGGTAGTTCTGCGGTGCTGCCACGTCGAAGGCCTCTCGCCTCGAGTTACGTGTCGCCGCCTCGCTGTCTCGCGATCCGACGACTGATGCCGAATGGGACGGTCCGAACGCCGACCCGAACCCTAACGCTGAAGTTTAGGGTTACCAGTGTGTCTGTTCCTTGGACTCTTCCGAACAGGACACTAAGTCGACAAGTGGCGCACGTTCAACGAACACGCCGAACCTCCCGTTTTTCTTTTCACCCTATGTGATCAGGCGTAGCGCTGCCCAACCAGGGTGCTGGCCTGCGCGGATGTGCGTCAACTCCCCGATGACGCAGGGGCGGTGGGCACGCTCACGTCGAAGTCCCGGGCCTCGGGAGCTGCTTTCATGAGAGCGGTGAGCGTACGCGCCTTGGCGCGCCCCTTCTCGCCACTCCCCCACGTGACGGTGCGCCCGCCGCTCAGCTCCAGCGAGATCGAGTCGTACGAACGGACCTTGACGGTCCTGGTGTCGCGGGCGACGGCGGCCGGGATGTCCCCGGCGACGCGTACCGCCTCGCGCACCAGCCGGTCGGTGCCGAAGCGGCGCAGCCCGGCGGAGTGAGTGACCGTCAACTCCAGTGCGGGTACACCCTTCGGGGGGCGCGAAACCGTGGCGAATCGCACGCCCTTGGCGTCGACTTCGACGTACTTGCCCCCCTTTTCACGGTTTTTGACGATCAGCACCGGAGTGCGCTCGGTCACGTTCAGTCCGATTCCGTGGGGCCAGGAGCGGACCACGTCGACCGAGTCGATCCGGGGCAGCGCCTCGCGAAGCCGGGCCTCGATGGCGTCGGTGTCGACCGAGACCAGCGGGGAGCCGACCGGGACGTCGGCCGCCTCGCGCACCTGCTGCGGCGTGAGGACCCGCGTCCCGGTAACGGGCACCTGCTCGACGCGCAGCCAGTGGGAGCCGTACAGGACCCAGACGGAGGCGGCCCCGGTCAACACCACGGCCAGCAAAAGGATGATGAGCGTACGAGGGCGGGGCAGCCGCCCGGCGCGGGACGGCCGGGGCGGGCCGGACTCGGTCTTCTGCCGTTCGCCGCGTTCGGCGGTCGTCGGTCCGGCCACGCTCCCCTGCCTTCTGTCACGCGCGGTGGCGCGACGCAATCGCCTCGTACACCATGCCGACGAGCAGGTCGTCGGCGTCCCGGCGGCCGAACTCGCTGGCGGCACGGGACATCTCGAACAGCCGGTGCGGGTCGGCCAGCACGGGCAGCACGTTCGCCTGGATCCACTCCGGCGTCAGTTCCGCGTCGTCGACCAGCAGTCCGCCGCCCGCCTTCACCACCGGCTGGGCGTTGAGCCGCTGTTCGCCGTTGCCGATGGGCAGCGGGACGTAGGCGGCCGGGAGCCCGACGGCGGAGAGTTCGGCGACGGTCATCGCACCCGCGCGGCAGAGCATCATGTCGGCCGCCGCGTACGCGAGATCCATCCGGTCCACGTACGGTACCGGGATGTAGGGGGGCATCCCCGGCATCTGCTGGACCTGCGGCAGTTCGTTCTTCGGCCCGACCGCGTGCAGGATCTGGATGCCGGCCTGCTGGAGGTACGGAGCGACCTGCTGGACGACCTCGTTGAGGCGGCGGGCGCCCTGCGAGCCGCCGGAGACCAGCAGCGTCGGCAGGGCGGGGTCCAGGCCGAAGGCGGCCCGTGCCTCGGGGCGCACGGCGGCCCGGTCCAGGGTGGCGATGGAGCGGCGCAGCGGGATGCCGATGTAGCGGGCGCCGCGCAGCTTGCTGTCCGGCGTCGAGACGGCCACCTGGGCCGCGTACCGGGAGCCGATCTTGTTGGCCAGGCCGGGGCGGGCGTTGGCCTCGTGGATGACGATCGGCACCCCGAGGCGCTTGGCGGCGAGGTAGCCCGGCAGGGCGACGTAGCCGCCGAACCCGACCACGGCGTCCGCCTTGGTGCGCTCCAGGATCTGCTCGGCGGCCTTGATCGTGCCGCGCAGCCGTCCGGGGACGGTGATCAGCTCGGGGGTGGGCTTGCGTGGCAGCGGCACGGCGGGGATGAGCGCGAGATCGTAGCCCCGCTCGGGCACCAGTCGGGTCTCAAGTCCGCGCTCCGTGCCCAGGGCCGTGATTCCCACGGTCGGGTCCTGCCTGCGCAGGGCGTCCGCGAGGGCGAGCGCGGGCTCGATGTGGCCGGCGGTCCCCCCACCGGCGAGTACGACATGCACCGAAATTCACCGCTCTCCGGACGAACGCGCCGTGGCGCGCCGTCGCATCGTGTTCCATCTCCGAGGCTCTGCGGAGCCTCTGACCGCAGCACGCTTTCTACCAAAGCGGGGTTGCCGCATGGCAAGCGCCGCCCGCGCAGCGGGCTCGTCGCGTGCGAAGGCGATCAGCAGCCCGATGGCGAACATGGTCGGCAGCAGGGCGGAACCCCCGTAGGAGAACAGCGGGAGCGGGACTCCGGCGATCGGCAGCAGGCCGAGCACCGCACCGATGTTGATCACGGCCTGGGCCGTGATCCAGGTGGTCACGCCACCCGCGGCATACCTGACGAAGGGGTCCTCCGTACGTCCGGCCACGCGGATACCCGCATAGCCTAGAGCCGCGAAGAGGGCGAGCACCGACAGCGTCCCTGACAGTCCCAGTTCCTCCCCGGTGATGGCGAAGATGAAGTCGGTGTGCGCTTCCGGCAGTTGACCCCATTTCTCCACACTCGCGCCGAGCCCGGATCCGAAGAGCCCGCCGGAGGCGAGGGCGTAGATGCCGTGCACGGCCTGCCAGCACTGGTCGTTCGGACCGGGATCGGTCGCGCCGATGCAGGCGAGCCGTGACATGCGGTTGGGGCTGGTCTTGATGAGGATGACGCCGATGGTCGCGGCGACGGCCAGGACGCCAGCGAAGAGCCGTGTGGGGGCACCCGCGAGCCACAGCAGGCCGAAGAGGATGGCGGTGAGGATGATCGCCGTTCCCATGTCGCCGCCGAGCATGATCAGTCCGAGCAGCATGAAGGCGACCGGGACCAGCGGCACCAGCATGTGCTTCCACTGGGTCAGCAGCCGCCGGTCCTCCTTGCGCGCGAGCAGGTCGGCGCCCCAGAGCACGAGCGCGAGCTTGCCGAACTCGCTGGGCTGGAGCTGGAAGGGGCCGCCGACGGAGATCCAGTTCTGGTTGCCGTTGACCGCCATCCCTATCCCCGGCACCTGCACCAGGACCATCAGGAAGACGGATCCGGCCAGTATCGGGTAGGCCAGCGCCCGGTGCAGCTTCACGGGCATCCGCGAGGCCAGCAGCAGCAGTCCGGTGCCGATCGCGGCGGCCAGGAACTGCTTGCGGAAGAAGTACGACCCCGGCAGCGACAGCTGGAGCGCCTTGATCATGGAGGCCGAGTAGACCATCACCAGGCCGAGCACGGTGATCAGCAGGGCGCTGCCGAAAATCAGGTAGTACGCGGTCAGCGGCCGGTCCCAGGCGCGGCGGGCGCGCACGACGAAGCCCCGCAGGGGGTTCTCACCCGGGGAGCGCGGGGCGGCGGGACGCCTGGCGGCCCGCTGCACGGGGGGTCGGCCGGTTCGGCTACTGGGCATCGGCGTCTCCGGGCCACAACGGTGTCACGCGTCCGTCCCTCCCAAAGGTCGCCCGGCAGGCGGCCGGGTCAGGCGCCGAGTCCGCGAACCGCCTCCGCGAACGCGTCACCGCGCTTGTTGTAGTTGGCGAACATGTCCATCGAGGCACAGGCCGGAGCCAGCAGGACCGTGTCCCCCGGCTCGGCGAGCCGCCTCGCCTCCTGGACCGCCGCGAGCATCGCCCCAGTGTCCGTCCGGTCCAGGTCGACGACCGGGACTTCGGGCGCGTGTCGCGCCAGCGCTTCCCGGATCAGGGCCCGGTCGGCGCCGATGAGCACCGCGCCCCGCAGCCGGTTCGCCGACTTGGCGACCAGTTCGTCGAAGGTGGCGCCCTTGGCGAGCCCGCCGGCGATCCACACGATCGACTCGTAGGCCGCCAAAGAGGCTTCCGTGGCATGGGTGTTGGTCGCCTTGGAGTCGTCGACGTACGCGACTCCGTCCACGTCGGCGACGTGCGCGATGCGGTGGGCGTCCGGACGGAAGGCCCGCAGTCCGTCGCGTACGGCCGCCGGGGGCACCCCGAAGGCACGCGCCAGGGCCGCCGCCGCAAGGGCGTTGGCGATGTTGTGCGGGGCGGGCGGGTCGACGTCGGAGACCTGCGCCAGCTCCTGCGCGTTCTTCTGCCGGTCCTCGACGAAGGCGCGGTCGACCAGGATGCCTTCCACGACGCCGAGTTGGGAGGGCCCGGGTGTGCCGAGCGTGAAGCCGATCGCCCGGCACCCCTCCTCGACGTCCGCCTCGCGCACCAGGTCCTCGGTGGCCTTGTCGGCCACGTTGTAGACACAGGCGACCCGATTCCCCTCGTACACACGGCCCTTGTCGGCGGCGTACGCCTCCATGGAGCCGTGCCAGTCGAGGTGGTCGGGCGCGAGGTTCAGGACGACCGCGGAGTGGGCGCGCACGGAGGGCGCCCAGTGCAGCTGGTAGCTGGAGAGTTCGACGGCGAGCACGTCGTACGGCTCGTCGCCGAGGACCGCGTCCAGCAGCGAGACGCCGATGTTGCCGACGGCCGCGGTGCGCAGCCCGGCCGCCTTGAGGATCTCGGCGAGCATCTGGACGGTCGTCGTCTTGCCGTTGGTGCCGGTGACCGCGAGCCAGGGCGCCGCGTCGGGCCCGCGCAGCCGCCAGGCCAGCTCGACGTCGCCCCAGACCGGGACGCCCGCCTCGGCGGCCGCGGTGAACAGCGGCTTGTCGGGCTTCCAGCCGGGGGCGGTGACGACGAGTTCGGTGCCCGCGGGCAGGGTCGCCCCGTCGCCGAGGCGCACGGTGACCCCGAGCGCCTCCAGCTCCACCGCCTGGGCCCGCGCACGCTCGTCGTCGCCGTCGTTGACGACCGTGACGACGGCGCCGAGGCCGTGCAGCACGCGGGCCGCCGGGATGCCGGAGACGCCGAGCCCGGCGACGGTGACGTTCTTCCCCTGCCAGTCGGTCACTTCTTGGCTGCCCATCCCGCGTAGAAGAGGCCGAGACCGACGATCACGCACATGCCCTGGATGATCCAGAAGCGGACCACCACCAGGACCTCGGACCAGCCCTTGAGTTCGAAGTGGTGCTGCAGTGGCGCCATGCGGAAGACGCGCTTGCCGGTGAGGCGGAAGGAGCCGACCTGGATGACCACCGACATGGTGATCAGGACGAACAGGCCGCCGAGCAGCGCGAGCAGGAACTCCGTGCGGGAGCAGATCGCGAGGCCGGCAAGCGCGCCGCCGAGGGCCAGCGAGCCGGTGTCGCCCATGAAGATCTTGGCGGGTGAGGTGTTCCACCACAGGAAGCCGAAGCAGGCGCCCATGAGGGCGGCGGCCACCACGGCCAGGTCGAGCGGATCGCGCACCTCGTAGCAGGCGCCCGGGTTGGTGAGGGCCTGCGCGTTGGCGCAGGACTCCTGGAACTGCCAGACGCCGATGAAGGTGTAGGCGCCGAAGACCATGACGGAGGCGCCGGTGGCGAGGCCGTCCAGACCGTCCGTCAGGTTCACGCCGTTCGACATCGCGAGGATCATGAACAGCGCCCAGACCACGAACAGCACCGGGCCGATGGACCAGCCGAAGTCCTGCACGAAGGATAGCTTCGTGGAGGCGGGGGTGTTGTTGCGGTTGTCCGCGAACTGCAGGGAGAGCACGGCGAAGGAGACGCCGACGATCAGCTGGCCGGCCATCTTGGCCTTGGCCCGCAGACCGAGCGACCGCCGCTTGACGATCTTGATGTAGTCGTCCAGGAAGCCCACCAGGCCCATGCCGGCCATCAGGCCGAGGACCAGCAGGCCGGAGAAGGTGGGCGCGTAGCCCGTGATCACCTTGGACAGGAAGTACGCGATGATCGTCGCCAGGATGAAGGCGATACCGCCCATGGTCGGCGTACCGCGCTTGCTGTGGTGCTCGCGCGGGCCGTCGTCACGGATGTACTGGCCGTAGCCCTTGCGGGCAAGGAGCTTGATCAGCAGCGGAGTGCCGACCAGGGTCAGGAACAGGCCAATGACTCCCGCGAACAGGATCTGCTTCATCATCGGGCGGAAACCTCACCCTCGGCACCGGGCTCGAGCAGCGCCAGCGCCACCCGTTCCAGCCCGACCGACCGGGACGCCTTCACGAGTACGACGTCCCCTGGGCGCAGCTCGCTGCGCAACAGGTCGACAGCCGCCTGTGCGTCGGACACGTGCACCGACTCCTCACCCCACGAACCCTCGTTATATGCGCCCAGTTGCAGCCAGGACGCTTCCCTGCCCCCGACCGCGACGAGCTTGCTGACGTTGAGCCGGACGGCGAGCCGTCCGACCGCGTCGTGCTCGGCGAGCGCCTCGTCCCCGAGCTCGGCCATCTGACCGAGCACCGCCCAGGTCCGCCGCCCCTTGCCCATCGCCACGAGCGCGCGCAGAGCGGCTCGCATGGACTCGGGGTTCGCGTTGTAGGCGTCGTTGACGACCGTCACGCCGTCCGGGCGCTCGGTGACCTCCATGCGCCAGCGGGAGAGGGAGCCCGCCTCGGAGAGCGCACGGGCGATCTCGTCTGCGGACATGCCCAGCTCATGGGCGACGGCGGCCGCGGCGAGCGCGTTCGACACGTGATGCTCACCGTACAGGCGCATGGTCACATCGCTGCACCCGGAGGGTGTGCGAAGGCTGAAGCTGGGCTGTCCGGTCTCCGTGAGACGGACGTTCTCGCCACGTACGTCCGCTTCGTCGGACTCTCCGAAGAGGAGCACGCGCGCTTTCGTCCGGGACGCCATGGCGCGTACGAGGGGATCGTCGGCGTTGAGGATCGCGGCGCCGTCCTCGGGCAGGCTCTCCACCAACTCGCCCTTGGCCTGGGCGATCTGCTCCCGGCCGCCGAACTCGCCGATGTGGGCGGAGCCGACGTTCAGGACGAGCCCGACCTTCGGCGGGGTCAGTTGGGTGAGGTAGCGGATGTGCCCGATACCGCGCGCGCCCATCTCCAGCACGAGGAACCTGGTCTCCTCGGTGGCGCTGAGCGCGGTCAGCGGCAGCCCGATCTCGTTGTTGAGCGAGCCGGGCGTGAAGACGGTCGGCGCCTTGCTCCGCAGCACCTGGGCGATCAGGTCCTTGGTGCTGGTCTTGCCCGCGGAGCCGGTGAGGGCCACGAGGGTCGCGCCGAGCCGTTCGACGACGTGGCGGGCGAGGGCGCCGAGGGCCCACTGCACGTCGTCCACGACGATCGCGGGCACCCCCACCGGCCGCGAGGCCAGTACGGCGACCGCGCCGGCCTCGACGACCGAGCGGGCGTAGTCGTGGCCGTCCGCGCGTTCGCCGACGAAGGCGACGAAGAGGCTGCCGGGCTCCACTTCACGGGAGTCCCTGACGACGGGTCCGGTGACCTGTACCGCCGGATCCGGTATGTCGTGCGTCTGCCCGCCGACGACTGCTGCGATCTCGGCGAGAGAGAGGGCGATCACAAGTTCATCCCTGGGTCTTCTGGATAGCTTCGCGAAGCACCTGGCGGTCGTCGAAGGGACGGACCACTCCGGCGATGTCCTGGCCCTGCTCGTGGCCCTTGCCCGCGACCAGCACGGTGTCGCCCGGCTGTGCGAGGGCGACGGCCGCGGCGATGGCGGCGGCCCGGTCCTCGAAGACCGCGACGTCGCCGCGCCGGTGCGCCGGGACCTCCGCGGCACCGGCGAGCATCGTGGCGAGGATCGCCAGCGGGTCCTCCGAGCGGGGGTTGTCCGATGTCAGTACGGCGGTGTCGGCCAGCCGGGCCGCCGCGGCGCCCATCGGCTTGCGCTTGGTCGTGTCGCGGTCGCCGCCGCAGCCGAGCACGATGTGCAGGCGGCCCTCGGTGACCTTGCGCAGGGCGCGCAGCACCGATTCGACGGCGTCCGTCTTGTGGGCGTAGTCGACGACCGCCAGGTAGGGCTGGCCCTCGTCCACGCGCTCCAGCCGGCCCGGTACGCCGGGTACCGCGGCGATGCCGTCCGCGGCGCCCTGCGGGTCGATCCCGGCGACGGCGAGGGAGACGATCGCGGCGAGGGTGTTGGCCACGTTGAAGGTCCCGGCGAGCGGCGACCTCGCCGTGATCCGCTCCTCCTTCGGGCCGACCACGGTGAACGTCGAGTCCATGGGCCCGACTTGGACGTCCTCGGCCCGCCAGTCGGCGTCCGGGTGTCCCTCCGCGGAGAAGGTGACGACCGGGACGGTGGCCTGCCCGACCAGCCGGCGCCCGTACTCGTCGTCGAGGTTGACCACGCCCAGCCGGCTGCGTTCCGGTGTGAACAGCTGCGCCTTGGCCTGGAAGTAGTCCTCCATCCCGGAGTGGAACTCCATGTGCTCCGGGCTGAGGTTGTTGAAGACGGCGACGTCGAAGACGCAGCCGTCGACCCGGCCGAGGACCAGCGCGTGGCTGGAGACCTCCATGGCGACCGCCTCGACCCCGCGTTCGCGCATGACCGCGAACAGGGCCTGCAGGTCGGTGGCTTCGGGGGTGGTGCGCTCGGACTTGATGCGCTCGTCGCCGATGCGCATCTCGACCGTGCCGATGAGGCCGGTGGAGCGGACCGTCTTCAGACCGCCCTCGACGAGGTACGCCGTGGTGGTCTTGCCCGAGGTGCCGGTGATGCCGATCTGGAGCAGGTCGCGTCCGGGGTGGCCGTAGATCGTGGCGGCCAGCTCGCCCATCTGCCGGCGCGGCTCGTCGACGACGAGCACCGGCAGACCGGTGGCCGCGGCGCGCTCGGCGCCCTCGGGGTCGGTCAGCACGGCGGCGGCGCCGAGGCCCGCCGCCTGCGTCACGAAGTCGGCACCGTGCAGGCGGGCGCCGGGCAGCGCCGCGTACAGGTCCCCGGGGCGCACGGCACGGGAGTCGTGCGTGATGCCCGTGATGTCCGCGTCCGAAGCCGGGACGGGGGCGCCCAGCTGATCGGCGAGCTCCGCGAGGGGTGTGGCGGAGATCCGAACCGGTCGCGGCGGCCCCGGATATGTCACAGGAGCGCCCTTCTGGGTGGTTTGGGACTGATCAGCGTGTGGCACGGCGGTGAGCGTACCGGGCGTGGGCCCGCCGGAGCGAAGCGAGGGGCGTGGCGGGCCGTGGTTCCCGTGGTCGGGAGTGATCGTTGTCACGAGCTGGTTCCTGGTCGGTGTTCCGGGTGGTGCCGGGATGTCCGGTCGGTGCTGATCAGGGCGTGGGGCCGGCGGTTCAGGGGGCGAAGCCGACCGGCAGTCTGGCGGGCTGGGTCCCGGTGGGCGGGATCTGGAGGGTCTTGAGCGCGAACTCCATCACCTGCTTGTAGATGGGTCCGCAGATCTGCCCGCCGAAGTAGCTGCCCCTGGTCGCGTTCTGGATCGCGCAGTAGACGGTGATCCGGGGCTTGTCCGCGGGCGCGAATCCGGCGAACGACGACGTGTAGCCGTGGTACTTGCCGGTGGCCGGATCCACGCGGTTGGCCGTGCCCGTCTTGCCCGCCACCCGGTAGCCGGGGATACGCGCCTTGGTGCCGGTGCCCTCCTCGTCGTCCACGACGGACTCCAGCATCTGGGCGAGGGTCTTCGCGGTCTTCTCGCTCACGACCCTGGTCTTCTTGGGCTTCGGGGACGGTGTGAAGCGCCCGTCGGGTCCCTTCGCGCCGCGCACGAGGGTCGGCTCGACGCGTACGCCGCCGTTGGCGATCGTCGAGTAGACGGAGGCCGCCTGCATCGCGTTGATCGACACGCCCTGGCCGAAAGGGATCGTGTACTGCTGCGAGGTGGACCACTTGTCGGCGGGCGCGAGGATGCCCTTGGTCTCGCCGGGGAAGCCGAGTCCGGTGGGGCGGCCGATGCCGAACTTGCGCAGGTACGAGTAGAGGACCCGGTTGGCCTGCTTCTGCGTCTTGCCGAGCTGGCCGGTGGCCAGGATGGTGCCGATGTTGCTGGACTTGGCGAGGACGCCGTTCAGCGTCAGGTTCCAGGTCGGGTGGTCGATGTCGTCCTGGAAGAGCCGGTCGCCGCGGTGCAGCCGGTTCGGCACCACCACGTGCGTCGCCGGTGTGGCGACGTTCTCCTCCAGCACCGCGGCCATCGACATGACCTTGGCGGTGGAGCCGGGCTCGTACGCGTCCTGGAGGGCCGCGTTGCCCAGCGCCGCCGAGCTGGCCTGCGAGAGGTCGTTCGGGTCGAAGCCGGGCGAGTTGGCCATGGCGAGGATCTCGCCGGTCCGGGCGTCCTGCACCATCACGTACCCGCGGTCCGCCCCCGACTTCTTCACCTGCTCGGAGATGGCGTTCTGCGCGGCCCACTGGATGTCGCGGTCGATCGTCAGCTCGACGTCGGACCCGGCGACGGCGGGCGTCTCGGTGGAGCCGGCGGTGGGTACCTGGCGCCCGCCGGACTGGGCGTAGCGGATCTTGCCGTCCTTGCCGGCGAGTTCCTCGTTCAGCTGCTGCTCGACTCCGCCGCCGCCCTTGCCGTCGGCGTTGACCCAGCCCAGTATCCCGGCGGCGAGCTCGCCGTTCGGGTACACGCGCTTGCTGGCGGGGACCGCGAGGACGCCGGCGAGGACGTTGACCGTGCTCTCGTCGGTCTCCGACTTCGCCGCGAGCGTGGTCTTCAGATCCTTGATCTGCTTCCAGACCTGGGGCGTCTGGCGGTGTGCCAGCAGCGTGTAGCGGGTGTTCTTCGCCCGCAGCTTCCCGGCGACGGTGTCCATGTCCTGGCCGAGGATCGGGGCGAGGAGCGCCGCCGCCTGCTCGGGCGCGTCCGTGGCCTTCGTGGTCTCGGGCGTGAACATGGTCGGGTCGGCGGTGATGTCGTAGGCGTCGACGCTGGTGGCGAGTTCCACGCCGTTGCGGTCCGTGATCCCGCCGCGCTCGGCGGCCAGGGTGCGTCCGACGTACCGGTTCTGCTCGGCCTTCGCGGCGTACGCGCTCGCGTCCACGGCCTGCACCTGGAGCAGCCGGACGACGAACGCCACCATGACCAGGGTCAGCGCCAGGCTCACCATGCGCAGGCGGGGGCGCGGGCTGCCGAGCCGGATGACGCGCGGGCCGCCGGGGCGGGGAGCGGGACGGCGCGCGGGGCGGGCACCGGGTCCCGGACGGCGCCGGCCGTCGGGGCGGGCGGGCCGGGCCGGTCCTGGCACGCGGCGGCGCGGCGGTTCCCTGTCGGACACTTCCGTCACCTGCCGGGGGTTGTGAAGGGCTCTGCGGACGGGGCGGGGGTGGTGGGCGGCGCGGTGGGCGCCGCCGTGAAGAAGAACTGCGCGGAGGGATCGCCCGGGGCCGGCGAGGGGGTCGGCGTGGGGCTGGGCAGCGGCTGCGGCACGGGGACGATGGCCTCGGGCGGCAGGACCACCGGGTCGCGGAGCGAGGACCGTTCGGCGGCCGCGCCCGGGACGCCCTTGACGGTGCCGTCGGGGTCGAGGAAGGCCGGGTCGCCGCCGGGGACCATGCCCAGTTCACGGGCGCGGCGCTGGAGGGCGTCGGGGGCCGAGTAGGAGTCCACGTCCCGCTGGAGCTCCTGCTCCTCGTCCGTGAGGCTCTTCGTCTCCTTCTGGAGGTCGTCGAGCCTGAACGACCCTTCGCTCAGCGCGGAGTTCAGCACGAGGAGCCCGATGAGGCCGCCGCCGAGGAGCAGCACGACCAGCAGCACGAAGGGGGTACGGGCGGCCTGGCCCGCGCCGGTGGGCAGCAGCCGCGCGAGCCGGGCCGCGCGTCCCCTGAGCTGGGGTTTCCTACGCACGGACCCTCCCGGTCTGTGTGGGTTTCCGGCTCACTCGCGCTCCCCCTTCGTGTGCCTCACACGGTTTCCTTCCCGCGCCTCACTCGGCGTCCTCGCGGATGCGCTGAGCCCCGCGCAGCCGGGCGGGAGCCGCCCGCCGGTTCTCGGCGATCTCCTCCTCGGTGGGAAGTTCGGCACCGCGGGTGAGGAGCTTGAGCCGCGGCTGGTAGCGCTCGGGGACGACCGGCAGGCCGGGCGGCGCGGTGGAGGCGGCGCCGGCGGCGAACACCTGCTTCACCAGCCGGTCCTCCAGGGAGTGGTACGACAGCACCGCGATGCGCCCGTCGACGGCGAGCGCCTTCACGGCCGCGGGGATCGCCCGCTCCAGGACGGTCAGTTCGCCGTTGACCTCGATGCGCAGGGCCTGGAAGGTCCG
This sequence comes from Streptomyces sp. NPDC028308, assembly GCF_055565855.1. NCBI lineage: Bacteria > Bacillati > Actinomycetota > Actinomycetes > Kitasatosporales > Streptomycetaceae > Streptomyces > Streptomyces sp. NPDC028308. The sequence continues at coordinate 411,504 of NZ_JBVHTO010000007.1, forward strand.
CTTGGCGGGGTTGCCGCCGGTGCGCTTGGCGGCCTGCGGCAGCGCGTCGCGGATGAGCTCGACGAGCCGGGCGCTGTTGCTGAAGGGCTCCTTGTCGCGTTCGCGCACGACCGCGGACACGATCCGCTTGGCCTGCTTCTCCTCGCCGTACGCCCGCAGGATGCGCACGAGTTCGCCCGGCGGGTAGGTGTTGAGCACCTCGGCGGCGCTGATGCCGGTCGTCTGGTCCATGCGCATGTCGAGCGGGGCGTCCTGCGCGTAGGCGAACCCCCGGTCGGCCTCGTCCAGTTGCATGGAGGAGACGCCGAGGTCGAACAGCACGCCCTGCACCTTCGGCAGGTCCAGCCGGTCGAGGACGTCGGGGAGTTCGTCGTAGACCGCGTGCACGAGGGTGGCGCGGTCCCCGTAGGGGGCGAGCCGCTCTCCGGACAGGCGCAGCGCCTCCTTGTCCCGGTCGAGGGCGACGAGGCGGGCGTCGGGGAAGCGGGTGAGGAGGGCCTCGCTGTGGCCGCCGAGGCCGAGGGTGCAGTCGACGACCACCGCTCCGGGCCGCTCCAGCGCGGGCGCCAGCATGTCCAGGCACCGCTGGAGCATCACCGGGACATGTCGACTCTGGCTCAAGGGGCCCTCTCAGGTCCGGCGCCGTCGTACGCACTGCCGGGTCCCCTCCCGCTCGTGGAAGGGGAGGTCCGCCGGCGCCTGGTGAGTGGCGTCAGCCGACCGGGAGCGGGAGGAGGCCGAGCCGTACGTACGCGCGGCGCACGCGGGGAGGGCCCGGAAACCACCGGGTCCTCCGGGTAAAAAGTCCAGCGGGGAGAACCTCGCCTCCCGCTTCGCGTCACTTTAGTCCACGGTGTCTCGCGGTCAATCAACCGGCATGCGCGTCGTGGGCCGCCCTCCCCTCGAAGCGGCGAACCGGTCGAAATCACCCGTTCGGGGGTGCCGCCACCGCCCGTGTGGATTACCTCACAACAAGCCACGATGGCGTTCTTTGTCCTCTCTCACAGCAGGACCACGCCCCGGGTGACCAGTAACGTCTTGGGCATGACGACTTCTGCATCCGTGCCCACAGAGCCCGAAGACGCCATAGCGGCCCGTGGCTCCGTCACCGACCGGCTCATCGAGGCGAACGAGCAGTACGCGGCCGCCTTCAGCGACCCCGGAATGGACGCCCGCCCCGTGCTCCAGGTCGCCGTGGTCGCGTGCATGGACGCCCGGCTCGACCTGCACGCCGCTCTCGGCCTGGAACTGGGCGACTGCCACACGATCCGCAACGCGGGCGGCGTGGTCACCGACGACGTGATCCGCTCCCTCACGATCAGCCAGCGAGCGCTCGGCACGCGCAGTGTCGTCCTCATCCATCACACGGGCTGCGGCTTGGAGTCCCTCACCGAGGAGTTCCGGCACGACCTGGAGATGGAGGTCGGCCAGCGTCCGGCCTGGGCGGTCGAGGCGTTCCGGGACGTCGATCAGGACGTACGGCAGTCGATGCAGCGGGTGCGCACCTCGCCGTTCCTGCTGCACACCGGGGACGTGCGGGGCTTCGTCTTCGACGTGAAGACGGGTCTGCTGCGCGAGATCGACCCCGCCTAGCGGCCCCTCGCGGCTCCCGTGCGAGGCTCACCGCGGGGAAACCTCGACAAGATCCGGTGCCCAAAAGGTCGTAAGACGTGACATAGCACGGTCAGTTGTCCACAGTCGAGTGACACGAACCGGTAACGGCAACAAGAATGCGGGTGTGGCGTCACGCGGAACTTTTCGCGCGTGGTGTCCGTGTTTCGGGGTGGGCCGGTCCGCATCGCAGCGTCGGCCCGAGAACGGGCCGAGGAGGGCCGGGTGACGACCTATGACGATCGAGCGAGCCTTACGGATCTGACCGCCACTGCGGAGCGAGTCCGCAGTTCGGTGGAAGGAGTGATCGAGGGCAAGCCTGAGGTCGTACGGCTTTCGCTGACCGTGCTGCTCGCCGAGGGACATCTTCTGATCGAGGATGTCCCCGGCGTCGGCAAGACGATGCTGGCCAAGGCACTGGCGCGGTCCATCGACTGCTCGGTGCGGCGTATTCAGTTCACGCCCGACCTGCTGCCCTCGGACATCACCGGTGTGTCCATCTGGGACCAGCAGCGCCGGGACTTCGAGTTCAAGCCGGGGGCGATCTTCGCGCAGATCGTGATCGGCGACGAGATCAACCGCGCCTCCCCGAAGACCCAGTCGGCCCTCCTGGAGTCCATGGAGGAGCGCCAGGTCACCATCGACGGCCAGACCTACGAGCTGCCGAGCCCCTTCATGGTGGTGGCCACGCAGAACCCGGTCGAGATGGAGGGCACCTATCCGCTGCCCGAGGCCCAGCGCGACCGCTTCATGGCCCGGGTCTCCATCGGCTATCCCAGCGCGGAGGCCGAGCTCCAGATGCTGGACGTGCACGGCGGGATCTCCCCGCTGGACGACCTCCAGCCGGTGGCGCACGCGCACGACATCGTGAAGCTGATCGACGCGGTCCGCACGGTCCACGTCGCGGACCCCGTCCGGCGCTACGCGGTGGACCTGGTCGCGGCCACCCGCACGCACCCGGACCTCAGACTCGGGGCCTCGCCGCGTGCCACGCTGCACCTGCTGCGCGCCGCGAAGGCCTCCGCCGCCCTCAGCGGCCGGGACTACGCCCTGCCGGACGACCTCCAGGCACTCGCCGTGGCGGTCCTGGCGCACCGGCTGCTGCCCACGGCCCAGGCGCAGCTGAACCGCCGTACGGCCGAGCAGGTCGTCCAGGAGATCCTCCAGCGCACCCCCGTCCCCTCGGCCCCGCAGCCCCCGAGCGGGTTCCCCGTGGGCCGTGGCGCGCCCGCCTTCGACCAGCAGCCGCCGCGGAGGCTGTGATGACGTCCGGCGGGACGGGCCACGCGGAGGAGTCCCAGGGCGGGCTGCGCACGGCGCTCGCCGGGCTCACCACGCGCGGGCGTTCCTTCCTGGCCGCCGGGGTGGCGGCCGCCGTCTGCGCGTACGTCCTCGGGCAGAGCGATCTGCTGCGGGTCGGCCTGCTGCTGGCGGTGCTGCCGCTGGTCTGCGCGACCGTGCTGTACCGCACCCGCTACCGGGTCGCGGGCAGCCGCCGCCTCTCCCCCGCGCGCGTGCCCGCCGGTTCCGAGGCCCGCGTCCACCTGCGGATGGACAACGTCTCGCGGCTGCCCACGGGCCTGCTGATGCTCCAGGACCGGGTGCCGTACGTGCTCGGTCCGCGTCCCCGGTTCGTCCTGGACCGCGTCGAGGCGGGCGGTCACCGCGAGGTGTCGTACCGCGTGCGGTCGGACCTGCGCGGACGCTATCCGCTCGGCCCGCTCCAGCTGCGGCTCACCGACCCCTTCGGGATGTGCGAGCTGACCCGCTCCTTCTCGACGCACGACACCCTGACGGTCATCCCGCGCGTGGAGCCGCTGCCGCCGGTGCGGCTGAGCGGGGAGGCGAAGGGGTACGGCGACGGGCGGCAGCGCTCGCTCGCGCTGGCCGGCGAGGACGACGTCATACCGCGCGGCTACCGGCACGGGGACGACCTGCGCCGGGTGCACTGGCGGCTCACCGCGCGCTACGGCGAGCTGATGGTGCGCCGCGAGGAGCAGCCGCAGCGCGCCCGCTGCACGGTGCTGCTGGACACCCGGGGCATCGCCTTCGCCGGCGCCGGCCCGGACTCGGCCTTCGAGTGGGCGGTGTCGGGCGCCGCGTCCACGCTGGTCCACATGCTCGAACGGGGTTTCTCGGTGCGGCTGCTGACGGACACGGGCAGTTCGGTGCCCGGTGAGGGCGCCGACGGTTTCGCGGGTGCCAGCCAGGAGTCGGCGGACGCGGCGGGGCTGATGATGGACACCCTCGCCGTGGTCGACCACTCCGACGGCGCGGGACTCTCCCGCGCCTACGACGTGCTGCGCGGGGGCGGCGAGGGTCTGCTGATCGCCTTCCTCGGCGACCTGGACGAGGAGCAGGCCACGGTGCTGGCCAAGATGCGCCAGCGCAGCGGCGGTGCCGTCGCCTTCCTGCTGGAGAGCGACGGGTGGGTGCGCGGTCCGGGCACCGCCCCCGGTTCGCCGGACCGGAGCGGGGAGCGGCTACGGATGCTGCGCGAGGCGGGCTGGACCGCCGTGACGGTGCCGCGGGGGGCCGCCTTCGCCGACCTGTGGCGGCAGGCGGACCAGCAGCGCACGAGGGCCGCGGTGACGGGCGGCACGGCGGGGGGCGGCTCATGAGCGGGCGCGCGCGATTGGCGCTGTGCGCCGCGGCGGCGACACTGATGGCGTCCTGCGCGCTGCTGCCGCTCGTCGACCCGGCGACGTGGATCCTCCAGGCGGCGATGCTGCTGGCCGTGCAGACCGGGGTCGGCGCGCTGGCCCGGCGGGTCCCGCTGGCCCGTGCGCTGACGGTGGCCCTCCAGGCGCTGGTGACGCTGATGCTGCTGACGCTGGCCTTCGCCCGGGAGCAGGCCTTCGCCGGGCTGATCCCGGGGCCCCAGGCGCTCCACCGGCTGACGGAGCTGCTCCAGGCGGGCACGGACGACGTGGGGCGGTACGCGATCCCCGCGCCGCTGTCCGACGGCATCCGGCTGATGCTGGTCGGCGGCGTGCTGGTGATCGGTCTCGCGGTGGACGCGCTGGCCGTGACGTTCCGCAGCGCCGCCCCGGCCGGGCTGCCGCTGCTCGCGCTGTACTCGGTCGCCGCGGGCCTGTCGGACGGCGGCACGGCCTGGCTGTGGTTCCTGCTCGCGGCCTGCGGCTATCTGACGCTGCTGCTGGCCGAGGGCCGGGACCGGCTCTCGGCGTGGGGCCGTGTCTTCGGCGGCGGGCCCCGCGCCCCCGGCATGGACACGGGGGGCGGCGCGGTCGCGCCGGTCCGCACCGGCCGGCGCATCGGCGCGGTGGCCCTCGGCATCGCACTCGTGGTGCCGTTCGGCCTGCCCGCCCTGGACGGCGGCCTGCTGGACGGCGCCGGGAAGGGTGTCGGGTCGGGCACCGGTGGCGGCGGCACGATCTCCGCGGTGAACCCGCTGGTCTCCCTGCGCGACAGCCTCAACGTGAACGAGGACCGCCAGGTCATGTCGTACCGGACCAACACGAAGGACACCCAGGACCTGTACCTGCGGATCGTCTCCCTGGACGAGTTCGACGGCACGGCGTGGAAGCCGGCCCAGCGCCGCATCCAGGCGGTGCCCGACACCTTCCCGACCCCCATCGGCCTCGGCCCGGATGTCCGCAGGAGCGAGATCAGGACCCGGATCTCCGCGGCCGACTGGTACGCGCAGGACTGGCTGCCGATGCCCTACCCGGCCAGCAGCGTGGACATCGACGGCAACTGGCGCTACGAGCCGCTGGGCCGCACGCTCGTCGGCGACCACGGGCAGAACACCCGGGGCGCGCTGTACGAGGTCTCCAGTCTGATCGTGCAGCCGACCGCGGAGCAGCTGGCGGCGGCCCCGCAGGCGCCGGAGGCCCTCCAGCGCGAGTTCACCAAGGTCCCCGAGTCGCTGCCGCCGGAGGTGGCGCGGACCGCGCTGAAGGTCACCGAGGGCGCCGCGAACGACTACGAGAAGGCGGTCGACCTCCAGGACTACTTCGCCGTGAACGGCGGCTTCACCTACGACACCCAGGTGCAGGTCGGCAGCGGCTCGGCGGCGATCGCGCGCTTCCTCAAGGAGAAGGAGGGCTTCTGCGTCCACTTCTCCTTCGCGATGGCCTCGATGGCCCGCACCCTCGGCATCCCGGCCCGGGTCGCGGTGGGATTCACTCCCGGCTCCCCGCAGGCGGACGGCTCGATGTCGGTGGGCCTGCGGGACGCCCACGCCTGGCCCGAGCTGTACTTCGAAGGGGTGGGCTGGACCCGCTTCGAGCCCACCCCCAACCGGGGCACGGTGCCGGAGTACACGCAGGCGGACACCCCGGGCAACAGCGTCCCGTCGGCGCCGAGGCCGTCCGAGTCGGCCTCCACGGCCCCGTCCGCCGCGCCGTCGGCGAGCGAGAGCTGCTCGGTCCAGCAGAAGAAGCTGGACGCGTGCGCGACCGAGTCCGCCCTGGCGGCGCCCGGCTCGGGCGACAGCGGGCGGCCCTGGTGGCTGTGGCCGCTGGTCGGGCTGGCCGGGCTCGCGCTGCTGGCGGTGCCGTTCCTGCCGATGCTGTGGCGGATACGGACGCGGTCGGTGCGGCTCGGGGCGCACGGGCGTACGGAGGACGCGATGGCCGCCCACGCCCTCGCGGCCTGGCAGGAGGTCATCGACACGGCCTGGGACCACGGCATCGGGCCCGACGACTCCCTGACGCCGCGCGGCGCCGCGGCCCGGATCGTCCGGCTGGGTCGTCTGGACCCGGACGCGGAGGCGGCGGTGCACCGGCTGGCGTCGACGGTGGAGCAGGTCCTGTACGCGCCGCGGCCCCGCCCGGTACCGGGACTGGCGGAAGACGCCCGCCGCGTGGCGGACGCGCTCCACGCGTCGGTGAGCCGTCCGACGCGGCTGCGCGCACTGCTGGCACCGCGCTCGGCCGTCCGGGTGGCCTGGGCCGCCTCGGCCCGCTGGACGGCTCTGCTCGCCTCGCTCTCGGCCCGGCGCGCGACCCTGCTGCGACGCCCCTCGGGGCAGAACGGCTGAGGTCACCGGCAGTGTCGCAGCGGCCCCCCACCCGCCGGGTGGGGGGCCGCTGCCGGATCGTGCGGGGCGACGACACCGCGCCGAACACGGCCCTCGCGCTCCACGGCCTACGCGCACCAGGCACGGCCCTCGGGCTCCACGGGGTGCCCCGCACCAGACACGGCCCTCGGGCTCCACAGGGTGCCCCGCACCAGACACGGCCCTCGGGCTCCACAGGGTGCCCCACACCAGACACGGCCCTCGCGCTCCACGGCCTACCCGCACCAGGCACGGCCCTCGGGCTCCACGGGCTGTGCGCGCCAAGCCACCGCCCTCGCGCTCCCCTGGCTGCGCGCGCCAGGCATCGGCTTCGCGCTCCACGGGGTGCGCCCGCGCGCCGGGCGGGCGGGTCACGGCGGGCACGCTCCTCGGGGCGACTGCCGGCCCGGCCGTCCCCGCGGCCGACGCCGCCGTCCGTCCCGCGGGCGCAGGATGCAGGCATGCGTGAGGGGGTGTCCTGCCCCGGTGGGCAGGACACCCCCTCACGCGATGTCCGTGGCGTCGGCCTGGGCCGAACGACAGGCGCTAGTGGCCCTGCTCGTCCCGGCGGCGCTGCCAGCGTTGTTCGATGCGGTCCATCATGGAGCGGCGCTGCCGCGGCTGACGGCGGGCACCCGGCGCACCCGCGGCCGGCTGCTCACCCGGTTTGGGGGCCTTGCGCCAACCGGTGACGGCGAGCACGGCGCAGCCCAGCATGACGAGGAAACCCACCACGCTGATCCAGATCTGCTGTGCGACCATTCCGGCCATGAGGAGCGCGATACCCACCAGAAAGCCCGCGACCGCCTGGTAGACCCGTCGCCGGGTGTACGTACGCAGCCCGCTTCCCTCAAGCGCTGTCGCGAACTTGGGATCTTCGGCGTACAGCGCTCGCTCCATCTGCTCGAGCATTCGCTGCTCGTGCTCCGAGAGCGGCACGGAGTCCTCCTCATCGTGCAGTCGCCGGGGCGACTGGGGGTCCCCTTCAGGATAGGCAGGGAATCGCCCCCGTGAAACCCGCCCCTCTACGCCAATTGGCCAACCGGAACCCGCCACGGCGGTCCGGCTCGCTGAAGCGTGCATTCCCCAGCGGCCGACCCGTCATGCCGGGTGGTCTCCCTCGATCATACGGCGCAGAGCGTCCGATCGGGGGGCCTGTGGCGTACTCCATCTGCCGCCCCGGCCCTGATCAGCGGCGCTTCACGGCAGGCGGCTCACGCCCCGTCGGCACCCCGGTGCTCACCCAGCACATGGAGCTGCGTGGCCACGGAGTGGAACGCGTCCAGCTCGGCCGCCGCGGCCTCCAGCTTCAGCAGGGCCTCCAGGGCGCCCGGCTCGGTGTCCACGAGGACGCCCGGGACCAGGTCGGCGAAGACCCGTACGCCGTGGACGGCGCCCACCCGCAGGCCCGCTCCCTCGACCAGTCCGGTGAGCTGTGCGGCGGTGAAGCGGTGCGGTACGGGGTCACCCTCGCCCCAGCGTCCGTCCGGGTCGTCGAGCGCGTGCCGGGCCTCCTTGAAGTGCCCGGCGAGGGCGCGCGCGAGCACCGCTCCGCCCAGCCCGGCGGCGAGCAGGCTGAGGACGCCCTCGGGGCGCAGCGCGTCCACCACGTTGCGCACGCCCTCGGCGGGGTCGTCCACGTACTCCAGGACGCCGTGGCAGAGCACCACGTCGTAGCCGCCGCGCTCGACGACGTCGAAGAGACCGTGGGCGTCGCCCTGGACGCCCTTCACCCGGTCGGCGACGCCGGCCTCGGCGGCGCGGCGCTCCAGGGCGAACAGGGCGTTCGGGCTCGGGTCGACGACGGTGACGCGGTGGCCGAGGCGGGCCACGGGCACCGCGAAGTTGCCGCTGCCCCCGCCGGTGTCGAGGACGTCGAGCGATTCCCGCCCCGTGGCTTTCACGCGGCGGTCGAGGGCGTCCTGGAGGACCTCCCAGACCACGGCGGTACGGAGAGAAGCGCGGGGGCGCATCGGGTCCGACACGGCAGTTGACTCCTCGGCGCGGCACCGCCTGCTGCCGGCGGAGCGATCGGGACGCCTCCCGCTGGGAGGCTGCGTGCGCCTCCCACCCTATTGCCTCCGCCGCCGTGCCCGGCCCCCCGTCTCACGCGGTGGATCATCGGCGGACCGCGTGCCGTCCGGGACGTGCGGAGCGGGCCGCGGAGGGCGCCGGTGCCCGGTGCGGGCGGGGCCCCGCCGCTTCCCGTCGCGCTCCGGTGGCGGGCCGTCAACCCGCGTCCGGGACCTCGTGGTCCGCGTCGTGCCGTGGCTGCGGCAGGACGGGCTGGAGGACCAGCATCCGCTCGACGAGGCGCAGGAACACGGCCACGTCGCGGATCAGGTCGTCGGCGTCGCGGGGGCCGGCCGCGCCGCGTATGCCCGCTTCGGCGCGGGCGCGGCGTGCGGCTCCGGAGGCGAACAGCGCGCTCCACTCGGCCAGTTCGGGTGCTATCTCGGGGAGCACTTCCCAGGCGCTCCGGATGCGCGCCCGGCGTCGGGGGGTGGTCTCCGGGCGTCCCCGCGCGGCGAGCACGGCGGCCGCGGTGCGCAGGGCGGCGAGGTGTGCCGTGGCGTAGCGCTCGTTCGGGGTGTCGAGGGTGGTCGCCTCCTCCAGTCCCGCGCGCGCCTGGGCGAGCAGGTCGAGGGCGGCGGGTGGGGCCGTCGTCCGGCGGAGCACGGGGTGCACGTCGCTCGCCGGGCCGGTCAGTGAGGGGGCAGGGCCGCCGGCGCGGCGCCGGTGGGCGGCGGCTGCGGAGGAGCTGGCCATGACGAACCTCCTGTCGTCTGTGTGACGGCACTGTGGCCGTATGTGCCCATCGTGCGGTATGGCACTGACAATCCGATCTGACCTGGCCTTTTGCCTCGCTCGAAGGTTCGAGATAGTTTTTGCACTGACCAGTCAGTTCAAAAGCAGGGCCTCGACCGGGACCTGCTTCCAGGGGAGCGGGGGGACATGGGCGAGCCAGAGACAGCCGCCGCGGTCGCCGTGGGCGCGGCGGGGTTCGGGCTCAAGGGGCCGCGCGGCTGGGTGTTCCGGGGCGTCGGAGTCGACGCCGGGCCCGGCACCCTGATCGCGGTGGAGGGGCCGTCCGGCTCCGGCCGGACGTGTCTGCTGCTCGCGCTCACCGGCCGGATGAAGCCGAGCGAGGGGCGGGCCACGGTCGGCCCCTTCCACCTGCCCCGGCAGATGTCCGCGGTGCGTGCGATCAGCGCCCTCGCCCATGTCCCCGGCGTCACGGACCTGGAGCCGGCCCTGACCGTCGGGGAGCACCTCCTCGAACGGGCCCTGCTCAGGCGCCGGTTCACCGGCCCGCTGCGCGACAGCCTGCGCGCACTGCTGCGTCCGCGCGCCGAGCGGCTGGCCGAGGCGAGAGGGCGCGTCGACCGGGTGCTGGCCGCCGTCGGGCTCGACCTCGCGGCGCTGCCCAAGGGGGCGCGGACCGCCGTACGCGACCTGGAACGGCTGGAGGCGCTGCGGCTCTCCCTCGCGCTGGCCCTCGTGGACGAACCGCGGCTGCTGGCCGTCGACGACACCGACCTCAAGCTCTCGGAGGCCGAACGCACCGAGGTCTGGGCGCTGTTGAGGTCGCTGGCCGACTCCGGCCCGACCGTCCTCGCGGTGTGCAGCCGGGCCCCGGAGGGTGCCGTCGTGGTGTCCACGCGCCCCGCCCCCGGCGAGGCGGACCCGGACGGGCCGGACGACGCCGGCGCCCCGGACGCACCGGGCGCGGGGACCCCGGACGGCGACGAAGACGACCACGACGACGGCAAGGAGACAGCGGATGCGCTCGCCGAGACTGGCCGCGCTTGAGCTCAGGCGGTTCGGCAGGGGCAGGCTGCCGCGTGCGGCACTGGCCGCCCTGCTGCTCCTGCCCCTGCTCTACGGCGCCCTGTACCTGTACTCGTTCTGGGACCCGTACGGGCGGCTGGACCGCATTCCCGTGGCGCTCGTGAACGACGACGCGGGGGCGAGCGCCGCCGGGCGGAAGATCACCGCCGGCGACGACATCACCGAGGGGCTGCGCGAGAGCGACACCTTCGAGTGGCACGAGGTGAGCGCCGCCGAGGCCCGCCGGGGCGTCGAGGACGGCACGTACTACCTGTCGCTCACCATGCCGGAGGACTTCAGCCGGCGGATCGCGTCCAGCTCCGGGGACTCCCCCGAGACGGGCGCCCTCCAGGTGCGTACGAACGACGCGAACAACTACATCGTCGGGCAGATCTCGCGGACGGTGTTCAGCGAGGTGCGCACGGCCGCGTCCACGAAGGCCTCGCGGTCCTTCCTGGACCGGATCTTCATCTCCTTCTCCGACATCCACGGCAAGACCGTGAAGGCCGCCGAGGGGGCCGACAAGCTCAAGGGCGGGATCGGCAAGGCGAAGAAGGGCTCCAAGGACCTCGCCGACGGGCTGAAGGACGCGAAGGCGGGCAGCGGGAAGCTGGCCGGCGGCCTGAAGAAGCTCGACAAGGGGGCGGGCGACCTCGAGGACGGGTCGAAACGGGTCGCGGACGGCACCCGGGCACTCGCCGACAAGGTCAACGGCGTCGCCGACGACGTGCGGCCCTTCCTGAGGGACAACGAGAAGACGATCGGTGACACGGCCCGGCTGGTCGCCGACTCCGCGTCCGCGATCCGCCACAACCTCGACACCCTGGTCAAGACGGCGCCGACCGCGGCCAGGAGCGCCCACGCGGCCTCCGACGCCCTCGACCGCGTCCACAAGGCCCGCTGCGAGACCGCGCCGGTGCCCGACCCCGCGTGCCCGGACCTCAAGAAGGCAGCGAAGGCCGCCGCGGACGTGGCGAAGGTCGCCGACGACGTGAACGCCCTCGTGGCCGGGCAGGACGGCGACCTCGACAAGCTCGACAAGAACCTCGCCACCCTCCAGAAGCAGGCCGCGCACCTCGCCGAGCGCTCACCGCACCTCTCCGAGGACCTGGACAACGCCGTCTCCAAGATCAATCAGCTGAACAGCGGTGCCGGGAAGGTCGCGGCGGGGGCCAAGAAGCTGCACACCGGACTCGGCACGGCGAAGACCGGCGCGACGGACCTCGACGCGGGCCTCGGCAGACTCCGCACGGGCGCGGTCGATCTCAACGGGGGCATGTACAAGCTGGCCGACGGCTCCGGGAAGCTCGCCGGCGGCCTCCACGACGGGGCCGGGAAGATCCCGGACTACGACGAGGACGACCGCGACCGGCGCACCCAGGTCATGTCCGACCCGGTGCAGCTGGCCTCGCGGGACCTGCACAAGGCGCCCAACTACGGCACCGGGTTCGCGCCCTACTTCATCCCGCTGTCCCTGTGGGTGGGCGCGATGGTGGCGTACATGCTGATCCCGCCGCTCAACCGGCGCGCGCTCGCGGCGGGCGCCCCCGCCTGGCGGATCGCGGTGGCGGGCTGGCTTCCCGTGGCCGCCCTGGGCGTCCTGCAGACCGCCGCCCTGATGTCGGTACTGCACTGGCTGATCGGCCTGGACATGGTCAGGGCGGCCGGGACGGTGGGCTTCCTGTTCCTGGTCAGCGCCTGTTTCGCGGCGATCGTCCAGTGGCTGAACGCGCGCTTCGGGGCCGCGGGCCGCATCCTCGTCCTCGCCCTGCTGATGCTCCAGCTGACCTCGGCCGGCGGCACGTACCCCGTGCAGACCAGTCCCGGCTTCTTCAACGCGATCCACCCCTTCCTGCCGATGAGCCACGTCGTCGACGCCCTGCGCAGACTCATCACCGGCGGCGGCCTCGGCCCCGTCTGGCAGGCGTGCGCCGTCCTGGCCGCCTTCACCGCGGGCGCCCTCGCGCTCACCGCCGTCTCCGCCCGCCGCAGGCAGGTGTGGACCCTCGACCGGCTGCACCCGGAGCTGACCCTGTGACCGTTCCTGTGACAATCGACGCCATGGAAAGCACCAGTGCCACGGGGGCCGGGAGCAGCCGTCGCGAGGCGACCCGGCAGAAGCTCTACGAGGCGGCCGTCACCCTCATCGCCGAACAGGGTTTCTCCGCCACCACCGTGGACGAGATCGCCGAACGTGCCGGAGTCGCGAAGGGCACGGTCTACTACAACTTCGCGAGCAAGTCGGTCCTCTTCGAGGAGCTGCTGCGGCACGGTGTCGGGCTCCTCACCGCCTCTCTCCGCGAGGCCTCCGAGAAGGCGGCGCGCGAGGGCGGCAGCAAGGTCGACGCGCTGGACGCGATGATCCGCGCGGGGCTCGTCTTCATCGACCGCTACCCCGCGTTCACGCAGCTGTACGTGGCCGAGCTGTGGCGGACCAACCGGGCCTGGCAGTCCACCCTGATGGTGGTCAGGCAGCAGGCGGTCGCGGTCGTCGAGGACGTCCTGCGCGACGGCGTGGCGGGCGGCGAGCTCAGCGAGGAACTCGACATCCCGCTGACGGCGGCAGCGCTCGTCGGCATGGTCCTGGTGGCCGCCCTGGACTGGCAGGCCTTCCAGCCGGAACGCTCCCTGGACGACGTCCACGCGGCGCTCTCCCGGCTCCTCCAGGGACGCGTGAGCGGCAGCCGCTGACCCGCTGGGCGGACACGGAGAAGCGCCGGTCCGCTGTGGCCGCGTCCCCCGCGGGCCAACTCGAACCGGCGCTCCCCGTCTCCCCCGTGCCCCCGTCGGGACCCGCGCGGTCACCCGCCGGGTCCCCCGTGCCTCGCTCCCGCCGACAGGCCGGCGGAAGGAGCGGTCGAGGCGCCGTACCGTTCCGCCGCCCCGTGTCGGCGGTGCCGGAGCCGCGCCCCTTCCCGTGGCCTCCACTCTGTCGTGCCCGGCGGGCCGGGCCCATCCGTGCACCTACTCATCCGGCCCCCTGGGTACCGGTACTCAGTCCTGGGCACCCGGACCCAGGACGCGGCGCCGCCGAATGGCTACGATCGCGTCCGTGTCCGTACTCCCCCTGGTGTTCACGAGCGGCTGGGCCAGCGGCATCAACGCGTACGCGGTGGTGCTGCTCCTCGGTGTCTTCGGCGCGACCGGCCTGACCGACGAGGTGCCGGAGTCCCTCCAGCGCCCCGAGGTCCTGATCACCGCGGGAGTCCTCTTCCTGTGCGAGGCGGTCGCCGACAAGATCCCCTACGTCGACTCGGTGTGGGACTCGGTGCACACCGTGATCCGGCCCGCCTCGGGTGCGGTGGTCGGGGCGCTGCTCGCCGGGCAGAGCGGTTCGCTCCCGGATCTCGCGGCGGGCGCCCTCGGGGGTTCGACCGCGCTGGCCAGCCACGCGGTCAAGGCCGGCACCCGGATGGCGATCAACAGCTCGCCCGAGCCGTTCAGCAACATCGTGGTGAGCACGGCCGAGGATCTCGGGGTCGCCGGGATCATCACCTTCGCGATGTTCCATCCGCAGGCCGCGGCGGTCATCGCGGGCATCCTGCTGCTGTCCGGGCTGCTGCTGCTCTGGTTCCTGGTCTCGCGCATCCGGCGGTTCCTGCGCCGCAGGGCCCAGCGCCGGGAGGAGCGGCTGCTCGCCGCGCGGGCCCGGACGGCGCCCGACTGACGGCCGCGCGCCGGGCTGTCGGCGGTGGCCGATAAAGTCCCTGGCATGGCACGGATTGCGGTGATCGGCGCCGGGATGGGCGCGATGGCGGCCGCTGCCCGGCTGGCCGTCGCGGGCCACCGGGTGGTGGTGTACGAGCGCACTCGGACGTACGGCGGGGCGGTGCGCCGGTTCGAGCGCGACGGGTTCTCCTTCGACCTGGGTCCCGGGCTGCTGACGCTGCCCGCGGTCTGGCGCGACCTGTTCGTCAAGACCGGCAGGGAGCCGCTGGAGAGTTGCGTCGAGCTGGTCCAGGTGGACCCCTCCTCGCGGCACCTGTTCGCCGACGGCACCGAGATCGCCCTGCCGAACGCCTCCCGCGCGGGCGTCGTGTCCGCCCTGGACGAGGCGTTCGGAGCGGGCGCGGGAGCCCGCTGGGGTGACTTCCTGGTGCGGGCGCGCGAGGCCTGGGACCGCACGCGCCGGCCCCTCCTGGAGGAGCCGCTGTGGCCGAACTGGCAGGTGCTCGCCGAGCGTGAACCCTATCCGTCGGTGCCCCACAAGCGGCTGCTGCGTACCCGGCGGGCCACGACGCTCGCCGAGGTCGGCGCCTGGGAGCTGCGCGACGCGCGCCTCTCGGCGCTGCTGGAGAGCCACGCCCTCGCGTACGGGCTCGACCCCCGCACCGCCCCCGCGAGCGCGGCCGTGCTGCCGTACATGGAGCACGCCTTCGGCACCTGGTACGTGCGCGGCGGGCTGCGGGAGCTGGCCCGGGCGGTGTACGAGCGGTGCCTGGCCCGCAAGGTGGAGTTCGTCTTCGGTGCCGACGTCGTGCGGATCGTCGAGAAGGACGGGCGGGCCGCGGGCGTGGAACTCGCGGGGTCCGCGGCGGGGGCGGTCGCCGAGGCCGACTTCGTGGTGGCCGGCGTCGCGCCCGGTGTGCTGGACGCCCTCGCGTCCGGGCCGGCGGCGCGGGGTGAGGCGGGCGCCGTTCCGCCGCAGCGGGGTGCGGCGAGCCGCCTGACCGTGCTGGCGGCGCTGCGGGGCGGACGTCCCGAGGGCGCGGCGCACCGCACGGTGGTCCACGCGCCGGACCGGGACGCCGAGTTGAGCCGCCTCTTCGGTGAGCACCCGGGGCTCGCCGCCACGCCGACGGTCACGGTACTGCGTCCCGGCGACCCGGCGTCGGCACCGGACGCGGACCACGAGGCGGTGACGCTGACCGCCACGGCACCCTCGGGCCTTGACGTGTCCGGGCAGGACGTGGAGCGGCTGCTGGACATCGCGGAGCGGGCCGTGCCGGGGCTGCGCGACCGTCTCCTGTGGCACGAGGCGCGTACGCCCGCGGACATCGCCGAGGCGACGGGCGCGGCCGGTGGCGCGGTACCCGCCCCGGCGCTCGCAGCGGCGGAGGGCCGGCTACTGCACCCGTCCAACGGCACGGGTCTGCCGGGGCTGTTCGCCGTGGGCGGCTGGGCGCATCCGGGCGGCGGGCTGCCGCACGCGGGCATGTCGGGCGCCCTGGTGGCCGGTCTCGTCGTGGAGGGGCCGGACTTCCGGGGCTCGCAGTGACCTGACGGGGCGTCCGGGCGGGGCCGGCGGCGGCCCCGTCGCCGGGTCAGTACCGGTACTGCTCGTCGTAGCCGGTGTTGCCGTGCCCGTTGCCGTCGCCCTGGTAGGGATACGGCTGCTCCGGCGGGAGTTCGCCGCCGTAGGGGTCGTCGGCGTTGCGCTGCTGCGGCACCCAGACGCCGCCGGCCGGGGTCTCGCCGGGCTGGCCGCCGCCGTACTGGGACTGGTCGTAGCCCTGCTGACCGTACTGCTGCTGGCCGCCGTAAGCGGTGTCGTACGAGGCGCTGCCGTAGGTCTGCGTGCCGATGTACGGGTCGGAGTAGGCGGCGTACTGCTGCTGCCCGGTGTCGTAGCCGTACTGCTGCTGGTCGTATCCCGAGTAGCCGTCGTAGGCGTACGCCTGCTGGTTCTGGGACTGGTCGGCGTTCCCGTAGGACTGCTGGGCCGCGTACGCGTTCTCGTCGTAGACGCCGTAGGAGCCGGTGTCGTCGGGCAGCGGCTGCGGCTCGTACACGGCGGTGGCCTCGGCGGCCGGAGCGGCGGAGGCGGGCTGCGCCGGGGTGAACACGTCGTCCGGGTCGTAGTCGTCGTCCGGCGCGTAGGACGGACGGCCGGGCGCCTCCAGGTCGGAGACCTCCAGCGTCGGGTCCTGTCGGTCCGGCTCGCCGCGGCGCCGCTTGCTCGCGCCGGGACGGCCGCCGATGGCCCAGCCGGTCGAGAAACCGCGGCGGAAGGAGAGCGTGACGTACGTCTGGCCGACCGCGAAGGCGGCGGCGCCCAGGCCGATGACCACCACGGAGGGGATCAGCACGCCGAGCACGACGCAGAGGAAGCCGCCGAAGGCGAGCAGGCGCCAGCGCAGCCGTGCCTTGTACTGCAGCAGCACCTCACCCAGCAGCCACAGCGCGACCATCCCGAACGCGATGTAGAGGACCGTCCAGCCCATGTACGCCCCTCTCCCAGTAACCGCTACGCAGTGTGTCGTATACCGGCGCGGCCGGTCTAGGCCCGCTGTGGGTGGTGCAGGCCCAGATTCTCGTAGATCTCCAGCGTCGCCGTGGAGTTGTTGAGCGTGATGAAGTGCAGTCCGGGAACTCCCTCGGCCAGCAGTCGCGCGCAGAACTCGGTGGCGAACTCGATCCCAATGGAGCGTACAGCCGCCGGATCGTCTTTGGCTGTGAGGATCCGCTCTTTCAGCTCGGCCGGGATCGAGGCGTTGCTCAGCTGCGGCAGCCGTTCCAGCATCCGCACGCTGGTCACCGGCATCACCTCGGGGATCACCGGGGTGCCGCAGCCGGCCGCGGAGACACGGTCGCGCAGCCGCAGGTACGACTCCGGCCGGAAGAACATCTGGGTGATCGCGTAGTCGGCGCCGGCACGGCACTTGTCGACGAAGTGGGCGACGTCCAGGTCCCATTCCGCGGACCGCGGGTGCATCTCCGGGAAGGCCGCGACGCCGACGCAGAAGTCACCGGACTCCTTGATCAGACGCACCAGGTCGGCCGCGTAGGTCAGGCCCTTGGGATGCGGCACCCAGTCGCCCATGGGGTCGCCGGGCGGGTCGCCGCGCACCGCGAGCATGTTGCGGATCCCGGCGTCCGCGTACTGCCCGATGATGTTGCGCAGTTCCGCGACGGAGTGGTTCACCGCGGTCAGGTGGGCGACCGGGGTGAGCGTCGTGTCGGCGACGATCTGCTCGGTCTCCCGGACCGTGCCCGCGCGCGTGGAGCCGCCCGCGCCGTAGGTCACGGAGACGAAGTCGGGTGCGACGGCCTCGACCCGGCGCAGCGCGTTCCACAGGTTCCGCTCGCCCTTGGGGGTCTTCGGCGCGGAGAACTCGAACGAGTACGTCTTCTTGCCGGTCGCGAGCATGTCGCGCACGGTGCGTGCGCGGTCAGTCCTGGTGGAAGCAGATCCGAGGGCCATGACCGCAGGTTAGCCAGGGGACGCCGTGACCCCAACCGAACCGATGATATTTGTCCGTTTTGTCGACTTCTTGTCCACCCTTCGGACACTCAGCGTCACCCTCCGCCGTCTCACACCCCGCGCAGCCGCTTGGCGAACTCGCCCGCCGCCGCTCCCGGGTCGTCGGCCTCGGTGATCGCCCGGACGACGACGACCCGGCGGGCGCCCGCCTCCAGGACCTGGTCCACGTTGCCCAGGTCGATGCCGCCGATGGCGAACCAGGGGCGGTCGGTGCCGAGCGACGCCGTGTGCCGGACCAGGCCGAGGCCGGGGGCGTGGCGGCCGGGCTTGGTGGGGGTGGGCCAGCAGGGGCCCGTGCAGAAGTAGTCGACGCCCGGCTGGACGGCGGCGGCCCCGGCCTCGGACTCGGAGTGCGTGGAGCGGCCGATCAGGATGTCGTCGCCGAGGATCGCGCGGGCCGCGGGGACCGGCAGGTCACCCTGGCCCAGGTGCAGGATCGCGGCGCCGCCCGGGTGCCCGGCGCGGCTCGCGTGGGCCACGTCCGCCCGGTCGTTCACCGAGAGCAGCGCGCCGTGGCGGCGGCACTTCTCGGCGAAGAGGTCCAGGAGGTCCAGCTCCTCCGCCGCCTCCAGGCTCTTGTCCCGCAGCTGCACGAGGTCGACCCCGCCGGCCAGGACCGCGTCGAGGAACTCCGGAAGGTCGCCCTGGCGCCTGCGGGCGTCCGTGCACAGGTAGAGGCGGGCGTCGGCGAGCTGGGCGCGGGCGTCGGCACCGGTCTCGGGCATGGCTGGGTCCCCCGTGGTCGGTGGCGTACGGACCACGGCGGCCGGTCGGGCCGGCGGGCCGTGGTCCGTACACCGGAAGGTTGTCGGATCAGACGGCGAGCGCCTGGGCGCGGCGCTTCACCTCCGTGCCGCGATTCTCGCTCAGAGCCTGCGCGGGGGTGCCGGGCAGGGTCGAGTCGGGGGTGAAGAGCCACTCCAGCATCTCTTCGTCGGTGAAGCCGTCGTCCCGCAGGAGCGTCAAGGTGCCGGACAGGCCCTTGACGACCTTCTGCTCGGCCCCGTCGATGAAGGCGGCGGGGACGTGCAGCGCGCGGTTCTCACCACGGCGTACGGCGATGAGCTGGCCGTCCTTGACCAGCTGCCGGACGCGGGTCACCTCGACGCCGAGCAGTTCGGCGATGTCGGGGAGGGTGAGCCAGGCGGGGACGAGAGCATCGATCTTTGCGTCAATCTCGGTCACGGGACAAGCCTGCCATCTGGGACCGACAGTCGGAAGCCGAGGCCGTCCGACCTGGGGAGGAGCAGGCGGGCGGCGGACCTCCGGACGCCCTACGCCGCCGCCGTCTTCAGCGGCTTGGACGGGTCCGTCAGCGCGTCGGCGTCCATCGGCGTCCCCGCCTCGATCAGCTTGCGTCCCTGGGCGAGGTCCCGGGGCCGGCCCACGGCGAGCAGGGCGACCAGGCGGCCCTCGCGGAGCCAGCAGACCGTCCAGGCGGCGCCCGAGGGGTCACCGCGCCACAGGGTCGTGTCGGCGGAGGCGTGGTGGCCGACGTACTGGACGAAGCGGCCGAACTGCTCGGACCAGAAGTAGGGCACCGGGTCGTACGCCGCGGGGGCCTCGCCGATGATGTTCGCCGCCACCGTGCGCGGCCCCTGGAGGGCGTTGTCCCAGTGGTGGACCAGCAGGCGCCCCTCGTAGCGGCCCGACGGGAAGGAGGCGCAGTCGCCGACCGCGTAGACGTCGGGCGCGGAGGTGCGCAGGTGGGCGTCGGCCACGATCTCGCCGTGGGCGCCGAGTTCGATCCCGGAGCCGGCGAGCCAGGCGGTCGCGGGGCGGGCCCCGATGCCGACGACGACCGCGCCGGCGGGCACCCGCGAACCGTCGTCCAGGACCACCGCGCCGGGCTCGACGCGCTCCACGCGCGCGTGGGTGCGCAGCGCGGCCCCGCTGTCGGCGTACCAGCCGGCCATGGGGGCGGCCACCTCGGGAGGCAGCGCACCGGCGAGCGGCCGGTCGGCGGCCTCGACGACGGTCACCGCGCATCCGGCCTCGCGGGCCGCGGTCGCGAACTCGGCGCCGATCCAGCCCGCTCCGACGACCACGATGTCGTGCTGCTCGGCGAGCACCGGGCGCAGCCGCTCGGCGTCGTCCAGGGTGCGCAGCAGGTGGACTCCGGGGATGCCCTCGGTGCCCGGCAGCCGGATCGGTTCCGCCCCGGTGGCGATCACCAGGACGTCGTACGGCACGGGCCCGTCGGCGGTGTCCAGTTCGTGGTCCCCGGGCCGGGCGCCGAGCACCTCGCAGCCGAGCCGCAGTCCGATGCCGAGCGCCTCGAAGTCGACGTCGAAGGCGGAGCCCTCGGCCTTGCCGAGCAGCACCGCCTTGGACAGCGGCGGCCTGTCGTACGGCTGGTGCGGCTCCCCGCCGATCAGAGTCACCGTGCCGGTGAAGCCCTGTTCCCGCAGGGCGACCGCGGTCTGCACCCCGGCCATGCCCGCGCCCACGACGACGACTCGCGGCGCCGT
This sequence comes from Streptomyces sp. NPDC028308, assembly GCF_055565855.1. Classification (NCBI taxonomy): domain Bacteria; kingdom Bacillati; phylum Actinomycetota; class Actinomycetes; order Kitasatosporales; family Streptomycetaceae; genus Streptomyces; species Streptomyces sp. NPDC028308. The sequence continues at coordinate 431,647 of NZ_JBVHTO010000007.1, forward strand.
GCGCTCCCCGGACTGCGTCTGCTCGCTCACGTGATCACCATAGACACCTGACACGTCAGTCACCGGGCGTGCTGGACGATCTCCTCCACCACGCTCGTCCCACTGCCCTCCTGCGACTCCCACTGCCAGTTCTCCTCAAGCCGTACCCGTCCGTCGGCCAGCTCGACGACCAGGGACACGCAGTGCCCGGAGGATGTCGTTCCGTCGTGCTTCAGCTGCACGTACCGGAAGTCGAGGCGGTCACCCTCACGACTACCCACGAGATGACCTCGTACGACATCGCCGCCCGCGTAGTCGGCCCAGATCCGTCCCTCCCGCTCGTGGTAGGTGAACCGGGTGCGGGTGCCGACCTGGCCCGGCGCCTGGTCGGCGACCGGGGCGAGGACGAGGCCGTCGAGCGAGCGGGCCATGCGGGGAGCTCCTCTACTGGGGGGCCGGGGCGACGGGCTAGGGTGGCCAACGTAAAGCACACGCGGGAGCCCGGACGCACCGGGCTGAGAGGGAGGCTGGACGGCCTCCGACCGTACGAACCTGATCCGGGTCATGCCGGCGAAGGGAGGGGCTGGACGCCCATGTCGCGTACCTCACAGTCCACGGACACCGCACGCGGGCCCTCGGGCTCGCCGGACGTCCTCGTCGTGGGCGGGGGCATCATCGGTCTGGTGACCGCCTGGCGGGCCGCGCAGCGCGGGCTCACCACCGCGGTCGTGGACCCCGAGCCGGGCGGCGGCGCCGCCCAGGTGGCCGCCGGCATGCTGGCCGCCGTCACCGAACTCCACTACGGCGAGCAGACGTTGCTCGGCCTCAACCTGGCCTCCGCCGAGCGCTACCCCGACTTCGCGGCGGAGCTGACCGAGGTCACCGGTCTCGGTCTCGGCTACCGCCGCTGCGGCACGCTCGCCGTCGCGCTGGACGCCGACGACCGCGCCCACCTGCGCGAACTGCACGCGTTGCAGCGCCGGTCGGGCCTGGAGTCGGAGTGGCTCAGCGGCCGGGACTGCCGCCGGCTGGAGCCGATGCTCGCACCGGGCGTGCGCGGCGGGCTGCGGGTGGACGGCGACCACCAGGTCGACCCGCGCCGGCTCGCCGCCGCCCTGGTCGTGGCCTGCGAGCGCGCCGGTGTCGTCCTGCACCGCACCTGGGCCGAGCGGCTGGAGGTCGTCCGGGGCCGGGCCACCGGGGTGGTCACCACGGACGGCACCGCCCTGCCGGCCGGCCGGGTCGTCCTCGCCGCGGGCAGCCTCAGCGGACGGCTGGCGGGCGTCCCGGAGGACCTGCTGCCGCCGGTGCGCCCCGTGAAGGGGCAGGTGCTGCGGCTGACCGTGCCGCCGCGCTACGCGCCGTTCCTGAGCCGGACCGTGCGCGCCGTCGTGCGCGGCAGCCACGTCTACCTGGTGCCGCGCGAGAACGGCGAGCTGGTCGTCGGCGCCACCAGCGAGGAGCTGGGCTGGGACACCACGGTCACCGCGGGCGGTGTGTACGAGCTGCTGCGCGACGCCCACGAGCTGGTCCCCGGGATCACCGAACTGCCGCTGACCGAGACCCGCGCCGGGCTGCGCCCCTGCTCGCCGGACAACGCCCCGCTGCTCGGGCCGACCGGACTGGACGGCCTGCTGCTGGCCACCGGCCACCACCGCAACGGCGTGCTGCTCACCCCGGTCACCGGCGACGCCATGGCGCACGTCCTGACCACCGGTGAACTCCCGGACGTGGCACGCCCCTTCACCCCCCGCCGCTTCAGCACCGCCCTCACGGAGCAGCCCGCATGAACATCTTCGTCAACGGGGAGCGCCGGCACGTCGCCCCGGGCACCGCGCTCGACGCCCTCGTCGCGACCCTCACCGCGGCCCCGTCCGGTGTCGCCGCCGCCCTCAACGAGACCGTCGTCCCGCGCGGGCAGTGGGCCGGCACGGCCCTCGCCGACGGGGACCGCGTCGAAGTCCTCACCGCCGTCCAAGGAGGCTGACCCATGGCCGACGACCCCTTCGTCCTCGGCGGCACGTCCTACGCGTCCCGCCTGATCATGGGCACCGGCGGCGCCCCCAGCCTGGACCTGCTGGAGCGCTCCCTGGTGGCCTCCGGCACGGAGCTGACGACGGTCGCGATGCGCCGGGTCGACCCGCGGGCGCACGGTTCGGTGCTGTCCGTCCTCGACCGGCTCGGCATCCGCGTCCTGCCGAACACGGCGGGCTGCTTCACCGCGGGCGAGGCGGTCCTCACCGCCCGGCTCGCGCGGGAGGCCCTCGGCACCGACCTGGTGAAACTGGAGGTCATCGCCGACGAGCGCACGCTGCTGCCCGACCCGATCGAGCTGCTGGACGCCGCCGAGACGCTCGTCGACGACGGGTTCACGGTGCTGCCGTACACGAACGACGACCCGGTGCTGGCGCGGAAGCTGGAAGACGTCGGCTGCGCCGCGATCATGCCGCTGGGCTCGCCCATCGGCTCCGGCCTCGGCATCCGCAACCCGCACAACTTCCAGCTGATCGTGGAGCACGCGCGCGTGCCGGTCATCCTGGACGCGGGCGCCGGGACCGCGTCGGACGCCGCGCTCGCCATGGAGCTGGGATGCGCGGGTGTGATGCTCGCCTCGGCCGTGACCCGGGCGCAGGAGCCGGTGCTGATGGCCGACGCCATGCGGCACGCGGTGGAGGCGGGGCGGCTGGCGTACCGGGCGGGCCGCATCCCGCGCCGGCACTTCGCGGAGGCCTCCTCCCCGGTGGAGGGGCGCGCACGGCTGGACCCCGAGCGCCCCGCCTTCTAGGGCCTGTCGTTTGGATCAGGTCGGCCGTGACAGACGGTTCGTCCCGGCCGACCCGAGCGGGGTCTGGTGCGTGCAGCTGCAAGGCGGAGGAGGGAGTCGAAGCAAATGGGGGTCTCCCCGCTCGAGCGGAGCCGAGAGTGGGGGAGTCGGCGACCGACGACAACGCCGCAGATGTGCGTGCCAGACCCCGCGACACCGGCCTGATCCAAACGACAGGCCCTAGCAGCCGGCGGCCCGGCGGGCCCGCGTCGGACCGGCCACACAACAGTCACAGCTCTGCTGCATTCCGACCCCGGAAAGAGCGGACCGGGTGGGCGTGACGGTGGCGGCTCGTAGACTCACCTGCGTGGATACGACCCTTCAGGACCCGCTTGTCGGGCAGGTGCTCGACGGCCGCTACCGCGTCGACGCGCGGATCGCGGTCGGCGGGATGGCCACGGTCTACCGGGCCCTGGACACCCGCCTCGACCGCGTGCTCGCGCTCAAGGTGATGCACCCGGCGCTGGCCGCCGACGGCTCCTTCGTCGAGCGGTTCATCCGGGAGGCCAAGTCCGTGGCCCGGCTCGCCCACCCGAACGTGGTGCAGGTCTTCGACCAGGGGACGGACGGGTCGTACGTCTACCTGGCCATGGAGTACGTCGCCGGGTGCACCCTGCGTGACGTGCTGCGCGAGCGCGGGGCGCTCCAGCCGCGGGCCGCGCTCGACATCCTGGAGCCGGTCCTCGCCGCGCTCGGCGCCGCCCACCGCGCCGGTTTCGTCCACCGCGACATGAAGCCGGAGAACGTCCTGATAGGGGACGACGGCCGGGTCAAGGTGGCGGACTTCGGACTCGTGCGCGCCGTGGACACCGTGACGAACACCACGGGGTCCGTCCTCGGCACCGTCTCCTATCTCGCCCCCGAGCAGATAGAGCACGGCACGGCGGACCCCCGCGTCGACGTGTACGCCTGCGGCGTCGTCCTGTACGAGATGCTCACCGGCGACAAGCCGCACTCGGGCGACTCCCCCGCTCAGGTGCTCTACCAGCACCTGAACGCGGACGTGCCGCCGCCGTCGGCCGCCGTGCCGGGGCTGCCCCTCGTCCTGGACGACCTGGTCGCCTCGTCGACCGCGCGCGATCCCGAGGTGCGTCCGTACGACGCGGTGGCGCTGCTCGCCGAGGTGCTGGAGGCGCGCGGCGGGCTGAGCGCCGAGCAGCTGGACGCCGTACCGCCGAAGGCCGTGGCGGTGAACCACGACAACGCCGAGGACCGGACGAGCGTGATCCCGCGCTCGCTTTCCGGGCAGCGGCCGCTGCCGGTGAACGAGGACGAGGCGGCGCTGAACCGCACCAGCGTCCTCGCGAGCCCGCCGGTCCCGCCGCGCCGGCGCCCCGGCGCCGGTGTGCGGCCCCGGCGCGGGATGGTCGCGATCGTGGCGGCCGTGCTGCTGGTGCTCGGCGTCGGCGCGGGCGTCTGGTACATCAACTCCGGCCAGTTCACCAAGGTCCCGGCGGTGCTGGAGAAGACCGAGGACCAGGCGAGGGACCGGCTGGAGGCGGCCGGCCTCGACGTGAAGGAGGTCCGGCGCGACTTCAGCGACACGGTGAAGCGGGGCACGGTCAGCAAGGTCGACCCCGGTGTCGGCGAGCGGATCCGGGAGAACGACTCGGTGACGCTGACCATCTCCAAGGGCCCCGAGGTCGTGAAGGTGCCGGACCTGGAGGGCGAGACGCTGGAGAGCGCCAGGGACCGGCTGAAGTCGGCGGGCCTGGCGGCCGGGATGGTCACCCGCGACTTCAGCGAGGACGTCGACCGCGGCTCAGTGATCGGCACGGAGCCCGGGGCCGGGACCGAGCGGCACGCCGGGTCGGCCATCGCGATCACGGTGAGCAAGGGCCGCGCGATCGACGTGCCCGATGTCACGGGTTCCTCGGTCGAGGACGCCACCGAGGAGCTGGAGGACGCGGGCCTGAAGGTCGAGGTCGCCGCGGAGCGGGTGACGTCGTCGGAGTTCGACAAGGGCGAGGTCGCCGAGCAGAAGCCGGGCGGCGACGAGAAGCAGCTCGCGGAGGGCGACACCGTGACGCTGACCCTCTCCAAGGGCCCGGAGATGATCGAGGTCCCGGACGTCGTCGGGGACAGCGTGGACGACGCGACCCGGAAGCTGGAGGACGCCGGGTTCGAGGTCGACAAGAACCGCGGGCTGCTCGGCCTCTTCGGGGACACCGTCGAGAGCCAGTCGGTGGACGGCGGGGACAAGGCCCCCAAGGGATCGACGATCAGCATCGAGATCCGCTGAGCGGTTCCCGGCCGCTCCCCCGGGAGCGGCCGCCGGTCCGGCGGGCTCACCGCCGGAGCACCCGGCTGTGCATGACACCCTGAAGGGGTGACAAGCAAGCAGCTCCGCAATCCCGTCGGCGGCCATGTCCCGGTGGCCGGCGGCCTCGACACCGTCGGTCTGACCTACGCGCGTGAGATGGGCGCCGAGGCCGTGCAGGTCTTCGTCGCCAACCCGCGCGGCTGGGCGACGCCGGTCGGCAACCCCAGGCAGGACGAGGCGTTCCGCGCGGCCTGCGCCGCCGAGTCGATCCCGGCGTACGTCCACGCCCCGTACCTGATCAACTTCGGCTCGCACACCGAGGCGACCGTCGAGAAGTCGGTGTCCTCGCTGCGTCACTCGCTGCGCCGGGCCCGGCAGATCGGCGCGCTGGGCGTGGTCGTGCACACCGGGAGCGCCACCGGCGGCCGGGAGCGGGCGACGGCCCTCGCGCAGGTACGGGAGCGGATGCTGCCGCTGCTGGACGAGCTGACCCACGACGACGACCCGTACCTGCTGCTGGAGTCGACGGCGGGCCAGGGCTCCTCCCTGTGCTCGCGGACCTGGGACTTCGCGCCCTACTTCGAGGCGCTCGACGCCCACCCGAAACTCGGGGTCTGCCTCGACACCTGCCACATCTTCGCCGCGGGCCACGACCTGACCGGCCCCGACGGCATGCGCCAGACCCTGGACCTGCTGGTCTCCACCGTCGGCGCGGGCCGTCTGCGGCTGATACACGCCAACGACTCCATGGACGTGGTCGGCGCCCACAAGGACCGCCACGCCAACATCGGCTCCGGCCACATCGGCGAGGACCCGTTCCGTGAGCTGATGACGCACCCCGCGACCGAGGGCGTACCGCTGGTCATCGAGACACCCGGCGGCAAGGAGGGGCACGCGGCGGACGTGGAGCGGCTGAAGAAGCTCCGCGACGGCTGACCCCGTTGAGGAATACCCCGGGGGGGTATACGGTTCCTGTCAGACGCAGGAACCGCTACCTGACGATGGGGGCATCTCATGGGTCACGACACACACACGGGGCACGCGCACCAGGCCGAGGTCACCTGGGCGATGGCCGCCCAGGCCACGCTGCACTGCCTGACCGGCTGCGCCATCGGTGAGGTGCTCGGCATGGTGATCGGCACGGCGCTCGGCTGGGGCAACGTGCCGACGATGGTCCTGGCGATCGTCCTGGCGTTCTTCTTCGGCTACTCGCTCACGCTGCGCGGCGTGCTCAAGGCGGGCGTCGGCTTCCGGACGGCGTTCCGGATCGCGCTGGCCGCGGACACCCTGTCCATCGCGGTGATGGAGCTGATCGACAACTCGGTGATCGCCCTGTGGCCGGACGCCATGGACGCCCACCTGGACGACCTGCTGTTCTGGGGCGCCCTGGCGATCTCGCTGGCCATCGCCTTCGTGGTGACGACGCCGGTGAACCGGTGGATGATCGGCCGCGGCAAGGGCCACGCGGTGGTGCACCGGTACCACCACTGAGGGGCCGGTGCCGGGAGGGTCAGAGCTCGGGGCCGTCCCCGGGCTCCTCCTGGTACGAGTAGCGCTGCTCGCGCCAGGGGTCGCCGACGTTGTGATAGCCGCGCTCCTCCCAGAAGCCGCGGCGGTCGGCCGTCATGTACTCGACGCCGCGGACCCACTTGGGCCCCTTCCAGGCGTACAGGTGCGGCACCACCAGGCGGAGCGGGAAGCCGTGCTCGGCGGTGAGCAGTTCGCCGTCCTTGTGGGTGGCGAAGATGCTGCGCTCGGAGGCGAAGTCGTCGAGCCGCAGGTTCGAGCTGAAGCCGTACTCCGCCCACACCATCACATGGGTGACGGAGGGCGCCGGCGGGGCGAGTTCCAGGATCGTGCGCGCCGGGATGCCGCCCCATTCGGCGCCGATCATGCTGAACTTCGTGACGCAGTGCAGATCGGCGACCACGGTGGCGTACGGCAGGGCCGTGAACTCCTCGTGGGTCCAGCAGCGCTTCTCCTGGTCGGCGGTGGCGCCGAAGACCCTGAACTCCCAGCGCTCGGGGCGGAACTTGGGCACCGGGCCGTAGTGGGTGACCGGCCAGCCACGCTGCAGTCGCTGTCCCGGCGGAAGGTCCGGCTGTGCCGCTTCTCCAGATTCACGCTCCACCGGCTGACCCATGACTCCATCCTGACAGACCTGGGGCGGTGCACATGACCAGGCCTGTCCCGATTCGGGCAACTCCTACTAAGCGTGCACTTACTGGACTGCCCCGGGTGCCGATGCGAGGATGCGGCGCAACCTGCCCACTCCCCGCCTGGAAGGAGCCTCTGCGATGCAGGGCGACCCCGAGGTCATCGAATTCCTCAACGAGCAGCTGACCGCCGAGCTCACCGCGATCAACCAGTACTTCCTGCACGCGAAGATGCAGGAGAACTTCGGCTGGACGAAGCTCGCGAAGTACACGCGGCACGAGTCGTTCGACGAGATGAAGCACGCCGAGCTGCTCACCGACCGGATCCTGTTCCTGGACGGCCTGCCGAACTACCAGCGGCTCTTCCATGTCCGGGTGGGACAGACGGTGACCGAGATGTTCCAGGCGGACCGGCAGGTGGAGGTGGAGGCGATCGACCGCCTCCGGCGCGGGATCGACGTCATGCGCGCGAAGGGCGACGTCACCTCGGCGAACATCTTCGAGTCGATCCTCGCGGACGAGGAGCACCACATCGACTACCTGGACACCCAGCTGGAGCTGGTCGAGAAACTCGGTGAGGCGCTCTACATCGCGCAGCTGATCGAGCAGCCGGAGAGCTGAGCCGGAGGCGGGCTAGGCGGCCTCGCCCAGGGCCGCGGGCGCCGCGGTCTCGGCGAGCACCGGACGCGCCCGGTCCAGCAGCTCGGGACGCGGGGTGGCCCCCCGGCCGAGCAGTGCCTGGATGCGGCGGACGCAGGAACCGCAGTCCGTGCCGGCCTTGCAGGCCGAGGCGATCTGGCGGGGGGTGCAGGCACCGGCCTCCGCGTGCTGCTTCACCTGAGCCTCGGTGACACCGAAGCAGTTGCAGACGAACACGCGGCTCACCTCCCGACGGGATCCCTGGTCATGCCGTCCCGATTGTTCGGTGAGGCAAACCTAACCTTACCCATAGCTCGGGAACCGCAAAAGTGGGTCGGGGCGCGGATCGCATGTGATCCGCGCCCCACTTCACACCGAGGTGAACACCGGACCGGCCGGTGAGCCGCTACTGGTCCCGGTACATCTCGGAGACCAGGAACGCCAGGTCCAGGGACTGGCTGCGGTTCAGGCGCGGGTCGCAGGCCGTCTCGTAGCGCTGGTGCAGGTCGTCGACGAAGATCTCGTCGCCGCCGCCCACGCACTCGGTGACGTCGTCACCGGTGAGCTCGACGTGGATGCCGCCCGGGTGGGTGCCGAGGGCCTTGTGGACCTCGAAGAAGCCCTTGACCTCGTCGAGCACGTCGTCGAAGCGCCGGGTCTTGTGACCGGAGGCCGCCTCGTAGGTGTTGCCGTGCATCGGGTCGGTGATCCAGGCGACGGTCGCGCCGGAGGCGGTGACCTTCTCGACCAGCTCGGGCAGCTTGTCGCGGACCTTGTCCGCGCCCATCCGCACGATGAAGGTGAGGCGGCCGGGCTCGCGGTCCGGGTCGAGGCGCTCGATGTACTGCAGCGCCTCCTCGGCCGTCGTCGTCGGGCCGAGCTTGATGCCGATCGGGTTGCGGATCTTCGAGGCGAACTCGATGTGCGCGCCGTCCAGCTGACGGGTGCGCTCGCCGATCCACACCATGTGGGCCGAGACGTCGTACAGCCGGCCCGTGCGCGAGTCCACGCGGGTGAGCGCCGACTCGTAGTCGAGCAGCAGCGCCTCGTGGGAGGCGTAGAACTCGACGGTCTTGAACTCCTCCGGGTCCGCCCCGCAGGCGTGCATGAAGTTCAGCGCCTGGTCGATCTCCCGGGCCAGCTGCTCGTAGCGCTGGCCGGAGGGGGACGACTTCACGAAGTCCTGGTTCCAGGCGTGCACCTGGCGCAGGTCGGCGTAGCCGCCGGTGGTGAAGGCGCGCACCAGGTTGAGCGTCGAGGCGGAGGCGTTGTACATCCGCTTCAGGCGCTCGGGGTCCGGGATGCGGGCCTCTTCGGTGAAGTCGAAGCCGTTGACGGAGTCGCCCCGGTACGTGGGGAGCGTCACGCCGTCGCGGGTCTCGGTCGGCTTGGAACGCGGCTTGGAGTACTGGCCCGCGATCCGGCCGACCTTCACGACCGGCACCGAGGCGGCGTACGTGAGCACGGCGCCCATCTGGAGCAGGGTCTTGAGCTTGTTGCGGATCTGGTCGGCGGACACCGCGTCGAAGGCCTCGGCGCAGTCGCCGCCCTGGAGGAGGAACGCCTCTCCCTTGGCGACGGACGCCAACCGGGCGCGCAGCTGGTCGCACTCGCCCGCGAAGACGAGCGGCGGATACGACTCGAGGTCCGCGATCACATCGCGCAGAGCCTCGGCATCGGGGTACTCGGGCTGCTGCGCCGCGGGAAGGTCTCGCCAGGTGTTGCCAGCGCTCGCGCTGGACTTAGCGTTCACGGTCACCTCCCCAACATTACGGGGTCGGCTCCGGCGTCCATTCACCTGCTCATCAAGTGAGACGGGGTCCGCTCGTACGGCGCGGGGACGAGGGCGGCCGGCGAGACCGGCGGCGGGCCCGGCGCTGCGGGGCCCGCCGGGCACGGCGCGCGGTCAGGAGCCCACGTCGAGCTGGTTGCGGTCGATGCCGATCTTCACCCCGCCGTGGGTCTCGGTGCGGTCGCCCGCGTACTGGTGGATGCGCTGGTGGTCCGCCCACATGTTCTCCGGGAGCGCCGGGTCGGACGTGGTGGCGGAGTCGTTCCAGCGGGCGAAGTGGATCACGTCGGGGAGCGTGCCGCCGTCCGCGTTCGCGACCAGGTCGGGGACCAGGGAGGTCGCGCTGCCGTACGCCCCCGAGCGGTAGCCGAGCTCGTGCAGGCGCACGGTGTACGCCTCCAGGTACCCGAGCACGCGCTTGGTCACCGCCGCGCCGCGGACGTAGTGCTCCAGGTCGTTGTAGATCACGGTGCCCTTGCCGAACCCGAGCGCCCCGGCCTGCCGGGCCGCGTCGTCGGCGGCGGCGGTGCCCTGCGGCTCCGGGTCGGTGATCGCCGCACAGCCGCTCCCGCAGCTGCCGCCGTCGGACGAGGGCTGCCGGCCGACGTAGAGCGGGAAGAATCTCCAGCCGTTGGCGTACTGGGTCCGCACCCAGTCGGCGGTGAGGTTGCGCTGGGCGCAGGCGCGGTTGATGCCGCCGATGTAGACGCCGACGGCGCCGTAGCCGGAGGTGCCCTTCCAGGCGTCCATCGCCGACTGGCCGGGGGCGGTGCAGGCGTCGAAGCCCTTGCCCTGGAAGCTCGTCGCGTCGGCGGGCAGCGCGACCGGTGCCCCGGAGAGCGTCTCGGCGTGCGCGGAGGTGACGGGCAGCCCGGCGGTGCGCAGGATCTCCCGGATGCGGGAGCGGTCCTGTCCGTACGCGGCGGTGACGGCGATCCGGTCGGCGGTGGCCAGGTAGGTGCCGGCCGTGCGGTTCTCGGTGACGTCGGCCGCGGCGGACCCGGCGGGCTGCACCAGGAGCGCCTCGGTGCGCCCGGCCGGGTCCGCGGGGCAGTTCTGCCGCTCGCCCGGAGTCCCGAGGTACACGACGTGCCGGTCGAAGCGGACGCAGGCGTCGGGGTCCTTCTCCAGGTCCACGACCCGCCAGGACGCGGGGACGGTGAACACGTGGCCCCGGTAGGCGACCTCGACGGTCTCCTCCTGGGGCAGGGGCGCGGCCGGGGCCGCGGCGAGCGGTCCGGCGGCGAGCGCGGTGGCGGCGGTGAGCACGGTGAGCGCACGGGCGCCGCGGCGGCGGACTCGGGATGAAAGGGCTGACTGGATGGCTCTCTCCTCGGTCGGGCTTCCTGGCCATGAATGGCCGCCGAGGGCGCCCCGCGAACCCCTCGCCGCCGCGGTTCACGCTGTTGCCGGTCCCGGCCGTCGGGTAGGGTGCGGCGCATGTTCGCGCACTCGACCCAGAACTGGTGGTGGACCGCTCATCCGGCGGCCCACTGACTGCGCGTACTCACATCACGTCGCGAAGGCCGCCCGAGGGGCGGCCTTCGGTGTTTCCCGGCCCGGCCGTTCCTCCTGGTGGATCTCCGCCCTCCGAGAAGGAACAGGACCGATGAACCTGCCCGACCTGCTCGACGATCCCCGTCCGTTCGCCCTGCTGCGCCGTCGCACCCCCGGCCACGACCACGACACGGTGGAGCTGCTGCTCGGTCCGGTGCGCGAGGTGGAGAGCCTGGCCGACATCCCGGTGGGCGAGCGCCCCTCCCTGGCGCTGGTGCCCTTCCGGCAGATCCGCGAGCGCGGTTTCGACGTGCGCGACGACGGCACCCCGCTTTCGGTGCTGACCGCCGAGGAGACCCGCGTGATCCCGCTCGACGAGGCGCTGGCACAGCTCCCGTCGCACGACGTGCGCGTCGAGGACGGCGGCTTCGACGTCGTTGACGAGGAGTACGCCGGGATCGTCGGCCGGGTGCTGGAGGAGGAGATCGGGCGGGGCGAGGGCGCGAACTTCGTCATCCGGCGTACGTACGAGGGCCGGATCCCCGGGTTCGGCCGGGCCGACGCCCTCGCCCTCTTCCGCCGGCTGCTGGTCGGCGAGCGGGGCGCCTACTGGACGTACGTCGTGCACACCGGGGACCGGACGCTGGTCGGGGCGAGCCCCGAGGTGCACGTCCGGATGTCCGGCGGGACCGTCGTGATGAACCCGATCAGCGGGACCTACCGCTATCCGGAGCAGGGGCCGACACCCGAGGACCTGCTGGGCTTCCTCGCCGACGGCAAGGAGATCGAGGAGCTGTCGATGGTCGTCGACGAGGAGCTCAAGATGATGTGCACCGTCGGCGACCGGGGCGGCGTGGTGATCGGGCCGCGGCTGAAGGAGATGGCCCATCTCGCGCACACCGAGTACGAGTTGCGGGGCCGCTCCTCGCTGGACGTGCGCGAGGTGCTGCGGGAGACCATGTTCGCGGCGACCGTCACCGGGTCGCCGGTGCAGAACGCCTGCCGGGTGATCGAGCGGCACGAGGTGGGCGGGCGGGGCTACTACGCCGGAGCGCTGGCCCTCCTCGCCCGGGACGCGGGCGGGGCGCAGACCCTCGACTCCCCCATCCTGATCCGGACCGCCGACATCGACTCCGAGGGCGGGCTGCGCGTGCCGGTGGGCGCCACGCTGGTCCGCGGCTCGGACCCGGCGGGCGAGGTCGCCGAGACCCACGCGAAGGCCGCCGGGGTGCTGGCGGCGCTGGGGGTGCGTCCGGGCAGGCACCGGGCGGAGGGCGTACGGCCGCAGCTGGCGGACGATCCGCGGGTGCGGGCGGCGCTGGACGGGCGGCGGGCCGCGCTCGCGCCGTTCTGGCTGCGGATGCAGGAGCGGGCGGAGGGGCCGGCCGGGCACGCGCTGGTCGTGGACGGCGAGGACACCTTCACCGCGATGCTGGCCCACGTACTGCGGTCGTGCGGGCTCACGGTGACCGTGCGGCGGTACGACGAGCCGGGGTTGCGGGAGGCCGTCCTCGGACACGAGGGGCCGGTGGTCCTCGGCCCCGGTCCCGGTGACCCCTCGGACACCGCTGACCCGAAGATGCGGTTCCTGCGCGCCCTGACCGCCGAGGTGCTGCGCGGGCACCGGCACGGGGTGCTGGGCGTCTGCCTCGGCCACGAGCTGATCGCCGCCGAGCTGGGCCTTTCGATCGTCCGCAAGGACGTCCCCCACCAGGGCGCGCAGAGCGACATCGACCTGTTCGGGCGCACCGAGACGGTCGGCTTCTACAACAGCTTCACGGCCCGCTGCGACGACCGGGACCGCGCCGCGCTCGCCGCCCGGGACGTCGAGGTCGGGCTGAGCGCCACCGGCGAGGTGCACGCGCTGCGCGGGCCCGGGTTCGCCGGCGTGCAGTTCCATCCGGAGTCGGTGCTGTCGCTGCGCGGTACGGAGATCGTGCGGGAGCTGCTGGCTCAGCTGCGCGCGAGCGCCGGCACCAGCACGTTCTCCGAGCGCCGGCCCGCCAGGTAGTCGAGGACGTTGCGCACGGTGGTGTCGACGATCTGGGCGACGGCGTCCTCGGTGTAGTACGCCTGGTGGGAGGTGACCAGCACGTTCGGGAAGGTGACGAGGCGGGCCAGGGTGTCGTCGTCGACGGCCTCCAGGGACCGGTCGACGAAGAACAGGCCCGCCTCGGCCTCGTACACGTCGAGTCCGACCCCCGTGAAGCGGCCCTCGCGCAGCTCGGCGACGAGGGCCCGGGTGTCGACCAGGCCGCCCCGGCTGGAGTTCACGAGGATCGCGTCGTCCTTCATGGAGCGCAGCGCGGCGGCGTCGATGAGGTGCTGGGTCTCGGGCATCAGCGGCAGGTGCAGGGTGACCAGGTCGGACTCGGCGAGGAGCTGCTGCTTCGGGACGTATTTCATGCCGAGTTCCATGCAGGCGGGGTTCTCGGCGACGTCCCAGCCGAGCAGCCGCATGCCGAAGCCGTGGGCGATCCGGGTGAACGCCTCGCCGATCTTGCCGGTCCCGAGGACGCCGGCGGTGCGGCCGTGCATGTCGCGGCCCATCAGCCCGTCGAGCCGGAAGTCGAAGTCGCGGGTGCGGTTGGCGGCGCGCACGACCCGGCGGTTGACGGCCATGCCGAGGGTCCAGGCGAACTCGGCGACGGAGTACGGCGAGTAGTACGAGACGCGGGCGACCGTCATGCCGAGGCGCCCGGCGGCGTCCAGGTCGATGTTGTTGAAGCCGGTCGAGCGCTGGGCGATCATCCGTGTGCCGCCGGCCGCCAGGATCTCCAGGACGCGGGGCCCGAGTTCGGCGTTGACGCTGCTGGAGACGATCTCGTGGCCGGCCGCGATGGGGGCGGTGTCCTCGGTGAGGAAGACGTCGAGACAGCGGACCTCGCAGTGTCCGTCGAAGGCCTTCTCGATCAGCGGCTTCTCGTCGGACTGGACGCCGAAGGCCAGGATCTCCACGGTTCCTCCCGGGCTGAGGTGGTTACCGCCGAATATAGGGCGGCAACCACCGGGGCGCCGGTCGGCCGGGGACGGGCCAGGGTCAGCCGAAGAAGACGCCGACCTCCTCGTACAGCTTCGGGTCGACGGTCTTGAGCCTGGCCGTGGCCTCCGCCATCGGGACGCGGACGATGTCCGTGCCGCGCAGGGCGACCATCTTCCCGAAGTCGCCGTCGCGGACGGCCTCGATGGCGTGCAGTCCGAAGCGGGTGGCGAGCCAGCGGTCGAAGGCGCTCGGGGTGCCGCCGCGCTGGACGTGCCCGAGGACCGTGGTCCTGGCCTCCTTGCCGGTGCGCCGCTCGATCTCCTTGGCCAGCCACTCGCCGACGCCGGAGAGCCTCACGTGCCCGAAGGAGTCGAGGGTGCCGTCCTTGAGGACCATGTCGCCGTCCTTGGGCATCGCGCCCTCCGCGACGACCACGATCGGGGCGTACGACGCCTTGAACCGCGAGGTCACCCAGGCGCAGACCTGCTCGACGTCGAAGCGCTGCTCGGGGATCAGGATCACATTCGCGCCGCCCGCGAGGCCCGAGTGGAGGGCGATCCAGCCCGCGTGCCGCCCCATCACCTCGCAGACCAGGACCCGCATGTGGGACTCGGCGGTGGTGTGGAGCCGGTCGATGGCCTCGGTGGCGATGCCGACGGCCGTGTCGAAGCCGAAGGTGTAGTCGGTGGCCGAGAGGTCGTTGTCTATGGTCTTCGGGACGCCGACGACGCCGATGCCGAACTCGTCGTTGAGCCGCGCGGCGACTCCCAGCGTGTCCTCGCCGCCGATCGCGATGAGCGCCTCGACCTCCTGCTTGCCGAGGTTCTCCTTGATCCGGCGGACGGCGTCCTGCTGTTTGAGGGGGTTGGTGCGCGAGGAGCCGAGGATGGTGCCGCCGCGGGGCAGGATCCCGCGCACCGCCGGGATGTCGAGCCGCACGGTGTCGTTCTCCAGGGGGCCTCGCCAGCCGTCCCGGAAGCCGACGAAGTCGTAGCCGTACTCCTGCACGCCCTTGCGGACGATGCCCCGGATGACGGCGTTGAGCCCGGGGCAGTCGCCGCCTCCGGTCAGTACTCCGACTCGCATGGAAAAGTCCCTTCGCCGGGTTGCCTGATGGAACTCACGCTAATAGTGATCCAGGTCACTTCGGCATGGGGCGGAAGGTCAATTCCGGTGCAATGTCCGGGAGTTGATCACTGTGCCGTCACTCGTCGGTGCGAACGGGCGGTTTACCCGGCGGGGTGTCAGGCGTCGTCGAGGCCGCGCTCTATGGCGTAGCGCACCAGCTCGACGCGGTTGTGCAGCTGGAGTTTGCCGAGGGTGTTCTGCACGTGGTTCTGCACGGTGCGGTGCGAGATGACCAGGCGTTCGGCGATCTGCTTGTAGCTCAGGCCCTTGGCGACCAGCCGCAGGACCTCCGTCTCCCGGTCGGTGAGCTGGGGGGCCTTGGGCTCGTCGGCGCCCGCGGCGGGCGCGGGCTCGGAGGCGAGCCTGCGGTACTCGCCGAGGACCAGGCCCGCGAGTCCGGGGGTGAACACCGGGTCGCCGACCGCCGTCCGGCGCACCGCGTCGATCAGCTCCTCCGTGGACGCCGACTTCAGCAGGTAGCCCGTGGCGCCGGACTTGACCGCCTCCAGCACGTCGGCGTGCTCGCCGCTGGCCGACAGGACCAGGACGCGCAGGGCGGGGTCGGCGCCGACGAGTTCCTTGCAGACCTGGACGCCGGGCTTGGCGGGCAGGTTCAGGTCCAGGACGAGGACCTCGGGCGAGACGGCCTGGGCCCGGCGTACGGCCTGCTCGCCGTCGCCCGCCGTGGCGACCACGTCGAAACCGGCCTCGGCGAGGTCGCGGGCGACCGCGTCGCGCCACATCGGGTGGTCGTCGACGACCATCACCCTGATCGGGTCCCCGCCCGGCTGCTGCGCCGCCCCCGTCGTCCCCGTCGTCGTCTCCGTCATCACTGCCCCGTCGTCCTCGTCGTCGCGATTGTCGTCGTACGGCTCGTCGCCGTGCTCGTCGTGCTCGTCGTTCCGTCCGGCCCGGCCCGGTATCGGTGCCTGCGCCTGTGCCTGTGCCCCGCCGTGTCAGCGCACCCCCGCGGCCCCCCGCGCGGCCTTCGGCACCCTCAGCTCGACCTCCGTGCCCTGCCCGGGGACCGAGATCAGCTCGGCGGTGCCGCCGATGTCCCGCAGCCGACCCCGGATCGAGAGGGCGACACCGAGCCGCCCCTCCCCCTCCGCCTGGGCGAGCCGCCCCTCCGGGATGCCGGGCCCCTCGTCGCGCACGGTCACGATCACCGCGTCCGGCTCGTCCTCGACCAGGATCCAGGCGCGGGCGCTCTCCCCGACGTGCTCACGGACGTTGTCCAGAGCGGCGCCGACGGCACCGGCCAGCTCCCGCGCCGCGACCGGGGGCAGCGGCACCGGCGCGCCTGGCTCGGAGAGGGTCACCCGCGCGCGTGCGTAGCGTGCGAGCAGCGGGCGCAGGTCGACCGGCTCGCCCGTCTCCTCGTCCGGTTCGTCCACCGCGCGGACGACGGCACCGAGCGCCACGTCCTCGGAGACCCGCGAGACCGGCACGAGCCCTCCGGAGACCAGTGAGCGCAGGGCCACCTCCTGCTCGCCCGCCATCCGCCCCAGTTCGGCCGCCTCGCCGCCGAGCACCGCGCCCCGCCGCTGCACCATGGCGAGGACCTGGAGCACACCGTCGTGGATGTCCCGGGCCAGGCGCTCCCGCTCCCGGGTCGCCGCCTCGATCTCCAGGGCCCGGGCGAGGGTGCGCTCGGAGGCGCGGGCGACCTCGACCACGTAGCCGATGGCGATGGAGGCGACCCAGACGAGGATCACGTTGTGGACGGTGTCCCGGGTCGGGGCGCCGCGCTCGGCGATGTTGACGACCGCGACGAGCGTGGAGGCGAAGGCCGCCCAGCGCCAGCCGCCCTTGATGGCGAAGGCCAGCACGGATCCCGCGGTCCAGATCGACGGCAGGGTCGGACCGCCGGCCTCTATCCGGGACACGTCGTCGGCGACCCGGGTGAGCAGGACGCCCGCCAGCGCGACGGTGAGGTCGGCGGCGAGGAACGGCTTGGTGCACGCCGCGGCCCCGGCGACCCGGGGCAGCGTCGCGAGGGTCCACCCGGCCAGCACCACGTAGTAGCCGACGGCCACCCAGGGCCGGGGGAACCTGTCGTACGCGGTGACGAAGAGCCCGATCGCGTAGAACAGGGTCAGGACGCGGTACGCGGTGAGCGCACGCCACAGCGGCTGCTCGACCGACATCCTCATGACTCTCTCGCGCTTGGCCATGTCCCCCACCCCCACATGACGGACGCGGTTACGAGCCGGACCGTTCCCCGTCCGCCCGTTCCCTGCCGTCCTGTTCCGCCTGGGCCCGGTCCCTGGCGGCCTGGGCCCTGTCCTTCTCCGCCTGCGCGAGCGCGGCCCTGGCCGCCTTCTCGGCTTCCTTCTCCGCCTTGGCCGCCTCCGCGATCTGCCGCTTGGCGGCCGTCGCGTAGATGTCGACGTACTCCTGGCCGGAGAGCTTCATGATCTCGTACATGACCTCGTCGGTCACGGCGCGGAGCACGAAGCGGTCGTGCTCCATGCCGCTGTACCGGCTGAAGTCCAGGGGCCTGCCGATGCGGATGCCGGGCCGCATCAGCTTCGGCATCACCTGCCCGGGCGGCTGGATCTTCTCCGTGTCGATCATGGCGACCGGGATCACCGGGGCACCGGTGGCCAGTGCCACGCGCGCGAGACCGCCGGGTTTGCCCCGGTACAGACGCCCGTCGGGCGAGCGCGTGCCCTCGGGATAGATCCCGAACAGCTCACCGCGCTCGATGACGTCGACCCCGCTCTTGATGGCCGCCTCCCCCGCGCCGCGCCCTCCGGAGCGGTCCACGGGAAGCTGGCCCACGCCCTTGAAGAAGGCCGCGGTCATCCGCCCCTTGATGCCGGGCGTGGTGAAGTACTCGGCCTTCGCGATGAACGTCACCTTGCGGTCGAGGACCGCGGGGAGGAAGAACGAGTCCGAGAACGACAGGTGATTGCTCGCCAGGATGGCGGGGCCCTCGGCGGGAATGTTCTCGAGGCCTTCCACCCAGGGCCTGAAGGCGAGCTTCAGTGGCCCTCCGATGGAAAACTTCATTGCGCCGTAGATCAACCGAGTGCCTCCTGTGTCGTCGGTCAGACCTTAACCCGGAGCACTGCCAATGGCCCCGACGACCCTGGTCGGTGTCAGTGCGGTCGCGTACGGTGAAGTACGCCCCGAACCCTCGGGACCCTCGGGCGCACGTGCCGCCCCGGTCGTCGTGCCGTCTCCGGTTCGCCCGCCCGTGACCCGTTCCGCCCGCACATGACCGTTCCGCCCCCTGATGAGCAAGGAGACCGAAGGTGCCGGTCCTTCCCGGAGCCGAGCCGTACCGCCACGAAGGCGGAGAGACCGGCGTCCTCCTCTGTCACGGCTTCACCGGTTCCCCGCAGTCGCTGCGCCCCTGGGCGGAGTACCTGGCCGAGCGGGGTCTGACCGTCGCGCTGCCGCTGCTGCCCGGGCACGGCACGCGCTGGGAGGACATGCAGCTCACCGGCTGGCAGGACTGGTACGCGGAGGTGGACCGCGAGCTGCGGGCCCTGCGGGAGCGGTGCACGCGCGTGTTCGTCTGCGGCCTGTCCATGGGCGGCGCCCTGACCCTGCGGCTGGCCGCCCGGCACGGGGACGACATCAGCGGCATCGTCGTCGTCAACCCGGCGAACAAGGTGCACGGACTCTCCGCGTACGCCCTTCCGGTCCTGCGGCACCTGGTGCGCACGACGAAGGGGCTCACCAGCGACATCGCCAAGGAGGGCGGCGTCGAGATCGGCTACGACAAGGTGCCGCTGCACGCCGCCCACTCGCTGCGGAACTTCTTCCGGGTGGTCGACGCGGAGCTGCCGCAGGTCACGCAGCCGATGCTGCTGCTGCACAGCCCCCAGGACCATGTCGTGCCGCCCGCCGACTCGGCCCGCATCCTCAGCCGGGTGTCGTCCACGGACGTGACCGAGATCCTGCTGGAACAGAGCTACCACGTCGCGACGTTGGACCATGACGCGGACCGGATCTTCGAGGAGAGCTACGCGTTCATCGGCCGGCTCGCGCCCGAGGTCGGCGAGGAGTCCGAAGCGGGTCAGGTGAGTCAGCAGGAAGGGACGGCCACCGGTGGCTGAGTACGACGCGGACCGCGGCGAGCCAGACGAGAAGGACCCGCCGCTCGGTGACGAGCAGAGCGTGCCCTTCGACGAGGAGGCCGCGTGGGCGGCGATCGTCGCCGGGTACGGTGCCGAGCCGCCGGACCCGCCCGGCGCGAAGCCCTTCAAGTCCGTCGAGGACCTGGCCCTGCTGGACCCGGAGACCAACGACGCGAAGACGGACGGCACCGGGGCGGACGACGCGGAGAAGGACGCCCCCGGTCGGCGCGCCAAGGAGCCCCCGGCGTCGGCTAGACCGCTGGGCAGCTCCGTCGCCTTCGCCCCGGGCGTCGCCGGCGGCCCCCGCGACTACGAGTCCCCCGACGCCTCCGACGACGACTTCGGCGACGACGACGAGGGCCACTTCGTGCCGCCCGAGCCGCCCCCGCTGCCCGCGGCCGACACGACGGCCAAGTTCGCCTGGCTCGCGGTGACCGGCGGGCCCGTGCTGCTGCTGCTCGCGGTGCTGCTCGGCTGGGACATGACCTGGTGGCTCGCCACCCTCGGCATCGGCGGTTTCCTCGGCGGCTTCGCCACGCTGGTCACGCGCATGCGGGGCGACGACGAGGGCGAGGACGACCCCGGCCGCGGCGCGGTCGTCTGACCTCCACGGCTTCCCCGCCCGACTGGCCGGAGGCAGGCTCTAGGTCGTGTCCGCGAAGTCCCGCCTGTTCCGCGACGCCTGGCACGCACTCTCGCCGCACCGGGCGAAGCCCCGAGTACGTCCAGTACGAGGGACTCCGCCCGGCCCTCCCCCAGCCTCCGGCCGGGGGGACCCCCAGAGCACGCACCAGACGCCGCGGAACCCGCCCTCCGGGCGGACGACGGGACGTCGCGGACACGACCTAGGCGGCGGGGATTCTGAGGGCGGCGAGGACCGGAAGGTGGTCCGTGGCCGCCCTCAGGTCCGTCTCCGTCACCCCGGGATGGCCGATCGGCACCCCGCAGCCCAGGATCTCGATGCCGGGGGTCGCGAAGAGGGCGTCGATGCGCTGGTGGGGGTCGGCGGGGGTCGAGGTGTGCTCGGCGCCCCAGGGGGCGGTCGCCCAGCAGTCGCGGAGTTCCTCGCCGATGCGGGTGAAGGCACGGCCGCCCGGGCGCTCGTTCAGGTCGCCGCCCGCGACGGCGTACGGGGTGCCGAGTCCCGCGACGCGGTCGAGGAGCAGGCCCGCCTGCTCGTACCGCTCGTCCCTCTGCAGCGAGAGGTGACAGCTCACGACGCCCAGGCGGGCCCCGCCGAAGCGGACCACCGCGGTCGCGAAGCCGCGGCGGTGCAGGCCCGGGGTGAGCGGGAGCAGGACGTCCTCGGTCCGTTCGACCGTCGCGCGCAGGCTGCAGAGAACGGCCGGCCCGGACGCCGTGGCGCCGCCCGTCAGGACCACCTGCCCCGAGGCCGCCGCGAGCCGGGCCAGTTTCTTGCGCCAGCGGAAGAACCGCGGCGCCTCCTGGACGAGGACCAGGTCGGGTGCGCAGGCGCTGATCACCCGGGCGAGGGCGTCGGTGTCGTCGCGCATCGACCGGATGTTGTAGCTGAGCACCCGCACGACGGCCGAACCGTCGGCTTCGGTGCGGGAGTCGGGCAGCGGACGGGTCGCGCTCGGCGTGCTCGCAGACATGCCGATCAAGATACGACAGCCGCCCCCTGCACACGGCCCCGACGGCGCGACCCCACCGACGGTCCGGCGCATCGCCGAGGGCTGGGCGCGGTGGTCCCGGACAGCCTTGGCCAGTCCGGGGCCGCATTCCGGCGAGCGGGAACGTATGCGTGCCTGCCCGTCCCGGCACGCCCCGGCCGGTCCGGGGCTATGTCCCGGATAACGAGGACGCGTGCGGGCCTGCCCGTCCCGCCACTCCGTGGCCGGCCCCGGGGGACGTCTCGGCAACCGGGCACCTATGCGAGCCTGCCCGTCCGGGCACGCCCTGGCCGGTCCGGGGGCGCGTCCCGGTGACCGGGGCTGCCCCGGCCGTGGGGCGGGGCGCGGTGGTCCATGACGCGGCAGCGCCCGCCGTGCCCCTCGTGGGGTGCGGCGGGCGCTGCCGTGGAGCGGGGGCCGTCACATGACGGGGTCGGGCTCCCGGGCCAGGTCCGCCGCACCGACGAGACCGGCCTTGTTGCCCAGCTGCGCGGCGATGACGTCGGCCACGGGCCGCCAGTTCCCGCCGACCAGCCAGCGCTTGTACGACTTGCGGATCGGGTCGAGCACCAGGTCGCCCTCGTCCGACAGGCCGCCGCCGACGATGAAGGCGGAGGGGTCGAAGAGGGAGGCCAGGTCGGCCAGGCCGGCGCCGGCCCAGCGGGCCAGCTCGCGGTAGGAGTCCACGGCGACCGGGCAGCCCTGCCGGGCGGCCATCGAGATGTGCTTGCCCTCGATCCCGTCCGGGGTGCCGTCCCCGAGGGCCAGCAGGACCTCGGCGCGCTCCGGGGTCGCGTTGGCGCGCTGCTTGGCGTACCGGACGAGGGCACGGCCGGACGCGTACTGCTCCCAGCAGCCCTGCGAACCGCAGCCGCACAGCAGCCCGTCCGGGACCATCCGGATGTGCCCGAACTCGGCGGCGACGCCGAAGTGCCCGCGGCGCAGCTTGTTGCCGATGATGATGCCGCCGCCGAGGCCGGTGCCGAGGGTGATGCAGATGACGTTGCGGTGCCCCTTGCCGGCACCGAACTTGTACTCGCCCCACGCGGCCGCGTTCGCGTCGTTCTCCACGACGACGGGCAGACCGACCCGGGCCTCGACCTCGTCCTTCAGTGGCTCCTGCCGCCAGTCGATGTTCGGCGCGAAGTACACGGTCGAGCGCTGACGGTTGACGTAACCGGCGGCACCGATGCCCACGCCCACGATGTCGTGCCCCGCCCGGGCACCCTCCACTGCCGCGGCGATGGCGTCCACGATCGCCTGCGGTGTGGTGGGGGTCGGCACCTTGAAGGTCGAGAGGATGTTGCCTTCCTCGTCGACCACGCCCGCCGCGATCTTCGTGCCGCCGATGTCGACGCCGATGGTGAGTCCCATGAATCCCTCAGTTTCGGTCGAGCCCCGCTACGGGCAACCGTACCCGAGGGGCTCTCAGTCCAAGTCGATGTGTTCCCCGGGACCGGTGCCCTCGTCCCGGGGGCGGGTGGTGTCCCGGGCCGTCCAGCGCCGCTCCTGGGCCTCGACGGCGGAGCGGTAGGCGGCGAGCAGCTCGGAGCCGGCGGCCGCCAGGTGGTCGAAGACGTCCGGGTTGCGTTCTATGACGGGTTCCACCGCCGCCTTGGCCTGCTGCACGACCTGGCTGACCATCTGCTGGGCCGTGCCCGAGGCGACGGCACCGAACAGCGGCGACTGCAGTCCGGACAGCTTGTCGGCGACGGCGTCGACGAGCTTGCGCAGTTCCTCGGCGGCGGAGCCGGGCGGCGTGCCGTGCTCGGCCCTGCGCCGGGCCTTCTCCGCCGCGAGGTCCTCGGCGCACGCCTTCGCCCAGGCGTCGGCATCGGCGTCGGCGGCTCGCACCTCGTCGTCCCTGTCCTGAGCGGCGTCGGACGTGGGGCGCTCTTCGCTCATGGCGGACTCCTGACTACGTTTCGTCCCTCCGACGTTACCCGAACGGAGGTATGCGGTTCACCGTGTCCGCGGCCCGGTTTCCCGGCCGGTGACCGCGATCCGGTCACCGGCCCTGCGGCCACAGCCCGGGATCGGGGGCGAACCGCACGCGCAGCTCGCCCTCGCGCAGGGCGGCGCCGGCCACCGTGCAGCGGCGCAGCACGGACGGCAGCGGCACGATCCTGCGGAACTGTCCGACGGCCACGACGAGTTCGTCGCCGCGGCGGACGAGGTCCAGTTCCTCACGTATCGCGCCGGGCAGCGGGAGGTGCCAGACGAGCACCCCGTCGTCGGCGAGGTGGTCGGTGACGGGCCACTCGACCGGCGTCCCGGATTCACCCGCACCGGGGACGGCGAGTGCGGTCAGGTCGTCGGCGCCGCGGGGGTCGTGCCCGAGGTGCGGGACCTCGTGCAGGGCGTACGCCCCCCGCCATTCGTCCAGGGCCTTGGACTGCTGGGCCGCCAGCGCGGCCAGCCAGTGGTCCTCCGTGGCGGAAGGCAGTACGCGGTTGGCGACCAGGGAGTCGACGCGCAGACCGCGCAGGGCGAGGGCGGTGCCCGCGGTGCGTACGGCGTCGGCGCCGGCCGGTCCGGGCTCGGCGACCAGCCGTACGGTCGTGGCGTCGTCCCCGACGACCGCCTCCACGGCGGCGAGCTCGACGTCCCAGCGGGCCGCCGTCTCGTACAGCCACTCCGCGGGCATCGGTACGCCGGCCAGCCGGCCGAGCATGGGGCGCAGGGCGCGGGCGGCCTGGCGTTCGGCCGGGAGCAGCCGGCGCAGATAGCGGCGCAGTTCCTCGGGGAGCGCGAGGAGGGCGAGGGCCTGCGGGGCCGGCGGGAGGTCGACGACCAGCAGGCCGTACGTGCCCGAGGTGGCCGCGTCGCGCAGGGCGCGCAAAAGCGCGAGCTCTTCGGCGCCGGGCAGCGGGGTGACCTCCTCGGCGTCGAGACGGGTGGCTCCGAGGAGGTCCAGGGCGCTGGTGGCGCGCTCCTGGAAGGCCGTGAGGTCGTCGCGGAAGCGTTCGGCGGCATCGGGGCGCCAGGCGGTGAGGTGCGGCGCGGCCTCGACGGGGTCCGCGCCGGTACGGGTGCCGAGGGCCGCCCCGAGGGTGTCGGTGCGGTCGGCGCTCAGGACCAGGGTGCGGGTGCCCTCGCGGGCGGCCTTCAGCGCGGTGGCCGCGGCGACGGTGGTGCGGCCGGTGCCGCCTTGGCCGGTGATCAGGATGGTGCGCATGGTGGTGAACGGTACCTGGGCCTTGCCGGCCGGGGGGCGGGCTCACCTGGGCGTCGGCCTGCCTGGCGGGCGTTCGGTTCGTCGGCCCCCGTCGCGGGGGTGCCCTCGGTTTCCCAGCCGTCGATCGCCCTGCGGGCTCGTCCTCAAACGCCGGACGGCCTGAATCCCTGCCCCCCGACGCGAACGCACCCCCGGCTTCCCAGCCGTCGAACGCCCTGCGGGCTCGTCCTCAAACGCCGGACGGGCTGGAATTTTCCGGACCGCGTCGAAAAGCCTCCGCTCAGGCGGATGACACCGGCGTTACCTCCGGCTCCGGCTACTTCTCGCCGGATTCCACTCGCTTCTTCAGGCCCGCCAGGGCGCGGTCGATGATGACCTTCTCGGCCTTGCGCTTGATCATGCCGAGCATGGGGATCTTGACGTCGACGGTCAGGCGGTAGGTGACCTCGGTGGCGTTGGGGCCGGCCGGGGCGAGGTGGTACGAGCCGTCGAGGGAGCGGAGCATCTGGGACTTGACCAGGGTCCAGGAGACCTCGTGGTCGCCGGTCCAGGTGTAGCCCAGCGTCTGGTCGTCCTTGATGGCGCCCGCGTCCATGACGAGACGCACCTGCTCGGCGCGGCCCCGCGCGTCCGTGGCGAGAACCTCCGCCTCCTTCACCTCGCCGGTCCAGTCCGGGTAGCGGGCGAAGTCCGCGATCACCGCCATGACGTCGGCCGGTGCCGCCTCGATCGTGATGCTCGAGCTGGTGTGTTCCGCCATCGCGGTGGCTCCTCCAGATGCGGTCCGGTGAGGAAGGGTGCTGCGCACGTGTGTGCAGCGTGAAGGCTACCGCGCGCGGACCTCCCCGCCGTCACCGCGTCCGCGGGGCCGAGAACGCCGCGTGGCCTGCCCGGAGGATCGCGGACCTCACCATTCCAGGGCCCAGGGCCGGCCCGAGCTCGCGAAGTGCCCCACGTTCACGCACTCGGTCGCCCGGACGCGCATCCGCCGGACCAGCGGCTGGTGGACGTGGCCGAAGAGCGAGTAGCGCGGGCGGGTGCGGTGGATGGCGTCCAGCAGGGCCCGGCTGCCGCGTTCGAAACGGCGCGCCACCGTGTCGTACACCAGCTCCGGCACCTCCGGCGGGATGTGCGTGCACAGCACGTCGACCTCGCCGACCGCCTCGATCTTGGCCGCGTACTCCTCGTCGCTGATCTCGTACGGCGTGCGCATCGGCGTGCGCAGTCCGCCGCCGACGAACCCGAAGACCCACCCGCCGATCTCCACCCGTTCGCCGTCGAGGACCGTCGTACCGGGTCCGGCGTATTCCGGCCACAGGGTCGGCATGTCGACATTGCCGTAGGTGGCGTACGTCGGTGCCGGGAAGGCGCCGAACAGTTCGGCGTACTGCTTGCGTACCGCCTTCTCGATGGCCGCGGCCCGGTCCGCGCCGATCCCGCTCCACAGCCGGGCCCCGAACTCGCGCGCCTCCTCGAAGCGGCGGGCGGTGCGCAGCTCGACGATGCGGTCCGCGTTCTCCGGTCCGAAGAGGTCGGGGAAGATGCCGCGCGAGTGGTCGGCGTAGTCCAGGAAGAGCACCAGGTCACCCAGGCAGATCAGGGCGTCGGCGCCCTCTCCGGCCGTGGCCAGATCGCGCGCGTTGCCGTGCACGTCGCTGACCACATGGACGCGCGTCCTTCGGTTACCGCCTCGTGTGGGTGCCATGACGATCAAGCGTAGGCGTGTGCGGCAAACGTGAACAGAGGCGGCCGGACCTGCGGTTACTGGCTAGTCCCGAAGGGGGTGGACTACTGTGCGCGAAGGAACGCCAACACGTGTGACGCATAGAACATCTCGCCGGGACCCCCTGTCGTAGAAGCCATACCGGCGGGTAACGTCCGGGCCGTCCAGTCGTGCTCAGGATTTCAACCATGACGTCTTCGAGCACCTGCCCGAGCCTTGGACCGCACCGTCGCATCACACAGAGTCGTGGCGCCGGCGCCCTATGAGGAGCAGCAGTCTTGCGCGAGTTCAGCCTTCCGGCTTTGTACGAGGTCCCTGCGGACGGCAATCTGACCGACATCGTCCGCAGAAACGCCGCGCAGCATCCCGATGTCGCCGTCATCGCCCGCAAGGTGGGCGGCACGTGGACGGACGTCAGCGCCACCACGTTCCTCGCCGAGGTGCGGGCCGCGGCCAAGGGCCTGATCGCGTCCGGCGTCCAGCCGGGCGACCGGGTCGGCCTGATGTCCCGCACCCGCTACGAGTGGACGCTGCTCGACTTCGCGATCTGGAGCGCCGGCGCGGTCACCGTTCCGGTGTACGAGACCAGCTCGGCGGAGCAGGTGCAGTGGATCCTCGGCGACTCGGGCGCGACCGCCTGCATCGTCGAGCTGGAGACGCACGCCGCCTCCGTCGAGTCGGTGCGCGACCGGCTGCCCGCGCTCAAGCACATCTGGCAGATCGACGCCGGCGGCGTCGAGGAGCTGGGGCGCGCGGGCAAGGACGTCTCGGACGAGACCGTCGAGGAGCGCAGCTCGGCCGCCAAGGCCGACGACCCGGCGACCATCGTCTACACCAGCGGCACGACCGGCCGTCCCAAGGGTTGCGTCCTCACCCACCGCGCCTTCTTCGCGGAGTGCGGCAACATCGTGGAGCGGCTGCGCCCGCTGTTCCGCACCGGCGAGTGCTCGGTCCTTCTCTTCCTGCCGCTCGCGCACGTCTTCGGGCGCCTGGTGCAGGTGGCGCCGATGATGGCGCCGATCAAGCTCGGCTGCGTCCCGGACATCAAGAACCTCACCGACGAGCTGGCCGCCTTCCGGCCGACGCTGATCCTCGGCGTGCCGCGCGTCTTCGAGAAGGTCTACAACTCGGCGCGCGCCAAGGCGCAGGCGGACGGCAAGGGCAAGATCTTCGACAAGGCGGCGGACACGGCGATCGCCTACAGCCGCGCGCTGGACACGCCCTCCGGGCCGTCCCTCGGTCTGAAGATCAAGTACAAGACCTTCGACAAGCTCGTCTACAGCAAGCTCCGGGCCGTGCTCGGCGGGCGGGGCGAGTACGCGATCTCCGGCGGCGCGCCCCTCGGTGAGCGGCTCGGCCACTTCTTCCGCGGTATCGGCTTCACGGTCCTGGAGGGCTACGGCCTCACCGAGTCCTGCGCGGCCACCGCCTTCAACCCGTGGGACCGCACCAAGATCGGCACGGTCGGGCAGCCGCTGCCGGGGTCCGTGGTGCGGATCGCGGACGACGGTGAGGTGCTGCTGCACGGCGAGCACCTGTTCAAGGAGTACTGGAACAACGAGGGCGCGACCGCCGAGGCGCTGGCCGACGGCTGGTTCCACACCGGTGACATCGGCACCCTCGACGAGGACGGGTACCTCCGGATCACCGGCCGCAAGAAGGAGATCATCGTCACGGCGGGCGGCAAGAACGTCGCCCCGGCCGTGATCGAGGACCGCATCCGGGCGCACGCGCTGGTCGCCGAGTGCATGGTGGTCGGCGACGGGCGGCCCTTCGTGGGTGCGCTGGTCACCGTCGACGAGGAGTTCCTGGGCCGCTGGGCCGAGGAGCACGGGAAGCCTGCCGGGTCCACGGCGGCGTCTCTCCGGGAGGATCCGGAGCTGCTGCGCGCGATCCAGGACGCCGTCGACGACGGCAACGCGGCGGTGTCGAAGGCGGAGTCGGTGCGGAAGTTCCGGCTGTTGCCGGCGCAGTTCACCGAGGAGTCGGGGCATCTCACGCCGTCGCTGAAGCTGAAGCGGAACGTTGTGGCGAAGGACTTCGCGGACGAGATCGAGGCGATTTATCGGGGCTGATGCCCGAGCGGCGGTTCCCTCTGTCGTCCGGGGTGACGTGTCTGCGGCGTCCACTGGGCGTGGGGGCGCGTTCGTCGTGGGGTGTGGGGAGGGCGTCCGTTTGTGCGGGCGCCCTTTCGCCGTACGGGGCGTTTCCCCCCTCGGCCGGGGGCCTTTTCGGCCTGCTCGCCGTGGGGGCTGGTCGCGCCGTTTCCGCGCCCCTGAACGCCCGCCCGCCGTACGGGGATCGGTTCGTCTGCGGCTTACCCGCCATCGTGGTTGCTCGCGCCGTTCCCCGCGCCCCTAAAAGCCCACCCCGCCGTACGGGGTCCGGATCGTCTGCGGCTTACCCGCCATCGTGGTTGCTCGCGCCGTTCCCCGCGCCCCTGAACGCCCGCCCGCCGTACGGCGATCGGTTCGTCTGCGGCTTGACCGCCGTGGGGGCTGGGTGCGCCGTTCCCCGCGCCCCTAAACGTCCGCCCGGTGTGCGTGGGCTAGAGGAGGGTCTTCAGGTGGGTTGCCAGGAGGTCCCAGCGCCATTTCTCCTCGATCCACGTGCGGCCCCGCTCCCCCATCCGGCGGCGGAGTTCCGCGTCGCCGAGGAGGGTGACGATCCGGTCGGCGGCCTCCTCCGGGGCGCCGCCGCGGACGACCCAGCCGGTCTCGCCGTCGAGCACGGCGTCGGGCGCGCCGCCGGAGTCACCGGCGACCACGGGAAGGCCGGTCGCGGACGCCTCCAGGTACACGATCCCGAGCCCCTCGACGTCGAGACCGCCCCGGCGCGTGCGGCACGGCATGGCGAAGACGTCCCCGGCGCCGTAGTGCGCGGGCAGCTCGGACCAGGGCACCGCGCCGGTGAAGCGGACGGAGCCGGCGACACCGGTGGCGTGGGCGAGCCGGCGCAGTTGCTTCTCGTAGGGTCCGCCGCCGACGACGAGCAGCACCGTCTCCGGCTCGGCCGCCAGGATGCGGGGCATGGCGAGGATCAGGGTGTCCTGGCCCTTGCGCGGCACGAGCCGCGAGACGCAGACCACGACCGGCCGGTCGGTGAGCCCGAGCCGGGCCCTGACCGCGTCGCCTCCCGAGTCGGGGTGGAAGGTCTTCTCGTCGACGCCGGGCGGCAGTTGGACCATGCGGGAGGCGGCCTCGGGCGTCAGCGCGGAGGCGATCCGCGAGCGCGTGTACTCCCCGAGGTAGGTGATCGTGTCCGTGGACTCGCCGATCCGGCGCAGGAGTTGCCGGGCGGCGGGCAGCTGGGCCCAGCCGGCCTCGTGGCCGTGCGTGGTCGCCACGAGCCGCCGGGCGCCGGCCTTGCGCAGCGCCGGCGCCATCAGCCCGAGCGGTGCCGCCGCCCCGAACCAGACCGACGTACAGCCGTGTTCGCGCAGCAGGTCCGCCGCCCGCCGGGTCACCGCGGGCGTCGGCAGCAGCATCGTCGTACGGTCGCGTACGACGGTGAACGGCTGCTCGGCGTCGAAGGCGGCGGTCGCCTCGGCGCCCTCGCGACCGCGCTTCCAGGTGGACGCGTAGACCACGAGCCGCCCGGGCTCCAGCCGCAGCGCCATGTTGTGCAGGAACGCCTGGATGCCGCCGGGGCGGGGCGGGAAGTCGTTGGTCACGATCAGCGTCTTGTCCATCGCGCCCGACCCTACCGAACCCCCCCTCCCGGCCGTACCGACAGCTCCGTACGGCCGTGTTTGACGGCCCTCGCACAGCCCCGCACGCCATCATGACTGCGCGGACGCACGATCCGGACGAACGGGGGCCAGGTGGGCATGACGGGCACGAGGCGGGAGGGATTCCCGTACGCGCCGCTCTTGGTCTGGGCGCTGACCAGGACGGTGCTGCTGCTGTTCGTGTTCCGGGTGTTCGTCTTCCCGGGGCCCGACGTGGCGAGCGACGTGACCGTGATCTACCAGGGCTGGTACGAGGTGCTGCGCACCGGCACCTTCCCGCTCGACGACGTCACCTGGCAGTACCCGCCCGCGGCGGCGCTCCCCGTCCTCTCCCCCGCCCTGCTGCCCTTCCTGGACTACACGTCGGCCTTCTTCGTCCTCGCGCTTCTGGCCGACCTGCTGGTGTTCGCGCTGCTCGGGTACGCGGGGCGGCGTCCCGGGAAGTCCCCGCGCGGGGCATGGGTGTGGGTGGCGGGCGTGGCGCTGCTCGGCCCGACCGTGTACGCCCGCTACGACGTGATGGTGACGGCGGTCGCCGTGGCCGCGCTGCTCGCCGGGGTGCGTCACCCCCGTGCGATGGGGGCGCTGGCGGGGTTCGGCGCGCTGCTGAAGGTGTGGCCGGTGCTGGTGCTGGTGGGGGCGGCGAAGGGCAGCGCGGGGCGGGCCTGGGGCACGGCGGCGGTGACCGTCGGCGGGCTCGGCCTGCTGGCCGGGGTGGCGATGCCCGGCGCGTTCTCCTTCCTCGCCTACCAGCGCAACCGGGGCACGGAGGTGGAGTCGCTGGGTTCCCTGGTCTTCCACGTCGCCCGGCACTTCGGCTGGGAGGGCGAGGTGCTGCTCAACTACGGCTCGGTGGAGTTCCTCGGCCCGCACGTCGGCCTGGTGAGCGGGGCGGCGCTGCTCCTCACCGCCGTCGCGTTCGGCTGGATGCTGCTGTGGCGGCTGTGCGCGAAACGCTTCCTCGCGCACACGCTCGCCGAGGCCGCCTTCGTCGCCGGGCTCATGTTCACGGTGACCAGCCGGGTGATCAGCCCGCAGTACATGGTGTGGCTGGTGGGGCTGGCGGCGGTGTGCCTGTGCTTCCGCGGCACCCGGATGACACGGCCGGCCGCGCTGGTCCTGGCGGCGGCCCTGGTGACCGTCCTGGAGTTCCCGGTCTTCTTCTCGCACGTGGTGGCGAGCGACGCCCTCGGCGTGGCCCTGCTCGTCGCCCGCAACGGCCTCCTCGTGGCCGCCACCCTGCTCGCCGCCCGCGAGCTGTGGCGGGGCACGGTCTCCCAGCCGCCCCCGACGGTCCCCCCGCAGGCCACCCGCAGCAAGGCGTCCCTGGCCTCCTCCTGATGTCGCGCACCGCCACGCGGGGCCCTGCTGATCCCGCGGATCAGCCGAGCTGCGCGCGCAGGTAGTCCCGCCACTGCCCGGTGAACTCCTCCGGCGACGTGTGCAGGACGTCCCGCAGCGCGGCCTCGACGGCGCCGGCGCGCTGCCGGTGCTCGCCGACGGCGCGGTAGAACTCGTTCAGCCGGACCTCGCCCCAGCGGTCGGCGATCAGCCGGCAGGCCAGCCAGCCGCCCTCGTACGCCCGCGCGAGCCGCGCCGCGTCCCCGGTGAAGCCGAAGTCCGCGTCCTCGGGCAGACCGGCGGGCAGCCGCCCGTCCACCACGGCGCGCTCCAGCTCGGGGGCGACCTCGGTGGCGGGCCGCCCGCTGCCCAGGTAGCCCGCCCAGTCGGCGTAGCCCTCCGACAGCCACAGGGGCGTGGCGGCGGTGGTGTGCGCGCGGGTGGCGACGTGGGTGGTCTCGTGGGTGAGCACGACCTGCCTGCCGAGGGCGCCGAGGACGCCGTACGCCTCGGGGTTGACGATGATCCGGTCCGCGGGCGCCCGTGCCGAGGCGCCCGCCTCGCCGGTGGTGACGGCCGCGATCCCCCGGTATCCGGACGCCGCCGCGCCGAGCAGCCCGGCCATGCCGTCCAGGGACTTCGGTACGAGCACGACGACGTGCCCCGACCAGTCCGTGCCCCACGTCCGCGACACCGCGGGCACCGCGCGGTCCGCCAGCCGCGCGTATCCGCGCAGGGTCTCGGCCGACTGCCCGACGCCGAGGACGAGGCTGTGCTCCCCGCGTACGGTGCGCACGGGCCCCTGCTCCCAGAGCTGTTCGGCGGCCTTCCCGGCGGGCCGGTCGGAGACGACGTGCCAGCGGCCTTCGTCGCGGGTCAGGCGCAGGGTGCGGGCGGCGGTGAGCGGCGCCCGGTCGTAGCCCTCGATGCGGTAGCCGAGGTCGGCGTCGGCGGTGGCCGTGTCGCCGGTGCGGTGGAAGCCGGTCAGCCGGTACGACCAGGCGGCCAGCGGCACCTCGCGCAGGTTCCCGAGGGCGGTGGTCCCGGCGGCCTCGGTCCCGGTCGCCCGGTAGGCCGCCGCGTCCCGGTGCAGGACCGCCGCCGCCCGCCGGTCGAGCACGCGCTGGACGGCGTCGGCCGCGGTGTCGCGCGCCGGGCGGCCCGCGCAGCCGACCAGGGACACGAGGAGCAGCACGCAGCTCGCCACCGCCCCCGACACGCGCCCACGACCAGCCACGTTCCTGATCGTACGGGGGCCCGGCCGGGGCGTCCGCCCGCTGTCCGGGAACCCGGCCGGAACCGGACCCCCGCGCCGGGCCGTCCGGTCAGACCCGGGTCACCGAGGACACCGGCATCATGCCCACCGGGTCGTAGCGGACCGGCGCGCCCGGGTAGGGGGCGTGGATCACCTGGCCGTTGCCCATGTACATCGCGATGTGGCTCGCGTCGGACCGGTAGGCGACCAGGTCGCCGGGCTGCGCCTGGGAGAGCGGCACCTGGCGTCCGGCGTACCGCTGGGCCTGCGAGGTGCGCGGCAGCCCGACACCGGCCTGGGCGTACGACCACTGCATCAGGCCCGAACAGTCGAAGCCGCCGGGGCCGTTGGCGCCCCACACGTACGGGCGCCCGAGCGCGGAGCGGGCTGCGGCGACGGCGGCGGCCGCGCGGCCCGAGGCCGGCGCCGCGCCGGGGTCGGGCACGCCCGCGCGTCCGGAGCGGGAGGCCCGGTCGTAGGCGGCGCGCTCGGCGTACGGCAGCGAGTTGAGCAACTCCCTCGCCTTGGCGAGCTTCCGCTCGACCGTCTTCTTGTGCCGGGCGACGGCCGCGCGGCTGCGTTCCAGTTCGGCGAGCTTGTCGCTCGCCTCGTCACGCCGCTGGGCGAGGTCGCGCATGGCCGTCTGGAGTTCCTTGAGTTCGCCCGCCTGGTGCACGCCGATCCGGTCGAGCACGGCGGCCTTGTCGAGGTAGTCGTCCGGGTCGTCGGAGAACAGCAGGGCGAGCGAGGGGTCCATCCCGCCGGAGCGGTACTGGGCTCCGGCCAGCGACCCGAGCGCGTCCCGCATGGTGTTGATGCGCTCCTGCTGGCGGGCGATCTCGTCCTGGGCCGTGGACACCTGCTCGCGCAGGGTGTCAGCCCGCTCGTCGGCCTTGTTGTACGCCTCGGTGGCCTGTTCGGCCTGCTCGTACAGGCGGTCCACCGTGGACCGGGTGTCCTCCTCGGGCTCGGCGAGTGCCGGCACGGCCCCGAGGGCGGCGGCCGCGGCGGACAGGACGCAGACGGCGGCACCGGCCGCGCCCCGGTCGAACCCGGATGGTGCAAGGCGACGATGGGACCCCACGGGTAGCCGCTCTCCCTCCGCTGACGGACCCCCGGTGTTGGGGGAAACGCGCCAGACAGTAGCCGCGCGACTACGCACAGGCCAAAGACCCCGACGGGCACACAACGTGACGCCCCGCCTCAGACGCAGGTCATCGGCGGGGCGCGGGGTCAGCGGGAGCCGCGTCAATTCGCCCGTTTGGGCGGTACGGCGGCGGCCGTGGGAGGGCGGCCCGCCGGGGCGGGCCGCGCGCGGGACGTCAGACGCGGACGCCGAACTGGAAGGGCATGTTGCCGATCGACTCGTAGCGCACGACGGTGCCGGTGCGCGGGGCGTGGAGGACCTGGCCGTTGCCGGCGTAGAGGCCCACGTGGTGCTGGTCGCCGTAGAAGATGACCAGGTCGCCGATCTGCAGGTCGCTCTGGGAGTAGATGCGGGTGCCGGCGTTGGCCTGCGCCTGCGAGGTCCGGGGTATGCCGACACCGGCCTGGGCGTAGGCCCACGAGGTGAGGCCCGAGCAGTCGAAGGAGCTGGGGCCGGTCGCGCCGTAGACGTAGGGCGAGCCGAGCTTGGTCTGCGCGGCGGCGAAGGCCGCTCCGGCCCGGCCGGAGGCGGGCTTGGCGCCGGAGTCGAGGGCGCTGCGCTCGCTGGCGCGGGTGGCGCGTGCCTGCTCCGCGTCGAGCGCCGCCTTCTCCTTGGCCGTCAGGGTGTTGAGGAGCTTCTGCGCCTCGGCGAGCTTGCCCTGGACTTCCTTCTTCTTCTTGCCGAGCTCGGTGCGGGTGTCGGCGAGGTCCTTGAGCTTGGCGGAGGCTTCCTGGCGCTGCTGGGAGAGCGAGCGCTGCTTCTCCTGGATCTTCTTCAGCGCCTCGACCTGCTGGCCGCTCAACTGGTCGAGCGTGGACGCCTTGTCGAGGTAGTCGTCCGGGTCCGAGGAGAGGAAGAGCTGCACGGAGGGGTCGATGCCACCGGAGCGGTACTGGGCGGTGGCCAGCGAACCGAGGCCGTCGCGCAGGTCGTTGAGCTCTTCCTGGCCGCGGGCGACGTTGTCCTGCAGGGTGCCGATCTGCTTCTCGAGCTTGTCCTGCTTCTCCTTGGCCCCGTTGTACTTCTCGGTGGCCTTCTCGGCGTCTTCGTAGAGCTTGTCGACCTTGGACTTGACCTCGTCCTTGCTCGGCTTCTCGCTCGGCGCGGCGTTCGCGGCCTGCGAGCTGAGGGCGACTGCGGCGGCAGCAGCGGTGGTGAGCACGGTCACGCGGGTGCGGCTCGGCTGCTTGGGTCGACGGTGGGACGCCACGAAGGCGAGCTCCTTCTTCCTCCAGCCGCCTGCCGATGCGCCGACGGGCGGTGTCCCTCCACCGTCACTCCCTATGAGTGATCACCCGAGCGGAGGTTCGAGGCCTGACCCTAGTGACCTTCTTGTGATCAGTTCAAATCCTCACAGGAAAAATCTCGGTCACCGACTGCATTCTTTACCGGCAACTCACGTGCAGTGATGCGCGTTTGACGCTACGTTGCGTGAAGGTTTCGCCAATTCGGGCATCAGGCCCAGACGTTACGCATGGTGCGTACGTTTCCTATGGGCCGGTAAGCACGGAAAGGCGCCTCCGCGGTCCCGGCGGCGTAAAGCGGTGTATTCGGTTCCGTCTCAGCCGCGCGAGAAGCGCTTGAGGAGCACCACCGAGGCGACCGGCCGCGCACCCGCCTTGGCGATCCCGTCGGCCACCTCGCGGTCGGTCGACACGACGATGACGGGCCGTCCCACAGGCTCGGCGCGCACCAGCTGGCGGATCAGCTCGTCCGCCGTCACCCCGGGCTTGGAGAACAGCACCCGTACTCCGCGCGGCGGCGCGAGCAGCACCGGCGCGGCCAGCTCGGCCCCGTCGAAGACGCAGGTGACCTCGGCGCCGGTCTGCGCGGCGAGCTGCGAGAGCTGGCCGAGGAGCCGCAGCCGCTGCTTCTCCAGCGGCATCTGCGGATAGCCGGTCTTGGTGACGTTGTAGCCGTCGACGACCAGATGCGCCTGGGGCAGCGCGAGCAACTGGTCGAGGATCGCGGGGTCGTCCTCGGACAGGGCGCGGGCGGCGATGTCCTTCGGCGTCATCCGTCCGGGCTCGACGGCGTCCACGGTCTCGGCGGGACGCTGGGACACCGGGGGCAGGGCGAGTTCGCGCCGCAGCCCCTGGGCCGCGTCCAGCACCGTGTCGAGCAGCAGCCGCACCCGCATGTCCTCGACGCTGCGGCCCTCGCGTGCGGCCCTGCGGGTGGCCTCCAGGGCCGCCTCGGCCTCGCCGAGCCGCGCCTTGAGCCGCCGGCCCTCGCTCTCGGCTGCGGACAGCTGGGCCTGCCCCTCGGCGCGCGCGGTCTCCATCTCGTTCTGGAGCTTACGCAGGGCCGCCTCGCCCCGCTTGACGTCACTGAGGGCGCTTCGCAGCTTGCGGTGAAGCGATTCGGCTTCCTTGCGGGCCGACTCCAACTCCGTCCGCAGCCGTTCGGTCTCGGCCCTGGTCTGGCCGCGGGCCGCCGCGAGTTCCTCGCGCAGCCGCTCCAGCTCGGCGCGGTTCTCCTCGTCGGCGCGCTCGGCGTCCGCCCGCAGGGCCTCCTCGCCCGCGGCGGTCACCAGCTTCACCCAGCCCGCGGGGCGCAACACGTAGGCCGCGGCCGCCACGTCCAGCGGGTCCGCGGCCGGAGGCGGTGAACCCGCGTCCAGGGCGCCGGTGAGCTCCGGCTGGGCCTCTCTCAGCTTCTCGGCGATGCGCTGCCTGAACAGCGGGTCCGTCTCCAGGGCCGCGGCCATGGCGTTGCCCGCGAACTTCGCCCGCCGATTGGGGGCGAAGCGCGCGTACTGCCGCAGCTGCGCGGGCAGTTCGGCCACGGTCAGACCGCCGAAGCCGTCGGAGACGATCTGTACGACCCGGCGCCGCACGCCGTCGGGCAGCGGGCGGTCGAGCACCTCGGCGGTGCCGTCGTCCGGCTCCCCGCCTGTGGTCTCCACCATCCGTCACACCCCAATTTCTCGCGGGGCCCTCCCCCACTCTCGGCTTCGCTCGAGCGGGGGGACCCCCATCGTCAGGAGCCGGCGCCCGGCCTGTCCACCAGTTCCACCTGATCCACCGCGTTGCACCAGCGGCAGCGCACCGAGTCGATGGTCTCACTGACCACCTCGCGCTCCTCGACCTTCGGCTCGCCGGCGAGGTCGAGGTGCACGTACTCGACGACCTTCGAGGAGCGGGTCACGTCGAAACGCGTGAGGTTGCCGCAGAGCATGCAGCGCCACCGCGTCTCGGCGGTCGGCAGGGGAACCGTCATCGTGGCTGTTCGCTTTCCCTCTAGTGTCCGTGATGCGCCAGCTTCCCTGGTGCGTGTGGCTCGTACCCTACGGCCTGGCGGGTCCTCGACGCTCGGCCGTCCACGCGGCGAGGCGGTCTGTGCGCTTCCGCCCGATTACGTCATGCTCTGTCGCATGACCGGTAAGTGGAGCGCGGTGATCGGCCGGAGCGTCCGGGGACAGTCCGCGCCGGTGACGTACGGACTGATCGGTGTGTGCTGCCTGATCTTCGTGATCGGCCCGGCGGCGGGACTGAACCCGGCGTACGGCACCGGGGACGACCTGTTCGCCGCCCAGCAGGCGTACTTCCGCCGCTGGGGCGTGATCCCCGCCGAGCTCCTCGACGGGCGGCCGCGCGCCCTGCTCACTCCCGCGACGGCGCTGTTCATCCACGGCAGCTGGCTCCACCTCCTCGGCAACATGCTCTTCCTCTACGTCTTCGGGGCGATGGCGGAGGAGCGCATGGGCCGCGCCGGGTTCGCCCTCTTCTATCTGGGCTGCGGGTACCTGGCCCTGCTCGGCTACGCGATCGCCAACGCCGAGTCCACACAGACCCTGGTCGGCGCCTCGGGGGCGATCTCCGCGGTCCTCGGAGCGTTCCTGTACCTGTTCCCCGGGGCCCGGGTGACCAGTCTCTTCCCGTTCCTCTTCTTCCTGCCGCTGCGCTTCCCGGCCTGGGTGGTCCTGCCCTTCTGGGCGGTCCTCCAGTGGCTCGCGGCGGGCCGCGACGACCAGGGGCCCGGGGTCGCCTACCTGGCCCACCTGCTGGGCTTCACCGCCGGGTTCCTCTGCGCCTGGGTGCGCTTCGGCCGTGCGACTAGAGTGAAAACCCCAGTGACGGCCCCCGAGGGAGAGAACCAGCCGTGATCACCGCGATCGTGCTCATCAAGACCAGCGTGGACCGGATCCCCGAGATCGCGGAGTCGATCGCGGCCCTCGACAGCGTCAGCGAGGTCTTCTCCGTCACCGGTACCTACGACCTCATCGCCATGGTCCGCGTGCAGGCGCACGACGACCTGGCCGACGTCATCCCGGGCCGCATCAGCAAGATCCCGGGCGTCGAGGGCACCGACACCCACGTCGCGTTCCGCACGTACTCCCAGCACGACCTGGAGGCGGCGTTCGCGATCGGCCTCGACTCCTGACCTGCCGGGACCGTACCGCGCCCGCCGCCTCCGGCCGCTGAGCCGTTTCTACGGCCTCAGACCGCCGGCACGCAACGCCCGTCCTGGGTCCGGTACCGCCACCGGGCGCCGTCCCGCACC
Source organism: Streptomyces sp. NPDC028308 (assembly GCF_055565855.1). Taxonomy (NCBI): domain Bacteria; kingdom Bacillati; phylum Actinomycetota; class Actinomycetes; order Kitasatosporales; family Streptomycetaceae; genus Streptomyces; species Streptomyces sp. NPDC028308. Next base: position 469,516 of record NZ_JBVHTO010000007.1, read on the forward strand.
AGTTCCCTCACGGCGCGGACGAAGCGCTCCACGTGCTCGTCCGGGGTGCCCGCGCCGAAGCTGACGCGGATCGCGTTCAGGGACTTCTCGCCGGGCGCGGCCTCCGGGGCCCCGCACTCCCCCTGGCTCTGCGGGTCGCTGCCGAGCAGGGTGCGCACCAGCGGGTGGGCGCAGAAGAGGCCGTCGCGCACGCCGATGCCGTACTCCGCGGACAGGGCCGCCGCGAAGTGCGAGCTGTTCCAGCCGTCGACGACGAACGAGATGACGCCGACCCGCGGGGCGTCGTCCCCGAACAGCGACAGGACCCGCACCTCGGGCACCTCGGCGAGGCCCGCGCGGACGGTGTCGATCAGGTGCTGCTCGCGGGCGACCAGGGAGTCGAAGCCGGCCTCGGTGAGCGCCTTGCAGGCCGACGCGATGGAGTAGACGCCGATCACGTTCGGGGAGCCGGCCTCGTGGCGGGCGGCGCTGTCGTGCCACTCGACGTCGACCCCGCCGTCCGCGCGCCGCGAGACCTTGCGGCTGGCGCCGCCCCCCGCGAGGTAGGGCTCGGCCTCGGTCAGCCAGTCGGCGCGGCCCGCGAGGACACCGGAGCCGAAGGGCGCGTACAGCTTGTGCCCGGAGAAGGCGACCCAGTCGACGTCCAGGTCCTTGACCGACACCGGGTGGTGCGGGGCGAGCTGGGCGGCGTCCAGGACGATGCGGGCGCCGTGCGCGTGGGCGGCGGCGGCCAGCTCGCGCACCGGCCACAGCTCGCCGGTGACGTTCGAGGCGCCGGTGACGCACACCAGGGCCGGGCCGTACGGGTCGCGGGCGGCCAGCGCGCGCTCCAGGGTGGCGACGGCCTCGTCCGGGGTGCGCGGGGCGTTCAGGTACGTCACGCGGGCGTCGCGCCAGGGCAGCAGCGAGGCGTGGTGCTCGGTCTCGAAGACGAAGACCTGGCAGTCCGCCGGCAGGGCGGCGGCGAGCAGGTTGAGGGAGTCGGTGGTGGAGCGGGTGAAGACGACCTGGTCGCCGTCCCGGCAGTCGAGGAACTCGGCGACGGTCACGCGGGCGCTCTCGAAGAGGTCGGTGGAGAGCTGGGAGAGGTAGCCGGCGCCCCGGTGCACGCTGCCGTAGTACGGGGCGTACGCGGCGACGTCGTCCCAGACGCGCTGGAGGGCCGGGGCGCTGGCGGCGTAGTCCAGCGCGGCGTAGGTGACCTCGCCGCCGGTGACCAGGGGGACGGTGACATCCCGGCCGAGAACGGGCAGCGGGGCACAAACGGAACGGTCGGCGGCAGCGGTGGGGACAGACATGGCGAACTCCTGTGAGTGGCAGGCGAGATCGCTGTGCGGACAGCCCGCTCGGGGGGCGTCGACGGCACAGGAAGGAGGAGAAAAGGGTGTGCGGAGGCGGGGCTCTACGCCCTACCGCATTCGCTTGCTCACAGAAGGCTCCCTCGAACGACCAGGACCCCTGGCGGTGCTCACTCGGAAGAGTGCGAGGGGTCCGCGCTTGCCGTAGACCTCGCTGCCTACGGCCTGGTCTTCACCCGGGGCACCCCGCCACGGACGGAGGGTTGCCGGACAGCCGGCCGGGGCCTGATGGCTGTCGCTCATGACCTGGTACAGCATCTTGCCAGAAGATCTTCCACGCGCAAGGCGCGGTCCAGAATCCGGACCGCGCCCCGCCTCACCGTGTGTGCGGCTCAGGCGTTGCTGGCCGCGACCCACCGGTCCAGGGTGCGCTTCGCGGCCCCGGAGTCGACGGCCTCCGCGGCCCGTGCCATCCCGGCGCGGATCTGCTCCGCGAGCGGCCCGCTCCCCGGCTCCAGGGCGACCAGGGCCGCCGCCGCGTTCAGCAGCACCGCGTCCCGTACGGGCCCGCTCTCGCCGTTCAGCAGCCGCCGGGCCACGTCCGCGTTGTACGACGCGTCGGCGCCCCGCAGGGCCTCGACCGGGACCAGGTCGATGCCCACGTCACGCGGGTCGAAGGCGTCCTCGTGGACCTTCCCGTCGCGCACGACCCACACCCTGGACGTGGCGGTGGTGGTCAGCTCGTCGAGGCCGTCGTCGCCGCGGAACACCAGCGAGGAGTTGCCGCGTTCGGCGAAGACACCGGCGACGATGGGCGCCATCCGCAGATCGGCCACCCCGACGGCCTGGGCCTTGACCCGGGCCGGGTTGGTCAGCGGCCCCAGGAAGTTGAAGGTCGTGCGGATGCCCAACTGCCCGCGCGCGGCGGCCACATGACGCAGGGCGGGATGGAACTTCACCGCGAAGCAGAAGGTGATCCCGGCCTCCTCGGCCACCTCGGCGACCCGCTTCGGTGTCAGCTGGAGATTGACGCCCAGCTTCTCCAGGACGTCGGAGGCGCCGGACGCGCTCGACGCGGCCCGGTTGCCGTGCTTGACCACCTTGGCGCCCGTGCCGGCCACGACGATCGCCGACATGGTGGAGATGTTGACGGTCTTGGCGCCGTCGCCGCCCGTGCCGACGATGTCGACGGTCTCCCCGGGCACCTCGATCACGTTGGCGTGCTCGTACATCGCGCGGACCAGGCCGGAGATCTCCTCGACCGTCTCTCCCTTGGCCCGCAGCGCCACCGCGAACCCGGCGATCTGCGCGTCCGTGGCCTCACCGCGCATGATGCGGTCCATCGCCCAGGCCGTCTCGTCCGCGCTCTGGTCACGCCCGTCCAGGAGGCCGTTCAGCACCTGGGGCCAGGAACGGCCCGCCGCGATGTCGCCTCCAGCGGGGGTCACAGCACTCATATGCCGCTCCTGGGTCCGTAGACAGATACGAGAAGACCGTGCACGAGGTGTCACGGGCAGGGTCCACCCTATCCACGCCCGGGGACGGCAAAGAGCCCCGTCCATGCAATGGACGGGGCTCCAGCCGTGGCGACCGGTCGGGACCGGGGCGGAGGATCAGTGGTGGCCGTGGCCGCTCGTGATCTCCTTGTACTCGTCGACCGTGGGCTTGGGGATCTGGTTCTCTCCCCCGTAGTACGCGTTGCTGAGCTTCGCGCGCAGCTTCTGCGTGCCCTTGACCTTGCGCTCGACGCCGTTCTCGTCGACCGCGGGGCCGATCTCGGCCGGCTGGTACTGCTCGTGCGCGGTGAGCGTGTGCAGCGCCTCCTGGCTGAGCGGCTCGTGCACCTCGACGAACTCACCGTGCGGCAGACGCTTGATGATGCCCGACTCGCGGCCGTGCAGCACCTTGTCGCGGTCCCGGCGCTGGAGGCCGAGGCAGATCCGCTTGGTCACGATGAACGCGATCACCGGCGCCACGAAGAACGCGATGCGGACGAACCAGGTGATCGAGTTGATCGACATGTGGAAGTGGGTGGCGAAGAGGTCGTTGCCACCACCGATCAGCATGACGACGTACCAGGTGATCCACGCGACGCCCACGGCCGTACGGGTCGGGACGTTGCGCGGGCGGTCCAGGATGTGGTGCTCGCGCTTGTCGCCGGTGACCCAGGACTCGATGAACGGGTAGACCGCGATCACGACCAGCACCAGCGGGAAGATGACCAGCGGGACGAACACACCCAGGACGAGGGTGTGGCCCCACAGGTTGATCTCCCAGCCCGGCATGGTGCGGATCAGGCCCTCGGAGAAGCCCATGTACCAGTCGGGCTGGGCGCCGGTCGACACCTGGTCCGGCCGGTAGGGGCCGAGCGTCCAGATCGGGTTGATCGAGGCGATCGCCGCGATGATCGCGATGACACCGAAGACCAGGAAGAAGAAGCCGCCCGCCTTGGCCATGTAGACCGGCAGCAGGGGCATGCCGACGACGTTCTTCTCCGTCTTGCCCGGGCCCGCCCACTGGGTGTGCTTGTGGTAGAAGACCAGGATCAGGTGCGCCACGACCAGGCCGAGCATGATGCCCGGCAGCAGCAGGACGTGGATCGAGTAGAACCGCGCGACGAAGTCGCCGCCCGGGAACTCGCCGCCGAAGAGGAAGAACGACAGGTACGTGCCGACGATCGGCACGGACAGGATCGCGCCCTCCATGAAGCGGACACCGGTGCCGGAGAGCAGGTCGTCCGGGAGCGAGTAGCCGGTGAATCCGGTGAACATGCCCAGGACGAACAGCAGGAAGCCGAACAGCCAGTTGACCTCACGCGGCTTGCGGAACGCGCCCGTGAAGAACACACGCATCATGTGGACGAACATGCCGGCCAGGAAGACCAGCGCCGACCAGTGGTGGATCTGCCGGATGAGCAGACCGCCGCGCACCTCGAACGAGATGTGCATGGTCGAGTTGAACGCCTCGGACATCAGCTGTCCCTGCAGCGGGACGTAGCTGCCGTGGTACTCCACCTCGTTCATCGACGGGTGGAAGAACAGCGTCAGGTACACACCCGTGAGGATGATGATGATGAAGCTGTAGAGGCAGATCTCGCCCAGCATGAAGGACCAGTGGTCCGGGAAGATCTTGCGCATGTTGGACTTGGCGAGGGAGTAGATCCCCAGCCTGCCGTCCGCCCAGTCCGCCACCCGCTCACCGGCGGGCGCCTTCTCGCGCGAACGCGTCTCGTTGTGTGCAGTGCTCATCCGCGCTCCCAGAAAGCAGGACCGACGGGCTCTTCGAAGTCGCCGAGCGCCTGAAGGTAGCCCTCATCGTTCACACCGATGCGCAGCTGCGGCAGCGGGTGACCGGCCGGGCCGAAGATCACTCGGGCACCGTCGGAGAGGTCGAAGGTGGACTGGTGGCACGGGCACAGGACATGGTGGGTCTGCTGCTCGTACAGGGAGATCGGGCAGCCCACGTGGGTGCAGATCTTCGAGTACGCCACGATGCCCTCGTGCGACCACTCGAGCTCGCGCTTGTCCTTGATGTTGTCCGGCTGGAGCCGGACGATCATCAGGGCCGCCTTGGCGATCTCGGTCTGGAACTCCTCGTCGTGCTCCTCCAGCCCCTCGGGCTTGACGAAGGTGAGCGAACCGACGGCGACGTCAGAGGGACGCAGCGGCTCGTTCGTGTTCATGTTGACGAGCAGCTTGCCCTTGGACCACAGCGTGTGGCGCAGCTTGTCCTCGGGCAGCGGGCCCAGGTCGCGCAGCAGGACGATGCCGGACAGCGGCACCAGGGTCAGTGCCCCGAGCATGGTGTTGCGGATCAGCTTGCGACGGCCGAGCGCGGACTCCTTGGCACCCTGCCGGAAGTCGGCCATGACCTTGGCGCGCACCTCGGGCGGCGCCTCGATCGGGTGACGGTCGTCGGCGATCTCCACGTCGGACATCAGCGTGCGGGCCCAGTGGACCGCGCCCGCGCCGATGGCGAAGAGCGCGACGCCGAGCGTGGTGCCCAGCGCGAAGTTGAGTCCGCTGATGTGCCCGAGCGGCCAGATGAAGACCGACTTGTCGGCCGGGATCGTCACGAACGCGGCGATGAAGCCGATCGTGGCCAGCATCGACAGCGTGAACAGCATGGCGACCACGCGCTCGGAGCGCTTGGCGGCCCGCTCGTCGATGTCCTGGACGCGGTGCTCGTGGGGCGGCAGACCGGGGTCCGCGAACGGGTTCTGCTCGTCCGCGATGCCGACCGCAGCGTTGTGCTCGTCGGTGGCCCGCTCAGCGGGCAGGTTCTCTTCTGGAATGTCTTGGCTACTCATGACTTCTTGGCCTTTGCGGTCCGAGCGGCGACCCAGACGGCGACGGCGATGAGCGCGCCGAGTCCGAAGATCCAGCCGAACAGGCCTTCACTGACCGGCCCGAGGCCGCCCAGGTCCAGGCCGCCGGGGCTCTCGGTGTCGTCTCCGTTGACCGCGTGGAGGTACGCGATGATGTCCTTCTTGTTCTTCTCCGACATCGTGGTGTCGGGGAAGGACGGCATGTTCTGCGGGCCGGTCTGCATGGCCTCGTAGATGTGCTTCGGGTCCACGTCTTCCAGGCTCGGCGCGTACTTGCCCTCGGAGAGCGCACCACCCTTGCCGACGAAGTTGTGGCACTGCGCGCAGTTGGTGCGGAAGAGCTCGCCGCCCTTGGCGATGTCCGCACCCTCGGGGCTGTACTGGTTCTTCGTGGGCACCGCGGGACCGGCACCGAGCGAGGCGATGTACGCCGCGAGCTGGTCGATCTCGGCCTGCGAGTAGATGTTCTTCTTCTTCGGGATCTGAGCACCGGGCTGCTGGGCCGGCATCCGGCCCGTAGCGACCTGGAAGTCGACGGCGGCGGCGCCCACGCCGACCAGCGAGGGACCATCGGTGGTGCCCTCACCGCCGGTGCCGTGGCAGCTGGCGCAGCCCACGGAGTACAGCTTCTTGCCCTCGTCGATGGCGAGGGACTGGGCGGTTTCGTCGGCCTGCGCCTTGCTCGCGGGTGCGAACGCGGCGTACAGCCCCCCGGTGGCCGCCAGCGCGAGGAGTAGGACGACGACCGCCGCCAGCGGATGGCGTCGTCGTGCGGAGAGCTTTTTCACGGATTACCCCGGTGTCAGGATCTTCTGCGTCGATGCTTCGGGAATGGATCGGACCGCCTGTGCGGCGCGCCGACTACTTGATCATGTAGATCGTGGCGAAGAGGCCGATCCAGACGACATCGACGAAGTGCCAGTAGTAGGACACGACAATGGCGGCGGTTGCCTGCTCGTGAGTGAACCTTCGGGCCGCGTAGGTGCGGCCGAGGACCAGCAGGAAGGCGATGAGACCGCCCGTCACGTGCAGGCCGTGGAAGCCGGTGGTCAGGTAGAACACCGAGCCGTACGGGTCGGAGGAGAGCGAGAGCCCGTCCTTCTTGACCAGCTCCGTGTACTCGAAGACCTGACCGCCGATGAAGATCGCACCCATGATGAAGGTGACGATGAACCACATCCGGAGCTTCTTCACGTCCCCGCGCTCGGCCGCGAACACGCCGAGCTGACAGGTCAGGGAGGAGAGCACCAGGATCGTGGTGTTCGTCGCCGAGAACGGGAAGTTCAGGCTTGACGCCATTTCCTTCCAGTGATCCGGCCCGGTCACCGATCGCAGGGTGAAGTACATCGCGAAGAGGGCCGCGAAGAACATCAGCTCGGAACTCAGCCAGATGATGGTTCCGACGCTGGTGAGGTTCGGCCGATTGACCGACGGGTGCGCGTGCCCGGTTTCTACTGTCGTTGCTGTCGCCACGACCGACATTATGTCGGTCGCTTATCCCGCCCTCACCCCGGGGGGTGCCGTTCGGAGTGTCCGGGGGGTGTGTCCAGCCCGTATGGCCCATCGAAGCCCTGTCCGAACCGGTGCTGACGAGGTGTCCGAGGGAGTAGCATCCGCGCAGCGGTTCACACCCGTACGACGCCGACGTCGCCGAAGTCACGGAGGAACAATGCAGCCGACCGCCACGGTGCTGGTCTACAGCGACGACTCCAACACCCGCGAACAGGTGCGGCTCGCGACCGGTCGCAGGCCCGCCGCCGACGTGCCCCAGGTGGAGTTCGTCGAGTGCGCCACGCCCGCCGCCGTGCTGACGGAGCTGGGCAAGGGCGGGATCGACGTCTGCGTGCTGGACGGCGAGGCGGTGCCGATGGGCGGCATGGGTGTGTGCCGGCAGATCAAGGACGAGATCTTCGAGTGCCCGCCGGTCCTCGTGCTGATCGGCCGTCCCCAGGACGCCTGGCTGGCCACCTGGAGCCGTGCCGAGGCCGCGGTGACCCATCCGGTCGACCCGGTGGAGTTCGCCGCCACGCTGGCCTCGCTGCTGCGCCGCAAGGCCCTGCAGGGAACCTGACCGTCCGGCGGGCCGGGCGTGTCGCCCGCCGGCCGTTCCGGGCCTCGCGCGTCCGCGCGCGGGGGCCGTGCTGGTCACGGCCCCGCGCCCCTCGCGGGGCGCGGCGTCAGGCACTCTCCGGACGCAGCCGCGCCCGGTCCGCGGGCCGGGGTCCGTCGGGTGTGCCGCCGAGCAGCGCGCTGCCGGAGCGCCACTTGTCCCAGTCGAGGTTCCAGTCCCCGAACCCGTTTCCGAACGGGTCCATCGTGTCGCCCTCGGAGTTCTCGACCTTCACGATGTCGCCGGGGCGGACGTTCTTGAAGAACCAGGCGGCGTTGGCGGTGCTCATGCCGGTGCAGCCGTGGCTGACGTTGGCCGATCCCTGGGACCCCGTCGACCAGGGCGCCGCGTGCACGTACTCGCCGCTCCAGGTGACTCGGGTCGCGTAGTAGACGGGAAGGTCGTACGAGTCGGCGCTGCCCTCGGAGATCCCGATGCTGGTACCGCGCATCCGTACGAAGTACTCCTTGCCGAGCACTACCTTGACGCCGTTGCGGGTCTCGAAACCGGGCTTGCCGGTGGTGACGGGGATCTCGTTGATCTCCTCATCGTTGCGGTAGACCCGCATCGTGTGCGCGGCGGCGTCGGTCAGGGCCACCACCCGGTCGCCCGTGCTGAGGCTCAGCGGTTTGGCCTCGCCGCCCCACATCCGGTCGCCGATCTTGATGCCGTCGAGGTTGGCGTGCGCCTGGATGGTGGCGTGGGCGGGCCAGTATTCCTTGGGGCGGAAGTGCAGTTGCTTGTCGTCCACCCAGTGCCAGGCGCCCTCGACGGCGGGCGTCGAGTCCACCTTCAGGGCGCGCTCCACGACGGCCCGGGACGCCTTGTCCTTGATGGGGGCGCTGAGTTCGGCGGTGACGGGCTGGCCCACGCCGTACTCGCCGGCCTTCGGCCCGAAGGTGACGTCCAGCCGCTTCTTCGCGGTGGGCCGGCTGGTGTCGAAGGCGAGGACCTTGCGGCCGGGCGCGCCGTCCTCGTTCTCGGTGCTCACCCGGACCGTGTAGTGGGCGTTCGCCGCGAGCGGTGAGGTGCTGTGCCAGCGGGAGCCGTCGGCGGCCAGTTCGCCGGCGACGTACCTGCCGGTCGCGTCCACGGCCGTGACGTCCGTGATGCGGCTCTCGGAGCCCTTGGTGGTGATCTCCAGGGGCTTGTCCGGGTCGGCCTTGCGGCTGCCGCCCGCGGGGCCGCTGAAGGCGACCTGGCCCGCCGCGTCGTACGGCTCGGCCGTGAGCTGCTTGTCGTCCGCGCTGCAGGCGACGGTGCCCGCGCCCAGGGCGGCCACCAGCACGGCGCAGCTTGCGACCGTGCGGACGCGCCGGTGGGGTGTCGAGAGGCCGAGTGCGCGCAGGCCCGAAGGGTCGAGCACGGTCGGCCTCTCGACACCGGCTCTTGCGCCTCGGAAGAACACTGTGTGGTTCATGGCCTCACGCTATGAACCCCGGCGGGCTCCGGCGCGGCGGGTGAGCCGTGCGGGGGACACCGTGTACGGCAAACGAGGGAGCCCGGACCCTCCTGACGGAGTGTCCGGGCTCCCGTGCGCTCGGCGCGTGCTACTGGGTGCGGTTCTCACCGCGGTAGTACTCGAACACCCAGCCCCACAGACCGATGAAGATGATCGGGGCCGAGAAGTAGAGCAGCCACCAGCCGAAGACGACGCCCATGAAGGCGAAGGCGCCACCGATGCCGAGGGCGAGGGGCTGCCAGCTGTGCGGGCTGAAGAAGCCCACCTCGCCGGCCTCGTCCGCGACGTCGGCCTCCTTGTCGTCCTGCGCGAGCTGGTCGACCCGCCGGGCCGTGAAGGCCAGGTAGTAGCCGATCATGATGCTCAGACCGAAGCCGAGGAACAGTGCCGTGGTACCGGCCGGCTCCTTCGACCACACGCCATAGACGATCGCCATGACGAGGATGAAGAGGGCGAGCCAGATGAACATCTTGCCCTGGATCTTCACTTGCCGGCCTCCTTGCCACCCGTGAGGGCGCTGGCACCGTGGCCGCCGTGACCGAGCTGCTCCAGGGCGGCGATCTCCGGGTGGTGCAGGTCGAACGCCGGGGATTCGGAGCGGATCCGCGGCAGGGTGAGGAAGTTGTGGCGCGGCGGCGGGCAGGAGGTCGCCCACTCGAGCGAACGGCCGTAGCCCCACGGGTCGTCGACCTCGATCTTCTTGCCGTACTTGGCGGTCTTCCAGACGTTGTAGAAGAACGGCAGGATCGACAGGCCCAGCAGGAACGAGCAGATCGTCGAGATCGTGTTCAGGGCGGTGAACCCGTCGGCGGCGAGGTAGTCCGCGTACCGGCGCGGCATGCCCTCGGCACCCAGCCAGTGCTGCACCAGGAACGTGCCGTGGAAGCCCACGAACAGCGTCCAGAAGGTGATCTTGCCGAGCCGCTCGTCGAGCATCTTGCCGGTCATCTTCGGCCACCAGTAGTGGAAGCCGGAGAACATCGCGAACACCACGGTGCCGAACACCACGTAGTGGAAGTGCGCCACCACGAAGTACGAGTCCGAGACGTGGAAGTCCATCGGCGGCGAGGCCAGGATGACGCCGGTCAGACCACCGAAGGTGAAGGTGATCAGGAAGCCGGTGGCCCAGAGCATCGGTGTCTCGAAACTCAGTGAGCCCTTCCACATCGTTCCGATCCAGTTGAAGAACTTCACGCCGGTCGGTACGGCGATGAGGAACGTCATGAAGGAGAAGAACGGCAGGAGTACGCCGCCGGTGACGTACATGTGGTGGGCCCACACGGTCACGGAGAGGCCGGCGATGGCGATGGTCGCGCCGATGAGGCCCATGTAGCCGAACATCGGCTTGCGGGAGAACACCGGGATGACCTCGGAGATGATCCCGAA